>CABZWK010000001.1 GCA_902529365.1 uncultured Balneola sp.
TTCTAGGGAATTCAAATAGCAATTCGTTCAATGCCCCCGAATTTCTACGTCCTGCGTGGCCATTGTTATGATAGGTAGCTCTTAATCTATTTCCATCCATAATGGATATTTTACGATTGTTAAAATCTGATCGTTCTTCGCTTGGCTCAAAATCAGTGACTTGTGCAAAGATTTCCGGAGTTGATAACCCAAATAAGGCAGTGAATAGTATGATAAAAAGGTGTTTAAAGGACATAGGATTCATTCGCATACTTAAAATGAAAATTGAACTCCGAGTTGGACTCTTCGAGGTTCAGCATAAAAGGTTGGGTTGTTATAATAATCGGGATGAGCACCAGGAATCACTCGCGCGGGTAAAGGACGCGTAGGCAATCCAGAATCGGAATACACCCCGTTAACTATCTTAGTGTCAAGTAGGTTATATACATTAAAAAAGACTTGTAGCTGCGCGTCTCCCTGTAGGTCAATATTTTTGTACGTATTTATATCGAGTGTAAAACGATTGGGCAATCGTGCGGTGTTACGCAAGTCTCTGGTTGATGCAACCTCTCCCACTAATACACCTGGGATATTACGATCAGGGGTATAAGGGGTACCAGAAGCAAAACGAGCAAGTACATTGGTTCCCCACGTATCGCCAGTGAAGAACATAGACCCATTGATAATATGAGTTCGATCCCAATTCAGGGGTTGGACAATTTTTGTTAGGGTATTGGATTGATTGGTCGAATCTATTTGGCTACCCTGTGCTAGTATCGCAAAATACTCTGAGGCTGGATCACTATTACTTCCCTCAACTACACTGAATGTGTAATCTAACCCAAAATTAAAACGCTGATTCACAAATTGGTTAAAAGCAAAGGTGGTCCCTAACGATTTTGAAAAATCTCTGTTATAGTAAATTCCATAGGTAATGGATGGAGCACCAGTAATTTGTGGCCGAGAAGAAACATAGTCACGGGTATCTTTATAGTACCCAGTTAGCTCAATAGCAGTGCCATCAAAGATTTCCTGCTTTAAACCTAATTCATACTGAATGGACTTTTCTGCTTCCAGGTTTGGATTTCCAAACAAACCTTGATCGCCACCTGTTTGAGAAAGTAAAATTTGACTGTTGGTATATAACCGGTCGTAGGAAGGCATTTGAAAGAAATACCCGTAGGAAAAATAAATCACCCCGCCATCATTAATGGGATAGGCCACTCCAATTCTGGGACTAATTTGATATTTTGCGGGTGCAGCTTTCCACCAATACGTTTGACGATCGGCGATGGTTAGACTGGGCTCTCCTTCGTCTTGTTGACCATTCCCATTCGTATCGGTATACAGATTTTCTGATTTTGTAGGAAGATTAATATCTGGATCTTCTGGATCGGCTGGTACATTGGTATTAGGGTCAAAGTAGTCGAATCGCACCCCTACATTAATTATAAGATTATCGTATTCAACCTTATCCTGAATGTATGCACTGTAATTTCTTGGTCTTTCGGTGTATCGCTGAAAACCAGGGGAATTTATTTCAGGATAACCCAATTCTATAAGGCCTTTGTCAACGAGCTCCTGAGGGGTTCCTTCTGGAATGGACACACCCTGTTGGCTCAAAGGTGCTAAACTAATACTCTCAAAAAAGATCTCGTCAAATTGAGCATTGATACCTGCTTTTATAAAATGGTGTTCATTGATCTGTGAAGAAATTTCGGCCTTAGCGATGTAAGAATCGGTGAAGCGGTTAAAGCGAGAATTATTGGTTCCATAGGTATTGAATTGGCCTGCACTAGTAATTTGATTCCCATATAGCACATTTGAAGTTCCAAATAATGGATGAGACAGGTTTTCATAATTAAAGTACCGAGGGTCCCATGGATCTTCGTACAAGTAACTATTGTACTCATTAAACCTATTAGCAAGATTCACCGTTACAAAGGTATTTGCAGCAGGGGTAATGGTTGTTTTGAAATTCAACGAATAATTGTTCCGGTAGGTATTGTTCATCCCGTTAGGCACAAAGCGGTTCCCAAAGTCAAATCCACCCCCTTCTTCAAGAGCATAGGTACCAATTAGGTTGAATTTTAACCAAGTTAATGGCTTGAATTCCAAATTCCCTTGAAAACTTTGGGTCTGAAAACGATTCATACTCACCAAGCTACTATCTCGAGTACCATTGTCCCGAATCTCTAAGTACTCTTGTCCTTGCACCAGTACCGTGTCAGCAGTATAGTATGGCAAGAATAAATCGATCCGTTCACCGTATAATGTTTGATAGGTAGACAAATCGGTTCCTAATGGTACCCGCTCCACATATTTTCCGTGTGGGGAGTAGGCGTTTCGCCCGTTTAGCCATCCTTCGTTTTGAAATTTTCGAGCAGTTGCAAAAAAGGTTAGTTTGTCCCGGATGATAGGACCCGAAACCGAAGCGGTATAATTATACATTCTGGTAGGATTAAAACTAGCTAAGTCGATTCCAATACCGTCATAAAGCTGAGATTCGTTAGTAGCTATGTAGCCTCCACCCCAACCCCTGAAAGAGGCTTCAAAATTATTGTTTCCAGCTTTGGTTACCACGTTCACTACCCCGGATAGGGCCTGACCATGCTCGGCGTTAAAGGAGCCCGAGATGACCTGAAGTTCCTGTATAGACTCATTTTCTAGGCGCAGACCGTTACTTCCGTCATAATCATCGGTCACACGAATCCCATCTACCACATAAGAAACCTCCGTAGTACGTCCACCTCGAATGTGAATCCCCCCGTCATTTCCCACATTAACACCCGCTTGCAGTTGAACAATGTCGGTGATCTCTTGAACGGGTAATTTAGCAATTTCATCGCTACTAACGCGAGCTTCGGAGCTGGTTATATCCTTAATAACCGCCTGTCGATCGGCCACAACCACCACTTCTTCTCCTTCAAAAGATTCCAAGCTTAGCTCAAAGTCTTGATAAGTTGTTAGATCCGTACGAACAATAACATCTTGAACCACCACAGTTGCATAGCCAATATACCGGGCTTCAAGCACATAGGTTCCTGGAGCAACGTTGAGCATTAGATAATTTCCATCTACATTGGTTATGGCTCCTATGGTGGTTCCTTTAATTCCAACGGTAGCCCCAATGAGGGGTTCTTTTGTGTTCGCATCTAGGAGTGTTCCAGTAACTTTACCAGATTGAGCAAGGGCATTGCCCGTGAAAAGTGCCCCTATAAATAGGTTCAGAATCCATAATTGTACGGTTTTCCACCTAGCTATGTAGTTAGCTATTTCTAGTCGCATTTTCTTAGACTTCAATGTTAATTTCCTCTAGACGTTCCAAATCGATGAAAGCATTATGCTTTATCTTTACCTGATCAATTAGTAAAGACCTGGCTTCTCTAAATTTTTGTTCTAATAAAATATCTTGAACCGCTTCCTTGGCCTCATTGAATCGCAATGAACGAGCTTCAACTATATCCAAACACTTATAAATATGGTACTCACTGGCCTGATAGGCTATAGGAAAGGTGACATAATTCTGCTCTAATTGTTGCAACTCTTGCCCTAAGTGCCCTAACCGAGCCCATTGCTCATAGTTCATAATCCCATCAACCATCAAATCTGCATTAGATTCGGTGTGAAGCTGAACCATACGCGTAAAATCTTGACCATTTTCAAGTGCATCATACACCTGTGCGGCTTTTTCCTCCGAGGAAACTACAATACGCTGTAGAAGCACCTGTTTTGGTTGAATAAAGCGGTCAGGATTCGCCTGAAAGGTGGTATATAATTCAGCAGGGCTGAACTCGATTGACTTTTTGATTTCACTCTCAACTTCCCGAGCCAAGGCATTCAAATAGGTTTGTTGAATAGATGCCTTAACTGCTGGTTGTTCTGGAATTCCAGCTTCATAAGCCTGCTGACTCATGTAAGACCGATACGCCATACCACTTAGAACCGATTTAAGATGATACTCTGATGAAATGCCTTCAAGATATTCCACAGGGGTAATTTGCCATTGCGCCACCCAATCTTCCAAGGTCATAATAAAGTATTTATGTCGTAAGATGGGATCATCTACGTTCCAGTTTGGTGGAATTATGCTCTTAATTCCCAATTCTCTACCCTGTTGTCCTTTAATCTCATCTAAAAGGGCTTCTATGAAATCTTGATCTATCGAAACGGTCTCCATGAAGGCCCCCAAGTGATTTCGCTCCTGTAATTCTTCCATTTTTTTTCGAGCGTATTGTTCTAATTCTGGCAGTTGTCGCTGAAAATCAGCTTCGGTCAATATGGGATTCTGAACCCGGTCCATTACCTTAATAATACTATATCCTTGGGCTGTTTGAACGGGCCCAACAATGCTACCCGGCGGGTTTGTAAATGCGGCTTCCTCAAAAGAAACGTCCATATCATCGGTGCTAAAAAACCCCACATCGCCCCCATTTTCCTGCATATAGGGCGTCCCAAATACTTCTTCAGCTAGCTTCTCAAAAGATTCACCCGCCTCTAGTCGCGCTAAAAGTCGCTCACTTTCCTCACGGGTTTCAGCATACAGATGGGAGGCTCTCACTTTGGAGTTAAAGCGGACAAAATACTCACGCAGGTCAGATTCATTCACCTCTAAATCACTCAACAACAACTGACGCCTGAATTCCTCGGTCCAAACCCGTGTCTGAATCCTAGCCTTTAAAAACTCTAAATCTTCTCGTTTATCTAAACCTTGATCCATGGCGTGCACAGCCAGCACATATGTATTGAATTCGGAATCCAAGACGGCTTTTCTGGTTGATAGATCTGGAGTTATGGATTGCCCCGTTCGGTAGTACAGCTCCTTGTAGCTAGTTATAAAGTGAGCCTCAGACACCGCATAACCGTCAATTTCAGCCAAGATAAGCTCAACCTTCTTATTCTTTGAATATGTGCACTGGATAAGTAAAAAACAACAAAAAATTCCAAGTAGAATTAAACGACTATACTTCACGCTGTATTATTATTTGGTTATTTACGATATAATACTGAAAGCGCTTACATTTTTCAAGCCAAAATTTTTCGTTTGAAAAAAAGAAAACGGCTTTATTGGCACTTATGAGGCCAGTCTACCTACGTTAATGTAAGGGCTTACATTTTATAAGAGGTTGTATTGTGCGAAATTAACTTGATTGGAATGTATACGCTAACTATTCAGTTGCCTAAACTTTGCTGTAATTTCGGATGATGTAGTCGTTAAGTATAGCTCTAAACTCTTCCCCAATATGATCCCCCTTCAGGGTAGTGTAATGTTTTCCATCCATATAAATAGGTGCTTTTGGCTCTTCAAAAGTGCCTGGAAGTGATATACCAATATTTGCTGCTTTGGATTCGCCAGGACCATTAACCACACAACCCATCACGGCAACTTCCATTTCTTCTACGCCAGAATAAACTTCCTTCCATATAGGCATAGATTCCTTGATATACTGCTGTATTTCTTCTGCTAGCTCTTGAAAGTAGGTGCTCTTTGTTCTCCCACACCCTGGGCATGCCGTTACTTGTGGTGTAAAACTACGTATGTGCAGGGATTGTAGTATTTGTTGAGCAACATTAACCTCTAAGCTTCGATCACCTCCTGGGGCTGGGGTAAGAGACACCCTAATAGTATCACCAATTCCCTGTTGTAAAATAACTGATAGAGCCGCTGAACTAGCCACCATCCCTTTCATTCCCATTCCTGCCTCTGTTAAACCTACATGAAGTGGATATGGTATTTCTTTGGCTAACCTAGAGTATACTTCAATAACGTCCTGTACCCCAGACATTTTACATGAGATAATGATTTTATCGGATGCTAGCCCTACATCCTCGGCCAAACGAGAGGATCGAACAGCACTTTCCACCATAGTCTGGAACATAACTTCTTTTGCTGACTTTGGAACAGACAATTGATTGTTTTGATCCATTTTTTCGGCCAGCAACTGTTGGTCTAATGAACCCCAATTTACCCCAATGCGTACTGGTTTATCATTCTTGATCGCTTGCTCAACAATGGTAGCAAAATTTTTATCACGTGTTTTAGTACCTGTATTTCCAGGATTAATGCGATATTTCGATAAAGCCTGAGCCATATCAGGATATTTACTGAGCAACACATGGCCATTGTAATGGAAGTCTCCAATCAGTGGAACCATGACTCCTTTGTTGATTAAGCCCTCCTTTATATAGGGTACTGCATTTGCCGCTTCTTCGTTATTCACGGTAAGGCGAACTAATTCAGAACCCGCTAAGTGTAACTGGTCTACCTGCTCAATGGTAGCTTCAATATCGGCGGTATCAGTGTTGGTCATCGACTGGACTACGATGGGAGCACCACCACCAACGGGAACATCACCAACCATTACTTGTATAGAATCTCTTCGTTTATTTGGCTGCATATTAGGGTTCTTTTCGCTTACTCAATTCAAATAACGTCTTTTTTTCCTTATTACTAAGTGCGTTATAGCCGCTTTTAGATATTTTGTCCAATATGGCATCTAATTCACTCTGTTCTACTTCTTCTAAAATTTCTGCGTCACTAATACCTGCTGAACTAGATACCGCACCACGACCTGTGCTCGCCCGATTTCTGTTTGGCTGAGCTTGTTTGGCCTTCCAAGAGTACATTGAAGAGTTGACACTATTACTAGATTTTCTTGTTTTAGCACCACTATTGACCGATGTAAACAAAGATGATAACATTGGGGAAAGGTATTTAGAATAAAGATATTCGATGTACCGGGGAACCAAACTCAAATCCCCCCCATTTTGGCGAAATTTCATTAATCCATAGCCCCCTAGAGCTCCACCTAAGTGAACAAATCGTGCCACATTACCACCTGAATTCAATAACAACACATCGAGTGCAATAATACCGGTTACCACATATCTAGCCTCCAATGGTGGAAGCAACAACAGCATAATTGGTGTTCGAGGGTATAACATGGCAAATGCTACCATTACCCCATATACAGCTCCAGAAGCACCAATAACTGGATTAGCTACCCCAACAAGGCTGACAACTATATCAACCATAGCGCCTATCAATCCTGCCCCAAAATAGATGCTCAAAAAACTGTGTGCCCCAACAGTCTCCTCAACAGGCCGTCCCATCCACCACAGCCAAAGCATGTTAAAGATGAAATGAAATGGATTTAACAGTGAATGGGTAAACATATAGGTTACTAGCCTCCACGGCTGAGTAACCGCCGTAACAAGGTCAGGTATAAAGGCTAACCATTGAATGAGTGAAATA
This sequence comes from uncultured Balneola sp., assembly GCA_902529365.1. Lineage (GTDB taxonomy): Bacteria > Bacteroidota > Rhodothermia > Balneolales > Balneolaceae > UBA1275. Next base: position 7,235 of record CABZWK010000001.1, read on the forward strand.
CCAAGAATAGAGCTTAGAATTTGGACAAAAAATACAGCGGTATTAATACCAATAATGGCTCTTATGGCTACAGGCATAGCCAAAAATCCTCTTTTTACAGATGAACCAAATGAATCGTAGGCCATAGTTTAGTAGCAATGCTAAATAGCTGGGTTATGGTTGACTTCCCTAAAGTACGGGTCGCTTAATTTTCCAATATTTAATGAGTATGAATCCAACAACTAAGCCCCCTAGGTGAGCAAAGTGCGCTACTCCGCTATCAGGTCTTGTTAAGCCTGATAACAACTCTATACCCCCATAAATTCCAACAAAATACTTCGCTTTTATGGGTATAGGTGGAAACAACAGGATAATGTACTGGTTGGGAAACATCATCCCGAAGGCTAATAAAATTCCAAAAACGGCGCCCGAAGCTCCGATAGTATAAGTAAAATAGCCACTCACCAACATGTGAATAATGGCTGCTCCCACACCAGTTAACATATAATAAGTAATAAATCGCCGTGTGCCCCATAGGTGCTCGATAGATTGGCCAAAAATCCACAAAGCTAACAAGTTGAAAAATAAATGCCCCATATCAGCATGTAAAAACATGTAGCTAAATAGCTGCCAAGGCATAAAGCCATTTCCTATGGACCAAAGTGCGAAGTTTTCGGCTAATACCGCTCCCAATGGAGTCCACACTCCCGTAAATATACTTTTAGTCGCTAAAAATACAATCGCATTAGCAATGAGTAAGTATTTGATTGCGGGTGGAAATATTGAAAAACGGGTGTTGGGCTGAAATTGGTCCAAAATTGAATTCCTTTATTTAAAGTCCTTTACTATACGGTAATATACGTTAATACCACTTAAAGTTACGCCAGGAATTCCCTGACCTGGATAGGTGGTGTCCCCAACCAAATACATTCCCTTAAAAGGGGTGACAGGAGAGGTCCAGTCCCAAACAGCACGCTTCATGGATTGAGGTATCCCTCCAACTCGGCCATCTTTTCGATACACCCATTTCTCCCAAGTCCTAGGGGTAGCTGCATCCAGTTGAAGGCATTCGGCACGGTCGGCCCCAGGAAGGCGTTGTTGCACCTGCTCAAATAAGTACTCCTGTACCTCCAACTTCTTTTTTTCGTAGCTATCCTGATCTAATCCTAACCACTTTTCCGGCGAACAATGTGTGCTGACATTGAGCACCCTTTGGCCTTCAGGCGCACGTTGGGTATCGCCACGCATAGAAATGGAAACAAAGAAAGAACGAGCAATCCAATCTGAGTATGGATGCCCTTCGTTTAAGTGAAATTGATGGTGTAAGGATAACTCCTCGGCCAGGGTATCACTTAACGCAATACCCATAGTGAATGCTCCCCAAGCATCGGTATACTTAGCGGATTCTTTTTTAAAGTAGTCGCGCATTTCGCCATCGGTTATATCCGGCATATTCCAAAGTGGTATGTTAGATATGACAATAGGCGCTTGCACTTCGAGTCTCCTATCGGTTCTGATGCGATACCCTTGTTTGTACTGGTTAATTTGTACAACTTTTTGCTTATTAAGCCACTGTCCGTGATTAGATTCAAGATGATCCAAACAGGTAAATGCCATCTCGATTAAACCACCAGGTACATAAAAATTACTAGAATTAGGATAGCAAATGGCTGCTGCGCCAAATATGAACGGTGTTTGAGTAGCCCCCGCTTGAGCCGTAATGATGAGCTGTTCATTTAAAAACCTGTAAAATCGATCCTCGGTTATTCCACAAGACCGAGCTACCTGAGCAACGGAACGTAGCATGTATGGTAGTAGGGCAAGGTCTTTAGGAGAATTATTGAGAGCTAACCGAAAAAAATCTGATGGGTTAGCCGGTGGAAAAAAGATGTTTTTCAACGAAATATTCCACACTCTTTCTGCTACATAAAATGACTTATCCCAAAATTTTCGCTGCGCTTTTTCCTCGCCAAAATGACTAATACAATGATTTACCCACTCTGCCTTGTCTTTCATTCGAATGACCGGCTTTTGATTATCTAACCAAACCGACATGGATGGGTTTAATTCATGCCTTGGGATATGCATACCCGTATGTTCTTCCAAAAATTTCATAGGTTGACCAGGATCAAATCCAACTAAAGTGGTCGCACCGGACTCAAATACATAGCCTTTCCTAGTGTAGGAGGAGCTACACCCACCAGGATGTAAGCCTGCTTCAAGAACCAGTACTTTTTTCCCATCCGTACTTAGCAGACTCGCTACGGACAATCCCCCCATTCCCGAACCTATTACAACTACATCCCATTCACTAGAAAGTCCTTCGCTACTACGGGTTCGAGTGGTTCTCATGATGTTGTTGAATGTGGTTATGAATAGCCATTGCTAGGTGCTCTACCGCTTCTGGAGCAATACGAAACCATAGTTCGGGCTCTATTAATTCTACCTCAGAAACTATCCATTGATCGGCATCGTTTCGCAAGATATCGACCCTCCCATAAAGTGGTTTTGGGTCTATGAGTCCAATGACCATTTCAGCAAATTCAATAAGTTCTGGTGTGAGAGAAAAATGATGCACCGTTCCTCCGAAATCGTCCTGAACTCTGAAATCCCCTACTTTCACCCTTTTTTGAACCGCATGAGTGCATTTCCCACCCATAACCATGAGTGATAATTCTCCAAAACTTGTAACGCTTGACACAAAAGGTTGAAGGATAAAGTCTTCTTTGGCGTTTAAGTTGGTAAAATCCCGGTCAAATGCCACTATTTGCTCGTTCTTTAGTTGGTACGTTAAACGAGCTGCACCGGCTATGGTGGGTTTTACTATTATATGTGAATAACCTAATTCCGCGACTCTCTCACTCAAGGGAACAGGGTGTTGCCTCGGTATAATGGTTGAGGGAACAATAGGAATTCCTTTTTGAGCTAAATCTAATAGGTAATGTTTGTCGGTATTCCAGCTCAGTAAAGCCTTGGGGTTCATACAAGCCTTCGCAGGGAGTTGGCCTAACCAGTGACTAAATTCCTCGAAGTAGTCAAAATAATCCCAAGTCGTTCGTATCAATACCCAGCCTGCCCTACCCCAATCAATAGAACTATCCCTCCAACTAACTCGCTTATGCTCATAACCTAAACTGGCCAGAGCGTTGCCTAACAGCTCGTCTTCTCGAAAGATATTTTCCACATAAGTGTTTCTAGGAATAGGGCTGATGTAACGATCCTCCGTTACAAAATAAATCAATGTGCTCATCCCTTCTTACGCTGGCTACTCTTCATGAAAGAATTCGATCATGTTCCCATCTGGATCAGTTACAAACAAAAAACGTCCTTTTTTACGATTAGCTGGACCACTTACGATGGTCACTTCATATTTCCTAAAGTACTCTGCTAATTCATCGACCTGTTTGGGTTCATCCACATAAAACCCAAAATGATCCACACGGAAATCACGAGAACTTGGGTCATAGCTGGTTTCTGCCTCAACAATGACTAGTGTATCACCGTTACCAATATCATATACCGCCATGCTCTGTCCCATTGTTTTGACTAGTTCAAGACCAAGAACCTCCCCATAAAAATACTTGGAATCTTCTATACGATTTACTCGGATGGTTATATGATTGAGACCTTTTGGCTTAAACATGACGAAAGTGTAATTTAGTTATTCATTAAAATACATAATTTTAATGCAATTACAGTATCTCATTTTACAATTAACCGCTCGAATTATCCCACAAACTGTGTTATTGGGCACCATTCGAGTACTACCCTGACATATTTTGTCCACCCTATTCATTGTTGCTACACCCATTGGAAATCTAAAGGATATTTCGGAAAGAGCCTTAGAAGTACTTAAGATGGTTTCTTTAATCGCTTGTGAGGATACTCGAACCTCGTCTAAATTTCTCAAGCATTATGGAATTTCTACACCCACTCGCTCATTACATCAACACAACGAGCATCACAAAGTAGAGCAATTCATTCGTCACCTAGATGCTGGACAAGACCTTGCTTTAATTACCGATGCAGGTATGCCTGGAATTTCTGATCCTGGATTTTTGGCTGTTCGCGCTGCTCACATTTCGGGTCATACCGTTAGTATCATTCCAGGCCCCGACGCTGTAACCACCGCCTTAATTTCAAGCGGTTTACCTAGCGATTCGTTTTATTTCCACGGCTTTCTTCCCCATAAAAAAGGACGTCAAAAACAATGGGGTTTCCTTGCTAATATGCACTGTACTTTGGTTGTATATGAGAGTCCTCATCGAATCCTAAAATTTCTCACCGAGGCCACATCCTACCTTGGTGAAGATCGTTACGTGGCCGTTTGCCGAGAACTCACAAAAGCCTTCGAAGAAATTGTACGTGGGAAGTTGTCTGAAGTCCTTCCTATATTTGAGAATCGTACCAAAATAAAGGGGGAAATATGTATAGTTATTGCCCCACAAAATTATCAGGAAGAGCAACCGGAAGCTTTATGAGAAGCTATTCATTGATTACTCCATCAAGTCTATTCTACCCTTGGTTAACCTGGGCCCATAACCCATGGATTCTATCGGTTGGAGTGGGGCTGCTATTAAGCCTGAGTTTTCCACCCGTAAATGCTTCAATTTTGAGTTTTTTTGGGTTTATTGGACTTTACCAACTGGTACTTTTAAGCCATAGTTACCGGCACCTTGCACTAATTAGCTACCCAGCTTTCTTTATATGGAATCTAGGGACTACCTATTGGCTTATTATGGCGAGTGTTCCAGCAGGCGTTGCCGCTATCGTGGCAAATAGCGCGGTCATGCTATTGCCGATAATGGTTATTCGATTTATTCATCATCGCTATCAGCTATTTGGTTGGACCGCACTTTTTCAGGCTGCCGCATGGATTTTGTATGAATATCTACATCATCACTGGGATTTAGCTTGGCCTTGGCTCGGGGTAGGTAATGCTTGGGCTAATCACATATCAGTAATCCAATACATCTCGATCTCAGGTCACTTGGGTATTAGTTTTTGGGTAGTGTTTGGAAGTTTTTTATGTACCCACTGGCTGCAAAAATCTAATAAGAAGGCTATGAATACAGCCTTGTTGGTCCTTTGTTTTATTCTTCCTCCACTGGCATCGATGATTTCGTTTGGGGTATCATCCCAAGAACTCCAAAAGTTTAGGGGTGATTCCATTGGAGTTGTGGTCGTTCAACCCAATCATGATTCTTATCAAGATTATGGGGGTATGAGCGGAGCTGAAGAAGTTTTGGATAGCTTATTCAACTTATCTAATGTCCACAGAAATATGGGATCGGAACTCATCATTTGGCCTGAAAACGCCATTGACAAACCAATACAAATAGATTCTTGGCATGCCAAACGTATTGCAGATTCAGCTAGAACCTGGCAGATCAATTTTATCATTGGGACGGGACTCTACACCCTATACCCCGATGAAGCCCCGGATCTTTATCGTTCTAGTGTAAATGGTATACGCTATAATGCCTACAATTCAACCCTTTTCGCCGACTCAACTGGAAGGTTATCCCGTTATGACAAGGCTCAATTAGTTCCTTTTGTAGAACGATTACCTTTTGTAGAATTCCTAAACAAGATGGATATATTTAAATGGGTTGATTGGGGTAAACATGCCGGCTTTGGACAAGGTTATGAGCCCACGATGCTAGAGAGTTCCTCTGGCTTTATAAGTCCCGGTCTTGTATGCTATGATTCGGTATTTCCGTCATGGAATCGTGCATTTGTACGCGAAGGGGCTCAGATACTGACCATTATTACCAATGATGGATGGTGGGGAAATTCAAGCGGACACTTACAACATTTTGCCTATGCTCGACTTCGAGCCATTGAATTTCGCCGCTGGGTAGTTCGAAGTGCTAATAATGGAACATCAGGAATAATAAGTCCTGATGGGAGTGTCCAACAAAAAACAGATTATTGGACTCGTACCTCCTTTAGCGCTGTTGTGCCCTTACGAAATGATCTTAGCTTTTATGCTCGATATGGGGACTGGCTATCGATGTTGTGCTTTTTCCTTGTGCTCCTAAGTGTGGGATATGGTTGGCTGACTAGAAAAAGATGATAGTATGCTTGATTTTGGCATGCATGTGAATTCTAGAGAATTTAATGCTAGCGTGACCGAATGGCTATCCTAAAGTTAAACCGAATATCATGATTAGTACGTGTGGGAATGTTATTGGATTCGATTCTTGAATAAGTGTACTCAAAATTGGATGAGATAGTAGAGGATATCTTATAACCCAGCGTAAAACTGCCGTTGGTTCGTCGCTGCCCTGTTTCTCGTGCGCTAAGCGTTTCAGCACTTCCAATTTGATCCATCGTTATCCCATCTTGTAACGCATTATCCAAATCGGTATCGAGTTTATAGGATATTTCAGTATCGTTTTTATAACTTCCACGAAGGCTCATGTCAATATTATTCCGAAGCTTAGGCAAGAAAGAAATCCGCACGTTCCTGAATATGTAATTTACAGAAGCGTCTACTCCTTGAGTCAGGGTCTCTGTAACCCGCTTTGAGCTCACTGCAAATGTAGAAATGGTACTTCGGTCATAGCCAACATCGGTTTTTAAACCCGATTCCCAGGTCATGTTCAGTTTCACAAATGGGGAAAACCTACGCTCAGCCCTAATCGAGGTCGGTTCATAACTTCCACGCACATCTATGATAGAATAATCTCCAATATTCTGTCCTGACTGCTCGCCCACCAAAGCATTCAAACTCCAATCTACTTTATAGGTGCCTCGATAAGCGTGATTCAATGAGGCATTGGTCATATACTGCCCTATGAAGGGTATATATTTTTCCAAACGGTTCCATGTCACTCTCCAACCCGGTTTAGGGAATGCCATAAACCCTTTTTCACCTAATCCATTAGATCCAGCTCCTAAATAGGCTTTCATGTAGTCTTTTTGGAGGGTTGTACGGTTCAATACCCCTCGGCCATCGCTGTTACCCAACGAATCCACAATAGAACGCTCACCAGGTCTAATATCCAGGACCGCAGTCTCAAGCTGACGTTGAAATAGATCCTTATACCCTCCACCAAAGGCCCATACCGAAGAACTAAAAGAACCCGATTCTGTTCCAATGGATGTAATCTCGTTAGTAGGTGTCAGAGTAATTGTTTCTGTACTTTTCTGTGAAATGCTGGCATCCCAGTCCAAGTTTACCGTTACATTTTCAAATGGACTAATTCTAGTACTAGCAGAAAAATTATCCCCTTGGGTATTATTAGCAGGAAGTTGAATATTATTTTCTCCGTCTAGGTTACCAATCAGCTGTTGCTTTGGTATTCGATCTTTTAGTCCAAGCCGATATGCCAATGGAGGTGAGTAATCGCCTGAGGATGCATAATTGAATGACTTAAAGAACTCCGAAGAGCCCGAATAACCAGGTTGTGAGCCACTTTTTTGGCGTTTATAACCGATAGATACATCTTCAAGACTTAGTAAGGTAAGTAGTGCTTTTCGTGAAAGGTACTGCATATCTTTGACCAAATCCGGGGGTAGTTTCGGCGTTCTCAGGCTATCTGCTACGCCGCTTTCAGCTTCTTCTTTGCGCTTTTCTTTAGCATCATTCCGACGTTTTGTTTCATCCTTGTTAGTTTCTTCCACTTTTTCATACCATCCAAACTTTTCCAAAAGTTTATTCGTACTCACCTTAAATGTGTTATCCAGTTGAAACGAATTAGAAACATTAGCCCCTAAATCTGACCCGCTTGGACTATTGGTCCACTGATAGCCCCCCCCATAAGAAGCGGAGTAGGTTAACCAGTTCAATGCATCAATGGAGTTAAATTTAGGCCTCCAACTTGCCGAATAACTCTCTTGATAAGAGGATCTCCGAGGTGCTAAGGTATCTCGAAGCGCACCTTTTATGACATTAAAACTTGGTTTGATTCGGTACGATAAACTATCCACATCGTCCCGATCACTTGGGTTTATACCTAAACTCGAAAAATCAAAATTGGATGAACTCGTGAAGGTGATTGGAATTGAGGGCATAAAATTATAGCTAAAGGAAAAGCGATTCTGTTGGGTGAATGCGTGTGATTGCTGTAAAGCTTGAATATCCTCAGGATCACTTAGGTTACGTCTCCGAGATTCGTCATAACGCCGTGTAAGTGTAGATGAAGCCGTAATGGAAGAGGGTAAATAACCCAATCGAAGCTCGGATAATGCCCCAAGGACAGGAATATCCTCGGTAAATTTAAAAGGTTGAAGTAACTTAATTCGGCGTAACGATAAATTGTATTGAATAGAAGCTTTATAGTCCCACTTGTTCTGAAAAACTAATTGTGGGTTTTTAGAATACCCCTCGTTGTACACATAACTTAACTTGGTGTTATCCAAGGTTAACTGAGCCCATTTAGGCTTAGAATTACGCTTAGATATATTCGAAACATTGAATGAAAAAGTCTCATTAACCGTCTCAATATCATTGATTTTTGCGTTAATAACTTGATCTTTCAAATTAGATGGCACCGATTCATCGGTATTCACCTTATCGATAAAATCGGTCAAGCGAATATCCCCCTGTGATGGTAAATACTTAGGAGTTTGCGTATTAACCCTGCTAGAAATGGTCACCGGAAAACTCCACCCAAAACGGTCAGGAATAAGTTTATGCAGGTTAATCGTTGAGCTAATTCCGTACGCGGTTTGATCGGATACACTTCGATCCCCTAACCGTGACTCTAGCCCCCCAAAACCATTAGTTCTTCGGGTAAGATTAGCATTAACGGTAGCAAAATCAGCAAATTTAATGGTGGACTTGGCATTCGCCGCCCAGCCTTTTTCATTATCAAATCCAGACAGCCGTAACTCATTTAACCACATTTCAGCATTTAATAAAGGTGAACCTTTTGAGTTCACATTCTGTGGGTCATAAGGATTTCGTATACCCAACCCAATTTCGGTCACTCGGTCTAGAGAAGGATTTCCTTTAATCGAAACCACTGCACCATCTACCGCTACTTCAGGATCTAATTCAGGATCTAATAAACCTTTTTGTTCAAATACTTCGGTTGGATTGGCACCTGCATCGTCCCGAAGTTGCTTTAGCACATTAAATGCGGATATGATGATGTTCATATTATTTTCGTCGTATCGCCAAATTTCTGCAGCCTCTACCTCTAATTGACCAGCGTCAGATGGGTCGTAATTAAATGGCATCGGCTGTGATGGGCTTACCGGCTGGCGATACTCATAGTAATTATTCTCCAAATCTGTCCCCAATCGAACGACTAATTCCGCATCGCCACGCTCATCAAAACCTTCCCCATGTACAAACATTCGCATGTTGGAATAATTTAAAAGGTTCAATTTACCCGGGTACACTCGCTTAACCATTTGAACCTTTCCTGCCTCTAAGTTTTCTACACTTAGCACTAGTGACTGTTCATTTTCTAGCGCCTGAATTTGTGCACTTCGGTTCAATGCTCTAATGGCCCCATCGGGTTGACGATACGGAAACGGTTCTCTGTTAGCATTTTCTTCGATATTAATCGTGGATAATTTAAAATCCCCTGGATTAACTGGGCTATCGCTTAAATTGGTCACTTTTCTCCATTGAGAGCCCACAAATTCCAAGGTTGCAAATCGCATGGTAAAAGGTTTTTGGTACCCCGACATCCACATTCGGATGTAGGATATGTTCTGAAAGCTCTCTATGTCCCCAAATTTTCGCTTAAAATCACTCAATGGAACACGTACCAAGTACCAGGTTTTGTACTCAGGATTTCGGGGTATTTTATCTACAATGTAGCTCCCAGATGAACCAATATTCAATTGTGAAGCATCAGCAGGATTAAAATCTATTTCATATTGATAATAAGAATTGGTTTGCTGAATGGATGAGGCGCTGACCAAACCCTCGGTATCAGGTTTTAAGGTTACAGCGGTTTTATTATCACTGCCACCGCTTTCCGGAGTGTTCCCATCATGGTGACCTAACATCCTAAAAAAGCGTTCATGTAGCTTGAAATCGAGCACCTTGTTTTCACCATAATAGATATAATCATCGTTGGATGGGTCTTCTTGAATCATAGAGAACTCATCTGTTCCTTCCCCATACTGCGCCCGCATAGCCTCAATAAAGTCCCCAAAAAGAGCTCCTTCATCCCTGTTTTCGGCTCCTAGAGTCCCTGGATTAGGGGCGCCGTCCAAGCCGACATCCTCTAGGGCTCTTTTATCGTTTGAAAATTGACCGAGGGGGACCGGTGGGGATGGTGGGATGTAAGATCGCGGTTGAGATTCTGCATCATCTTCTTGCAAGTTATTTAACACCGTTGAAAGACCGTCTTCGGTATTAAGCCGAACATTGGGAATGATATCCTCTGAAATAATTCCTAAATCCAGATAGATTTTACCATCATAGAAGACTTCTTCCCCGGTTGGATCTTGACCACCTGGTAAGATTGCTTGAACCCAAAATTCTAAAAACTCGATATTGTTTTGAACCAAATCTTCTTGCCCGGAAGGTATGACGTAGGTCATCCCACCCCATGTGTTTTCAGACATATTTTCTAAGACGTTCTTAAGATCTAGATTATAATTATAAGGCCCTCGATTGGTTGGGTTGTAATGGATATCGAGAGAAGTAATGACATCTTCTTGTCGATTGTTGGTTTCCCGCCCCTGAAATACATCCTTCAATAAAATTGTTTCCGATTCAGGAGTAACAATGGCATTGCGAATAGAACTGATGTTTCGAGGAATGGAGTACCATGAAAATTGAGATCGTAAATCTGCTCGCGCCTTTCGGTCAAAACTACTTTGAGGGGTTGTAAAATCCGGATTAGCAAAATAGGTCTCGTCTGGGGCGTAGCCAGGCAAAGCAGCCGGTGCAGAAGCTAAATTCCAACGGGTTGGATTGGTGAGACTAATGGTGTATTCAGCCCCCTCAAAGTCGTCTATGAAAACCAATCCGTTTTTTTCGTCTCTATATAGTTCATTGTTATCGATAGCCTCCTGTACCGCATTTGTTTGGGCAACCCCAGGTCGCAGCTGAGCAAACTCGCCACTAAATTGAATATTTGATGGGGTTTTGGTCTGAAGTAATGGCACCTTATCGATAGCCTGAGTTAGCCAAGGAGCTTCAAAATTGGCTCGAGCATCCAAACCTAATACGGTGTTATTGATAGGTTCATTACCAATTCGAATTTTATCCGAGAGTGGCTGTTCCTTTAATTTGAAAAAAGTACTACCAAATTGAATATCGTCATTCACGCGATATTCGGCTCTTAAACCTGTAAAATTTTTCTGCCCGATGATTGAGAACTGATTACTCTCATACTCTACTTCTATTTCTTGACCTGGGGCAAGGTAGCGTTCATTCATTATGGTGAGTGATCCAAACGAGTAATCGACTTCATAGTCTGTTCCCTCCGTCAATGCTACATTGTTGGCAAATACCTTTACAGATCCTTCAATAAGACCAAATCCAAGATAAAAAGATCCTGAAACCCCTCCTTTGGAATTACCCGATATGGTATAATTACGGTTCTTAGAAATATCTCGTGCATCACTCTGTTTAAGCTCATACAATTCTCCAAAAGTAAGGGATTGACGAACCGAATCACCTACTGAGTTCCCAAGAATCTCATCTATTCGCTTCCCGAATGGCTCTAGATACGGAAACATGATACGACCGGTCCCTGCATCAAGGGTAATTCCAGTAAAATCAATCTGATTATCAGGAATAGTCGCCCCCTCAGAATTCAACCGATCTAGTCCTAAATCTTGCAATAGTGTGGTAGAGCGGCCAGGTAAATTTACCTCAGGTATATTACCTCGCGTATCCGCAATCTCAAGTTCAAAACCTTCTGGGTTAATTCCGGAAACGCCTAATGAATAAATATTTCGCATGGTTAACTCCCATGCTTTATCCGAGGTGGTCATCCCCCCTGGCCGCAGTAACTTCAAATAAATCCTGTCATTTCCTGATGCATTCAATTCCCCAACTGCAACGGGATCCCCACCCTGCTCAGGATCATTATAGACATAGGCGACCGCAACGGCATCACCGGTGTTAATGTAACTCTTCATACTTATGAAGCCAAGAGCACGGTTGAAGGTGTAATCAATACCCTCTTGAAGTAATTCGAAAGGAGCATCTACATATTCTTGAGCGGTTGCACCGAAATCTTCATTTGTAGCATTTGAATTGGTCGCTCTTAATTCATTTAATGAGACCTCGTTATACCGATCGCGATCATTACCTGGCAATCCGTATAACTGATCATTGAAACGATTTACCCCTAAATCGAGTAATGCAATGGCCTGCACCGCAGATTCACCTGGAATTTGCTCAGCTCTTCGGACATATACGTACAATTCCGAAATTTGATAAGGCTGAAGTATATTTTGTGGATCACTAAGTGCTTGTTCAAATTGCTGCCGATTGTAATAATCTAAGAAAAAATGCCGTCCATCCTCATAATCTGCGGGGGTTATATCGATAGCTTGCTCTTGAGAACCACCAGATATTTTTTGGGAATTACTCTTTCCTTTTTGTTGCGATACCACAGAAGTCAATTTTAGGGGTCCGAGTTCTGAAATAGCCTTAATTCCGAATAGTGATTTACCACCTGAGACTAAGGAATTACCTGTTTCCATGGATACATTCCCCATCTCAATACTTTTAATAATTTCATCTTCATAGCCTTCATAAACGATACTTAGCCTATTTTGAAAATCAAATTGCCGCTCGGTATCCCAATCGGTAGCGATGGTTAATTTATCCCCGATATTACCTTGAATATTAAGCTGTAAATTCTGGTTAAAGGTAGGGTCTACCCGGGTACGAAGGTCTTCTGGTAATGTTCCATCATCGAGCTTTTGGATAGAAGCACCTACATTCATATTAGCCGAACCATTCACTCTAAGACTCACCTCATCTGTACCGAAAATGGTGGTAAAAGCTGAGTTTTCGCCACCTGGAACCGAGATACGAAAATCCAACAACCCTCTGCTCTCCTCTTGTTGTGCTTTAGCTTCACGAATGAGCTGACGGCGAATAGTCAACTCATTTTGCTCCATTTTTAAGTATATAAATTCCTCAAAATCAACAATCGTTTGAGGGGCTATATCAGTATTAAACCAATTATTATGGATGGTATAGGTTGAAACGCTATCCCAACGTACTCCTATTTCCCAACTGGTTGATGGACTTGAGTATAGCGCCCCTACTTTGGGAGCGTACAATTTGGCAGCCCCAAATTTCGGCTGGTACCGATAGATTTTCACTCCTTCAAGTAAACTATCCGGTATCACTTCAATCGTTAAGGAATCCTGTCTATATTTCTCTTCTTCTTGCTGTTGCTGTTGAATACCTCGCCCTTGACTACCTACACGTTCCTGTGCTAAAAGACACACGTTTCCTGAGAGGATGAAAATGAATAACATTGTCGCCCAACAAGAAATAATGGATCTGAACTGAAATATTGGCACCTAAATGTACTAATGAATAGAATAGTAACGGTAGTTTATAGGCACTTGATTTTTGGTGGCTGATTATTCGCAAATGGATTCCAATAATACCATATATTTAGCTATGTTGAAAGCATTTACCTAGACTTAATCATAGTTATTAAGCACTTTTCGCCTTTTTCTTAGTTCAAATTAAATTCAATGAAATTGAATCCTTTACAAATAGATTTATTAAAAAAACATCTGGGGCCATTCTTGTTTTGTTTTTTCGGGGTGATGTTTGTGCTTCTTATGCAGTTTTTGGTGCTGCATATTGATAAACTCATTGGTAAAGATATTCCTGTAGGAGTTATTTTTGAACTAGTCATCACCAATCTTGCTTACATGGTCGTTCTAGCCGCACCTATGGCCGTTTTAGTTGCTAGCCTCATGGCATTTGGAAAGTTTTCGGAGCACAACGAATTAACAGCTTTAAGGGCCTCTGGAGTTAATACCCTACAAATTATCATGCCCGTTTTAATAGCCTCCACAATATTATCAGCCGGTCTTATGTGGTTTTCAAATGCCATACTTCCCGAAGCTAATAGCAAAGCTAGAAGCCTATTTATCGATATTCGCCTAAAAAAACCAGGATTTGAATTAGAACCCAACGTGTTTTATGATGGCATTGAAGGATACACTTTTTTGGTCGACCAGATTGATCCCGTTTCCGACACACTTTATGATATTACCCTGTTTCAAGAACCTAATAATATTCAGAACAGAGCTTATATCAAAGCAGATAAGGGATTTTTAACAAGTGAAAGTACAGAAGCGCTCACGCTGCATTTATTCAATGGGGAGATCCTGCGATATCCAAGTAAACGGGCAGCAACAAGAGACCGAAATATGGAACAAATCGAATTTAATAAGCATCGAAAAACATTTGACCTATCAGATTTGGCGTTCACACGAAGTGGGCGTTCGGGCTCCTCAAGAAGTGATCGCACCATGAGCATTCAAGCGATGGCTTTTGTTGTAGATACATTGGAGCAGGAAATAGAAGAATTACGCTATCAAATAGTAGAAGATTCTATTAGTACCCTACATCCTGCTACCTTTAATCAGACTTCTTCATCGACAATGAGTCCTCAATTGGGGTCTAGAGCAGTAACGAATCTTTTTATACTTAACCAAGTAGGATCGATTACACAACAAATTCGTCTAGCAAACCTAGGATACAGTCAGGTTGAAAATGCTCAATCTCAAATTGAAAGAGCTAAGAGCAATGAACTGTGGAGAGTAAAACGAATTCAACGGTATTGGGTTGAAATACACAAAAAGTTTTCGATTCCTTTTGCATGCATTATTTTTGTTTTATTGGGTGCACCTATTGGAATACTCACGCGAAAAGGAAATGTTGGTTATGCTTCAATTACTGCCTCCATTTTATTAACGGTTTACTGGATATCGGTAATTCAAGGGGAGAAGTTAGCCGACAGATTGTTCATAAGCCCATTATGGGGAATGTGGACTTTTAATCTATTATATATGACTATTGGCCTCATCTTATTGCTGCATTTAAGCTATGATCTGCGATCGTTTGTTCAAAAAAATACCGATCAAATTAGCACGTGAAATATCTAGATTGGTATATCATTCGTCGTCTTGTTTCGATCACAACGCTCGTTTTGGTCGTACTAATATGTATTTTTATTATTATCGATTTCTCTGAAAATAGTGACGATTTCACTGATCGAGGTGCTACAATAGGTGAAATTTGGGGCGATTACTACATCAATTATATCCCCGAGATGATTCGACTTGTTTTACCCTTAGCCATCTTCTCGGCATGTTTATATTTGGTGGGTCAACTCTCAGAGCGGCTTGAAATTACCTCCCTAAAAGCTGCAGGCATAAGCCTTTATCGGCTTTTCACTCCTTTCCTAATGTTTGGTTTGATAAGCGCGGCAGGACTAAGCACCTTGGATGCCTGGATTATTCCTGCTTCTAATGCTTACAGAATTCAGTTTGAAGAGCAATACATTAAGCAGAAAAGTGAGCAACTCGATCGAAGTGATATTTATCGAGAAATCTCACCTGATAGTTACTTACAGGTTAATTATTTCGACCGTGACCAACAAACAGCATATCGAATAAGGATGGTTCAATTCGATGAAAAAGGCGTAAAAAAACTACTAACTGCAACCAATATGGCGTGGTTAGAAGATAAGAGTGAATGGCGCCTTACCACCGTTCAAGAACGAGTATTCACCGATTCAGGATTTGTAGAGTATAATTTGGCAGGATTTGACACCCTACTCAGTCTACTTCCTCAAGATTTAGCACGAAGTAGCTCTGATATATATCAATTGAGCTATTCTCAAGCCTTCCAATATATTGATGGAATCAAGCGAAGCGGGGCTAATGGTATTGAGATACCACAGGTACAACTCTACTCTCGTATGGCCTATCCTTTCTCAATTGTGGTAGTATTAATTATTGGATTTTCAGTCGCTGCTGTTCGGCGTAGAGGTGGTAAAGGTGTATATATAGCAGCTGGACTAGTCATAAGCTTTTTATATTTGGTCATCATGAAAATTATGGAACCTTTTGGTGCTCTGGGCCTACTGCCTCCAATTTGGGCTGCACTTATTCCACATCTACTTTTTTTGTGTGTGGGTATAATCGGTATAAAACTTATTCGAAAATAACTCCCCTAGTTGATAATGGATGAGGCAGACAGCTTTAACATTAGCTTTTGCTAGAGGATTTATGCTACAGCTTCAGGACGAATACCAAGGCTTCAGGATCTATAGTACGGCTCAGAACCTATGCTTCTGCTTGTGGGCCTCTGTACAAAGGAATATCCTTAGTCTTATTCTGGATAACTCCGTGTTCAGCCTCATACTTAGATACATTATCCTGAAGGGCGTTCATCAAACGTTTGGCATGGTCTGGGGTCAAAATCATACGCTTAACTACTTTTGCTTTTGGAACACCCGGCATAACTGCAATAAAATCTATTATGAATTCCGATGGTGAATGCGTTATCATGACCAAATTGGAATAAGTTCCCATCGATTCTACTTCACTAAGTTCAATCTCCATAGTTCCTGCTTTAGGTCCTTTTGTCGTTTTAGATGGCTTCGGGTTATTATTATTACTATTCATGCTATAATTATATTTAAGTCTGATAAAGTTTACTGGCTAATCTAGGTTCATTCTAAGAAACCCTGCTCTTTCATCCAATCGTCATTGTATACTTTATTTAAATACCGGGTTCCACTATCTGGTAGTATGACTACCATTGTATCATTGACGGATAAAGGGTGCTTTTTTAGGTACTGTAGTGCTCCTTCAACTGCTGCTCCACATGACCATCCTATAAACAAACCTTCTTTTGAAGCGAGCTCTCGAGTTCGGAGTGCCGCTTCTTTATCACCCACTTGAATGACCTGATCAACGTAATTAAAATCTATGGTACCTGGTATTATATCCTCACCAATTCCTTCTGTCATATAGGGCTTGATTTCGTTTTTATCGAACTCCCCTGTCTCAAAATATTTTTTATACACTGAACCAAACGAATCAATCCCAATGACCTTAATTTTGGGATTTTGTTCTTTTAAAAACTTACCCACTCCTGAAATAGTGCCACCAGTCCCCATTCCAGCAACATAATGTGTTATTGAGCCCTCTGTTTGTTCCCATATTTCGGGTCCCGTGGTTTCATAATGGGCCATTAAATTACTTTTATTATTATATTGATTCGGATAAAAGGAATTGGATAATTCCGTACTCAATCTCTTAGCTACAGAATAGTAACTTTGTGGATCTTCTGGTTCAACATTGGTCGGACATACAAGTACCTCAGCGCCTACTGCTCGTAGTATATCAATTTTAGATTGACTTTGTTTATCAGTCGTGGTAAAAATACATTTATACCCCTTTGCTATAGCCACCAGCGCTAGCCCCATCCCGGTATTTCCAGATGTACCTTCAATGATCGTTCCACCCGGTTTCAACAATCCTTTTTCCTCAGCGTTTTCAATCATCTTAATAGCAATCCGATCTTTAACGCTATGTCCAGGGTTCATGTACTCAACTTTAGCCAGCATAGATCCTAAACCCTGATAAATACGCTGTAGTTGAACGATGGGTGTATTTCCAACCGCATCAATAATCGATTTGTATATCATTTAAATAAAATAAAGAGAATTGAATAGATAGAATTTGTAATATGAAAAATACAGAGAAGATTATACGAAGTTAAGCTTATTTACTTTTTCAGAAAAACCTATAATACCCATTGATCTTCATGCATATAAAAATTTCTATCAAAAAAAATTAAATATCATACTATTGTACGGTATACAAATTACAAAATGTATTTGGTAAAAAAGTTTTAACTTTATACTCCTTAACAATTTAATAATGAGTGATTTATGTTTATTGAGCAGACCAAGCCCACTGACTTTGATTGTGGATATAATCTAGACCTTATGATGAAAGCACTACCAAGGATTAGCGATTTAGCTGAAAGAGAAGCCTATGCCAAACGAATCGTTGGATTAATCAAGCAATCTCACCCTAACTGGGTCGATAGTAATGGGAAAAGTGAACTTGCCTGGAATTATTTTTATCAACATGCCCCATACAATCCGAATGATTTTGGAATAAAACATCCTTTTTTACATGGCTTAGACGACGATGCCAGATAAAGATTAATTTAAAAACAGAGCAAAATAATTTTGATTATCCTTTATAAAGTTGAATTTTCAATTTATATTGAAAGTTAAATAGAATTATTGGTTAATCTTTATTCAATGCCAAAAAATAGGTTCAACTGGCCAGCATTTAGAGCATTCTTACAGACTGTACTAGACCAACATATTCACCATTCTAATGAACAAGAATATGTAGCAATAAGTTTACCTGTACCTGTGCAGACAAATAACGAATTGACTAAGCACCTTGTCATCTCTAAGCCAACCTTTTATTTATCTCATCCAGCGGACTCATTCACGATTGTGGGACAGGGCGCTTTAGAACGAGTGAGTACAAGCGGCGGTGATAGGTTTCATAGAACTTCCGCCTTAGGTAAAAATCTATTCAGCAGAGTTCATCATTTTAATTCGCTAAGCAGACCATACCCTCTTCAATTACTTGGCGGGTTTTCTTTTTTTAATACCCTAAACAAAAACTCAGAATGGGCCGACTTTGAACCTTCTCTCTTTCATTTACCAGAATGGACTATCGTAAAAACCAAGGATGAAGCTACACTTAGTTTAATAGAACGTATACATGATATTGATACGGTTGATCATCTTATAACAAAGTTTCAAGATAAATTAAACTCATGGACTAACTATACCCCATATCACTCCACATACATCAATGGTGGTGAAGGGCACAATAAAAAACAACTATCTGCATTTTTACCATCCAAGATTGATAGTTCATTTATCACTAATCCACAGACTTTAGGTAATGAACCAGGCAATTTTAAAGCATGGGAAAAAGTAGTCATAAAAGCAAAAAAAGCATTTAACGCCAAAGAGTTAAAAAAAGTAGTACTTGCTCGAAAAATTACCCAATCACTACCACAAAAACCCAAAGCAGCAGATATAATTTCAAATCTTGAACAACAATACCCAGATTGTTTTGTTTTCTGCGTAAATCCAAAAGGTGGTTCTTATTTTATAGGGGCTACTCCAGAACGATTAGCTCGATTTACACCTACCCAAGTTGAAACTGAAAGTTTAGCAGGTAGTTCAATGCGAGGCAAAACCTACGAGGAGGATGATGACCTCGCAGGTAAACTTTTAAATTCTAAGAAAGATAGATATGAGCACCAAATAGTTATAGAAGCCATTGAAGAAGATTTGGTACCATATTCAGAACAGATGGAACATTCAAGTTCACCTCAAGTGAAAAAACTTCCAAATGTCCAGCATCTTTACACGCCCATTTCTGCGGTATTCAAAAAGGGTATTTCCCGAACAAACGTACTTAAAGATCTCCACCCAACACCTGCAGTAGGCGGTTTTCCTAGGGAAAAGGCACTGGAATTTATAGAAAGAGAAGAATCTTTTACAAGAGGTTGGTATGCTTCCCCAATTGGGTGGATTAACTCACACGGGACGGGTGAATTCTACGTCGCCATTCGAAGTGGGTTAATTGAGCAAAATACAGCTCATTTTTATGCAGGATGCGGTATAGTTGAAGATTCAGATCCGAAAAATGAATGGATGGAAACCGAACTCAAATTCAAACCTATGGTAGACGCAGTACGAATTGCAACACAGGTAGAAGAATCCCCTCCTTTGGAAAAAAATTATGCAAAAGACCCTATCTTTTAACTGGGCCTCTGCGCTAATTAAGGAGTGTTACAACCAAGGCGTTAACGAGGCCATTCTTTCTCCTGGTTCTCGAAATACCTCTCTTACACTTGCACTTATTCATTTTCCCGGTATCCGGTGTTTTTCTGTTATCGATGAACGATCAGCCGGTTTTATGGCGCTCGGGATGTCTAAAGTATCAAAAAGACCTACATTACTTTGTTGTACATCCGGAACAGCTGGTGCAAATTATTACCCCGCTATTATTGAAGCCTATCAATCTTCAATTCCACTGGTTGTCCTCACAGCCGATCGCCCAGCACACCTCCAACAGGTTGGAGCATCACAAACTATACAACAACAACATCTATTCGGCGGGCATGTCTTAGATTTTATACAATTACCAGAGGCGAAAACTCAAAATGGGAAAGAAAATTCATCGAATGTCCAAAAAGATGTGATCCGCGCATTACAGTTGGCTACCTCAGGGGGCCCTGTCCATATAAATGTACCTTTCAATAAGCCCTTTGAGCCCACAAAGGGACAGTTAAACAAATATGTTAAGGAGAGTAGGGCATTGGTTTTAGAAGCAGAAAATGATTTTAATAAGCCCGTATTGGACCTGCACTCACATCTTCTGGTCCGACCAGAATTAGTACAAATATCGACTCAATCTAGGGTCAATTCATCTATAACTGTGCAGGCAACTCCTTTTAATAATAAACGTAAGAATTTGAATCAGGCACCTAATAAAACAGTGCATTTACTAGACATCAATCAGGTGCAGAATAGCTATGCTGAAATGAAAAGACCTATGATAGTCATAGGCTCAGATCCTACTCCATTTCAATGGTTTAAGCTTCTGCCTACTCTCGCAAAGCATCCAAATTCTCGAATCATTCTAGAGGCTGGAGCTTCCTTATATGGGTGGGATTTAGAAGATTCAAAGCTGATTAAAAGTAAAGTTATTTTAGAGTGGGAAGCATGGTTATACAATTTAAAGCATCCCAGTTCCACTCCATTTAGCTCAATTGACGGAATTATTCGTTTAGGAAAGGAAGTAGTAAACCCAGCCTTGGCTCGTTTTTTTTCGGAGCACAAGCACCTTACTCAGCTAAGATTCATTACGCATGAACCATTTGAAGATGCAATAGCAAGTGAACCATCTTTTATCACTCCAGAAGTGGCTTTTTCATGGGTTAACATGCCAAAAAAAAATACTCAAGTTACAGCTAAAGACTGGCATGGTGTATTTGATGAGCAACATAAGCAATATTTAGAGCTGTTAGCGAAACAATTTACCCACGATAAAAGGGATATACTTACCGATGGGGCAGTTTTTTACCGGCTTAGTACCATTATCCCATCATCAATACCCATTTTTTTGTCCAACTCCTTACCAGTCCGTGATCAAGCATTATTTGCTCCAATGTGGTCGATTGACAACCCATTGATAGCCCAGCGTGGCGCTGCAGGAATCGATGGGATTAGTTCTACTACACTAGGAGTGTCGTTATCCACCAACCTACCTATGGCTCTAATTACTGGTGACATTGCGTTTTTATATGACATCAACGCTCTTTTATCCGCAAAGCTAATTACCCAACCATTAGTAATTTTTGTCATTAATAACGGAGGTGGAAGTATTTTCAGTAGCCTACCCGTTCAACAAGTAGCCCCGGAAAGCATGGAATGGTTTCTAACTCCGCAACAGGTATCCATTGAGCATCTTGCACAGGGCTATGGGCTGTCCTATACAAAAATCACCCATTCTAAACAGCTATGGGAGACTAATTGGGCCAAACTAGTTAAGAATGTACTCCGGACAAATACATTAACCAGTGAAAATAATAACTCTCGGGCTAAGGAGCTTAACGTAAGGAAGCCGGATAAACTGAACCCATCTCACCCTACTTCAACTAATTCCGCTTCGAGTGTTCGCATTGTTGAGTTTATCACCAATAGCCAGGCATCCATTGCTGAACGCAATCAATTTAGGCAGTAATATGATAGAACAACATCAACAAGTACGTGGACTGCAATATTATTACCTAACGCAGGGTGATGGAAAACAGGATGTGGTTTTTTTACATGGTTTTTTAGGCTCTCATGCTATTTTCAATGAAGGTTTATCGGAGATTGATTTCGCAAGTACACATCGACTAATTTCAATAGATTTGCTCGGACATGGAGCTAGTGAGGGAGCTGAATTGCATTACCGATTCTCAGCTAAGGAACAAGTAGCTGATTTGGCTTATTTCATTCGTCATTATTGTCAAAAACCAGTGATTTTGGTAGGGTATAGCATGGGAGCACGACTTGCGCTTTCTTTAGCCACTCAGCATCCTAGCTTGTGTAAAAGCTTAGTTCTTGAAAGTGGACATTTTGGAATTTCCTCAGAAACCGAACGTCAAAGTAGGCAAAGCCTGGATGCCCAACGAGCCGATGAAATCATGTCGGATTATTCTTCTTTTTTAAAATACTGGCAGGATATCTCACTATTTGACACCACTCATGCACGAGCAATGAGTTCTACCTACAAAGAAATTCAACAGAATCAATTACCCCTCTGGATGGCTAACAGCTTACTGGGATTTGGTGCGGGTACTATGCCTTGTTTAGAGAACCGACTCACTAGCCTACGTATGCCTTTACTACTATTGGTGGGGGAAGATGACTCAAAATACAAAGCGATAAACCAGCGAATGCATCTGATGCTACCTTCTTCTTATCTTAGTATTGTCAAAGGAGCAGGTCATCGTGTTCACTGGGATGCCCCTAAAACTTGGCAAAAAGAAATTGAATTGTTTATCACCCAGTTATAACATCCTTATCCTACAGGAGTATTTATGAGTACATGGACGACCAAAAAAATCTATGAAGACATTACCTATAAGGTGTATGAAGGGGTCGCTAGAATTGCCTTCAACCGACCTGAGGTGCGAAATGCCTTTCGGCCCAAAACTGTCTTTGAATTGTATGACGCACTTTTAGACGCCAAAGAGGAGAATGATATTGGAGTGATCTTGATTTCGGGTGAAGGACCCTCTCCAAAGGATGGTGGATGGGCATTTTGCTCGGGTGGAGACCAGAGAGTCCGAGCAAAGACTGGCTACAAAGCAGATGATGGAATCCCCCGCTTGAACATACTGGAGGTTCAACGTCTCATTCGATTCATGCCCAAGGTGGTTATCGCAATCGTTCCGGGATGGGCCGTTGGAGGTGGCCATAGTTTACATGTGACCTGTGACCTTACCTTAGCGTCCAAAGAGCACGCCATTTTTAAGCAGACCGATACCGATGTTGCCAGTTTCGATGGTGGATTTGGCTCGGCTTACTTAGCGCGCCAAGTGGGGCAGAAAAGAGCTCGCGAAATTTTCTTTTTAGGTCGAAGCTATTCGGCCCAAGAAGCTTTTGAAATGGGCATGGTCAATGCCGTAATTCCTCATGCTGAACTCGAAGAAACCGCTTTTAAGTGGGCCCAGGAAATCCTTCGCAAGAGCCCTACGGCTACGAAAATGGTGAAATACGCCTTTAACTTGATCGATGATGGTATGGTCGGACAACAGGTCTTTGCCGGTGAAGCCACTCGATTGGCCTATATGACCGACGAAGCGGAAGAAGGCAAGAATGCATTCTTGGAAAAGCGGGCGCCTAATTGGGACAAATTCAAACGGTCACCTTCCTAAATATCTTAGGGGGTAGTGGATTTTTTGGGTTGAAACTAAACGAGTCCTTCCTTCAACCTCCAAATACATCTTTCATTTTGGAGAAGAAGCCCTTCTCCTCTTCGGTTTGATTAGAAGTAGCGAAGTTATCATTATCTTGAAGGCTTTCAATAGCAGTACGCTCTGTGGTCGTTAGTTTCTTTGGGATATACACATTTAACCTGACATACTGATCTCCTTCCCCCGAACTATTCAATCCGATAATTCCTTTGCCTCGCATACGTAGCAGCTTGCCAGGTTGAGTACCTTCTTCTATACGTAATTTAGCCTTACCCTTTAAGGTAGGCACTTCCACTTCCGCACCTAACACCGCTTGAGGTATGGTTAATGTGAGATCATAGTAAATATTATTTCCATCTCGTTTGAAGTGCTCGTGCGGTGTTTCCTGAATGAGCACAATTAGGTCACCCGCTGAACCACCACGACGCCCAGCATTTCCTTGACCTCGAAGCGTTAAATAATTACCATCAGATACACCGGAAGGTATGTTCACTTTGATGGTTTCTTCCCCATTTATTCGTCCTTCACCAGAACATGATGTACATTTGTTGCGGATAATCCGTCCTTCACCCTGGCAGGTAGGGCACGCTTGCACATTCACCATTTGACCCAGCATAGTACGGGTAACTTGTCGAACTTCGCCAAGGCCATTACAGGTACTACAGGTTTCAAAATCTGAATCACTTGCAGCGCCGGTACCTGAACAAGTATCGCAAATAAGCTGTTTTTTTACTTTGAGCTTTTTTTCCGCACCAAAAGCTATTTCTTCTAAGCTAAGTGGAATACGGATTTTCAAATCCGATCCGGGGGTTCCAGGCTCGCGTCTACGACCCCGAGAACGCCCCCTACCGCCTCCGGAAAACATATCATCACCAAAAAATCCACCTCCAAAAATATCTCCAAACCGGCTAAAGATATCCTCTACATCAAAATCCATTGTACCGCCCCCAAAACCACCTTGAGCCCCCATACCTGCATGGCCGAACTGATCATACTGAGCTCTTTTTTGTGGGTCTCGTAATATTTCATAGGCCTCCGCCGCCTCTTTGAACTTGTTTTCAGCATCGGCATCCCCTTTGTTACGATCAGGGTGATATTTCATTGCAAGTTTACGATACGCTTTTTTCAGTTCGGCCTCGCTAACCCCTTTTGTAACTCCTAATACTTCGTAATAATCGCGTTTGGACATGAATTCTTAATTTTTAATTTTAGCTGGCCTTTATTCGCTAACAATGACTTTAGCATGCTTAATGACACGATTACCTAATTTATAACCAGATTCAAGTACTTGTAGCACAATGTTACTTGGTATGGCAGGGTCTTCTGTTGGTTGACGCAACATTGCATCATGGATATCTACATCGAAGGCAACTTGAGCCTGGTTGATGGGTTCAACGCCGTAACGCTCAAACAACTGTTCGAATTTAGAGGCGACCATTTGCACACCTTGAAGAAAATTTTCATCAATTTCTGTGCTTGCAGAAGCCTCTAGGGTTCGGTTCATGTCTTCAGCAATGGGAATTATATCTTGTAAGGCTTGGATTCGAGCATCTTCAAATAAAGTAATACGCTCTTTTTGAACTCGCTTTCGTACATTCTCTAACTCGGCTGCTTTGCGGAGCAAGGCATCTTTCGTGTTTGCAAGATCATGCTGTAACTGGGCAACTAAATCGAGTTCTTCTTCCGCCACTTCTTCTACTAAATCCTCATTAGGTTCAGCTTCTGCCACATCCGGTGCAGTGGTTTGTTCTCCTTCACCGTTGGCTTGTTCATTCTGATTCTGTTGGATTACTTCGTTGCTATTTGCTTCGTTGCTGGTCTGTTCTTTTGAATGGTTCATTTCCTTTTGAGTGGATTCTTTCACGTTTTGCTTACTGTATTTTTGCTTACGATCTTGCATTGTCTTTGGATTATTTTCTCCGGCGAATGAATATTCATTCCATGACTGCTCAGTGGGTTTTTCCATGCCTGAATGAATCTATACGTTTAAATTTGTTTTAGTTTTAAAACACAATTAGTATGCCAAGCCGTTTCAAATATTAAAAAATGACAAAGTTACCCATTTCTCTATCTACTTACTGACATTTTTGGCAAAAAAAAAGCCCCTTCAAACTAGAAGGGGCTTAAAAAGGTTTGTTTCAACGCCTTCGCTTAAGCTTAAAAGGGCGCATAAATTGGCTCAAATGCTAGCGGATCAACTGTAGGTATGGTTGCTCCATATTTTGCATTTAGAACTTTTATTATTTCGTTAGCTATCAATGCTTGCCCTCTGGGATTTGGATGAACAAAGTCAGTTGAGAAGACACTATTGTACAATTCTGCTTGTGTTAATGAGAGTGGTACAAGATTAATCCCACCTGACATAAAACCAAGTACTCCATCGGCTCCTTGTACCCCTGCATTCCCCATACCGATAGCGGCAGCAATTTGGGGTGATAACCCAAACAGATCAGCCATCATAGGTTGAATATCCATTAAATGGAGATTGTCATTAGCATCTACTGCGGCTCTTATGGTAGCATTATATGCAAATGTATGATTCAAAATGTTTGCCTGTTCCGATGCTGTTAAAGTATATTGATCAGCAAGTGGAACAGACACGCCAGGAATACTCCCATCCTCTTGCGGTACACCAATTGTAAATATTGCAGTCAATGGAAAAATATCAGCGGGTATACCTAGTGATGCTACGCCAGGTGATGCTTGACGCCAACTGTTTATTCCCATAGCTGATAAATCGGTTAATGATTCATCTGTTATAACAGGAGGATTTGCCACATCAGCTGTGAATGTAATTTTTCTCATCGCAGCTTCTTCAGCAGTAATCGCACCAGCTAGAACTACTTGATCTAATGCAGCATTGTATGCTCCATATGCCGCCACACTGTTTAAGAAAGCCGCTGTAGGAGCATCAATAGAACCTGCTGGGAGTAGGTTTACACCTCCACTCAATTGAGTTGCTGCTTGAAAATAAGGGATCAGTGTCCATGGCGCTACATTCAAAACAATTCCATGAGCACCATTCGCTGTAAGAGCAGCTAATGCTCCATTGAGCGCCGCAGTAAATGTCGCAGGATCAGTCAACGCACCAGTATTGGTAGGATCATATCCATCTACTGAGCCCCCACCTAATGCATATCCTAAAAGATCATTACCTCCAGGCCATAATGAGAAAAAACTTGGACTACTTGCTACTGCATCGCCTATAACTGATGCAGTTGGACCACTCATAAAAGCCCCAAATAAAGGATTTGCTTGTCCATACCCAGCTACACCCATATCAATTGTTCTCATGCCAGGCACTGAGAAATTATGTATCGGTGAATTTGTATTTTGTTTTACCCCATCACCAACTGATGGGACCAGTGCGTCACCTAATGAACCTTGGCCTGTTGTTAAGAAAGCAAGCGCAGCGTTGAGATCTATAGCCGTTCTCCCAGTACCCATAACCGTTACTATATTTGGATAATTATATGGAACTGGATTTTCTGTGGGAACTTGTTGTAATTGTCTTGCTACAATAGTTGGATACGCATTTTCTTGTCCTTCTTTAAAAAAGCCACCATCTTGATATCCTGCGGATATTGAGGCCCCAAGCCAAATAAAGTTTTTAGCATCTAATGTACCTAAGGTTAGGTTAGATTCCGTCGTATTTGACTCTATCCAATCACTCGTGAGTGTATCTTCTGAACTACAATTAGCTAAAACAATGATAGCTAAAGCTAAAGTAGCGATGTGTTTTAATGTCTTAATACTATTCATGATGTAACTATCTGTTTAAAAGGTTTTCAAAATTTAGCTGTATGTAGTAAATGGCTCCAACATTTGGATTTGCAAATGAAGTTGTGTATCGCTCATTCAAAATGTTAGAACCTCCCACTTTTACACTAGCATTAAGTGCGGGTAGTGCATAAGAAACTTGTGCATCAAGAGTTTGAAAATCTGGGATAATACCAGAACCTATAGATGACTGCCATAAGTAGGCATCCTGCCATCTATATGTCATATTAAACCCTATTTTATCGGTCAATTTTCTGTTGCTTAAAGAGAAGTTATATCTCCATTCGGGCGTATTGAAAGCTACATTATAGGTGCGTTGAGTCAAGTCATCTAAATCCTCAATTTTATTGTAAGTTGCATTACCGGATACTTTAAAGTTACCAAATAACATAAGGTCCGCACTTAACCCAAATCCATAAGTATTCACATCGTCGTCCATATTGGTATCATAACCATATCGTTGTAGACCAATACCTTGGCCACCACCTGTAACAAAAACTTGTTGCAGGTCAGAGCTATGTGCAATACCCTCTGAGGTAGTATAACCGGTAGGAATTGCACCGGCTCCGGTTAATCCGCCAGCTATTGAATAGGCCTGTGTTACATCAATTTCAGCGCCAAAGTCTTGATACGTACTGTTGTAATAATAGAGATCTAAAAACAGTTTACCATCAAATAGAACACTTTTATAGCCTACTTCAAAAGTAGTAACTTTTTCTGTCTTGTATTCTTTATAGGCATCAGAAGCAACAATTAAATCACTCACATTTCCACTAGCTTGTGCAGCCTGTACACTCTCGGTAGTATACACCGTATTTTTGTCTAAATTATATCTGTCAGCAATTAATTCATTCCGTCCTAGAAGACGCCGGGTAACAACATCTAAATCAATATATTGATCTTGGGTGGTTGGCATTCTGAATCCCTTCTGATAAGATGCTCGGAGATTTTGGTTATTTGCAAACTCCCAAACAGCAGATGCTCTTGGTGATATTTGACCCTCAAAATTTTCATTTTTATCATATCTCATAGAGGTTTGTATTTTTAAACTCTCTATAAGGTCTCTTGAAAGTTGTACATAACCTCCGTACTCATTGAAGGAAACCTCGTCACCATTTTCATCTAGTGCAAAAAGTGTTCCTTCAGAGTTTAGTGCAAACGTTCTAAAGTTAGCTCCAACCAAAACATTTGCAAATTTTATAGCTTCTCCAAAGTTGTAACTACCCTCATAATGGTATAATGCAGATTTATCTAGGAATTTAGCTCCTCCCTCAGATATTGCTTTACTTCTAAATTCATTCATACTGGCTTTGAATTCTTCACTATCAGCACTAGGTTGAGCAAACTCAGCAACTTGTCTTGCAGCATCATGAAGAGCATTATAGTTTGTAGCATTAATCGTAATTCCTGTAGGGTTGGCACCCGTTATATTACCACCTGTTAGAAAATCTATATATCCTCCAAAGTAAGCCGGTAAGTAATGTCGTTGATTAATAAGCGAAGCTACCGTATTAGCAGCGTATGAGTCTCCGGAGTTTTCTTGCGTTGTGTAAGCTCGAATAGAAAAATTTGACCCACGTAGTTCTAATTTACCTGTCCATATGCTAAGATCATTTAAAATAAACCGATCATTAGCAGTATATACCGTATTTCCCAAACCAGCATTAAACTGAGCAATCGCCTCAATTTTATCATTCAATCTGTAATGGAGAGCGGTACCAATTTTGAAATTTTCAGCTGTATTATCAACAAAGTCACTCTCTTTGTAACCAGTAGGTGTAAAAGCACCATTTATGCCATTTGGTAACAAACTTCTTATGGCTATAAGTTGACCGGCTAATGCAGGATCAGTGGCTGGACTATTTATTTGAAGATCAGCTATAGTACCTATATCAATCATAAAGTCACCATAGGTATTAACCCCGTCATAAACTCTATTAACGTCCCGCATTCTTTCAGAATTATTCGGTATACCCTCTACGGTAGCACCACTTTGATCTCTATAATCAACCCCGACAAAATCTTGAGCATTAAGCCATGAGGCGCTTACTTTAAATGCAAATTTATTATTGATAGCTTGAGCGTATCTAAAACCAGTATCTTGATACAAAGATGCTTCATGGTCTATGCCATCCTGATGAGTTGTTCCAACTTTGGTGCGAATATCTAATCCTTGATAATCAAAAGGGCTTTTAGAATTAAGTAACAAAATGCCATTCATAGCATTAGGGCCATATAGTGCTGATGCTGCACCTGGAATAAGTTCAACACTCTCAACATCTAGTTCTGAAGCACCTAATATATTTCCTATTGGGAAATTTAAACCTGGTGCTTGCCCGTCAACGCCGTCAAGTAGTTGCACAAATCTAGTATTCCCATTTGAACCAAACCCTCTGGCATTTACAGAATTGAAAGTGATACTTTGTGTACTAAAATCAACACCGTTGACATTACGAATAGCATCATAAAAGGAAGTTGCAGCAGTATTTTTGATATCTAGAATATCGAGCTTCTCAATGGATACTGGCGATTTCAGAATCGATTCCTCTACTCTAGATGCAGATACAACTACATCCATTCCAAATATTGTTTGCTCTTCTAGCACAACTCGAATGTTACTTACATCATTATCCTCTATCAGTAACTCTTGCATTTGGAAACCCACTATAGAAAACTGCAGGGTTATTGGAGGATCTATTTGAACGGTAAGACTAAATTCACCATTCGCATTTGTTGGGGTCCCTACAACGGTTCCTTTAACGACTACGTTAACCCCTGGCAATGGGTCACCGTCTACGTCTAATACCTGCCCGGATACGGTGGTATTGATTTCGAGATTTGTAGTATTGGCATGTAGATTCACTGTATTATATGCCAAAAAGACAACCGTTAACAGCATAATTTGCCGCAGTATTTTACTCATAATGATTCCTAATTAATTATGATTGGTAGTTATATCCACTTATACATGTGCTTGTGTAAGTATGAGAAGCAATCTGTTGATGTATTATATGTTTCAATTTACATATAAATGCAAGCGCTTCCAAAAAAGCATCACATCGCAGTAATAATAATAAATAGTTAACAAATACACTCAATTTTTTATGCTTTTGATTCGTTGCATCATTCCAATGAGTTTTCCGTATTATCATACATGTCATTACATAACACTTTATGTACCAGTCATTAATCTATGTATAGCTGAATATTACTACTGTCATTCAATTACTAATCCACTATGCGTAATTTATTCATTCTCAGTTTTATTCTTTCCCTAAGCATAAGCGCTTGCTATGGACCAGAACCCATTGAAAGTGACAATATGAAAAATACCAGAACAGTATATCCCAGTATTTCTTATTTAGCGTTAGGAGACTCTTACACCATAGGTGAGGCAATCGATTCTACCCGCCGTTGGCCCGTACAATTGACTGATTCCCTTCGCAAAGTCTACAATCTTCGGGTAGATGAACCCCAGATCGTAGCCACTACAGGTTGGACTACCAACGAATTACAGCACGGAATAGAACAAGCTGATTTAAAGGATAAATATGAACTGATATCTTTACTTATTGGGGTAAATAACCAATATCGTGGGTATGCATTGGAACAGTTCGAAAAAGAATATGAAGCACTAATTAAATGGGCGATTCAACATTCTGTATATGGAGCTTCAGGAATATTTGCCATATCCATACCCAACTATGGGGTCACTCCATTTGGACAAGCTCGTGGAGAGGATACAATTAGGGCCGACCTGTTAACCTATGACGCAAAAGCTAAAGAAATCTGCCAACGTTTTGGTATTCCATTTTTTGATATAACCCCTATATCTGAACTTGCTAAAGATAATCCCACTTTCATCGCTGATGATCAACTGCATCCGAGTGGCTATCAGTACACAGAATGGGTTCGGTCATTCGCTAGTCAGGTAGCAGATCTCATTGTGGATTGGCCAGGAAATGACTAAAATATATATGGCTATTGCGATGTGATGATGGGACCAGACTTTATCAGATCAAAGCTTTGTTGAATCAAAATAAATTAGATCAATCTAATTCATTGGGTTTACTTTTGGTCATTACATCAACCAGATATCCCCAAACATGTTGGGCTACCTTTCTGTGACCTTTCTCATTTGGATGTATTTGATCCGGTAAATTGAGTTCAGGCACTCCCCCCACCCCCTCCAAAATAAAAGGTATGAAAAGTACATCGTTCTCATGAGCTAACTCTACATACAATTCTCGAAACTCGAGGGTGTAATCAGCACCTAAATTTGGCGGCACTTCCATACCCGCAAGCACTATTAATGACTTGGGATACTTAGCTTTTACCTTGTCGACAATTCCTTGAAGATTGGCCTTTGTTTGCTGTAGATTTAAACCCCGAAGTCCGTCATTACCCCCTAATTCTAGCACAAAAATATCTACTCCTTGCTGTAAAACCCAGTCTACTCTGCGAAGCCCGCCAGCGGAGGTTTCACCACTCAAACCTGCATTTACAACGGTATAATTCAACCCTAACGAATCGATTTGCTGCTGTATTAACGCAGGAAAAGCTCTATCCGGATTAAGTCCGTATCCTGCGGTTATACTGTCACCAAAAAATAAAATCTTTTCTGGACTCTGTTGTGCTTGGATCCCTTGATAGTTTAGAAGGACAAACAACAACCCAATCATCGAAATAACCCGTTTGTAAAAGGTATTGAAGAAGTGAGAAATCATAAGAACTGTGTTTAACAAATTATGGTTGTAGTCGTACAAATGGTACCATATCTATCATGTTTATTAGATACACTCAAGTGATGCTACCCTTTTAAGTATGTTGGGAAAATGATGAACGAAAAAATTATTACGAGCTTCATTTAAAGCTACTATACCTGATTAACCATGTTTTAAGATTAGAAATTAAATCAGATCAGACACTCCCAAATTAACCAGATTTATCTTTAATTCATTCTCCTATGAGCGAAGCAATTGCATTATCACAATCCCAAACCGACTCAACTCAACCACCTATTTTACAGTTAGAACAAATTAACCGAAGTTTTAATAGTGGCAACAGTCAACTACATGTACTCAAGGACATTGAATTTAACATAACTAAGGGAACAAGCTGTGCTATTGTTGGACCTTCCGGAAGTGGAAAAACTACTTTATTGGGACTTTGTGCGGGTCTTGATACCCCTGATTCAGGCAGGGTACTACTGGATGGAAGTATCTTGAGCGATATGAATGAAGATCAGCGGGCAGATATCCGAAATAAAAAAATAGGTTTTATATTCCAAAACTTTCAGCTTTTGCCTACCCTAACGGCCCTTGAGAATGTAATGGTCCCCTTAGAATTACGTGGTGGTAGTAATAATAAAATTGAACTAAGAGCGATAGAGTTACTAAGCAGTGTCGGCTTAAAAGATCGCCTAACTCATTACCCCTCTCAATTATCGGGTGGCGAGCAGCAGCGTGTTGCCATTGCTCGTGCTTTCATTAACGAACCAAGCGTGCTATTTGCAGATGAACCCACTGGAAATCTAGATGCTGAAACAGGTGACCAAGTCGAGGAATTACTCTTTAACCTAAATAAAGAAAAACAAACCACCTTAGTTATTGTTACTCATGACCTGCTTCTTGCCCAGAAGTGCGAACAACAAATACGTTTGCATCGTGGAGAGATAGCCGAGCAGCGCTTTGGCCAGACGCTGACGCAAACCGGTAGCATCCCTTCAATACCTGTTTAGTCATGAATAAATCAACTTCCAATACACTTTGGTTAATAAAAATGGCTTGGCGCGAATCTAGAACCCACCGCGTTAAACTTGCTCTGTTTCTGTCGGCTATTGTGATAGGCGTAGCTGCTCAGGTATCCATAAGCTCCTTACGAGATAATCTAACTCAAAGTATTGACAATCAATCCAAAGAATTGTTAGGCGCCGACTTAGAAGTGCGACATACTGCTCCTTTTGACACGGTTTTGAATGGGTTTTTAGAACGCCGATTCGATGAGAGTGCTGACATGGTCCGTTTTGCATCTATGGTTTCAGCTGATTCTGGATTTACGCGGCTCTCTCAAATATTTGCTTCTTCCTCTACCTACCCATTTTATGGAAGTATTAAAACCCAACCAATGAAAGCATTTGAGGAGTTTCAACGTGGTGAGGGTGCGCTCATCGATCAAAGTGTATTAGATCAATTTAATTTGAACTTAGGTGACACCTTAACAATTGGCCTGCGTTCTTACCCTATACTTGGAGGTATGCTATCTATCCCGGGGCAAGCTCAAGCAGGTTCCTTTTTTGGGCCTAGAATATTTATTCCTATTGAAGGCTTAGAAGAGACTGGTCTTCTTCAAAGGGGGTCTAGAGTTGAATATCTACGCTATCTCACCTATCGTGAAGATCAACAACCCGAACAAATCCGTGCAGAATTGGATTCGCTACGAAATCTGAGCACCTTCGGCTTCGATGATGTTGAGGAGCGTCGTTCGGAAGTGAGTTCAGCCATTGAGCAGTTGAGCGACTTTTTAAATATGATCGGCTTCATTGCATTATTGCTTGGTGGACTAGGTATAGGTAGCTCTATGTTTGTATATATCCGGGAAAAAATACCTCAGATTGCCATTCTTAAATGTGTAGGAGTCAAAGGTAAAGATGCTATACTTATTTTCTTATTTCAATCCTTCGTCATGGGGGTCATTGGTGCTTTATTAGGTGCTTTTTTAGGGGTGGGAATCCAACAAATACTACCCCTTTTAATTACTGATTTTTTACCGGTTGAGTTACAATTGTTTCTCTCCTGGCCATCGGTTTTAGTAGGGGTTGGTGTTGGAGTGTTGGTTACCCTGCTGTTTGCAGGTTTACCCCTGGTTGATTTAACACAAATCTCCCCCCTCCAAACTCTGCGGCAAAGCAGCATTGCTGCATCTAAAAATTTTAGCCAGAAGCGTCTTGCAATAATGGGGCTCATACTTTTAGGAGTTTGGGGATATGGTTTTTGGATGCTAGGTACCATTGAGGCAGCTTCATGGTTTAGTTTAGGAGTCGTAGTACTTTCGGGTGTATTGGCGCTCATATCCATAGGCTTGATGAAACTAACCCATACACTTATTCGCCCACGTTGGCCTTATGCTATACGGCAAGGTTTATCCAACCTGTACCGTCCTCAAAATCAAACAACGACTCTTCTTCTGAGTTTTGGTTTAGGAATCACACTTATAAGTTCACTTTACTTGACCCAGGACTTATTATTAAGTGCGCTTAACTTTTCTACATCTGACGATATTCCAAATGTTGCATTTTATGACATTCAAGCAGACCAGAATGATGGAGTAAATGATATAATTCGTGAATTAGACCATGAGACGCTTCAAAATGTCCCTATTGTAACCATGCGTTTAGAAGCAATGGGGGATGAATCAGTAACACAGATTTTAGCCGATACCTCACGAACTGCTCGTCGGTGGGCACTACAAAGAGAATATCGTTCAACCTATAGAGATTCTCTTATTGACACCGAAATACTTAGCGAGGGTGGATTTATTGGGCAATATGAGCTAAATATGAATAATCTTACCAATGATTATGTCCCAATAACCGTCAGTTCTGATCTCATGGATGATTTATCGGCTAGTCTAGGAGATACCCTTCGGTGGAACGTGCAAGGAATTATCATTTCGAGTACCATTGTTGGTATTCGTGAAGTTAACTGGGAGGAACCACAGCCCAATTTCTTTGTGGTATTTCCAAATGGTGTACTTAACTATGCTCCTCAGTTTTTTGCCACAACTGTGCGTACATCAACCAGAGATGAGGCGCTTATCTTGCAGCAAGAAATTGTAAATCGATATCCGAATATCTCCGCACTTGATATTGGTTTACTTATCGAGTCATTTAGAGATTTTCTGAATCAAATCACCTTTATTATACAGTTTATTGGGCTTTTTAGCATTCTTACTGGATTTATTGTGTTGGCTGGTGCAGCCGCAAGCTCACGATTTCAGAGGCTAAAAGAGGCACAGCTATTGCGGGTATTGGGCGCTCAAAAACAAATTATTAAACGGATATTATTCATCGAATTTTTTGCAGTTGGTGGTCTCTCTTCCCTGCTTGGAGTGGGGCTTTCACTTGGGGTAAGTTATTTGGTTGGATATTTTGTATTCGATTTAGTACTTCAACCAAGTTGGATCATATTATCCCTGGAGGTTCTTATTATCACTGGCTTAGTGACCTTGGTGGGTGCTGCGAATTCAAGTATTTCAGTTGATCGAGATAGAGCGTAACCGCTCTTTTTAATAGTTTTAAGGCCTAGTCGGGCTTGAATGAAAAAAAAAGGCTTCAGTCACGAAGCCTTTTTACACTAACTACGGAGATTAATTTAGGATAATGAGGTCATATTTTGATCTTTATCCCAATCAATACGTTTATTAACTGATTGCTTTCTGAAATGCTTTCTTGAATAGGTTTAGTAGAATCCATGTCTCGATACTCATATAAAATAGAACGATCATTCCACTGTATATATTGTGTGGTTATATCTAGAAAGAAATCCCTACTTATTGGAATTCCAATACCACCAGAATATAGCGTACGAGTTTCATTAATTTGGACTGATTTAGACGGCAAGATAGAAGTACCAGCTCTTAATTCTGCACCATTTTTAAAACGATATTGTGCACCGATTCTGGTGTTCATTACCGATTGGTATCTTTGATTAATACTTTGCTCTATAGCGGCTTCTTGATCTCTTAAAAAAGCCACTTCATCGAAATCTAAACTCTGATCATAGGTAAGGTCAATATCTGTTTTATTATAAGATATAAAATCAACTCCTATACTAAGATCAAAGCCTTTTAGTTGGTCGACTGCCATTCCCAGAGAATACTTGGATGGGCGTGTTACCGCATAGGTAAATTCCCCTTCGAAGCTTCTATCCTCAGGTTCATAATAGTTGTCAAAGCTGGTGGTTATCGTAGAATTGTATTCCTCTGTAATCTCCATGATAGATGGTAATGACCAAGATGCCCCCAAGTTGAGATACTTCCCTAGTTGGTAAACTGCTCCGATTCTAGCTTCAAAACCTAGAACATCGGAACGTAATTTGTCGGAAAGCTGAATGCTATAAATATCCGTCCCATTTTCTCCATTTTCATCTTGCCCTATGAAATCACCATCATAGTCGTTATATAAATCTTCTTCCAAAATATTTCGGCTCATATTATGAAAGGCCTCATTTATTCCTAATGAAAATCCTATGTGAAGATTTTTCTTGAATTCAGTACCCATAAAGAAAGTAAATTCACGTGATCGCCCGTCTTGTGTTAATTCGCTTCGCTGATAGGTACCAGGGAACCCATCATCAAATCCTATTCTAAATATAGACTCGAGTTGTGTTTGTGCTTCATCAGCATAATCAATGGCATAGGTCTCAAAAGCTATGCTACGGTAATCACTTGATTCGCCTTTAAATATATCGGTAATTGTACTTTGGTTGTTGAATGCACGAGATCCGAGTGATCGATTATAAATACTGTTTGTATGAATACCTCCACCAAGGACCAAACTACCAACTCGCGTTGGTAGTTTATAAACCACTCCTATGTTATTTATATAATCAACTTTAGAATCCAATAACAGCTCTTTACCTCTAAAACTTTGATTAAATTCAGAGCGATTTCCCATATATCCAACGTTTACATAGCTACCCTTTATTAATGACATCGCTGCAGGATTGTCTATAAAACTAGCATATCCATTTTCCATGGCCACCGAAGGTAATATAGCTGAGTTTGCGCTACCTAAATATTGCTGGGAGCTAAATACTTGGCTCAAACTACTATAACTCATTGGATCATAACCATCCTGAGCCATGGTAGATGAAGCGGTAATTAGAAGCGTAATAGTGCTAAGTATAACCAGTAGCTTCTTTGGGCTTTGTCGATATTCTTTTTTCATTACGACCCACTTCTTGATGAACGACTAGACGTAGAACGTCCAGTAGATTTAGATGAACTTGATTTAGAGCGTGTCGTACTTTTTACCGCGCTTGAGCTTCGACTGGAACTTCCGCTAGTTGATCGAACCGCGCTTGAACTTCGGCTGGAACTTCCACTAGACCGGCCTACGCTTGAAGACGAACCGGTAGATCGACCCGTTGAACTTCTTCCTGAACTGCGAACCGTTCCTTTAGAACTACTTCCATTGCTACCCGAGGAACGAATGGTCCGCCCTGTTGAACGCCCTGTTGTTCCACTACTCCCACCGCTATTGTATATACTTCTAGATCGGGTTGATGAGGAAGATGTACTTTCCCAGCCTGATCGAGCATTTTGAGAAGCAGAACGAGTGCGAATTGCTTTTGAAGATGTATTTTCTCCAGCTCCCCTGGTTAAAGCAGAATTAGTTGAACTACTTAGACCATAACGTCTTGCTCCACGAAGCTTATTTGAATTAGAGCGGTTATTTGCCTCTCCAATGAATATAGTCGACCCACCATAAGGGGGAAATCCCCAATATGCAATATTTCCGTAATACCCATATCTATAAGAGTTAAATCCGTAAAAACCATTCCAACTGTTGTAAAATGGATCATATGGACTATACCATGACCAGCCACCGTATCCACTCCATGCCCAATAAGAACTCATACTCCAAGCGCTATAGTATCCATAGTGCCTTCCCCACCATCCTACATGCAATCGCCACCAACGTTTTGCATACCAATCAACCCAAAAATCATCATCAAACCAACCATCACGATATCCCCTGTTATAACCACGATCAAAACCATTTTCGTATCCAAGATCGTAGGCATAGTCGTGACCATTTTCACGAGAGTAAGAGCCAAGATTAGATGAATTGATGGCATGTATATAATGCTCGTCATACCATTGCTCGGCTTCGTAATCTTTGTAATAAATACTTTGTTCCGAAAGATTCGTGCTGCTTGTTTTGTCTACCGAAATGTTAGAAGATTCATTTTGGAGTCGACGCTCCTCGTTGTAGTTAGGGTTGGAGGTTTGCTTAGTAGATGACCAGTCGTATCCTGAGGATGTTCGTTCGTCATCGTCCCAAGAATAATATCCATTTTCGCTAACCTGAGTAAGGCGATCCAAATCATATGATAGCTGCATTTGCGTGTAGCATCCAGTGCTAAGCCATCCAAATCCTATTGTAAGTATCATGATTGTAAACGAATGGGTTTTCATATGACCTCCAGTTTTGTGTTAACTTCTTTATTTAATATGAATAATTTAGTTATTAGGTACCATCACATATTGATGTTAGTACATCCCTTTACAACTCGCCTCTAAGCGACTTTGCAATTACTTGTGCTTTAGAATTAACGTGTAATTTTTTGTAAATGTTGCGTATGTGAGCTCTTACGGTATCAATGGATATATCTAATCGATCGGCAATCAACTTATAACTAAGTCCATCGACCAAACCATTGACAATGTCTTGTTCCCTGTTTGTAAGATTACT
Source organism: uncultured Balneola sp. (assembly GCA_902529365.1). Lineage (GTDB taxonomy): Bacteria > Bacteroidota > Rhodothermia > Balneolales > Balneolaceae > UBA1275. Next base: position 45,973 of record CABZWK010000001.1, read on the forward strand.
CTCTTGCTGCTTTTGTCCTCTATCATTAAAGTGTGTGATAACCTTGCGGGCAATCTGGGGAGACATGGGCGCCCCTCCCTGCATTAATAACTCAATGGCATTTTTGATTTCAGGTAAAGATGTGTGCTTTAATAAATAGCCTGATGCTCCTGCTTTTAGGGAGTCAAATATTTTGTGTGAATCATGATAGACCGTCAACATTATTATTTCGATATCAGGATATTTTTGCTGGATAATTTTCATGCCTTCTATCCCACTCATACCAGGCAACTGTATATCCATCAATAGTACATTGGGATGTGGATAGGTCGTTAAATAATCCAACATTTCCTCTACACTTTCCGTAGCTACTAGGCAGGACATATCTTCTTGCATGTCTAGATACCTCTGCATGAGTTGCCGAATTTTTTTGTTGTCTTCTATAATGCCAACTTGTGCCATATACCAGAATTAGGGGTTTGCCAATGCTAATTACTTAAAGGAATTTGTATAGAGACAGAAAAACCTTTTTCATTGTCTATTTTAAGTATTCCGTTCATTCTTTGCGCTCGCATTTCCATGTTACGTAAACCATGGCCTGTTTTTTTAGTTTGACTGACGTCACTTCCATTATCGAAAACATCCGCATGTAGTGTACTTTGTACTAGTGCGAGCCCAATCGACACCCGGTCACCATTGGAATACTTTACCACGTTATTTAACGCTTCCTTTATGATGAGATAGGTATTTTCTCTTATTTCTACTGGTATTTTCTTCTCCATTGGGAGCGAATCAAAAGCATATTCTATATCAAACTGTGCCATATCAAGAATAGCTAAAGCATAATCTTGAATCCGATCGGTAAGATCACCTAATGAATCGTTCCTAGCATCAATGGACCAAACTATATCATCCAAACTTCCCACAATTTTTCGACACTGACGACCTATTTGAGTAAGGGAATCTTTTAATTCCTGCTGGATAGTACCTGCTAATAAAAAATCGGATTGTAGGGCAATCTCAGTTAAACTAGCGCCTACATCATCATGTAAATCACTCGCTATCCGAACGCGCATACGCTCCATATCAACAAGCTTTATTACTTTGGCTGTTCTGCGAATTAAGTACAATACCCACCCAATTAGAATAAAAACACCGAGCCAAAACCATGCATTTTCATAGTATGGTGGGTTTACCTTGAATCGTACCTGTGCTAGATCTTCACTTGTTAGTCCATTTGAATTTATCGCTTGAACTTGAAACGTATAATTTCCAGATGGGAGGCTAGGATATTGGATTGAGGTGTTTTTTGTTTGCTGCCACTGCTCTTCTAAGCCAATTAGCTTATATCGGTAGTACAACTGATCAGGAGCCATAAAATTTAGCCCTATGAAGGCTACTTCTAAAAAGTTCTGATTGTAGTCAGTCTTTAATTTTTCTGTACTGTAAGGATCTACGTTGACACCGGAGAGAAGCACTTCCTCAATGTGAATTCTAGGTGATACTTCATTGCCCCTATATTTTTTTGGATCAAATTTGGATAAACCTTCTACCGTACCTAACCAATATTGACCTTTGGAATCCTCATAAAATGCACCCAGATTCATCTCGTTACTGATCAAGCCTTCTTCCTTTGTGATGGTTTTGAAGGTCTTATCATCCAAATTATATTGAATTAAGCCACCGTTGGTTCCTATCCATAAGATTTTAGGGTTTTTTGGGTCTTCATAAAGAAAGTAGCACACTCTACTTGGTAAGCCATCATTTTCCGTTATTGCCACTAATTCTTGTCCACTAATCTTGGCTAAGCCTCCGAATGTATGCGCCCAAATATTACCCTGACTGTCTTCGAGAACCCCCATAACCGACATATTGGGTAAGCCTTCTGCCAATCCCCATGTATGAAAGGTTCCATCTTGGCTCATTTCAACCACTCCGGAGTAGGTTGCCACCCATATTGTACCATCACTATCTTCTATACTTTTTAACACAGTGTTTGACGGCCAAGAAGCTGTTTGGGTACTGTACTGAGTTATTGTCCAAGTTTCTGGGGTATATAGGTCTTTATACTCTACTTTTATGAGCCCATGATCGTAAGTGCTTACCCACATGACGGATGAATTACTCCATCGAATATGTCTAATTTTTCGAAAGGGAAAATAGCGTTCATTAATGGTCTCAACACGTCCATCCTTGACATAACTTAAGGCATCCCTCATTCCTATCCATGTTCTTCCAGCTGGATCTTGACTTAGATGGTACACACGTTGATCTGCTAGACCTTTTAATTGTGGCCATTTCTTTGGGCTTACTTCGGTTGGACTTTTGCTTCGGGTATTGAAATCGGCATATTCTTTTGGTAATATCTGGATTCCCCCACCGTAACTTCCTAACCATAGATCTCCATTTTCTTGCTCAATGAAACTAGTAACTAAGTTATTACTAAGGGTATTCGACAGATCGTAGTTAACTACATATTCTCCTAGAAAAACGTTGGCGCCTCCGCCATAGGTACCAATCCATAGTATTCCTTCCTTGTCAAAGAATAGATTGTTTATTAGGGTATTCGACAATCCTTCTTCGGTTCCATATTTGATTAGGACATCCTCTCTTTGATGTAACAATCCATCCTCCGTTCCCATCCAAAGGGTACCATCCTGGTCAAGTGCTAATGTTTGGATTCTGGCAACTATGCCTGTATTGATACCTCCCTGAAGTTCGATTTGCCCGTCTTTATACCGATAAAGCCCATCACGTGATCCTATCCAAACAACGTTATTAGCGGTGTCTAGTACGGCATCCCGGTAACGAATTTCCTTGCTTATTGGGGTGATATTAAATGTGGTAGAATCAGATTGATTATAGATATCTAATTCGAAGATACCTGATCGTGACACGAGTAAGTAGGATGAGTCTAACTCCACTATTTTTCGAACTGGACCGTTGAATGTTAAAGTTGATTGATTAAGATGTAACAATGATCTAGGATATTTGGGTGAATATAAATAGATACCTTTCTCTTCCGTCCCCAACCACAGTTGGTTTTGTGAATCCTCAAATAAACTAATTATAGAGTTAGTAGGTACTTCCGAAACATGATATATGCTATCTTTTATTGGAGAATACCAGTGTAGACCCTGTGATGTCCCTATCCAAATTTTATTGTCAGCACCCTTATACAGTGTATTTATTTGGGTGCTTTTTAAGCCGTTTTCTTGTAAGTATATTGTGAAATCATGCCCATCGAATTGGTTAAGCCCAAAACCCGTTCCCATCCAGATATAGCCTTTTTCGTCTTGAATTAATGTATTTACTACCGACTCACTTAAGCCTTGGCCAATGGAATAATTCCGAAATGCGTACTCCTGAGCAGAGCTTGACCCTACATAACTTAGCAGAAGTACCATTACCCATTTACTGAGAAAGTAAATAGGTGAATAAATCCTCTTCATTAGAACCTGGGTTTGTTTTTTGGACTTTGTAAAAAGGGTTTCTTTTTCCTTGTGCATATGGTAATATACTAAGCTTGGTGTAATATGTATGCCATTTATGGCTACCATCTATTCAAATTAATACAGCTAATGTGAGTACTTCAGATTTTTCTATTACGCTTCGTAGCTACGACGAAGAGATTAGAGATTTTTTAGACACTGTTCTTTTAGGCAGCCCTGGTGGTATTCAATATCGAGTCCATAGGGAAACGAGTATGAATCAACATGAAAATGTTTATTTTTTGTGTTTGTCTAGAAATGAAAAGCTTCTAGGGGTTGTTGGACTTGTACATAGGATTGATATAAGTGGAAAAACATGGCTATATATTAGGTATCTACATATTAAGAGAACTCTAGTTCCTGACAAAATAAATAGAACTGCCGTACTTAATCGAAATGCATTAACCAGTAAAAAAAGTCGAGACCAGCGCATTTCTTTACTCGAAAAGAAACTTCTTGGGCATTTAGAAGAATTTTCACAGCGATTAGCTACCAAGAACACTCTTCATGCATACGCTTTTGTGGAAGATAAAAATCATCGGTCTATGAAGCTTTGCAACCGTTTTGACTTTAAGAAGACTCAGGAGATTCAAACGTTGTTATTCCACCGCTTCAACCCATCTTCTCATTCCCAGATCCGCCTATTGACACATGAAGAGTTACAAGGAATGGATCATAATTTACGCCATTTTTACGATATATATAAAGCGTATCATACCGAAGGCATTATCCAACAAGGGTATTTTTTGGGATACTGGATGAATGGAGAATGGGTGGCTATAACACGAATCATGAGACACCTTTGGAATATAGAACGCCTGCCGGAACGTTTTTCTTTTTTGCACAAATGGAAACTTGACCGCTGGCCTTATCTTCGGAGGGTGATTCCTGGACAGGCATTTCATTTTTTAACAGCTGACTACTTTTGGTTTAAGCTAGGGTATGAACGGTATCTTGAGAAGATTATGGAGCATGCCTTAGCCAAAGAGGATGTTAATACTGTAATGCTTTGGCTGTCAAAAGAAAGTCCACATAATCAGGTACTAAGAAAATCTATTTCTTGGGGCTTTTTTAATAAACTGGAGCATTCAAGTAGCATTTCTTTGGTGATGAGAGAATTCGGGGGTGATAGAGTAGAGGCTCAAGAAATTAAAATTCTGAAAACCAGAATATGCCCTACTTTTATAAACGCTCACGATATGACGTAGTTTTGTTTAAAGCATAGAGTATATACATGGCTTTACTCGTAGTTTTCCTGAGCTTTACCCTAGGATGTTTTCTAGGCGCTGTTCTAAGTTGTGCCCTAATCAACACGCAAAGGCCTTATCAAGCAAATTATTAGCCTAAATATACACGCAAGGCTGCACTTCTATTGTGGTGACGTAATTTACGGAGAGCTTTTTCTTTGATTTGACGAACTCGTTCTCTGGTTAAATCAAATCGCTCGCCAATTTCTTCAAGGGTTAGGGAATGTTCACGGCCAATACCAAAATAGAGACGGATTACTTCTGCTTCTCGTTTGGTTAGTTTAGAAAGTGCTCGTTCGATTTCAACTTTAAGGGACTCGCCCATAAGTTCGAAGTCCGGATTGGGTATTTCTTCGTTTTCAAGTACATCGAGCAGTCGATTATCTTCTCCTTGAGCAAAAGGAGCGTCCATTGAAAGATGGCGACCGGATATCTTCAAGGTGTCTGCCACTTCACCCACGGTCATTTCTAGACTTTCGGCTAGTTCGTGAGCAGATGGTAAACGCTCATATTCTTGTTCCAACTTAGAAAGTTCTTTCCCTATTTTATTGAGGGCTCCAACTCTGTTTAGGGGCAACCTAACGATACGACTTTGCTCAGCTAAAGCTTGTAGAATGGACTGACGAATCCACCAAACGGCATACGAAATAAACTTGAATCCGCGAGTTTCATCAAATCTTTTAGCCGCTTTAATCAGACCTAGGTTCCCTTCATTGATCAAATCACCAAGTGATAAACCTTGATTCTGGTATTGCTTAGCAACAGAAACCACAAAACGTAAATTGGCTTTGGTTAAATCTTCAAGTGCTCTTTGGCTTCCTTTTTGAATTTCTTTTGCTAGACGAACTTCATCATCCGGAGTAATTAGTTTTTCTTTACCAATTTCATGTAAATAGCGATCGAGTGATTCAGATTCACGGGTAGAAATACCTGAGCTTTTTGCCACAATAATTTAGTTTAATTCGAATTGTTCAGAAAAATTGTAGGAGTATAAATAATGTTTTATATGCGCCTACAAGGTGCGATGATATTGCGAATATCAATACAATACTAACTCTACAATCAAAGTAATTTCGAATATACGGAAAAAATTCACAGTTTTGTAGCCTTTAATACTGTTATTGCCATGCTATTTTTACAGTAAACTTTCCGACCCAAAGGTTTTTTCATAGCCGAAAAAGTCCATTATACTGACCGCCACTTGGCTAAATCCATCTCGAACCCCTAGGGCTCTAGCAGATGTACGTTTACTGTAAAGCAGTACCGGTACAAACTCCCTTGTATGATCGGTACTTTGGACACATGGGTCATTCCCGTGATCTCCTGTTATAATCAAGAGATCTTCGCCAGTCAGCTCATCCATTATTGCGGGAAGGGTCAAATCAATTTCCATAAGTGCATTTGCATACCCCACTGGATCTAGCCTGTGACCATATAACTGATCAGTGTCTATGAGGTTAATAAATAGAAAGTCTTCTTTATTAGCTCTTAAACGTTTAATGATTTGCTCGATGCCTTCGGTATTTCCTTTTGTCGGATAAAAAAAATCGAATCCTTCACCATTAAATAAATCTGCCACTTTACCTATGGATGCGGTCTTATGTCCTCTATTTTTTAATTCAGTCACTAGATGATTTTTAGGTGGAGCTGCTGACCAGTCGTATCTTTTATACGAAATTCGTTCGAATATTGGGGCTTCACCTTTGAATGGCCTTGCAATCACCCTCCCTACCTCATGTTCACCGACTAATAAGTTATTCCTAGCCCAATCACACCATTCATACAGGGTTTCGATTGGAATTATATCTTCGTGGGTAGCAATCTGAAATACACTATCAGCAGAAGTGTACACGATAGGGAATCCTGTTTTTATGTGCTCAGTCCCAAAATCTGCAATGACCTTGGTCCCAGAATACGGGGTATTACACAATACGCCGGCTATACCAATTTCATCACAAAAAGACTCAATCAATTCCAATGGAAAGCCATTTGGATAGGTAGGAAAAGGGGTGTCGAGTACAATTCCTGCCAGTTCCCAGTGCCCTGTTGTGGAATCTTTGCCACTAGACTTTTCGCGTAGTTTGCCATAACTAGCAATGGGAGATGATGTTGGTGGTATACTAGCAAGAGTAGCGATATTACCTAGACCCATATTTTCAAAGTTGGGGAGTCTAAGCATGGTCTCTTCGCTAACATGCCCCATTGTGTGAGCCAATTGGTCGCCGTATTCAATGGCGTCTTCCTGAGCCCCAATGCCCCAACCATCCACAATCAATAAAATAACCCGTTTCATTAATACACCTGGAGGTGTTCTTGCTCAGCTTTTACTACTTCTGCAAGCTGTTGTTTGGCTAAACTTAGCACTTCATAAGCGTTTGGGTATTCGGCATTTAATTTTACCGCACCAAATTTAAAGTAAACCGTTATGTTCATTCCTGAACTCAATTTTAACCCGTGAGCAACTTTGGATCGGATCTGCTCTACCCATTCTTTCAATGCTGATTCTTTGTTGCTTTGAAGTATGAAACTGTAGACATAATCGGACTGAAACCCGATATAACCTTTCTTCTGAAATCGGTAAGGGTTCAAAAAGCGTACAATATCTCGTTGCATTCTTTGAAGTTCTTCCATTCTAAAACGAGTTCGAAATGAGGAAAGATCCTCCAATGTTACGAGCCCGATCCAGGTATGACGTTCTGGCTCGGTGCGTAAACGGTACAATTCATGCTCCACAGATTTTTCCCAAAGTTCTGTGACCACAGCTTGATATTTTTCAGTGAAAATATCTTCATCAATGGTGGATTTGCGCGTCTTGCTTTGTAATTGTAGCGCTGCAACTCGAGCCAAGTTGGCCAACTTATGCTTAGTAGATTCCTTGAAGCTAAGCGGGTCTTTGTCATAGGCAATAAAGGCTCCTTGACGACAATCATGGACTAATAATGGTAACACATAGCTTGCACCTTCGGTTCTAGATTCATACGCGGATACCAACTTAGGATTTGAGTTAAAGTGCATATTAAACACAGGAATTCCTCTCTCCAAAGCATCCCGCACACTGCTTTTATCATCCACCCCAAGCCCCAAATAAGGTGCATCATTTGCAAATTTGGCATTTAGTGCAAGAGTCCAGTGGTCCATGGCGGCACATAGAAAACTTACCCCACCATTTGGTAACAAGATTTGCATTTCATCCAAACAAGTAGTGATCACTGCCACTTTGTTCAAGCGTGAATGGACATTGGCTAGGGATTCCTCGTATTCCTCCCATTCCTTTTGCTGCTCGTGCAAATCTACGACTTCAAGGTAGGTATCCAGCACATTTACCATCGCATTATTGTAGGAATAGATAGTATCGAGCAAGGACTCTTCGTCCAAGTCTTGATCAGATTCAAGCACCGTAAGCCCAACCGTCTCCCCTTTGTTAATGAAAGGGATTATCAGCATACTTTTTGCGTGTATCACACTGAAATAATGCCCCAATTTTGCTTTTGATATATCCTCTCCAATGCGCAGCTTAATTAGCTCATCAAGTTCCTTATAGTTAACGAGGAAATGATGTTGAAAGTTCACTCGATCTTTGAACATAACATTTCTTAGGCGAGTACTGTGTGTTTCCCAAACAAACTGCTGTCTAGATTGGTTAACCCAGCACATGTAGGCTAACTGAGAACCGGTTGAAGTGCGTAATAAATGCACTAAATCAGCAATAATTTGCTTGAATTCACGTAATGCTTTTTCTTGACGATCTAAACTCATAAAAGGGACATTTTGTTAAAGATAGTGTGTAAAACACTCACATTCACCTCTTTATTTTACTATTGATTTTTCACCTGTGCATATAACTCTTCCGCTCGGAGTATCATGCGTTCAAAAGAAGCCAATCCTTTTTGCCAGAATTGAGGGTCTTGTATATCCAGCCCCATACGAGCAATTAGTTCATGCGGCCACTCAGACCCCCCTGCTTCTAACATGGATAAATAATGATCCGCAAAACCTACCGGCTTACGATGATATTCTTCATATAATGCCAGCACCAGTAACTCACCAAAAGCGTAGGCATATACATAACCTGGTGTGTGCAAGAAGTGTGGAATATAACACCACCAGTGACGGTATTCCGGAGTCAATTCAACCGATGTTCCATATAGTTTCTCTTGCTCGGTATTCCAAAGTTCAGAAAAACGCTCTGTTGTGAGTTCTCCCTCTTCTCGCCGCGCAGTATGCATGGCTTTTTCAAACCGATTCATGGAAATTTGCCGGAAAACGGTCGCGATGGTGTCATCAATTTTACCCATTAACAAGGCTAGTTCCTCCATTGGATCGTCCAGCTGCTTTAATAGGCGTTGGAATACCAACATTTCACCAAATACCGAGGCCGTTTCAGCGGTCGTTAGGGGAGTACTGGCTTGAAGGGCTCCTTGTTTCCTAGATAGGTATTGGTGTACACCATGACCCAATTCGTGGGCTAAGGTTTGTACATCACGCAGCCTGCCATCATAGTTCATAAACACATATGGATGGACAGATGGAACGGTTCCTGCCGAATAGGCGCCCCCTCTTTTGCCTGGTTTTATAGCGGCATCAATCCATTTTTCGTCAAAGAAACGAAAAGCGATATCCGATATCTTAGGGCTAAATTCACCATAAGCATCCAAAACCATTGAACGTGCTTGCTCCCATAAAACCGTAGTCTCTGTCTTTTTTAAAGGAGCATATCGGTCATAATCTTTAAAATCATTTATCCCTAATAGCTTCGATTTAAGATTATAATACCGCTGTGCCCATTGGTAATGACCCATCACCGCCTGAACAAGGGCATCCACTGTTTCTTTGTTGATCTCATTAGATAAATTACGCGCATGAATCCATGATGGGTAGCCACGTAATTCATCGTTGGTTGCTTTATCGGCTAACAATGTGTTGAATATGAAGGTCAAACTTCGTGAAAGTTTTTTAAAACCGTTCGATAATGAGGTATGAGCCTCTCTACGAACCTCTCTATTGGGGTCATGCAAAAGGCTCAAGACTTCTTGCTCTGATTTTTCTTCCCCATCATAATAAAAGGTTGCTGAGCCCAAAGTCTCGTCAAAATAGCGCACCCATGCACTCTGCCCTGTTACGCTTTTAGCTGAAAGTATTTGTTCTTGTTCTTCACTAAGTGAATAGGGCTTATATGCACGCGATGACTCTAAATAGTGCGTAAACTGCTCTAAAACTGGGTCATTGATCAGCTGTTGGGCGTGTTCCTCATCGAGGGCTAACCATTCTACCCGGAAAAACACCATATATTGACTTAGTTTGGAACCTAACTCGTTGGTGGACTGAACTGTATTTCCATAGGCAGCATCTTGAGTATTAGTACTCCACAGCAAATAGGCAAAGGATCCGATTTTACCAGCCATATCTTGGATAGCATCGTATTCTTTGAGTAAAGCTAGTAATTCTTTGGCATCCAAATCCACAATTCGGCTTCGGTATTGTGCTGCAAAAGATTGAGCTCTTTCTAGTACTTTTACTTGGTCATTAGCGAATGCTGGATCATCAATTCCCGCATATAAATCACCCAGATTCCAATGTATTTCTTCAGCTCCTGTAGTCTTTTTCTCGGTTGATTTCATGTATATTAATGGCTGATTTGTTAGATTTAAAGGCATGATAACCGCATGGGTTGATCAATTTGAATAGCATGGAATATACATTTTGATTAAACCAGTTTAAAGTGTGAATAAGGCGCACTTTAAACGAATGTTTGAGTGCTTTTTTACTTTCATCTGCTTAATTTAAGTCAATAGCAAAAGGTTCTTATCGGCTTGAATTATGTCTTTACAATTGTTTAACCCACTTAGTTAATCTCATCTTGAAATCATTAGAAGCCGCATTCGGCCCAAATTCAGCACTAGTAGAAGAGTTATACGAGCAGTATCAAAAATCTCCTAATTCAGTGCCCACGCACTGGAAACGTTATTTTGATGAATTAAATGGCGTAGAAAGTACCGGCGCTAGTATACCAAGTAGTAGGGAAACCCATCAGGATTCGGTGGCAAACAATACTCCCCCTTCCACAGCCACTAAACCTTTAGCCTCTGAAGCAGCTTCAAAAGCTAAAAATCCAGCACCTGCAGGTGAGCTCCAAAAAATCAAAGGCGTTGCTACAAAAATTGTAGAAAATATGGACGCCAGTTTAGAAGTACCCACTGCTACTTCCTTGAGAGTTCTTCCTGTGAAGATGATGATAGAAGACCGGACCATCATCAATCGACACTTGATAAAAAGGAATGAGCCGAAAGCTTCGTTTACCCATTTCATATGTTGGGCAGTTATTCAAGCAATCAAAAAATTTCCAACCATCAATCATACCTATCATAGAGATGGTAAGGTAAACTATCGAATAGTTCCTGCACAAATTAATCTAGGGATTGCAGTAGATTTGCCGAATAAAGATGGAAGTCGAAATTTGGTTGTACCGAACATCAAAGACGTTGATAAAATGAACTTTAAAGAGTTCTTGTACGCGTTTGCTGAACTGGTGAACAAAGCACGCAATGGTAATCTTGAAATAGAGGATTACCAAGGAACTACTATTTCGGTCACCAATCCTGGCACGCTTGGAACCGTATCATCTGTTCCTAGACTCATGCCTGGGCAAGGTGCGATCATTGCAACTGGGGCGATAGACTACCCAGCCGAGTTTCAGAATATGTCCAAGGATGTACTTAACCAACTAGGTATCTCTAAGGTTATGTCCATAACCTGTACCTATGATCATCGCATTATACAAGGTGCTGAATCAGGGGCTTTTTTGAACGAAGTAAATCATTTACTGAGTGGACAAGCCGATTTTTACGATTCTATTTTTTCTGATCTAGAAATACCTTATGAGCCTATTCCATACGGTGAAGATTTTTATTCGGGACCATTCAATGGTGGTGGCAACACATTAGAAGAGGATCGCCGGACCATAGGTGTTTGGAGACTTATTAATATGTATCGCATGCGTGGCCATGTACTGGCTAACTTAGATCCATTAGAAAAAGAACCAGGATACAATCCTGAGCTTGATCTGGCCTATTATGGTTTATCAGTTTGGGATTTGGATAGAGAATTTTATTGTGGTGGGCTAGGTGGTAAACGTCAAGCCACTTTGCGCGTCATCATCAAACTTCTTCGAGATACCTATTGTGAGCAGATTGGTGCTGATTACATGCATTTGCTCGATTTAGAAGAGCGAAAATGGTTACGTGAACGCATGGAGTCTTCGCTTAATGAAGCTGTACTCAAAAAGGACGATAAAAAACAGATTCTATCAAAGCTCAATCAAGCGATGGCTTTTGAAGAGTTTTTGCATAAAAAATACATTGGCCATAAACGCTTTTCTTTGGAGGGAAATGACACATTAATTCCCATGATGCATTTCCTATTGGAGAAAGCTGGAGATTATGATGTAGAAAAAGTCTTTATGGGTATGGCACACCGAGGTAGATTAAATATGCTTGTAAATATCATGAACAAGCCATATCACCGCGTTTTTGCTGAATTTGAAGGTAATGTAGATCCAGATACCATTCAAGGTTCTGGCGATGTTAAGTACCACCTGGGTGCCAAAGGTACCCATGTGACTGCGTCTGAAAAGCAAATCGAGATCGAGCTAATGCCTAATCCATCCCATTTAGAGGCAGTAAATCCAGTTGTCGAAGGAGCTTCTCGCGCAGTGCAAGATCATTATAAAGCCAGTAATGCTCAACAGAAAATTATCCCAGTTCTCATGCACGGTGACGCGGCATTTTCAGGACAAGGAGTAGTTGCTGAAACTCTAAATATGTCACTTTTAGAAGGGTATAAAACCGGCGGGACGATACATATTGTCATAAACAATCAAATTGGTTTCACTACGTTACCAAGTGATGGTAGAAGTACAGAATATGCAACTGATTTAGCAAAATCGGTTCTCGCTCCCATCTTTCATGTAAATGGTGACCATCCTGAAGCGGCGGTTCATGCAATACAGATGGCACTTGAGTATCGCCAAAAATTTGGCAAGGATGTTATAATCGATTTAATTGGTTACCGAAAACATGGCCACAATGAAGGAGATGAGCCTGCCTTCACCCAGCCTGGCATGTATAAGGAGATCAAAGACCATAAAACAGTGAGAGATTTATATACCGAGTGGTTAGTCAAGCACCAAGAACTTACCGCCGAGGAAACCCAACAAATTTTTGATGAGTTCGATGAGTTATTAATAGCTGCTTTTGATGATGCGAAAAAAATTCCACATTTGGAGATCACCGATGAACTCATTGACAGAAGAGAAAGTGTTCAAAAGAATCGGAATATATTCCCAGATACTACCTTCTCAAGAGAAAAACTGGAAGAAATTGCTGTTAAAATAAATACCGTACCAAAAGATTTTGATGCTAATCCAAAACTCTTGCGTCAGCTTGCTAAACGAGCAGAAATTGTCCAAAAGAACGAGCAGAAATTAGACTGGGGTTTCTCTGAGGCTCTAGCATTTGGTTCTTTGTTAACAGCTGGAAAAACTGTTCGTATTACCGGACAGGATGTGGAACGAGGCACGTTTTCCCACCGTCACGCTGTACTGCACGGGACGGCTACCGACCAAACTTTCACCCCACTTAACAATCTAACCGAGGGGCAAGGTTTGTTCCACATCCACAATTCTCTGTTGAGTGAATATGCTGCCCTAGGATTTGAATTTGGCTACTCAGCGGTTAAAAAAGACGCCTTAGTTATTTGGGAAGCACAATTTGGTGACTTTGTTAATGGTGCTCAAATCATAATTGATCAATTTATCACTTCCAGTGAGGTGAAATGGGGACAAACTTCATCTCTTTTAATGAATTTACCTCATGGATATGAAGGTCAAGGTCCTGAGCATTCCTCAGCCAGGTTGGAACGGTTTTTACAATTGTGTGCGGAGGATAACATACAAGTCTTTAATCTTACTACTCCTGCACAGTATTATCATATGCTTCGAAAGCAATGCTTACAGGAGAATAAAAAGCCAGGGATACTCATGAGTCCTAAAAGCCTTTTACGGCATCCAAGAGCAGTCTCTAATGTCGATGAATTAGCTAACGGTTATTTTCGTCCGTTCTTGGAAGACAATCGTTTAAAAGACCCCTTGTCCGTTGAGCGGATGGTTATCTGTTCAGGTAAAGTATATTACGATTTACTTCAAAAAGCTGAGGAGTTATCTCTTTATAACGTTGCATTAGTTAGAGTTGAGCAACTTTATCCTTTCCCAGATCATGATATTCAACAGTATCTAAGAAGCTTTAAATCAGCAAAAGATATTGTGTGGTGCCAAGAAGAACCTAAAAATATGGGCGCGTGGTTCTTTGTCTCGGATCGCATTCAACAAATTTTAGCCAAAGGTCAAAAACTTAGGTATGCAGGACGACAAGCATCTGCATCTCCGGCTGCTGGACAGAAAAAAATCCATGATGCCGAGCAACTACAACTTGTGATGCAGGCCTTAGAGTCGATTGAATAATCTCAGTAGTTATTAAGGCTGTACGACCGTCTGAGTTCGGGTAAATGCTCGGATTCCTTGTATACCAAGCTCTTTACCCCAACCTGAATCGAAATACCCCCCAAATGAAAGACGAGGGTCCGATTTTACCATATCATTAATAGCTATATTTCCTGTCCGCAGTACCTTAGGGTAATGAGTTATTCGAGAAACAGATTCAGTAAATAACGCAGCCCCTAATCCGTAGGTGGTAGTATTTGCTAAAGCTATAGCCTCTTTATCATCTTTGGCTTTAATAACTGCCGCAACAGGACCAAATAATTCTTGATCAAATGCGGGCATGCCAGGGTTCACATTAGATAAAACGGTTACAGGGTAATACGCCCCCTTCATATCAGGTATTTGGCCACCTAGTTCACAAAATGCACCTAAACTAATAGAATCATTGACCTGTTTAGCAAGTTGATCCCTAAGATCTAATCGTGCCATCGGCCCTATGTTTAAGCCATCAGATGGGTGAGTCGGTGGATGTGCAAAGGTGTATTGTTTAGCTACGTGTAAAAATTGTTCCATAAAATCATCGAAAATAGCCTCCAAAACAATAATACGTTTCGCTGCGATACAAGACTGACCGGTATTTAACCATCTGGATTGTGCACACTTTTCGACGGCATTTTTTACCACTGCGTCTTCAAATATCAGATACGGATCACTTCCACCCAATTCCAACACACTCGGCTTGAGATATTCAGCTGCTTGTTTAGCCACTACCCGACCTGTCTCCGTACTCCCGGTGAATGTGATCATATTCACCGCAGGATGAGCTATTAAGGCTTTAACTCTACTGTTATCTACTTTAATATGTACCAATAATCCTTCCGGAAATCCTGCCTCCAAAAATATCTGTTCAATCATCTCTGCACATCCTTGGGTACTCGGAGCATGTTTTAACACAACACCATTACCCGCCATTATTGCCGGTATGGCACATCGAAAGACCTGCCAAAAAGGAAAATTCCAAGGCATTATGGCCAAAACATTTCCGATAGGTTCAAATTGAACGTATGACCTCTTATATTCAGTAGGAATTATTTCGCTACCCAAATAGGTTTCTGCTGAATCTACCAAGCAACGGCAAAGCCATGCACACTTAGAGAGTTCTCTTACACCTTGAACCCAAGGTTTCCCCATCTCTAGCGCCATGGTGTTAGCGGCCTGATGTTTTATTTTCTCCAACTCTATACCCAGCCTGAGCATACAGACTTTTCGTTGAGTAAATTTTGTAGCGCTCCAGGCCTTTTGGGCTAAAACTAGTTTGGCCATTTTTTTTTCTATATCCTGGTCACTATGCTGTTGATATACCTTTAGACATTCGAGCGTAGCCGGATTTAAACTATTTAGAGGAGGTAGGTGGGTGTTAGACATCGTTATAATCGTTTTTCAAATAAGCAGATTTTAGCGGGTGTTCAACCGTTTTTTCAACGGTTTCATTAACTGCTACTTCAATAGCTTCTTTAATTGATTCTAATGTTTGGACCAACAAATTGATGGGTATGGTTAATGGAGGCGCAAGCCGAATGAGCGTATTAGAATGAAGGGTCCAACCCAATAATATACCTTTATCAAAACAGCTCTCTACCACTTTCTGAGTCAATGAGCGGTCGCGTAATTCAAGTCCTAACATTGCCCCCATACCCCTTAATTCAACAATACCTGGGCCTGACAAAATAGCTCTTGCATACTTCTCTATCTCCTTAGCTCTAGCGGTATAATTGCCTTGTTTTAATACTCTTAGGTTTGCTAAAGCAGCAGCAGCACTTACCGGGTGCCCCCCAAAGGTAGTGACGTGATTGAGTGGTGGGTCATACATAAAGCTTTTGAAACGCTCACGTGAAGACACAAACGCCCCCATCGGCATTCCTCCAGACATAGCCTTTGCCAAACATAAAATATCGGGTACGACCTGGTAGTGTTCAAATGCAAAAAAGCGCCCAGTTCGTGCAAAACCTGATTGAATTTCATCAAAAATTAATACCGCTCCTACATCGGTGCAGCGCTTCCTTAACGCCTTTAACCAATTGAGATGAGCTACTATCACCCCCCCTTCGCCTTGAATGGGCTCAACAATGACGGCTGCTGTTTCCGTATCAATCTTAGAGAGATCTTCAATACGGTTAAAATGTAAAAACGATACTTCAGGAAGCAAGGGTAAATAAGGATCTCTGTACACATTACGACCCGTTACACTTAACGAACCGTGTGTGTCGCCATGATAGGAATTATGAAAAGCCATTAATTTTGTACGATCAGTAGATTTTTTTGCCAGCTTGAGGGCCCCTTCATTTGCTTCAGTTCCACTGTTCACCAAGTAAACTTGCTCCAATGGCTCGGGCAATAACTCGACCAATTCTTTGGCAAAATTCCATTGCACATCTTGGACAAACTCACCATATACCATGACATGTAGGTGCTTATCTACCTGTTCTTTAATAGCCGATACCACTGCTGGGTGACGGTGGCCTAAACTACTTACAGCGATACCAGAAATAAAATCCACATAGCTTTGACCTTGCTTCGTATGTATAAATGCACCTTCTGCTTTCTCAATCTCTAGGCCTATTGGAGCATCACTCGTCTGAGCTACAAAGTGTTTAAATTGCTCTAATGAATATGACATATATGTATTGAGATGGTTTGAGATTGAAAATTAGTAAAATTCAAAACTAGTGAGTTTTTAAACATATATATGTTAATTATTCAGATAATGCAGGGATTACGCTATGAATCACCTTGATAGTTAAAATGTCAACCAGAAACGAGTTGAGAAGAAAAGTCCAAACCATATACCAGGAAACGTAAGTTCTGAGAAATAGGTTAAATAAATTATTAAAAATAATAGTATTTTTTTTTAAACATAATTGTAGAAAATCGAGTCAAAGAAGCATGTGTTCAGTCAATCTGAGCTGTGATTGCATTCTATTGAATGTACTACTGTTAATAGAGGGTACATCTCGTTTATCCAAATTATCTTAAATCACTATTCCTCAAAGAAATAATATTAATCATGAAAAAATCTTATTTCCCAGCACTATTCATATTCCTTGGCACTTTAACACTACTTTCGATTTTATTTTTACCCAATATTTGGGACAAAAGCTCAGTCAAAAGTGTCATGCTTTCAAATGGCTCTAATTTCAATCTACCTAAAATCAATAAAGCTGTAGATTACCGTGCTACAACTAATGAAGGCCGGCAAGAATATTTATTCAATCTACTTAAAGATCCGGTAAGCCAAAAAATTCCCAGAGGAATACGCTCAAGAGAGCTAAATTTTGGCCAAGAACTTGCTAAAGAATTAGCTCCAAAAGCCAAAATGCTAAATGATATGGCTTGGTCAGAAATTGGACCATATGATGTTGGCGGTAGAACGCGTGGTTTGGCTATAGATCAGCGTAACTCCAATATTTTATTGGCAGGTGGAGCTGCGGGTGGAATATGGAAAAGTACCGATGGTGGTAAATCATGGACAATCAAATCAAACCCTGGGGAAAATTTAGGCGTTACGGATATCGTACAACATCCCAACTCACCAAATACTTGGTATTATACAACGGGTGAGTACTATAGTTCAAACGACGCACGTGGTGGTGGTGGTGGAACTTATTATGGCTCTGGAATCTATAAATCCACCGATAATGGGGAGAGCTGGAATGTTATAGCCTCTACTGAGGATACCGACAACAGTTTCAACTCCCCCTTTGACTTTATTTCTGCTATCGAAATTAACCCCACCACCGGGAGCATCTTCTTTACGAGTAATGCTTTTGGCATTTTTAGAACAACGGATGATTTTAATACCTATTCAATAGTTTTAGGTGGTTTAAATGAGCATCGATATGCCGATATAGAAATCACATCTACCGGTAAACTATATGGAGTTGTCTCTTCCGGCTTTAGTAGTAGTGAGGGGAACTCAAGCCCTGGTGTTTATGTATCAACTGACGATGGAACCAATTGGCAGGATATTACCCCTGACGATTTTCCGACTACTCATTATCGCTCTGAGATTGGAGTAGCTCCATCGTTTGAAGATCTTTTTTACTTGCTTACCGATACGGGTGGTGGAGCAAATGGACTTAGCTTTTATTTGTTTGTTACTAGTGATTTAAATTATGTAAGCGCAATTAACAGAAGTGATAATATTCCAAATTTTGGTGGTAGTGTTGGAGAGTTAAACCCTCAAGGCGGGTATAATTTGGTGTGTGTGGTTTCTCCAGAAACTCATAATACTGTATTCATTGGAGGTACTAATTTATTCCGATCGAAAAATGGCTTTGGCAGTCCAATAAATTCCAGTAACGATCCAGATATCTGGGTTGGTGGATATGCCTATGCAAACAATGTAAGCGGATACAAAAACCATCATCCTGATCAGCATAAACTGATTTTTGATCCAAATAATCCTAAAAAAGCTTTTAGTGCCCAAGATGGTGGAATTAGCGTTACATTTGACGCTACAGTTACCCCTGTTTCATGGAGTTTACGTGAGGATGGATACAACGTAACCCAATTCTATACAGTAAGTGTACATCCAGACTCCGCAGATAGAAGAATCATTGGCGGGACGCAAGATAACGGTTCCCCCTTCTTTAAATTTAATACTTCTGGTGATCATACTGCATCAATTGATGCATCTTCTGGGGATGGATCATTCACCTATATGGGTAGTAATTATTTTCTGACTTCTTCACAACGTGGAAGAATCATTAGGTATAACTATAATTCAACCGGTGATCCAACTAATTGGTCTTATATTTCTCCATCTGAAGCAAATGGACAGTTGTTTATTCATCCATTTGCGGCTGACCCAACTAACGAAAATTATGTTGCCTATCCTTCTGGAAATCATATTTTCTTGAACAAAGAAATGACCACTCTTGCCCGCAATACCGGCGCAGAAAACATGAACGGTTGGTCCCGTTTGCGACATGTATCTGTTGGTTCGGGTCATACTGTTACTGCGATAAGCTTTAGTAAGGGGCGCCCCTCCTCGCGCCTGTATCTTGGTGGAAGTTCAGACACTGGTAAACCAACAATTCTTCGCATGGATGACATGGAAGATGACAGCACATTTACCGTTACTACGATAAATGGGGCGGATGAGGGATCCTATATACATGATATCCATGTCAATCCTGAAAATGGTAATGAAGTATTGGTTGTTATATCGAACTACGAGGTAGAAAGTTTGTTCCATAGTTCTAATGGGGGTAGTACATGGACCGCTGTTGGGGGTAATTTGGAAGGTGAAAACGGTCCTTCCTTCCGAGCAGCGGCTATAGCACCGACCGATGGTGGTGGCTCTTATTATTATGCTGGTACTAGTATTGGTTTATACATGACCGATGAGCTGAATGGCGCTGATACCGAGTGGGTTCCTACAGGATTGCAAACGATGGGAGCTCCTATCATTGCCGATCTAGACTACCGGGAATCCGACGATCTGTTAGTTGCAGCAACCCATGGTCGAGGAATATTTGTGGGTGAAGTTCCCCTCAAAGTTTCCAATGAAGAAGAACTAGCGCCCTTAACACATGGCAAGAAAATCCAACTTTTAGGTAACTATCCAAATCCTTTTAACCCAAGCACTCAGATTGCTTTCGAGTTGTCAGTGCCTGCTCGAGTTCAGCTTGATGTATATGATATTCAAGGCCGCAAAATAGCCGCGTTACTTTCAGGAAGTGTAATCTCAGCTGGTCGCCATGAACAATTATTTGATGCCGCTCGCCTATCAAGTGGTACCTATTTCTATCGATTACAAGCTTTCAGTCTGGGGGGCGAAATGCTCATCAATACGACACGCACGATGAGTTTGGTGAAATAGAATGAGGGTTTAGCAATAATCAAACTATTTCAAACTAGCATATAGATACCAAGCCGCGAATAGTATAAACAGAAGAAAGCTAAAAGATGAGAGGTATTTGATACTCATTACTTGTTTATACTCTTTTTCTGTACCTCTTAATTTGTGGAGCACCCTATAGGTTAACGAAAAACCCGTTATAGAGGCAATAAAGAAAAATACAGCCATTCCAGAATTGATGAGCCATAAGCTGCCACTCAGTATTATGGTCCCAAAAGAATACGTAACTAAATAATAGGCACGCACACCTTTTACCCCAATCTGTAATGCAAGCGTATGGTCTCCTCTGTGCTGGTCTTCTTCTAACTGGAACAACTGCGATATGGGGTATAAACTCACGAGTATGCTTGCTACACCGCAAGCCGCAATTAATGAAAGCAACGAAATTGACATTCCATTACTTGAAAAGTAGCCCATAAAAAAACCATTAGTACCTGTACTCAGAAAAATCACGAGCACACTTAGATAAGGATGACCCTTCCACCGAACTATAGGACTAGAATAGGCCCAAAAAAGAAAAAAGCTAAGTAGATACACCACCATACTAGCCAAGGGCAAGGTATCTGATACAATATCGCACATTAGAAATGGCGCGGGAACCAACATTAAGAAAAAAGAGGCCCATCGCATCCATGGTCTCATAGGTGGTGGGTTTTTTAATCCCCCAATGGGGCCCTCATCTTTATCCCAATATGAATTAAACGCGGTTGCCCCACCATACAAGCCAAGATGCCAGAGTAGGAAATACTGTATAAAAAGATTAAAATCGGGCTCTTGAACAAACAAAATAGATATACCATAGGTGCCTGATAAAAGTAGAGTTTGGTAAGGCCATCGAAGATGTGCTATGAAATGGACTATTTGCCTAATCAACATAAGGGTAAAAAACGGGGTGATTATAATGTGAATGTAGTGATTTAGCTAATGAGATTTTTTCACTGAATAAAAGTAATTATGGGCAAAATACTGCTGTTTAAGTTGTAGATGAAAAGGAGTTTATTCTTCGTTGATCCTTCGATTTTGTTATCTTTGTCCATGGAAAAAAATCGCATACAAAGTACTGAAGCCATAGAGCTATTGGAAACTGAAAATATACTTTCTTTTGAGGAGTGGACTCGTAGAAAAAAAGCCCATGAACAGCGCACAGACACCCTGCTATCAGAATATTTAGAGAATAGATCTCGACATCAAAAGCAGCCAGTGCTCGATTTCCTATTTGAATATTATCATTTTCGACCTAGCAAACTACGAAATTGGTCACCCGGAGTAGGACCGTTATTAGCATTGGATTCAAACTTGAATTCTAATACGAACACCGCTACGCACACTACAGATGAAGATGGTGGATCACCTAGTTATCTACCGACACTAAGAGAACTTTATTTGGCCCAAGATATGGCCTACTTAGACCCCAAACTCTTCCCCGAAAAAAGACTCTCTTCACTTGCATGGGTGATCAAATTGCTCCATAAAACACAAGATAAAAGACCCCAATTTGGCTGTTTTGGCCTGCATGAATGGGCAATGGTGTACCGCTCTCATGAACCTAGACACAATCAGGTTCCTTTAAGATTTAGCCATGAAAAGATTGCGGAAATTGTAGATAGCCATCATTTATTGTGTACGCACTTTGATGCTTTTCGTTTTTTTACGCCACAAGCACAGCCACTCAATCGGCACTCACTCAGCCGAGAGGTATTTGCTGAATCCGAACAGCCAGGCTGCATTCATACTAATATGGACGTCTATAAATGGGCCTATAAGTTTTATCCTTGGGTATCAAGTGAACTTATTTTAGATGCATTTGAACTAGCCTATCAAGCTCGATATATCGATATGAGAGCGAGTCCCTACGACTTAAGTTATATGGGGCTCAATCCTATTAAAATCGAGACAGAAGCAGGAAAAAAAGAATATCGCTTAGCCCAAGAGTCCTTATCGATCAAAGCCAAAAGTATACGTGCACGGCTTATCCTTGAGCTCGAACTACTCTGGGATACCCACTCCCTTGGTTAATGCAGTTATGAGGCTATACACATACAAACCGATTAAATAATTTGCTTGCGAAGCCTAGCCACCGGTTCATTCAACTGTTCTCTATATTTACTCACCGTCCTTCTTGCGACTACATACCCTTCTTGTTTAAGGGCATCTGCAAGAGCTTGGTCACTTAGTGGATTTTTCTTGTCTTCAAGATCAATGATTTTTTGGAGAAGGTTTTTTATTTCTCTGTTTGACACCTCTTCTCCTGACTCGGTTACTAAGCCTTCATTGAAGAAATATTTTAGTTCATAAACCCCAAAATAGGTTTGCACATATTTCCTGTTGACTACCCTAGAAATCGTAGAAATATCCATACCTATTCGCTCTGCAATATCTTTCAAAATCATCGGTCGTAAGGCTTCACCATATTTGAAAAAATCTTCCTGCAAAGCTACGATGGTTTTCATGGTGTTCATTAACGTTCGTTGCCGTTGTCGAATGGATTCAATAAACCATTGTGCAGAATCTAACTTAGTTTTTAGAAACTGCTGCGTTTGAGGGTCTGGACCTTCTTTTTTAGTTTTAATATTCGACCACATATCCTCATAATCGGGTGAAATTCGCAACTGTGGCGAATTTCGCTGATTTAATTTAATGACAAACTCACCAGTTTTAGATGCCTGATGGTCATTGGATTCCCAGTATACCTCAAAATCTGGGTCGATATACTGGTTATTGTGTTCATCCTCATTTTGGACAGCACCTGGTTTAGGATCCATACGCCGTATGGCATTGAAGGCTTCTTTTAAATCTTCCTCTGTCACTTCAAAACGAGTCATTATCTTTTCGAAATGTTTTTTTTCAAATAGATTCCATCCTTCTGTAACAATGCGCAGAGCCAACTTTTTACCTAGTATGTTCGCTTCAGAATAACTTAGCTGAACTTGTAAACAGTCTTGTAAATCCGTTGAGGCAATGCCCAATGGATCTAAACGTTGGATTTTTCGACGAACCATTTCAACGTCCTCCTCGTCAACATACACTCCGTGATTGAAAGCAATATTATCTGCAATGGCTATTGCTTCTCTTCTGAAATATCCATCCTCGTCCAATGATCCAAGAATTTGATCGGCAATTAATTGCTCATCCTCCGCTAGATTCAGTAGACTAACCTGCTGTTCTAAGTCTTCTAGTAAGGTAGAATGATAGGGATCCGGCATATCACCAAACTCTTCATGAGATGCATTCGCATAGGTGTAGCTCTCCCCGTCATATTCGGTGTTATCCTGAAAGGTATCCCAATCCACCGTATGTTCTTCTAAACTTTCTAACCCTTTTTCCGACGCTTGAGTGGTAGCATCCGAAAAATCCAAATCTGGGCTATCCAGGGAAGAAGAATCCATACGTTCCTGTTCGGACCGATCCCATTCTTCTTCACTTTGAACTTTTTCTAAAATTGGGTTTGTTTCAAGCTCTTCTTTTATTCGCTGCTCTAATCCTTGCGTGGTTAGCTGTAAGAGTTTTATATACTGTAGTTGCTGGGGAGATAGCTTTTGCTGCATTCCCTGCTGTAATCTTTGCCCTAAATTTTGTTGATTTCTTAGCATGTAACCTGTGATAAATTTAGATCCATCCTGACTTCTCTTTTTACCGCCTTAATTTTTAGGCGTCGCATTGTTAATCCCTTTTTTAATATCCTCCGAGCCTGTTCTTACAGGTAATTGCTCCCTGCTTAATTTATTTAGAGGACTCTCACTGATTGATTCATTTGGTACTTTTTTCGAATACTCCGCTTTCATCGATCTAACATGTTCACAAGCAGCAATAAATTCTTCATACCAAGCTTCACCATACCTACGAATCAATGGTTTTTTTAAGAAATCTGCAAGATAGATTCCTTCTTTTTCCGCCCGATCACACGCAGCCGAACAAAGCGATGGAATATACTCATAATTAATCCACTCTATGCCACTAAGCTTTTTTATACGCAAAGGATAAAGGTGACAACTAATGGGTTTCTCCCAATCAAATTCACTCTTATAAAAGGCATTTTGAATGGAACAGGTAGCAACTCCCTTATCAGTATACTGAACAAACACACATTCTCCTGTGGACACACAGGATAACTCAAGCTTTTGATCACCCGATTCCTGAACCAAGCCTTTAGCTGAGACCGTATCCCGCGCCTCAGCGCTCAACTCATCCTTGAGCTGTGAGTATGCCTTATTGAGCACAGCTACTTCTTTTTTGGACACAGGTGCACCAGCATCCCCAACCACACAACAAGCTCCTTTACAACGTGAAATATCACATGCAAAACGGGCGTCTGCTATATCCTCAGATAATAAAGATTGTTGGACCATAAACATAGTGGAATATACGAACTCGTTTTACTATCCTTTTTATTATTTTATTTGGGTAAAATATTTAGTAATGACAATAAGTTCTGCCACTAATAACAAGCCTATGTCTCTCAATTCTTCCAGTTTAGCTTCCATCGAGCTTCAACTTGATTCAACAACAATATCAAACATTAAAAAATGGCTTGATGGTTCCTATGATTCAGCGACTAAAGAAGAAATAAGGAAGTGGATTAATGAAAAAAAGATCGAAGAGCTTACCGACTGTTTTTACAAAGACTTAGAGTTTGGTACAGGGGGGCTTCGAGGTATTATGGGTATTGGCAGTAATCGAGTAAATAAATACACCTTTGGAACTGCTACTCAAGGGCTCAGTAATTTTCTCAATAAAACCTATCCAAATGAACAGATTAAAGTAGCCATTGCCTACGATTGCCGGAATAATTCGGATACTCTTGCACAAATAGTTGCCGATGTCTTCTCTGCAAATGGCATTAAGGTCTACTTTTTTGAGTCATTACGACCCACTCCAGAACTTTCTTATGCCGTTCGACGCTTAGGTTGCCAAAGTGGAGTGGTACTTACGGCCTCGCATAATCCCAAAGAATACAACGGATTTAAAGCTTATGGGGCAGATGGGGGACAATTGGTAGCCCCATATGACCGTGAAGTAATGGATGAAGTGCGTTCAATCAGCTCGATCGATGAGGTACGGTTCACGGCAAATCCTGAGCTCATTCAACCTATTGGAGAAGATGTAGATACCCCCTACATAAATGAATTAGTCCAGTTATCACTTTCTAAAGAGGCCATCAAGCGCCAACATAATCTGAGTATTGTTTTCTCACCTATTCATGGTACAGCGGGAGTCTTGGTACCCCCTGCTTTAGATGCATTTGGTTTCACTAATGTGCAACTGGTCGAGGAGCAAATGGTGGTGGATGGTAACTTTCCAACTGTTGTATATCCAAACCCTGAGGAACAAAAAGCCCTTTCTATGGCTATAGAAACGGCTAAAAAAAAAAATGCAGAGTTGGTTATGGCAACGGATCCAGATGCTGACCGAATTGGCATAGCCGTTAAGAATACCGAGGGAGAATGGGTTCTTCTCAATGGGAATATGACGGGAAGTTTACTTATTGGATATATGCTTGATGCTTGGAAAAATAACAAAGGCTTTGCTGGAAATGAATATATTGTAAAGACCATAGTGACCTCTCAGCTTATGGATGCAATCGCGGCCCATTACGGCGTAAAATGCTACAATACCCTAACTGGTTTCAAGTTTATTGGCTCGCTTATGACATCGCTAGAAGGTAAAGAACAGTTTATAGCAGGCGGGGAAGAAAGTTATGGTTATTTAGTTGGAGATCACGTTCGCGATAAGGATGCGGTGGTG
Source organism: uncultured Balneola sp. (assembly GCA_902529365.1). Classification (GTDB taxonomy): domain Bacteria; phylum Bacteroidota; class Rhodothermia; order Balneolales; family Balneolaceae; genus UBA1275. The sequence goes on from CABZWK010000001.1 coordinate 71,848, forward strand.
TCGGCAGTTATGATCGCTGAAATGGCGGCTTATTATAAGGATCAGGGATCTAGCTTGTATGAGGCTCTCATAAACTTGTATGTGGAGCATGGTTTTTATAGGGAACGGTTGGTTTCTGTGACTAAAAAAGGAAAGGCAGGTGCCGAAGAAATTCAAGCTATGATGGCTGGATTCCGGACAACGCCTCCCTCTCATCTTGGTGGTTCTAGAGTGGTAGAAGTGAAAGACTACTCGAGTGGTGAGGCTAAAAATTTAGTGGATAAATCAGTGGAACGCATGGATTTTCCAAGCTCAAATGTGTTGCAATTTATTACCGAGGATGGCTCGGTTGCATCCGCGCGTCCTTCAGGTACCGAACCTAAAATTAAGTTTTATTGCTCGGTGAATACCCAACTGGTGAGTGCGTCAGAATTTCGGCGAGTCGAGAGGGTACTGGAGCAGCGGGTTGATGCAATCCTTGCCGATTTAGGTGTTTAAGCATTTATGACCGTTCATCCTCCTCTTGGTAGATAAAGGGTATCTCGGGTAGAATACCCGACTGGGGGTAGCCGTTCTATAAAGGCCTCTACTGTCGTTAATAGGCCTGCAGCGCCATCAACCAAAAGAGAAATATTTTCCGCTCCTCTTGGATTGTCTAAACTATGGGGTAATACAGCCACTTCTCGGCCTTGATTTAACCCGGTGTTTGCGGTATGCATACTTCCTCCCATTAACCCGGATTCCATCACAATAATGCCATGGCTCAGACCCGAAATTATTCGATTTCGTTGAGGAAGATGATGAGAACTAGGAGGGGTTCCAGGAGGATATTCTGATGTGTATGTATAAATGGTACAGAATTAGCTGCTTTCTGTTTGTTCTTGCTTTCTTGCATGTTGTATTCCCTTCCAAAGTGCTTCTCTTAACTGATCGAGGCCATAACCAGTGGCCGATGAAATGGGAATAACGGAAATATCTTTAGGTAAACGAAAATCTTTTTTTAACTTAAAGTCTTGTTTTATATCCATTTTGGACAAAGCAATAATTTTTGGTTTATCCAAAAGATCCTTTCGGTATGCTTGTAATTCATTGAGTAGTGCTTCGTATTCATAACAAACATCTAACTCTACACTCAATACAAATAAGAGCACATTGTTTCGTTCAATATGGCGTAGAAACTGCGCTCCCAATCCTTTTCCCTTGTGAGCTTCTTCTATAATTCCAGGTATGTCCGCCATTACAAAACTACGGTAATCCGAAAAACTCACCACGCCTAAATTCGGTTCTAGTGTGGTAAAGGGATAATCCGCAATTTTTGGTCTGGCCTCCGATAATACCGATAACAAAGTACTTTTACCTGCATTTGGGAAGCCTACCAAGCCCACATCGGCGATGAGTTTCAACTCCAACTCAATGGTTCGCTCTTCTCCCTCTTTACCTTCTTGGGCATAAGTAGGGCTTTGGCGGGTAGAACTTTTGAAGTGCCAATTTCCTAAACCTCCTCTTCCACCTTTCGCGATAATTAACTCTTGACCTTCCTTGGTGATTTCACCCACTCGTTTTCTGGAATCTGCATCAAATGCAACGGTTCCTAATGGTACTTCCAAACGAATATCCGATCCTGAGGACCCTGTTTTTCGACTTCCTGATCCATTTTCCCCTCTGTTAGACTTGATAAACTTTTTATATCGTAAATCCAGTAATGTATTTAATTGATGCCTTCCTACTAACACTACATCTCCCCCCTTTCCTCCATCACCCCCGTCAGGACCCCCTTTTGGAACATATTTTTCTCGCCTAAAGTGAGCAGAACCATCTCCTCCTTTTCCAGCAGTGACATAAATTTTGGCGTAATCTGCGAATCTCATTATTATGCGGTGTTAGTGAGAACTAAGCCTATGTTTATAGATCTTAATTGGGAGGCCTGCGTACGAAGCTAGTTGGAACTAGGAAGTGCTAAAACCAAGTAACTGAAAGAGTTCGGTTAGCTTGTTTTTCATCTCTTTACGAGATACAATAAAATCTAAAAATCCATGATCCAATAAGTATTCCGAGGTCTGAAATCCATCGGGTAGGTCACGACCTATGGTTTGGCGAATAACGCGTGGACCGGCAAAGCCAATTAAAGCCCCAGGTTCAGCTATATTAAAGTCTCCTAGCATTGCATAGCTTGCAGTAACTCCTCCTGTCGTAGGATTGGTCATGTACGAAACATAAGGGATACCTACCTCAGATAACTGTGCTAATTTAGCCGATGTTTTAGCCATTTGCATTAAACTTAGAACGCTCTCCATCATTCTGGCGCCCCCAGTTTGTGATATGATAATTAGGGGTATTTTTTTCTCTCGTGCATAGTCGATGGCTACACCTAGACGCTCACCTACTACAGACCCCATACTTCCACCTATAAAACTAAAATCCATACACCCCACCACTATGGAGATACCATTCATAGTTCCCGTACCAATTCGAACTGCGTCAGTGAGTCCCGTTTTTTCCTGAGTTTGTTCGAGACGGTCTTTGTATTTTTTTCTATCAGTGAAATCTAGTGGATCCGTTGGCAGAATGTCAGCTCCTAATTCGGTATACCTTCCCTCAAATAGTAGGTCTAAATACTCTTTTGAGCCTATTTTAAAATGATAATCGCTAATAGGATCCACATACAAGTGCTGCTCGAGTTCTCTTTTATGAATCATCTCACCGGTAGTTGGAACCTTTATCCAAACCCCTTCCGGCATTTCTTTAGGGGTGGCCGTTTGAATGTTGTTGTCTTTGCGTTTAAACCAAGCCATAATGTTCAGTGCAATTTAATTGAGTAAAAATAGGGAATATTGGGGTCAATAGGGAATTAAAAGCATTCAGCCAATACCTTCGTAGATAATACTGCTGCTGTTCAGTCATTTAGCCTGGTTATAGAAGTATTATTGACCTGGTTATTCCCTAGGTAATAGGGTTCGAGCTTATCAATCAAAATAGAGCTTAGACCTGTTTCTGAGGGTAGTTGTAGCAGCGTAAGGAGATTTCTTGCATGAAAAAACTGCTTTCGTTTTTCCATTTCTTCTTGTTCGGGTGTAGACTCTCCCGCTCTAAAATGAGCCCATCCTGAACCAAATATGACAGATGGTTCCTCAGAATTTATTGCGGATTGTATCGTTGAATTCGCCAGTCTTCTTGGATCAGCCAATGCCATCAACCCAGATTGTTCCAACAAGAAGGGTTGGTAATAACTAAAACCCCCTCGAGCATCTATGACGGTGTGAATGACCAATTCAACCGCCTGAATTCTAGCATAGTTTGACCGAATGCAAGCCGGGTCTAGTATATCCGAAGAAGGCCGCTTTTCTTGTGCTTTAAAGACGGAACAGGCAATACCGGCTAAAGTAGAAGCGGCCCAAACGTCCACTTTTCGACTGAAAAGCACACCCCTTAGTGCGCTTCCTGCAATTCTAAGACCTGTATAAGACCCAGGACCATTACTGATAATCACTTTCTGCAGCATACTAAGCCCCTGTTCAATTGATCCCGAAGCCTCTTCCAAAAGTTCACCAATGAACAGGACTAATTTCTTTGAGTGCTCGGCACGTCCTTCGGTCCACCGATCAATGATGTGTCCAGATTCGGTTTGTAGGCTAACAGAACATACCGATGAACTGCTTTCAATAGCTAAAATCATAGGAGATGTGTTACTTTGCTGGTAATGGCTGAACAAAGGTCTCTGATTCTATCACAAACTGCCAATTACCTCTATATTGAGACCATCTACCAATAAACTCTATCGGTATGCTATCTGCTTTATCTGTTTGGTCCGCCACTGTTTGATGGATGAGCTGCTTTGCAAAATCACCAAAATTAAAGGCTGGAGCATATACATCGATTTTAGTTCCCATGACCACGATTTTGCCATCGGTAACTAACTGGCCTTCGAGTTTAAAATAATGATCGTAATAACGCATATCACGGTATGCCTCACCACTTTCAAAAGCTTGAGAATCCATCAGCTGCTCGGGGCATGTGTATACTACCGCAATGGCTTGCCACAAATGATCGTCATTCGAACTGAAAGGACCTTCAAAGGGCCCTTGAGCTTTTGTGATAAGCATGGATAAAGGTAAATGATCCGAATACCCACTGCCTGTGGCAAACGATGACCACCGCTTAGGCATGCCAGAGACAGAATACGTATTAAAGCCAAAATCATCGACATTGAAACTTTGATCTACATAAGAAAGGCCTTGATTGTCGTACATTCCGTTGGATACAATGAGCTGCATAAGAGTACCCCAATACCCGCGATAGGTATCCGATCCACGTTGATCAATAGGCCACTCGTACCACAAATTATACCACAGGGGTTGCATTCTCTCAGCAGCATTGACCACTAAAGCTTCATCTCCTTGTACCTGCAGGATATCTTGCAAGGCAGTTTCGGTAAATCCGTATCTTGTTTTTTGATTGTAGTCGGCATTAAAATCACCTGCGAGGACCAAATCGGCCATATGATTTTCTTCAAAAAGTTGTGCTACTCTAGCCTTTAAGACCTTTGCGTTTCCAACACGTACCCTTTCCATTTCTTTGCTACCAGCCCCTGATTTCCAATGATTCACAAAAACTCCTAGCTCATCTCCGTCCAAGTCTATCCAGACCTCTAAAATTGGCCGCGCATGTTCGGTAGGGTGTACACGAGTCTTTTCGCGTAGAATGGGATACTTAGAATACACCACATTCTTCTGGACACTTTCAGGCATGCCCGAAGCGCCCAGACTGGGCTCCCCTACCTCCAACTCATAAGGCCCTAACAGCGCATCCTGCATTCCTTTAAGCAGTAACCACTCAGAGGGAAGCTGCGCGACTTGTTCGTCAAACTCTTCGTTCAACATACGCTGGAGGGTGGTATACGCATACTGCCCTAAAAAATCAGCCGGGTCCGCAAATCCATGATCTCTTGGTGTGTGATCACTTTCCAACTCTACTAAGGTTACGATATCGGGCCCTGCACCGTCTTCATATTCCTTTAGCACCTCTATAATATGGCTAATTTTGGTGTATACATCTGCTGATGAGTATTGCGAATTCCCTTGCCGATCGGTTGGCAGATAATCAGAATAAACGGCAACGCCGTCTGCGTCAAATAGATTTTCAACATTATACGTCACCAAGCTATAACTGGTTGATGCACTTTGAGCCCGTGGATTTGTACAGCTATTTTGGACGGTGAGTACGAGGAGCAGGACAAATAGTACTGTAGTTTTTTTTGATGTAGAGATTTTTAGCTTCACAAGTACTCAATTTATTTTAACGTGTTTAATTGTAATTGGCCTTTGTTCACAATAGCCACAGCACGGCCGGTCATCTTCCTGTTTAAGTAAGGAGAATTATGGGATTTTGAGCGCACATTTTTATCATCAAAAACCCACTGCTCATCGGTATTAAAGATGGTCAAATTGGCTAACGATCTAGGCGCAATTTGGGGGACTTCCAAGCGTAAAATTTTCCGAGGTTGATCACATAACTTATCTATCAACGAAGTCAAGCTAAGATGGCCCGGAGCGAACAGTTGCTCATTGGTAATCGCCCAAGCTGTTTCCAACCCGATTATACCATTAGGAGCATAGTTAAATTCCACTTCTTTTTCTTCAATGGCATGTGGGGCATGATCGGTACAAATCACATCAATAGTACCATCCTTTAATCCCTCTATCATGGCATCTACGTCGTGCTGCGTACGCAATGGCGGATGCATTTTAACATTGGTACTAAAGTTGGTTTTCTCGACCTCTTCATCGGTCAAATGGAAATGATGAGGGCATACCTCCGTAGTAACAGGAATCCCTTTAGCTTTGGCTTTTCGAACCAAATCAACCCCTTCTGCTGTACTGATGTGAGCTACATGAACGTGGCCTCCAGTATATTCAGCAAGTAATATATCGCGAGCTATCATGACTTCTTCGGCTATACCTGGGGTGCCATCTACTCCTAATCTTGTGGAAACAGCCCCCTCATTCATATGTCCAGGCCTTGATAAGCTTAAATCTTCTTCATGATTAATAATTGGGGCATTGAGCATAGAGGAATACTCTAAGGCTATTCGCATAACCTGTCCATCATACACAGGATCTCCATCATCACTAAAAGCGACTGCTCCACCCTTTTTCATATCTGCCATTTCAGCTATACTCTCCCCTTTTCTATCTTTGGTTACACAACCAATGGGATGTACATCTACCGGGGTTTCCCCAGCTTTGGATATGATGTATTCGACCACATCTCGCGTGTGTATGGGTGGGTTGGTATTCGGCATACAAGCGACTGCCGTAAATCCACCAAAAGCAGCGGCGGCACATCCTTGAATGATAGTTTCTTTATGCTCGTATCCTGGCTCACGTAAATGCACATGCATATCCATCCAACCAGGACTCACATAGGCCCCTTGAAAATCATGAACTTGCTCGCCATCTTGTGCACTTAATTTAGGTCCAATTTCAGCTATTAATCCATCCGTTATTCGAATATTCTGAGCTTGATCATTTAAGGTAGTGGATGTTACAGTTCGTAGATTTTTTAGCAGCATGTTCGTACCTAAGCAGGCTTAATGTAATGGGTAAGGGTAAATGAGCAATTAGATTGCTTAAATATACGTAGAACAAAGCAAAGGATGTAGAAACATCTAAGAATTCCTATCTTATAACATGGATTTATTTGAAACATCACAGCAGAATATCCCAAAGGTTAGCGAGCTTACTCAACGCATTAAAGTACTCTTAGAACAACATTTCACTTACATTAGCGTACTTGGTGAATTAAGCAACGTAAGTAAGAGCGCAAACGGACATATTTACTGTACATTAAAAGATTCCGAAGCCCAGATACCTTGTGTTATGTGGAGAACCCAAGCTCAGCGGTACGCCTCGTTATTTGAAGATGGAAAAGAAGTCATTCTACGAGGGTCTATACAGGTCTATAAACCTCAAGGAAAATATCAGTTAATCATTGAGGAGGTTGAAGCGGTTGGCGTGGGGAAACTGCAAATGGAATTTGAGCGACTAAAGAAAAAATTAGCTGCAGAAGGACTGTTTGATAAGAGCCACAAAAAACCACTCCCCCGTTTCCCTACCAAGATTGGTGTGGTAAGCTCGCGTACCACCGCCGCTTTTCAAGACATTGTATCCACCCTATCTACCCGATGGCCACTGGCCGAAATATCGCTCTATCACGCCAGTGTTCAAGGCGAGAGAGCCGCGAGAGAAATTTGTAAGGCCATAGAGTTTTTAGGGAAATCAAATGATATTCAAGTCATAGTTGTGAGTCGGGGTGGTGGTTCACTCGAAGATCTATGGCCATTTAATGAGGAGTCCGTCGCTCGCGCTATTTATTCCTGTCCTATCCCAGTCATTAGTGGTGTTGGCCACGAGATCGATTTCAGTATTTCAGATTTCGTAGCCGATCATCGTGCAGCTACCCCCACTCAAGCTGCTGTAATAGCGACGCCTAATCGAGACGATGTATTAGCCGGCTTAGATGAATACGCCGAAAGACTCCATCACTGTTTAGAGCAACGTTGGACCCAAACCAAACAAAGGGTGGACTACTTAGCCAAATCGTATGCTTTACAAAAGGTGCAGGAACGTTTGCATATTTCCACCATTAAGATTCGAAACAATCGCCAGTCCATAGAGCATTATCTGAGCCAACGGATACAGCAAAATAGGACGAACTTCACAAACCTTATGCACCGTTTAGAGCGTTTAAATCCAAATGAGGCCTTGGAAAAAGGATATACTCGAGTTTGGCAAGATGGTCAATGGATCCGACATTTAGAGGTCCTGAAGCCAGAATCCGTAGTTGAAATTGAATTTAAGCAGGGTCGAAAACGTTTCAATCCAGAGACCCGTTGAGTTAGATCAGCAAAATCACAATCGCTGAGTGTCAGGATCGCTCAGAATTTGGTTCACTTGAATTTGAGTATGAGCTCGTCTAGCCTTTATCGCCGTTTAACTGTTTTGGATAACTACCAAATATTTTTATTTCTTCGGCTTCTTTTCGTAATTCATCTATTGCCACAGCCGTATGACTATCGAACACATTAGCTTCAATATCTACATAGAATGAATATCGGAAAGGTTCGTTCATGCGTGGACGAGATTCTAGTTTGCACACATTAATCCCATGCCGGTGAAACACACTAAGACATTCAACCAAGGATCCTTCATGATGAGATGTGACCATCATGAGTGAGGTTTTTGAAGGGAATTGTGGATCGACTTCTATGGCCTTGCGAGATACAACTACAAATCTAGTATAATTCTCTTGTTGATTGGCTATGTCATGGGCTATTATATGAAGTCCATATAAATCTGCCGCATGCGCACCAGCTATGGCCGCTTGGGATAGATCTCCGTCTTCGAGTACACGTTTAGCTGAAATGGCCGTGTCTAGATAGGATTCGACGGTACACCTGGGAATGCTTGATAAAAAATGTGTGCATTGTTCTATGGCTTTAGGGTGTGACAAAATACGTCTAACTTTATTCAATTCTACCGATTCAACAGCCAGCAAACAGTGTACAATTTTAATGATCTCTTCACCTACAATGTGCAGATTCGATGCTCCCAGAATATCATAAATATCATTTATAGAACCCGCTGTAGTATTTTCAATGGGTAACATAGCATAATCTACCCGTTCATCTTTTAAAGCTTGAGCCGCTTCTTGAAAGGTATCGTACCCGTAGTAATCTATTTGTTTATGCCGCTCCTCGAAGTGTCGCATAGCCGCTAGATGGCTGTATGCCCCATCGGTACCTTGATAGCTCACTCTAATACGCCCCTGACCATTTTTATTTTGAAGATCGACTAAGGAATGCGTTTGATATCGCACCGAATTGGTAATAATTTCTCTAAACAAATGCTCCGCATAATATCGATCTAAGCCTTCTTCATTGGCAAAATAACGAATTTTACTAAGTAGTTTTTCTTCTCTTTCTAGATCTCTAATACCGCTATTATTAGCGAGTTTAAGCGCTGCTACTTCTTTAACTACTTGTTGACGTTGAGCTAATGCTTTGACGATACGCTTGTCTATATCATCCAGTCTGTCCCGTATGGAATGGAGTTTTTCTTTCATCGAATAATCAGCTGCGAATATATTATGGGTGGTTGTGAGGTGTAATTAGCAGCTTTGAGTAGGTTTATGAATAACTCATCGCTGCGGTTGCAGAATATAGCATAAATTTTCCCCTTTCAGAATCCATTTTGTGAAGCTATGATAGGCTATCGAAATGATGACCTTTTTTTCTTTCTTCTTCACATAAAGTTCATAATAAGGCTGTATTTATATGAGTATATAACATAAAATATCTTGTTAGATAATAATTCACCATCAATCACTTACTACAACGTCAAACTTTCAGATTAAGTGAGTTGATGATATACACTATTTTTCACATTCATTATTAAATCATTCATCTAATTATTACATCATGACATTACTACTTAGCGTATTATTCGCTTTCTCTAGTTTAATTACCTCTGTACTTACTCCTAGTTTATCTTTTATGAGTGAGATGGAAAATTCAAGTGATAAAATTGAAATCGTAATCGAAAGTAACGATCAAATGCGCTTTAATCTTTCTGAAATCACTGTTAAGCAGGGTCAAACTGTTGTGCTAACTTTAAAGCATATGGGTAAATTACCCAAAGCTGCAATGGGTCATAACTGGGTTTTACTCCAGCCAGATACTGATTTAGCCACTTTTGCTATGAAAGCCATGAAAGCTAGGGACAATGAGTATGTACCAGCGGAGGCACCTGAAGTTGTGGTCAACACCATATTATTAGGTGGCGGTGAAGAAACCACTATAGAATTCGAAGCACCAGCACCTGGTACTTACTCCTTTATTTGCAGTTTCCCAGGTCATTATGCCCTAATGCAAGGAACGTTTATTGTAGAGTAAGGCATTAGGTACATTGCTAACATTATATAGAGCTTAGTACCCCTAGGCTCTTTTTTTATTTGCGTTTTCAGATATTAATACACCAAAGTAATAAAACGATGAGTACTACTTTTAAAACGCCGGTCAAAAGTCGCCGAGGCCTCTCCTTTTTTGTTGGATTTATTGGTGCTTACTTAGTGCCCATTGGACTCAGTAATCTCTTAGTAGCAATTGGCCTGAGAGAAACATTCAGTGCAACGAATACCGAGTACATAGCGTATGGTGTGTCAGGTCTAGTCTTAGGATATGCCTGTATGTCTATTACCCCAGTTCATCGAGTGCGCATACTTTCCTATTTAATTGGTAGTATTCTGGTAATGGATGCTATCGCATTTTTTTCGGGTCGTTTACCCTTGGCTTTTTTAATTGATCGAATGGTTTTCTTAGGCTCATTTAGTTTTTCTGGTATCATAAGCCTATTTCATAATAAAGAATCTTCTATTGAAACAATAGTAAACGCAGATGGCTAATTAAGCTATCCTGATGCGTAGCTCTTCTATTCGCATGAGTAACTCTTGCCGATGCATTTGCGTGTAAAGATCTGGCAATAATTTCTTAGAGGTACATTCTAATACAGCCAATAAGGTTTGTAATTCTACCTCTTCAGGATAGGTTGGAGGAATAAAGTTTTGAATGACCTGTTCAAGCATGGCTAGATCCACCGAATCTTTACCATGTGCAACTGCTTCAAATTTTGCCCGTGTCAATACCGCTTCCATATCGGCACCCGACAGATGGTACGAATCTGATAAAAGTAGATCCGGTACCGCCTCTTCTTCTAATTTAATCTTAGTTTTTTTCGCCATTGCCCTAAAAAGCTCTTCTTTTTCATCGCTATTCTGAGGGGGAAATAAGGCAAGGTGTTCTTCGGCTCTACCCTGTCGTTTCAAATCAATAGGCATTAAATCCGGACGTGCTGTCATTAAAAACCAAATAATTCGGCCTCGATGCTCAGTGTTACTCATAAAACTGGCAATTTGAGAGAATACCCTACTCGATACACCACTATCACCTGAGGCTGAACGATCTCCTAAGTAAGCATCCGCTTCATCAATCATTACCGCTACGGGTGCCATAGCCTCTAGCAAGTGTAGTATTTTTTCTAGATTCCCTTCGGTAACACCCTGCCATTGACTTCGAAAGTTTTTTAATTTTACCATTGGAATACCTACGTCCTTAGCAAAGCACTGAACTAAAAAAGTCTTACCGGTACCCACAGGCCCACAAACCAGATACCCTATGGGAAGTACTTCTGGATTACCTTCTTTCAATGCTTTCGCAGTTAATTGTAAGTGCTCCTTTACTAGACGATGTCCTGCAACATCTTTCAATGAGAAGGTAGATTTAACAAATTCCAACAAGCCATAGGCTTCAGCTTCGATAAGTTCTTTTTTTGTTTGAGTAATCGTATCTAGATTCAATGGCTCTTTATTTTCTTTTGCATTGAAATAGAGCGATTGCAGCTGAAGTATTGTCAAGCCGGCTGTTTGTTGGGCCAGAACATGAATAGGCAGCTCAAAAACCTTTGCGTATTCATCTTCTGGTATTTCTGATTCCAAATACCTACGCCGTGCAGATGCGTCCGGATGTGGTATGGAAATTTCAGAAGTATAGGGATGCTGAATTAATGTACGATTTAGGTCATTTAAGTTCTCTGTAAGAATTATATGAGTAAAATCACCACCTAACAGAACAGGGTCTTGAGCCCAACGAGTTATGTATACTAAGGCATTCCTATCCTCTACGCCCGTAGATCCCGCATCATTCATAGGAACGATTGTTTCTGCATGCTCTGTAATAAGCGCTACACTTTTATTTTGACCCAATCGTAACCTAAAGTAAGACTCAAGTATGGAAAAGATTCGAACTGGATCTTTGGGTAACGATGTAGCATAGGTCGTGCCTAAGAGAGAATCTCGTGCTTGTAATGCTTGCTCAAAATCTTCTCGGGATGCTTTATCTCTAAAATAAATGCCAGAAGCGCGGTTATAAAAAAGAACGATATCTCGTGCACCAAAAAACTCATCGGCTAAGAATTCATACAACCTCAAAAATTGAGGTGCCGATTCTTCAGAACCAATACTGACCAAGTCATGCACATTACCATGTATGAGGAAGGTATTTAACGTTCTACTTAAATACTTTTTCGCACATTCTTGTGACCAAATTGGATAGTGTGTAATCATAGGCTGTGTATGGTTATTAATAAAACAGAGCTAATATGATCACGACCTAAAATCAATCGCGATCTAAAACAACCATTTTTACGGTTTCAATTCGACTTTGTGTCGCTTTACTGATAATAAATCGAAATTCCTCAATAACACATTCTTCGTTGACTCTAGGAATACGACCTAAATGATTGATAATAAATCCTGCTAGAGTGTCATATTCATTGGGTTCTTCAGGAACATTTATTTCCTCAAATTTTTGATTGAGTTCTTCTATCTCTACATTCCCACTAATGATATACGTATGGTCAGCAATGCGTTTCATAATCTCATCTTCCACGTCATGTTCGTCCTGAATATCACCCACTAGTTCTTCTAATACATCCTCTATAGTTACCATACCAGCCGTTCCACCGTATTCATCCAGCACTATGGCAACCGATAAATTTGCTTGTCTAAATTCTGCCAATAGATCTTTTGACTTCTTGGTATAAGGTACCAATTTAATTGGTCGTAGAATTTCTTGTATGGTTTTGGGGTTATTAAATAAATCATAGGCATACACAACCCCTATTACATCGTCAATTGATTCTTTGTAAACGGGTAACTTTGAATGCCCCGAACTAATGAATAGCTGACTGACCTCATCTATTGATGTCCCTTTTTCTACCGCTTCGATTTCGATCCTAGGCACCATACTTTCTTTTACTCGTTTATTTGACAATTCGAGTACATTATGCAATATCTCCGAGTCATCCTGATCCAAGTCCCCATTACCTCCACTATCTCGAAGCTCTTGAACAATCCGCTCAACATCCTGTCGACGATAAATGGAGGAAGTATCCTCTGATTCATTGGAAATTAACGAGATGATTTGCCGTGAAGCTCCATCGGCAATAATGATCAGTGGTCGCAACACAAAGTGTAAGACTCGAAGTGGCAATGCGATAAAATGGATGAGTGAATCTGCTTGTGCTCTAAAAATAGCTTTGGGTAAGATTTCACCAAAAATCATGATAAATACAGAGGCCAGTATGGTCTGTAAACTCAAAACCATGAGTTCGCTTGGAAGTTCCCCTACATAATCGAGATATATCTGAGTAATTGGATCTGCTAAGAATATAGCCATCAAAGTAGCATAAACTACATTGACAATGTTATTACCCACCAATGTGGTGGTTAGAAAACTTTCCGGCCTACTTTTGAAAAAGTCTATGGCTTTCGCCACCAAATTTATTCGGCGCGATGCTACTTCTAGCTTAAGCTTGTTAGCGGAAACAAATGCGATTTCAGAACCCGAAAAAAAACCGCTTAATATCAAAGTTCCAAGAATTAGAAGCCACTCATTCATTTCGTGGCCTCCTTAGATGTGTAGTTTATATGTAATCTACTCGATGGAGGTTCGTCGTTCATTAATTACTTATTGGTTCTCATTTATTTTGAAACCCAGGATTTCTTTTTTCTAGGAAGGCATTAACTCCTTCTTCGAAATCATGTGTTTCGAAAAGCGTACCGAAAAGACTCGCTTCTTTCTCAAAAAATTGCGTTGAATACATATTTTGTTGTGATTTCATAGCAAAAATAACGCTTTTTATGGCCATAGGTGCCATCGAACACAACGGAGTAATCCATTCTTTTGCCAGATCCAACATATTCTCGTTTTCTTGCTCTAATATAGCATTAAATATCCCTACATCTACCCCTTGCTTTGCGGTAATTGTTTTGGCTGTGGTCATCCATTCCATTGCTTTAGCATATCCGATTAGACGTGGTAGCCTAACGGTTCCTCCAAAGCCAGGAATTAATCCCAACTTGACCTCTGGAAACCCAATGATGGCGTTTGGAGCGGCTAGCCTAAAGTCACATGCAATGGCTAATTCCGCACCACCACCTAGTGCATATCCTTCTACGAGCGCTACAGTCGGTACAGGAAGCTGCTCTATCTGTCCAAAGATACGTTGCCCTCTGGTCGATACAGCCTGCGCTTCAACTTTGGTTTTTCCTTTAAATTCTTTGATATCCGCACCTGCTACAAAGGCCTTAGACCCTGCCCCTTGTAAGATAATACAGCGTATTGGGTTAGTTGACTGCTCTAATTTCGGGTGGATTTGAGTGGACCATTCATCCAGTTCCTCAAGCACATCAGCATTTAGCGCATTCAAGACTTCTGGCCGGTTTATAGTTAGCACAGCTACTTGCCCCTCTACCTCCCAAATAAGGTGCTCAAATGATGTTCTCATGGTTAATGCCTCTTTGGCTTCTTGGATGAGCTATTTAAACTGTTTGATTCAGTTGTTCTGAGATTGTCATTCAAAGAAGCTTGATTTGAATCAGTGGTGCTATAGGAAGCTTCCTTAAATGCTCCAGATTCGTTTGAGCTTGCTTTTTTTGCTTCAATTTGCATGAGTAACTCATCCAGTTGTGCTTCAGAGTAATATTCCTGCGCTTGACTTTCATGTGTATCTAAATCCATCGCATCCAGTAATTCAGCTGTTTCATCCACATCCGTCAATAAATTATCCAACTGGAATCCAATTTCCTCCGGCTTATTCATGGTCATAGATTGCTCGTATATGTATCGAATGGCATCTTCTATAGTTTCTAGGTGGGTCTCACACATAGCATATTTGTCTTGAGCCACAGTGAATTTTTGCAATCGCTTCTGCAAAATAGTCACTCGCCTAGTTTTCGAATCTTTAAGTTTTCCAGGTTCAAGCGTTTTAATATGATTGATTAATTGAATCAATTCTGTCTCGACTTGCTTCTCTACTTGAACATTCAAATAGACATTATATCGTCTGATAAGATCTAAAAGATTTAAATGATTGGTTAATAAACTCTCTAATTTTTCAGAAATAGCGCTAAGCAAGCCCTGTGAAGTGTAGGGTAGTTTGTCAAAATTTTCAGTTATGAGCTTAGTGAGGTGTTTCGATACCAAAAACCGCTTTTGAGAAGCTTGATCCAACGACTGAAAAATAGCTTTGTCGTTATTGGTATGGTAACGCTCTTGCATTTTTTTGAGTTCAATACTTTTTCGAACCTCCGGTAATTTAGTGGCAATTCCAAGATACATGAGCTCAGCCCCCATGAGCCCTGACAATAGGGCTATTCCTAGGTCTGGCACATAGGATGTTAAGGCCACCGAACTAGCCCCTCCTATAATAAGTGCTACAAGATTGATGGGGTGCTTAAAAACTTCTCGAGCATAATTTATTGAGCGTTCAGTATTCATTGTTTCTCTACTGCTTACCTATAGTTTTACTTGTTTTACTAGCTCTGGCTCTTTTGTTTATTTCGTCGTTGATTAAACCCATTTCGTTTTTGATTATTTCTAGGCTCTCTTTCGCCTTTATTTGTTGGGATTTACTAGCCTCTTTGGCCGTACTAGCTTTTTCAAGCTTCGAATCAATATCAGATTTATCAACGTTCCCAGTGTGATCTTGCGATTTGGAAAATTCGGTTTGTCCAGACGAATCAATATCGTTGAATGTCAACCCTAAACATGACAAAGATGCTTCTACCCCGTTTAAGGCACGTTGTACTGCTGCACTTCGAACCGCAGCTTTATGCTCTTTCTTCAGTTCTTTGACATCCGAATAATGCTGTTTCCAAACGTTTTTTAATGCTTCAAACTCGGTATGTTTCGTTTCCTTGGACAAATTGACTAGGATTTTGAGCCAATTGATTTCTTGGTAGACGTATTTTCCTGAGTTGGGTTGCTATTTTCTTCCTCCGAAGACTCTATATCTACACTCCCCTCACTGGTTAATGCATCTTGTTCAGCGTCGGTGTCAGTTAATGGCTGCTTTGATACTGCACTTTCAGGATTCATTTCCAGTTTAAATTGTTCTACTAACTCATGAGCTCGTAATTTTTCGGCATTAGCCTCAATTTCCATGGTTTGGGTATCTAAACTATCCAATGCAATTTCCATTCTGGCTTCATTTTTAGCAGATTCTTCGTTGAGGCGATTAATCATTTCGTCATGTGTCTGATCTATTCCACCCACCTCAAATTGCTCTAGGGTGTCAGCAATTTTCGCCTGCCATTCGGAACGTTCACTTGCTCTCAAAGCTTCTTTGGCTTCCTGTATCTTGCGGTCTTTTTCCCGCATGAACACCTCTTTCACCTTTAGTGCCTTTTCATAGGCTTTCTCTGCAAATTCAAGTTGATTTTTGGTTGAAATCAAATCCTCCTTAGCTTTTTCTAATTGCAATGCATACCCTTCTGCTATATCGTCCCGATTTGCTTGAATGGCCGATTTAATTTTTCTAGTGAGATCCTGAACTCTTGCCTCCCCTCTACTAGCCTCTTTTTTTAGCATGATTAAATTTGCTTTGACCGTAGCAATATTCTCGTTCATTTGAGGGATTTGGTCATTAAGTTCGCGGATATTTTGTTCCAAAATCAATTTTGGATTTTCCATAGAGCTTACTAAGCCCCCGAACAAAGATTTAATGGCACGAATAAAACGTTGAAACATAACTTTTTAGACTATATGATTGATTAATTTTGCTGATTTCCTATTACTATAATGTATTTAAAAAAACGGATAAACTCTGTTAAGAATACGCCCTTGGGCCGTTTTTATCTACTATGTGAGAAACTAATGGTTGCGGTTTTGTCTGAGTAAGTCCCCATTCTATCGAAGAAAACACCCAGCGTTCAAGTTCATTTACATCAAGGACTTTATTCGTATACAGAGTCATTAAAGTTTCACCCTTTTGAACATAATCTCCAAGCTTTTTTTCGAGCATAATGCCTGCTAATGGGTCCACATCTTCTTCTTTTTGCTGCCTACCTGCACCCAATCTCACACTTAAAGTACCTAGTTGATAGGCATCTAAACGGGTGATATATCCTTGAGTGCTACTCAATATTGGATAACAATGTTTGGCTGAACCCCTCGAATTTGGACTGTCTATGTAGCTCAAATCACCACCCTGTGCTTCAACTATATCCTTGAATTTTTGAAAGGCTTTTCCAGATGATATGGCCTTTTTTGCTTCAACAATACCCGCCTCAATCGTTGGCACGGTACCCGCAAGGTACAGCATAGCCCCTGATAGAAGTGTACTTTGTTTCTGGGTATCTGAAGGTCCATTTCCCTGAAGAATATCAATAGATTCTAGCACTTCTAACCAATTCCCAATAGCTAACCCAGTGGGAGTATCCATATTTGAAATAAAAGCAATGGTAGGCTTATTGAAACTCTCCCCTATATCAACCAGTGTTTGCGCGAGTTCAATAGCATGAACCTGGGTTTTCATAAATGCCCCTGAGCCATATTTTACATCCAATACCAACGCATCAATTCCCTCTGCTAATTTTTTACTCATGATACTACCGGCAATCAATGGGATAGATTCGACGGTGGCTGTAACATCACGTAGAGCATACATCTTCTTATCGGCAGGAGCCATTTCATCGGTTTGACCAGCAAGTACTAGTCCATGTTTTTCTAACAATTCGACATACTTTTTCAGTGTGACATCCACCCTAAAACCAGGTATGGATTCAAGTTTATCCAAGGTGCCACCAGTATGCCCTAAGCCTCTTCCTGATACCATTGGAACCGGAACTCCCAAGCTAGCAACAATTGGAGCTAGAATAAGGGATAATTTATCCCCTACGCCCCCCGTAGAATGCTTATCCACTTTTACGCCAGGTATATGAGTCAAATCCAATATACACCCGGAGCTCAACATAGCATGAGTAAGTGAAGAGGATTCTTGATCATCGAGACCATTTAAAAAAGCAGCCATCAAAAAAGCACTCATCTGATAATCTGGCACATACCCCTTAGCATATTCATGAACTAAAAATTTTATCTCATTGTCTGACAATATATTATTGTCTCTTTTTTTTCTTATCAATTCCGCTATTTGGTAATCCATATAGGCCTATCATGTGGTTTTGCTACATTAAAAGTAGCTAAGCTAATGCATTAATTCTAATTTATTGAACAAGAGTCTCTCCCTAGCCTATTGCTGCGATGAAAATAATGGAAGACTGGTTATATCTTCATAGAAGATGTACCTTCGTTTGATATAAAATGAATATTTATTGAGCTATGCTGTAATTTATGTCCTAAACTCAGTTCACAGATATGCCCAAAGCTAAGTTCATGACTAAGTTCATTTGAACACTTGTTCGAAATGTAGATTCTAACTAAGGTATACTAGCTGTTGATTACAGTGTATCAACTCAAATGAAACCGAAACCGATAAAAAATTCTAGCTTTACGTGAGAATATTGGCCGATCAACATATTCATTATTTAGATCAACTTATACCTAGCTACGTTGAATTAGTTCACTATGACAGCTCCGAAGGTATACCAAGAATAGAAGGATTTGACGCTTGGATACTCAGGACCGTGACTAAGGTGAACCCAAAGACCGTACCTAGCATCCCTGAAGAACTCAAATTTATTGGGTCAGCTTCTGCAGGAACTGATCACATTGACATGAAGTACCTGAGCGATAATGGCATCCAATTTGATCATTCTCCAGGCTGTAATGCTAATGCAGTAGCGGAGTACGTACTTACATCGATGTTCACATGGTGCTCACTGACCCAGGGGGATTTAATCAACAAAAAAGTTGGGATTATTGGCATGGGGCATACTGGAGAAGCTCTAGCAAAAAAATTGCAAGCAATTGGGGTGTCTTATGCTGGCTACGATCCACCGAAAGCCTTGCGAGAGGAATCATTTAGGAGTTGCCATTTGGATACCCTAATGAATTGCGACATTCTGAGTTTTCACCTGCCCTATATCGATCAAGGCAGGTATCCCACCCATCATTTTATGCCTGACATTTTGTCGCTTAGCCCAAAGCACAAGCTTATCATAAATGCAGCTAGAGGTGGTATTATAAGTGAAGATTATTTATTGACACACAATAAATTACTACCATTATCTAATAAAAAAATTAGCTTTATTTTGGACGTTTGGGAAACCGAACCAGTGCCTAATAAAGCACTAGTGAACCAGGCTTTCATCGCCACCCCACACATTGCTGGATACTCTAAACAAGCTAAGATTCAGGCCTCAAAAGGGGTTTTAAGGCGCCTTTTGAGTTATTTTGATACAGAATGGACAGATAGCAAATGGCAATATGAACAGGCGGATAGTACGAAAACGAAGTTTGAAGAAGTAAGTAGGCGTGGATTTAATAAAAAAACTAACACATTAAGCCTCTGTTATTTACACGGTTTGCATAACTACGATTATGAGATGCGAAGGTTGTTTAACCTGTACGGGCAAGACACCGACTTAGACCAGTTCAACGCAAGTATGGCTCGGGGGTTTCAGGCATTAAGAAATACCATAGAACTTCGAAATGAATTCGCACACACTACTTTTCCAAAAGGTCTCTCCGATAATTTACGACCAATATTTGCACCAGATTAAGCAGCCAATCTGACTCCGAAGATCTATATTATAAAGAAAACAAAGAAGCCGCTGTTAAGTCGGTATACTCCTCTACTTCTTCTTGGCTTAACTCAAAAAGTTCTCCTAGTTTTGTTTGGATAAAGGCTAGGTGAGCAGGCTCATTACGATTACCACGCAACGGAGTGGGTGAGAGATAAGGTGAATCTGTTTCTAATATGAGTTTATCGATAGGTAGCTGCCTAACAACTTCGGCAACCCCTGCATTTTTAAAGGTTACAACCCCTCCTATTCCAAGATGAAATCCAAGGTCTATAGCTCGCATCCCCTCCTCATACGTACCATTAAAACAGTGCCAAACTCCTCTGACAGAACCATTTTGATGCTTCGCTATGGTTTGCAATAAATCTTGAGTGCTGTCTCTATTATGTAACACAATTGGCTTATCGACACTTTTAGCTAGTTCGAAGTGTACATCAAGACTAAGCATCTGTTCTTTTTTGTACTTCTTTGACCAATAGTAGTCTAAGCCTGTTTCCCCAATCCCTATATAATGAGATAAGGAGGCATATTCCTGTAACCAGTTCTCTAATTTTTGAATCCACCTATGCTCACCCCAAATCGGTAATTGCTCACATACTTCACAGGGATGTAAACCAATCATTGGGTGCAATTTAATACCTTTGTTCCCATTGTTAATTTGTGCTATTGCTTCCATTTGTGCAACAGATTCAGGATTGATAGCGGGCATTAAAACGTGACTAATACCCAAATCTAACGCCCGATTGATCATCGCTGTTACATCTTCAGAATAGTCTGGCAAAAATATATGGGCGTGGGTATCAATCATAAATTATATTGTTAAGGTAAACTATGGCTTATATGGTTAAAAAGCTTATTTTTACAATAATTTACAAAAAGTTTAACTTGTAAAAATCTCTAATCCTACTGCTTTTACGAGGGTATTACAGTATCTTACAAACTCGATCTAAATACCGAAATAAACGGTAACAATCGCGTTAATATAACCAATTAGTCCAATGTCAGTATCCCTTTCCGATTTTGATCTAACCAGCCATGAACGCATCCCTACTCTGTTATTCAATACAGCCATTGAAGGATCGTTGTATGTAGCGAATTCCATCGCTGAACTTATTGAATCCAGAAATAAGGAGTCTAAGCCTACCGTATTAGGACTTGCAACTGGATCTACCCCAACCCAAGTCTATGACGAACTAGTACGAAAACATAAGGAGGAAGGACTAAGTTTCGAGCAAGTGATTACCTTTAACCTAGACGAATATTTCCCTATGGCTCCTGATGCACATCAGAGTTATGTCCATTTTATGCATGAATATCTCTTCAATCACATCGACATTAAGCCAGAGAATATTCACATTCCCGATGGAACCCTAAAAAAGGATGCGGTTGCGGCATTCTGCGAAGAATATGAGGCAAAAATTGTACAGGTAGGCGGTTTAGATGCTCAAATCCTAGGCATCGGTCGAACAGGTCATATCGGCTTTAATGAACCGGGTTCTACCATAGACTCAAAAACCCGACTTATCACACTTGATCGATTAACCATGTTAGATGCTGCTAGTGGATTCTTTGGGATTGAAAATGTAGCTAAAAGAGCCATTACCATGGGCGTTGGAACGATTTTGCAAGCCAAAAAGATCTATATGATGGCTTGGGGTGAAGGTAAAGCTAATATGGTTCGAGAAACCATCGAAGGAGCTATTAATACATCTATTCCAGCTACCTTTCTTCAGCAGCATAACCAAACTGAAGTCATATTAGACACAGCAGCCGCTGCGGAATTGACCCGAATTAAAACCCCTTGGTTGGCGGGCCCCATTAAATGGAATAATTTTCTTATCAAAAAGGCAGTCATCTGGTTAAGTCTTAAATTAGCCAAGCCTATTTTAAAGTTGACCGAAGAAGATTATCGTGAATTTGGAATGAACGATATTTTAGTTGAAATAGGCACGGCTTATAACGTGAATATTAGGATATTTAATCAGATTCAGCACACCATCACTGGTTGGCCTGGTGGTAAACCTAATGCCGATGATACCTGTCGACCAGAACGTAAAACCCCATTCCCAAAAAAGGCGTTGATTTTTAGTCCTCACCCCGATGACGATGTAATTTCAATGGGGGGTACTTTAATACGGTTGGTCGATCAAGGACATAAGGTCCATGTAGCATATCAAACCTCGGGGAATATCGCTGTGTTTGACGATGACGCAGTACGATTCGCTGACTTTGTTTCCGACTATCATGATGCATTTAAGTTAGATGATTCACTGGTCGATTCTATTTTTAGTGGAATACGGAGCTTTCTAGCAGAAAAAAATCAAGCGGAGCCCGATTCGGAGGAAATTAAAATTATCAAAGGTCTAATTCGACGCGGTGAAGCAAAAGCGGCTTGTAGATATGTAGGTATTCCTGATAAAAACATTCATTTTCTCGACCTACCCTTCTACGAAACGGGTAAAATTCGCAAAAAACCTATTGGCCCGGATGATATTGCCATAGTGAAGAAGCCAATTGAAGAAATTAAACCTCACCAAATTTATGCAGCAGGAGATTTGTCTGACCCTCATGGGACCCATAGAGTCTGTTTAGAGGCTATATTTCAAGCTTTACGCGAATTGAAAGATCAAGAATGGATGAAATATTGCTATGTGTGGCTTTATCGAGGCGCATGGCAAGAATGGGATATAGAGGATATAGAAATGGCCGTACCATTAAGCCCTGAAGAAACCGATAAAAAACGCAGAGCCATTTTTAAACATCAATCCCAGAAAGATAGACCTCTATTTCCCGGTACTGATAAAAGGGAATTCTGGCAACGAGCGGATGACCGGACCAGTTCTACTGCAGAAACCTATGATCAACTTGGATTAGCTGAATACGAAGCAATGGAAGCATTTGTTCGTTGGAAGGAACTGTATACCTAAGAGATTAACATACCTTTAAGTTTAATTATTCTGGAATCTTGTACGGGTTAGTGTGATTAAATGTGGCTTAGATGATCTTATTAAATTTATGCAAAAAACAATCTTTTATTATTTGAAAATTGAATTTTTACAGCATAATTACTACATATATACATTATGCAGTGTGTCGTTTGAGTCTTATTTTGCCATTATTCACTAATTTTTGATTATATTACTTTATTGACACTTAATATAGAACATATCGTTTTCGGTCAGGACATAAGATTTTCATCCAATTTTCTTTATGCCCTCATTGTCTTTTTTATCATTTCCAGTGGTAGTGTCTTAGCATGTCATCACCTGGAACAAACAAGTAAGATTCAGCAAACTCATATTAGTGTAAGTAAATTCACAGCTGAATCTTATTCTGAGGTATTTAACTCTTATTCAAAACACTATTCGTTAGATAAAAAAGTACCCTCTTCAAATTCGGGTCATCAGAAGGATGCTGAAAATAATCTAGCGCAAAAAACTAGTCATAGAGCATCTAGTAACCTTCATTCACATAGGAAGGCTGGTCCTGAACAAACTTCATCTGATCTTGATTGTTGTATTGATAATAATGCTGAGTGTTCAACTACCCGTCTTTGTGAGTGTTCCTATAATGCCGGAAAGGAAGTAACATCACTTCTTATTTCCTCATCAAAAAGTGTTTCAGGACCGATTTTCACTATCACTACAGCTTTTTCACATAAATTAAATAATGTCCGTCCAGTTACTTGGGCAATCCCTATCCCACGCTCTTCTTACTTTAGCTTATTCGAAAGTTGGCTTTTATAGGTTATTACAAGTTCCAAAGAGCGATAGAATCATCACTCTATCGTTCTGAACCCTAGCGTTTAGCAGAATTCTACCCATCCTGCAAAACGTATTTAATGTTCAACTTCTAAAACATCACACATGTTCAATCGATATTATCGGTTTGCATTAGAACAACCTCTATTATCCTTAGGAATCTTTTTATTACTGCTATTTTGGGGCTTATCGGTGGCACCTTTCAACTGGAATCTGTCGTTTGAATCTGACAGCATACCTGTAGATGCTATACCCGATTTGGGTGAAAATCAACAGATTGTGTACACCGAGTGGCAAGGACAATCACCCGAGGATATTGAAGACCAGATAACCTACCCCCTTAGCAATTACTTCTTAACACTGCCAGGTGTTAAGGACGTTAGGGGTTTATCGATAACTGGTCGTTCTACTCTCTATATAATCTTTGACGAGGATGTAGACTTTTACTGGAGTAGAAGCCGAATAATTGAAAAAATAAACTCATTGCCATCAGGGTTTTTACCCGAAAACGCAAAGCCTGCCCTTGGACCAGACGCAACCGGCCTGGGCCAAATATTTTGGTACTATTTAGAGGGATTAGATGACTCAGGAGAAGAAGTGGGTGGCTGGGATCTGGATGAACGTCGAACACTACAAGATTACTACATAAAACCAAGCCTATCCTCTGTTCCGGGGGTTTCTGAAGTTGCTTCCATTGGAGGATTTGTTAAAGAATTTCAGGTTGATGTTCATCCTACCCTTTTGGAACAATATCAGCTTAGTACAAAAGATGTTTTAAATGCAATCATCAAAGCCCAGGCAGAAGGTGGATTACGAACTCTTGAATACAATCAAGTTGAATATTTACTTCGTGGGAATGGCAGCATCGAGGATCTAAACGATTTAGAGTGGATCCCCGTACGAGTAGTTGAACAAACACCTCTATACTTAAAAGATATTGCCAATATAACTTATGGACCAGCCGAAAGACGTGGTGTTTTAGATGTTTCAGGAAAAGAAAGTGTAGGCGGGGTAGTTGTTGCTCAATATGGAGCTAATCCAAAAAAAGTAATAAAAGCCGTACAACAAAAAATCGACGAATTATCACCCTCTTTACCCAAAAGAGTTTTAGCCACGGGTGAAGCATCTCAATTGAAAATTATTCCTTTTTATAACCGTTCAGAACTAATTGAGGAAACAATTCTAACTCTTGAATCCGCTTTATTGCTTCAAATTTTGATCACTATCGCCATAGTATTGCTCATTTTACGCCGCCTACGTATTGCTTTACTTATTTCATTAATGCTGCCGGTATCCGTTTTGTTGACCTTTATTGCTATGAAGTTAGGAGGGGTTGATGCAAATATCGTGGCTTTGTCAGGAATTGCCATTGCCATAGGAACGGTAGTTGATATGGGAGTTATCCTAACCGATACCATTATCCAGCACATTGACCAAGAAGATAATGATGCACAAGAAAGCCCTGAGCATTCGAGCGGTTTACACTTTTTAGAGAAACGTCTACAGCTTGTAATTTCAGCTACAAATGAAGTTGCTGGCGCCATTATAACGGCTATAACAACTACCATAGTAAGTTTTCTTCCTGTATTCTTGATGATTAATGCAGAAGGTAAGTTATTTCAGCCATTGGCATATACCAAAACTTTCGTACTAGCCGCTTCGATTTTGGTTGCATTATTTCTTTTGCCTGTTTTAGCCTATCTCTTATTTGGACAATTAGAATCACGACTTAACGCCCAAAAAAACAACACCAATAGTTTTTTTTACAGATATATCATTAATCCAATACAACAAATCAATACCGATCACAGGCTAACTAAACTCGTAAATGAGCTTAATTACAAGCACTTTCATGATACCTCCTTAATACTCATTATCCTCTTAGTACTTGGATATTTGACTCGCTCATGGCTACCGCTTGGACCTGAAGTTTCTGTACTACTTCAATGGATATTTTTAAGTGGGTTATTACTAGTACTAATAGGTAGTGTTCTTAAGATCATTACCTATTATCCTACTTGGTTAGCTTGGTCTTTTTCTAACAAAAAAACCTTTATAAGTCTTCCTATCGGACTTGTACTTTTTGGCCTTTTTATTTGGTTGGGTTTTGCTAAAATAAGTGTTATTCCTACCTCCCTAGCCCAGGCAATTGGGATTGATATAAGTAAAACAGATTGGTGGTCAACACTTGACCGAGAATATCCTGGTTTAGCTACAGAGTTTATGCCAAGTTTAGATGAAGGGGCATTTTTGTTTATGCCTACCACTACGCCTAGTGCAGGAGTCGAACAAAACGTAGCCTTACTTCAATTTTTAGATCGAGCAGTTGCAGACATACCAGAAATCGACAAAGTTGTAGGGAAATTAGGGCGAGTGGAATCAGCTCTCGACCCCGCACCAATTAGTATGTTCGAAAACATCATCACCTACAAATCAGAATATAGCTATGATATTTCAGGGAATAGAACTCGCCAATGGCGCGAACATATAAAATCACCAGATGATATTTGGAATGAAATTGTAAGGCAGACCCAACATCCAGCACTTACCTCTGCGCCAAAGCTACAACCTATTGAAACAAGACTTTTAATGCTCCAAACGGGCTTGCGAGCTCCGGTTGGAATACGAATTCAAGGTGAAGATATAGCTGAGATTCAAGAAGTTGGCAGACAGCTCGAGAAAGTATTGACAAACCTTTATTATGTGAATTCTACCACGGTATTTGCCGAGCGCAATGCCAGTAAACCATATATCGATATTGAATGGAATCATGAAAAATTAGCCCGTTATGGGATGAGCGTTTCCGAAGCGCAATCTTGGGCTCAAATTGCTCTGGCTGGTAAAGAAACGGGGACTGTAATTTTGGGAAGAGAACGATTTAGTATTCGTTTGAGATTCGCTAAAGATGTACGCCAAAGTCCAGAGAGTATCAAAAATCTTCGCTTAGACACCCCTCAAGGTGCAAGAGTACCATTGTACGAGCTAGCGAAGGTTGAATTCCGGTTGGGACCACAGGCTATAAAAAGTGAACAATCGTTTAAAGTTTCCTACGTGTCATTTGATGTGATCAAGGGAGTCGAATATGTTGACGCCATTTCTAAAATTGACGATGAAATAAATCAACAGATTGCACTAGGGACCATTACCATACCTGATGGCATTCAATTAAGTTTCAAAGGTAACTTCGAAAACCAGCTTCGAGCTGAAAAACGACTCAAAGTACTCGTCCCAATAACGCTCGTCATCATCTTTCTTATTCTATACATCCAATTTAAGTCAGCTGCTGTAAGCCTGATGATTTTTAGTGGAGTATTCGTAGCTTGGGCGGGTGGATTTATTTTATTGGGATTCTTCGCTAGTGATTTTTTTAGTAGTGTTTCCTTTTTTGGATTTAATAGCCTGCAGGAACTTTTTGGTATTGAGGCGGTTGCATTAAGTATTGCCGTTTGGGTTGGCTTTTTAGCCTTATTTGGAATTGCTACTGATGGTGGAGTTGTTATGGCCACCTATTTACAACAACGATTTAAAGAGTTCCATCAAGAAAACCAAAATGAGTGGGAGCAAGTGGCTAATAAGCCTGAGCTAGTAGCAACTCATATTCAAAATCTTAGAAATTTAGGGGTTGAAGCAGCTACTAAACGAATTAGACCAACCATGTTGACCACAGCAACCACTATTTTTGCTTTGCTACCTTTATTTAGTTCAATGGGTAAAGGATCGGAAATTATGGTTCCAATGGCTATTCCAACATTAGGGGGTATGTTTGTCCAAATAATCACGCTTTTTGTAGTACCACTCTTATTTATTTGGAGAGAAGAACGAAGGGTTAATAGTTCATTTAAGGACTATGCTCCCACACAAGAGACTTCCACAAAAAAGACTTTACCTCGGAAAACCCCGCCCCCTGCCCTATTCATTGTGTGTATGCTAGGTATAGTTGGAGTTGGAATTACACCTGAATCTAGCCTCCAAGCGCAGAATACCTTGAATACGTATAAACTAGAAGCTCTTAGTAGTCATCCTAATTTGTTGTCAAAATGGAATGAAATTGCCACATCAGAATTTCAAGCTCGTTCTATCGGGATCATGGATCCTACGGTCTCTATCGGGGTGTTCGCTGTTCCTATAGAAACAGCCTTGGGTGCCCAGACGGCCCGAATATCAATCAACCAGAGTATACCTCTTCCTAATTCACTGAAGCTTCAACGATTGACTCTTGAAGCACTGATTGAGGTTAGGGAATTCGGGTATCTTGAGGAGGCTGAACGTCATTTTCTCGAAATGGATAAAGAATGGGCTTCTATCTACACGGAAACGATGAGAATTAAGTTTTTAGACCAACAATTAGATGTCTTAAATGAGTTAACTCAACTACTAACCACCTTCAATAGTGAAGGCTATTCAACCAACAGAAAGATTTTAGAGATTGAACTGCAAGAGAAAACACTCGATCAGCAGCTAGAAGAGGCTTTTTTGGTTAGATCTCAACATGTTTGGAATTTTAATAGGCTCCGAAATGCGTCCATTACTGATTCGCTGATCTATCCAGATAGGCTGGAAACTAATGTTGATTTGGGTGATGTAGTTGATGGCTTTGAATCCCAAGCTGAATGGACCTATTCAACGAACCATAATGGGACTTCAAAGGACGATGTTTCCAGTGCAATTCATCAGCTAAATAGCCCCGGGATACAGAGATTACAAGCTATAGTAGAATCAAAAAAAATGGAACTATACTCAGCTGAATTGAGTCGCTACCCAAGCATTGGAGTCGGGCTAGACTATATAAGTATTGCAGAAAAGCCTGGCCAAGTTAGCATTCAGAATAATGGTAAAGATGCTGTTCTTGCAAAAGTTTCATTTAGTCTTCCAATAGCCCAAAAGAGAAAAAGAGCAGCTATTCAATCGAAAGCATCTGAATTATCCGTAAGCGATTACCGATTACAAGCGCACCTAATTGAAATAAATACGGCACTTGAACAATGGAATACTAGCCTCGAGATTAATGAAATACAACAAACCAAAATAGCTGATCAAATGGCCATTATCGACGAATTACTTTCTTTAGAGCAACAAGCTATAGAGGCAGAACAAGGAGACTTAAGTAGATATTTTGAGTATTTGAACACAAAACTACGCCTCAAAACAGAATTACTCCAACATCAGGAGAATGAATTTTTAACCAAAATGATGGCTCAAAGTGTATTGAGTCCGCTATCAATAGAATTTATTAAGTAACATAATCTCAACTTTACACTTATGAAGAAACAAAAATACCTAAGCTATATACTCTTTTTTGTCTTGCTTATTTTTCAAGCTTGTGGTGAAGCTGACGCGCCCTTGCCAAATAATACAAAGGAGAATCACGATGCTGAACTCTATGATCATTCAGAATCGACTGAGACCTATTATTGCAGTATGCACCCTGAGGTTCGACAGACAGAACCTGGAAATTGCCCTATTTGTGGAATGGATTTAATTCTAGATCAAAGTACTGCCACTGATAGTGCACAAACAGCTCTAGGACATACTAATTCGTTACACCTAAGCCGTTCTGTGAATGAAAATATAGGCCTACAAACAGTCCAAGTTGAATCTGGTTTAGTCAATCTCGAGATACAATTGACTGGAAAAATAGAACTAGATCCAACAAAATCGGTACGAATGTCGACCTATATTGCAGGAAGGATTGATCAACTTCTTGTCAATTTTGAAGGGGCATATGTTGAAAAGGGACAGGTTGTGGCTACACTATACTCTCCACAAATGATTACCGCCCAGCAGGAATTTCTCACACTTATTGAAAATAATCCCTCAAGGGTCAATTTGATTGAGTCTGCACAAACTAAATTAGAACGTTTAGGTTTTAATGAAGAGGATATTTCTAAGATAAAACAGACAAAAAGGCCTATGATAAACATCGAACTCAGGGCACCAGCTAGTGGCTATGTGCATGGCCTTAACGTACTACCAGAGCAATATATAAATCAGGGTGAAGCGTTATTTTCAATCAATGATCATCGTAAGGTATGGCTTGTGTTAGATGCCTACGAACATCAGCTGCCCTACCTCCAGACCGGACAAGAAATTCAATGGAAATTATTTCATAAAGTACGTACCAATGGTATCGGAGCACCTACGAGAGGTTTGATCGAATATATCGATCCTCAACTTGATCCAGAGCTATTCACTGCTAAAGTGAGAATTACATTGGAAAATAAAGGTATGAAACTACGCCCCAACCAATTGTTATCGGGTAATTTAGTAGTACCATATAACTCGTCCGAGGTAATATATATTCCAAGATCTGCTGTTTTATGGACGGGTGAGCGTAGCTTTGTGTATTTAGTAGTGGAAACAGATGCTGGATCTTTTTATGAGTTGCGACCTATTTATTTAGGCCCTGAAATAGGGGAATTAGTGGTGGTTCATTCTGGTATAAATAAAGGAGATTTGATAGTGAGTGCGGGCACCTTTGTTATTGACGCTGCTTCCCAATTAAAAGGCTTAGACAACATGGCTCAACAAAGCCATTCTGATGCATCATCAGAAATCAATATCCCTCCAGAAATGGGGATGTTAACTCATACCAGCACGAACCGTAGTACCTCCTACATTAAAATACCGCAGAGTGCTGAAATAGATTCTTCCTTAGCCCTTTATCTTGAAATTAAAAACGGACTCATTGCAGGTGACTTTAATGCTATTGCAGGGAAAATGAACACCCTATCAACTATGATAAAAAACTGGATACCAGAATTATCGGAAGATATTTCAACTTTAAAGCTTCTATCCCAAACAGCTCAAACTCTTGCTGGTTCGACCAATGTTACAACTTCTCGGACTTATTTTGTTGCATTTTCGCGACTTTACATTGACTTTATGAAAGGGCTTGATCATGATGATGTACTATTTGTCCAATTTTGTCCAATGGCAAATGAAGGTAAAGGTGCTTATTGGTTAAGCCTAGAACAAGAAATTAAAAATCCCTACTATGGAGCTATGATGCTTCGTTGTGGAGAGACCATTGAACGAATATAAATTTTTACTTAGCCATAATCGGAGATTCTCCCTATGAAACAGTTCAAACGCTACAGCCAAGTTGCCCTTTTAAATATATTTCTAATGAGCTTTTTGGGATGTTCTAATACTTCTACAGAGCAGGTATCTATTGACAACCCCAGTTCCCTAAACAGTACCTTTCCGCGTCTATTTACGGATAATACTGGTACAGTTCACATGAGTTGGATTCACAAGATAGGTGAGGTAGCAGAGCTACGTATAGCTACCTTAACACCGCCGAGTAATACAGATTATACCGACGGCCTTGAGTGGTCTTCTTATAATTCAGTGGCAAAATCGGATGATTGGTTTGTCAACTGGGCCGATTTTCCTTCCATAATTGGATTGAACGGCGCTCCTATGGCCGCTCACTGGTTAGATAAAGTGCCTGGATCACCCTATTCCTATCACGTAACCATTCAACCCATACAAGATAAATTTACGACCCAAATAACTGATCAGGCCAACGGAAAAAATGCTCAGGTAGAATTTATACATGCAGCTTTTGTACCCCATACAGATAATACCAACACAGAACATGGATTTGTAAGTATGCAACCTATGGATAGCTCTACATTTTATGCGATCTGGTTAGACGGCCGAAATACTGGTGGTATGGATCATGACGAACATTCAATGGATTCCGATCATTTAGATTCAAAATTAGCCACTGCCATGACTCTTAGAGGCGCATTACTGGGTAGGGATGGGAAAATTATTGAATCGCATCTAATCGACAATGCCGTTTGTGACTGTTGCAATACATCCTTAGTAAAAACAGACCGTGGCTTAATAGGCGCCTACCGAAATAGGAGCAGTGACGAAATACGAGATCTCTACGTCTCTAGATATGAAAATGGTGTTTGGGATACTCCTAATACGGTACATAATGACGGTTGGCAAATCGCAGCCTGCCCAGTCAATGGCCCCCAACTTGCTTTCCATTCCGGCGTTACAGCTGCTTTATGGTTTACTGGAGCAGATAATATTCCTAGAGTTAAACTGGCATTCTCCAATGATTACGGAAAAAACTTTAATGACGCTATTTTACTATCGGAAAACCAACCTTTAGGCCGTGTGGACATTGTAATGCATAATGAACAGTCGGCTTGGGTTAGCTACGTTGAACGACACGAAGATGGAGCTAAATTGCACATTAAGCAGGTAATGCGAAACGGATCTATCGCACAAGCCATAATTTTAGATGATATGGAAGCTTCCAGAAGCAGTGGGTTCCCTCAACTTACCTCCTTTGGCGATGGGTTGCTCGTAGCTTGGACCGAAATAGGCGAACGAGCGTCAACTATACGAACTTCATACATCAAAGGTCTTTAGAAGATCCCTCACTCTGTAAACCCTTACTGGTTGATGCAACTGGAAGCGTCTTTATAGGTTCCTCAAGTTGAGCAATATCTTGTAGTTTACGCTCTAATACATTAGTACGTGTACTTCGTAAGGTTTGTAGCGATTTATGGGCTTTAACAAAATCACTATCAACTTTTTCAAGATGTGCGGCAAACTTACCAAACTCTATCTTAACCGATTCTAAAATTTTCCACACCTCACTACTTCGTTTTTGAACTTGTAGTGTACGGAAGCCCATGTGCAAACTATTAAGTAAAGCTGAAAGAGTCGTTGGCCCAGTTATAGTAATTCTATACTTACGCTGTAGCGATTCAAATAGACCTGGATGTCGTAATACTTCCGCATATAAGCTTTCAATGGGTAAAAATAAAATCGCAAAATCAGTCGTGTAAGGCGGATTCACATATTTCTCAGAAATATCCTTAGCAAATCCTTCTAATGTCTTAAGCAGTATTTTCTGAGCCTGCTCTATTTCTTTAGAATTCCCATTCTCATACGAATTAAGGAGTACCTCATAACTCTGAATAGGAAATTTTGAGTCTATGGGCATCCAAACGGGTTCATTTGAATTCTTCCCAGGTAATTTAACCGCAAACTCTACGTGCCCCTGACTATCTTTTTTGGTTGCCACATTCTTAGCATATTGATCAGGTGTAAGCAGCTGTTCAAGTATATTTTCCAACTGATACTCCCCTAACACACCTCTGGTTTTTACATTATCTAACACTTTCTTTAAATCCCCTACTCCAGTGGCAAGTTGCTGCATCTCACCTAGACCTTTATGAACTAATTCTAGGCGCTCAGATACCAATTTAAACGATTCACCTAAACGTTTTTGCAGGGTTTCCTCTAATTTTTCATCCACTGTTTTTCGCATTTCCTCAAGTCGTTTCGAATTGTCCTCACGTATTTCCTTGAGCTGATCTTCCACAGATTCTTTTACCTCTTTAATTCTTTTTTCTGCATCTTCGTTGAGTTTTTCCTGCTTTACAATCACTTCAGCCAGTTTGTCTCGGAGTAGATTACTTTGGTCATTTACCGTTTGTTTTTGAGTCGCCTCAAACTTATCTAGTTTTGCCTCTAGCTCGGAACGTTGAACTTGAGCGGCTTGAGCATTCTCGGTTCGTATCCTAGAAAATTCATCCCTTAATGTTTTTTCATACGATTGTAATTTCTCAAGCATAGGTTTATGAAACAGGTCAGAATCCAAGGCATAACTCTTCTTAAACAATCTCCAAATGAATAAGAAGGTAAGCAGTTGTAGCAGTAAT
Organism: uncultured Balneola sp.; assembly: GCA_902529365.1. Classification (GTDB taxonomy): domain Bacteria; phylum Bacteroidota; class Rhodothermia; order Balneolales; family Balneolaceae; genus UBA1275. The sequence goes on from CABZWK010000001.1 coordinate 104,882, forward strand.
AGTGGTATAAATAGATAGATACTTAAATCCATAGAAGATGGTTTGATGGTTGACTTATTCAGAGTTACTAACAAATGTACACAGAGACTATGCCAATTTCTGTCATCCTTGTGATAAGTATTTTATTTTGTACTTTCATCTAATCACATTTATATCAAGTAAATTTATATGAATTGCATAAAAATATTATCGAAATGTTCAATATAGATACCAATTTAAAAAAAGAGCTTTGGTTTCTAGTGCGTTTATTTGTGCTGAGTTTTGTTGGAACCACCATCTTATTCTGGGCAGCTGAGCAGGGTAAAAATGAAATAGATAACTTTAATGATGTTATTTGGTGGTGGGTTGTCACATCAACAACTGTAGGCTATGGTGATATTACTCCAAGTACCAATTTAGGGCGATTCGCAGGTGTTATTGCTATTGTTATAGGTATTTTTGGATATACTCATACCATTTCACTCATTCTTGAGTGGGTCAAAAAACGATTTTCCCAAGAAGAAAATGGCTTATTACCCTACAAAGGAAAAAATCATATTGTCATTTGTGAATATACAGCCTATGCAGATGAGTTAATCCATGCCATTAGGAGATATGAAAAAACTAAGGATATAGATCGAGTAGTAATTGGTTCCCTCGTTGAAACCCGACCTTACCCGGATTGTCACTTCATAAGAGGAGTGCCCGTAAGCCCTGATGTACAAATAAAAGCTAACATTAAAGAAGCCTCTGCCATTTTTGTTTTTGAAAATATCCGTTTTACCGATCCCGATGTAAAAACATTACATGTCGTTAGCCGTATCATGCGAAAAAATATACATGCACCTATCTATGTTGAATTAATCAATCCTGAACATCCTTTAATAAAACATTTACCTAGAACCATCATACCTATGAAAAGTCAAGATATACTTCATGCAATACTAGTAAATGAAGGTTTTGATATTCAGAGGTATTGGAAAGAAAAATAACATACTTTGCTTGTCCTGTAAGCTGATTTAGTATTATTCTAAAAGACTAAATCAGATAATACCTACATGTCTACCCCTTATATTACGTAGATGTAACTCTCACTAACCAATAAATAACGTTCTATTATGTCAAAAAATCATTCGTTTTATATAGCTGCAATTACCCTAGTCGCCACTCTGGGTGGTTTACTCTTTGGATTTGATAGTGGGGTCATAAATGGAACGGTCGATGGGCTTCAGGAAAGCTTTAATTCCAGCAGTGCAGGTACAGGTTTTAACGTAGCCTCAATGCTGTTAGGTTGTGCCATTGGCGCCTTTTTTGCTGGAAGAATGGCCGATCGTTTTGGACGGCGTTCCATTCTAATCGTTGCCGCCGCATTTTTCATTATCTCAGCCTTTGGTAGTGGTATTGCACAAGGCTCGTTAGAATTTGTTATTTATCGAATTATTGGTGGACTGGCAGTGGGTGCGGCTTCGGTACTCTCACCGGCATACATTAGTGAAATTGCTCCGGCTCATCTCAGAGGTAGATTATCTTCTATCCAACAAGTAGCCATTATTATAGGTCTATTTTTAGCATTCGTGAGTAACTATTTTCTTGCCGAAATTGCAGGCTCCACCCAAGCTGAGTTCTGGTTGGGGTATGCCACTTGGAGGTGGATGTTTTGGGTTGAGTTGGTACCCGCTTTTCTATTTTTCTTTTTACTCTTTTTCATCCCCGAAAGTCCACGATATTTTGTACTTGTTGGCAAGATAGATGAGGCTAAAGCCGTACTACAAAAACTATTCTCCGAGGAAGAAATCGAGGTGAAACTAACAAAAATCCAAGAATCTTTACAAGATCAAAAAGCACCTTCTCTATCCGATTTAATTGTCAAAAGTACTAGAAAAGTTCACCCAATAGTATGGGTAGCCTTGGGCTTAGCAACCTTCCAACAACTCGTAGGAATCAATGTGGTCTTTTATTATGGTGCTGTTCTTTGGCAATCGGTTGGGTTTTCTGAAGGTGATGCCCTAATGATTAATGTTATATCTGGAGCAGTAAGTATTGGTGCTGTTGCAATTTCTATTGCATTAGTAGACAAAATTGGGCGTAAACCTCTACTGTTTTGGGGATCTGTTGGGATGGTAATAACCCTTACCATTATGAGTATTGCATTTTCAAATGCGTTCACCAACGCTGAAGGTCAAATAAGCTTGCCTGATCCATATGGGACCGTAGCATTAATTGCTGCTAACTTATACGTAGCTTTCTTCAATGGCTCTTGGGGCCCTGTTATGTGGGTAATGTTGGGTGAAATGTTCCCTAACCAAATGCGAGGTTCTGGGCTTTCTATTGCTGGACTTGCTCAATGGCTTGCAAACTTTGGTATTACCATAAGTTTCCCAATTCTTCTTACTGGAATAGGACTAACTGGCGCGTATGGCATCTATGCTTTCTTTGCTTTTTTATCGTTAGTATTTATTGCTAAAATGGTTCAAGAGACCAAAGGGTTAGAATTGGAGGACATGGACGCACTCTGGAATAAATAATGATTCATCCCTTACATAGACAACCTCAGCAATTGAGATTTACTAATGAACCAGTTCGAAAATTTCTTCAATAGGTACCCCAAAAAGTTTACTTAAACGGAAGGCTGTTTCTGGGCTTGGACTGAGTTTTCCAGTTTCTATGGCGTTGATCGCCTCTCCATTAACCTTATAACTAATATCTCCAGAGGATAAAGTAGATTGCTCTTTATTCATAAAAAATGCTTTAAATTTTCTTTCTAATTCCTTGTTTGTATAGTCATTTAATAATGACTTAAAATACAAATTGATTCACTTCTGTATATTAAAAGTCTTAAAACATCATCAACCTGTTATTAGCCATTTACGCACTAGATTCAAACAGTCTAGGGCCATTGGCTACATCGACCAACAAGAACTTTTAAATCTTTTGCAATAAATATCATGCTCCCAAAACTGACTAGCTATATTCTAACCTGCAGTTCAATAATTGACGATTTGCCAACAGATCGCAAAAACCTTCTGCTTCCACTTTCAAAAGACATTGCAGCAGAAATAGCCGTAAAAAAAACACCTCAATTGAATTTTATTTGTACGCATAATTCGCGACGTAGCCACTTTTCCCATATTTGGGCAACCGTAATGGCAAATCATCTAAAGTTACCCCTACTAGAATGTTACTCTGGCGGAACACAAGCCACCGCAATGCACCCTAATACCATTGCAGCTCTAACTCGAGCGGGATTTCAAGTCAATATCGAGTCCAACAGTGCCGAATACAATCCGGTTTATTTAGTCCGGTATTCAACAGAATACCCACCCGAGCGATGCTTTTCAAAGGTATATAATCAGCCACCGAATCCTAAGGATAACTATATAGCTGTTATGACCTGCTCTGAAGCGGATTATGCATGCCCTGTTGTAGTAGGCGCAAGTAAACGACATACCATTACTTACGATGATCCAAAGATATCCGACGGTACACCTATGGAATCGGCTACCTATGACCAACGAAGTGAACAGATAGCCATTGAAATGCTGTATTTAATGAGGGAGGTAAAAGGATAAATAGGATAGCAAGACCTCTACATTATAAAGTAAATTCCTCCTCCTATTCCGCTAATGCAGTTCTTCTACTGCTCTAATTCTTTTAGCATCTGTTCAATGGCCGCTTCTAATTGTTCATCACGTCCAGTAGTCAGTACAGCTGGTTCATTTTGAACGAATATAATAGTCTCATTTTAATTACTTTTAAATACAAAGTACTTTTTATAAATTAATTACGTTATTCATTCTCACCTATCTTGTAACCAAATCAATCCGCAGTTTACCATGACAGAACATGCTCAATCAAACGAATACATTCGCAATAGCGAGGTAGATTCTCCTTTAACCCGAAAAATCTCATGGGGCAGTCCAAAGGAAATATGGGTGGTTATTGGCCTCGCCTTACTCACTGGGCTCATACTCAAAATACCCATGATATTTGGCATTGATGAAGATGCTTATTTCCCTAGAAATATAGGGTCCATTCTCCTGCCCGCCCTCTTAGGTTATTCGTTTTTTGTGTGTAAACTAGCCATCAAGGCTCACTGGACACTTTTTGCAGTTGCAGGAGCCTTGGTACTTTATAGTAACCTATTGCCGGGCACCCTGGACGACTCTGCTCTGGTACTGGCTTACTTTCATATCCCCATACTTGTCTGGTTTATCTTTGCCAGAGCCTACCTTGGCGAAGATTGGAAGATCAGTACCAAGCGAATCGATTTCATTCGGTTTAACGGTGAGGTGGTTATTATGGGGGGACTATTAGGTTTAAGTTTGCTGCTTTTTTCAGCCATCACCATCGCATTATTTGAACTTATCGGCTACCATATCGAAGACATCTATTTTGAAAAAATTGCCATATGGGCTTTGGGATCGATTCCCGTTTTGACCTTGTATCTAGTGCACAATAACCGGGATTTGACCAGTAAAATATCCCCTATTATTGCCAAACTTTTTACGCCACCAGCTTTTTTACTCTTACTTATTTTTTCAATTATGCTGCCTCAAGCCCCTGAAACCATTTTCGATGATCGTGATCTACTACTCATCTTTAATATGGTATTATTAGCCGTGATGGCGCTCATCCTGTTTTCCTTCAAAAACGAGGAGAATAGTACATTTCAACTCTATTTACTCTTTGGTCTAGCGGCCATCGCCATCATTGACAACCTGCTAGCCTTAAGCGCCATTGGAGTAAGGCTATTTGAATTTGGAATCTCGGCAAATCGACTGGCTCTTTTCGGGTTGAACCTGCTCATGCTCAGCCATCTCAGTTATTTTGGATATCGAATCATTGGGGTTATTAGATCCAAAGAAGAGCTTTCATCCGTTTTTTATGCCATGGGTGTTTATTTACCTGTTTATGGCGTTTGGGCGGCAATTGTGAGCCTACTCTTTCCCTTGTTTTTTAGTTTAATATAGCATGTAGATACCGTTTTAGAATATGATTAGTAGGGGTTATTTTATATAATCAATACAAATTTCTTGACCATTGAATCGGCATTCAATTTAAACCGTTAAAAATCTACCCCCCACTCAGTGGATCAGTAGTTTTCAAGCTAACAATATGATGCCCTTATGACCATGTATACCAGAGGGTTCTATTTTTATATGAAACAAAAAAAACCTACGAACAAAATAAATGTTCGCAGGTTAGGGATTGGTGGCTCCCCGGGTTGGATTCGAACCAACGACCGATCGGTTAACAGCCGATTGCTCTGCCACTGAGCTACCGAGGAAGATGTCACATAAATATTAGAATCAAATATAGACATTATATTTCACTCCAGTCAATACTAAAATGCAATTTTTTTGATCAGGAGTATAAGCTGCATCAACTAGGAAAATCTTTTAGCCAATGCTCTAGCTTCTTCACATGTATTCTGCCTTAACCAGCCTAGTTAGTAAAGAATGAACAAAGCCTCATAACTAAGCCAAGCATAAAATATTAATTCATCGTATTTTTACGATTATTTAAATTAATCGTTTGCTTTGACAACATCATCTACTTTTATTACTTCCGAACATGAAGAAACGGCTCGAACACTAAAAGCCTTAGCCCATCCCGTAAGACTAGCCATACTTGACTATCTTGCCCTGCAAAGGAGCTGTTATTGTGGGGATTTGACCCATCAATTGCCTCTTGCCCAATCTACCGTATCCCAACATCTTAAAGCATTAAAAGAGGCACAATTAATTGACGGCACTATAGAAGGGGTTCGAAGTTGTTATTGTATTAGCCAAAAAGGCATTGAATTGATGCAAATTAAGGTCATTCCTTTACTGCAAAGAATGAACACCACGGTATCACAGAAATGCTGTTGATCTACACATAGGATTATTTTATGAATCGTTCAACCTCTTCCCAATACAACCTATGAATAAGATTAGGATAGCACTTAAAATGCTACCGCTCATTTTTTTGCTGTTACTCCCTCTGTCTACGAATGCCCAAATGACTCCCCCTACTCTAGAAAGTGGGCTACGTTTTGTATCGAAGGACACTACATTTAGTTATAGAGTTAATCCTGTACTGCAAAACCAACTTATCTTCTCTGATACCAAGGCCCATTCACCTGAATTTTTAGTTAAAAATAGACGGACTCGATTTTATGTCACTGGCTTTGTGATAAATCCAAGACTAACGTATAAAATTCAATTACGCTTCGAGAGTAACAACCAAAATCTGTATGATGCCGCATTTAAGTTTCAGGCAAATCCAAAACTGAGTATTTGGTTTGGGCAAGAGACTTTACCAGCGGCTCGGAGTCAGTTGGTGTCCCTTAAATACCTACAATTTGTAGATCGTTCGATAGTTCATTCCATTTTTGACCTCCAAAAAGATCTTGGACTTTGGGTTTTTTATAAAACCACGCTAGGTACCTCAGAGCTACGGATTTCCAGCGCCTTCTCCAATGGGGAGGGTATCTTTCGTGGCGCGAATACCCAAGGCTACAGCTATACTGGGCGGGTAGATTGGTTACCTATGGGAACATTCATTAAAGGAGGAGATATCAAAGGTTCTGATATTCAAAGAGAGCCGATACCAAAATTAGCCCTTGGCGTAGCCTATAATTTCAATGACGAAGCCAATGCGAGTCGGGGGCAACGTGGAGCTGTATTCCCCAATGAGTTAACTACCGATATCTCGACCCTCTACCTTGACGGTATGTTTAAATACCAAGGCTTGTCCATTATGGGAGAGTGGATAGTACGATCAACCGAGGATCCAATCCTAGTAGCCGAAATACCTGTTTACGATGGGCACGGGTACAGTATTCAGGGCGGTTATTTATTGGATAATAATGTGGAATTAGCCCTTCGATTAGCTGTTACAGAACCTAACATAAGCATTCAGGATAAAGTGAACTCGGTAGAAGAGTATACCTTTGGATTAAATAAGTACATAGCCCAGTATTCGTTGAAAATTCAGGGTGATGTTTCATACCGGCTTAGCACGGGGATTGAACCATCCCATTCAATTCAGTCACGGTTACAAGTAACCATTAATTTTTAACTAGGCTCATAATTAAGATTTTCTTAGAGCCTAAAAATCTAGCCTAATACCGGCTTCAACCATTCTAGGCAAACCCGGTCGGTAGCCTGCTGGTCGCGCCGCTACGGTATACCGAGTATCCAATGCATTTCTTAGGTGAAGCTGAAAGGTAGACCATGTATTAATTGAATAAGCCATACTTAAATCTATGATATGATGCCCTTCAATACCGTTAGCGGCGTTAATGGTACTTTGACCCGCTTCCGTGCGCATATCGGATTGATGTCGATAATGAATATTGGCTTGTAAATCATCTACCGCTAAGCCCCAGCCAAGGCTCCATTGATGCTTCGGTAAATACGGTAGGGCATCTCCTTTACTAACCTCGCTCCAAGGCCCATAGTCACTATCAAAAGAAGAATTGAATGAAGATTCAGTTAAGGTATACACTAAACTCAGTGGCATCCGAATAGTGCTGTTTGGAATAAACCATTCGTAAGACCCAGCCCATTCAAATCCCCAAATTCTAACGGCTCCCGCATTAAATTGTGCGGTCCCACCACCACCGCCTGCAGCAGCTAAATCATTACCAAGTAGATTTGAGTAATCATTATAAAAGATAGCCGACTCAATAGAAAAACGCGTGGAGCTAAGCCATCGTAGCCCTAACTCGTAGTTCAAACTTTGCTCGGAGTCTGTACCTTCTGAAGATCCTGGTGATGGAGGGGCAAATCCCTTGTGAAGCCCCCCAAACACGTTTAATCCATTGATTGATTCGTAGGTAAAACCAAGCCCTGGCATCACTGCCCAAAGTATATTATCCGTAACATTCAGACTGCTTCCTATACGATCTACATCCGCCTTGCCATAATCTTCACGGCTCAGGCCAATATACTCCACTCGGATGCCTGGGCTAAGGCTCCAATTACCACGGATCCATTCTAATTGGGTATAGCTTGCCCAAGCAATAGCAGATTCTAAGCGATTACTGTCGGTACCTGGAATTCCTTCATTGGATAAGAGTAAGGCACCCTCTTCCATGCGATAATCATCTACCCACTGAAAACGGTCCATTCCATCTGCATGTACACGCAATCCAACCTCCAGTCGCATTTTTGACTCTGACCACCTCCATTGCTGCGAAGCTTGAGCTTGAATTCCGCGTGAGTAGTAGGCTCTGTTATTCGCCTTTACCGCATAATCAGCATTCCCTGTACTTTGACCTCGCAAGGAGGCAAACTCTGCTGGGTAGGCATCTGGTGAAGCTAAAATAGCTCCAATGCTAGTACCCATCACCTTACCTAACTTATACCAATTTCTATTAACTTCTTGTTGATATGCTGTCAAGGTTGCATTCCAACCCGAAGACCACTGTGTGAAGTATTTTACGCTTAGTTGATATTGATCGGCATTCATCTGGTCCATGGCCGATGAAGCATAGCGCAGATAGGGATTTTCCTGAAAATCCTGATAGCTTAACCCAAGATAGGTTTCGTTTGATAGCTCATCATAATACCCGGCTTTCACCTCTAATCGTTGAAACCGTGGGGCCATTGAATCGGATTGAAATCGCAATTTTAAAATATAGTCTTGAACATCAAAGCCGGTTTCCATTCCATTAGGCAGCTCTTTAAATCCGTCGTTAGATTGCATTAAACCTTGAAAGACATACCCAAATTGGCCTTTGGTATCCCCAATCTTTAAACTAAACTTTTCACTACCAAAGCCCCCAGCCATTAGTTTCGCTTCCCCCTTCCACTCAAATGGGATACGCGCCGAAAGTAAATTAAGTGCCCCTCCCGTGGTATATGGCCCGTATTTAATTTGTGAAGACCCTTTCCTCACCTCTAGTCCCTCCATCCGAGCCATCGTTGGAAAGTAATAGGCTGCAGGGGCACTATATGGTGCGGGTGCTGCCATTATTCCATCTTCCATCAGGGTAATTTTAGAACTTCTTGAAACTCCAGTACCCCTCATTCCAACGTTGGGACGTAATCCAAATCCATCTTCCTCCTGCATATATACCCCTCCGACTTGACTTAATACCCGATGTACATTCGCGTAATCGAATTGCTGCAATTGAGCAAGGCCAAGATAGGTTGCGGTACCTGGGGTTTGCGATTGCCATGAGGGGCTTGCAATAACCGTTATTCGATCTAATTCCAATCGCTGAATAGGCGGAATAGACTGTGTATCGACATCAGCCACTATTGCTGCGTCTTTTAAAGAAGAATAAGTAAGATGAGAAGTGCTATTATCACTCTTTACTGGTAATTGGGCCCTGAGTTCTTGTCCAAACACCGCAGCTAATGCAAATATGAATATGATGGTGGTTAGGGTTACTTTTAGAGATTTTTTGTTTGATTTGTGAGTAGGATTTATAGAATCACAACAAGAGCTAAATAAATAAAACATGTGCTGGTTTTTTATGATAGATGTGAGTTAATCTCTAATAGAGCAAGGCTATATAAAGCTATGTGTACATAATGCTGATTTATGCCTGACTTATCTTTATATAGATCAAATCTAAATTAAGAAAGAATCTAATTACCTGCAAGCTTATTTAGAGGAATTCTAAATAAAAATTTCAGATGGATAGTGTACCCTTACAAGACACAAAGCATGGGCGGGAGCCGTGTATATCTGATGATCTTTGCGATCGTGAATCCAAGATACGGTATTCGATGTAACCATATTCTGATCCTGCATTTGCCACATAGTCCCGACTAACCTACGAACCATGTTACGCAAAAAGCGATTTGCAGTTACTTTATAGAAGAGCTCATCTCCTTCAATAATCCATCGCGATTCTTCGATCTTACACAAGGTAGTATAATTCTCAGGATTTGTTTTCGAAAGGGAATCAAAGTCATATTCACCTACTATCTGATCGGCTAATTCGTTAAGTACCTCAAAATTCCAATTCCCCCCTGCATTCCATGATTGATGGGTTCGCAATGGACTAGGCTCGGTCACAATACGATACGAATAACTTCGAGATAAGGCATCGAATCGAGCATGCGCATCGTCTTTTACCTCACGAATAGTCGAAATGTAGATGGTAGGCCCAAGTAATCGATTCAAACGATGACACAGCAGGGATTGATCTTCCTCTGGATTATTGGCCGTTGTTTTTCGAAATCTATGCCAATCGTCGGGGCTAATATCGATGTGTGCTACTTGAGCTTTAGCATGAACACCTGCATCCGTTCTACCCTGCCCTATAATGTCCATTGGCTGCTGGAAAAGCAACCCAAGCGCTTCTTCTATCGCTCCCTCCACTGTTGGGGCATCCGGCTGAATTTGCCAACCAGAAAAAAAGGCTCCATCAAACTCAATAGAGAAAAAATATCTGGACATTCTATAAGTTAAGCCTGAAATTCACCGTGTAATAGAACGCCTGCTGCTCTTTTGTGTACTCTATGGGAAGTCTTTCTACATTGGATGGCCAGCTACTATAAACCGCCTTAGCCTGCTCAGATAATCCAATATTGTCCATGCCTGTAAAATTTGGACCTAGAATACTGGAAAAAATAGTACCTGATCCTATCGGTTCTAATCCCAAATGTGCTTGAAAACTCATTTTATTTGCATCTCTAACCAATCCAAAAGCATGAATACCACTTATAACGCGATTAACTACCATTAAGGTTACCAAAGCTGGAAGCTGATTATTGTTCTTATCAACCCGTTCGCGCATATCGTTAAATTGACTTCGGATCGAGCTTGATTCCCAATTCCATTCATTTTCTGGAATTTCTTCCAAACGTTTGTTCCAATTACGAGTTCTCAACTGATAATCATTGTATAAAGCCAGGTTGTCATGATTTGACACAGCCAGATACACCTCCCTATCTCGACTCGCTAAATCTATACCCGCGTTACTCTGGGCAAAGGTAACCAATTCATCCTCTAAGAAGGATCCCCGATATCGAATACCCACGTACGAAAGTATGAGTGAAACGTCGAGCGCCATATGCCACTGCCCTCGAGTCCATTGCACGGGATTAGCATAATATTCACCCCAACCCGGCAATAGGAACGAACGCCTTAGTGCTGCTGCTGGATTTTTCTGTTGGTTACTGTCCTTATCATTCCACGAAATATATTCCGGATTACTCCAGGAATTTTTCGATACCTCATTTGAGCTCAATGAGAGATTATTTATCGTATCCATCCCAAGATTTTTACTCTGGGCAGATGCTAATGGTGATAGACCAAACAAGAGAACGAGCACAATTACTGCACCCCCTGAACCTGTTCTTTGCTTGATTAGAAATTTCATTTATACCGCAAGTTTTCGTTCTCTTACCCAATGTCGCAAAATAGAGATACTAAATCCAATCATAAGTAGGAAGGTTCCGGCCCAGACTACAGAAATCAGAGGCTTTTTTTCAGCCACAATAAGAATCCATTCGTCTTCTAATCCTTCTGGGAGCCCTATAATACTGAGCTCGATACTATCACTCTCAGGGTCTAATTTTGTAAACCGAACGGACAGGTTATAGGCTTCTATTTCAACTGGGAAAGAAGCCGTAAAACTCTCCCCCCCTTCATTGTATACTGCAAAAAGTGGCTCCAAAATATACTTTATATTGCTTGGCAGGTGAACAAAATCGAGTTGTGCGCGAACTCCTACTCCTTTACCGGTTGGTACTTTAGTGGAATCAACCATGATGAAATCATTGAATTGAAATGAGAATGGCCCTAGCTCTTTGCTCTGCCCTCTGGTAAAACTAATCACTTGAGCTTCTTCATCACCAGAAGTAGGATCACCTTGGCCCGCCAGACTTTCTCCTAAGGATGCCGTAGTAGAATCTTGACTTAGACCAACTGGTTGAATTTGATTTGCCTTAGTATTGCGATTATTAACATTTTCAATGTATGAACTCCCAGCTACGTACAAATAAATATCATGTAGCCACCCAGTATGCACATCAGGATCAACCGACCATTGAATATTATCCTGAGTGGAAGTAGTAAGCATAGGGTATACTTCTGGATTCATACCAAAGCTTCGGCCACTTTTTAAATCGGTAAAACTGAGCGCATAGGTTTGTTGGCCAGGCCTATTTTGATTATCAATGGTATAGCCACTATAAAGTACCTCATAACGGTTGCTAAGTACTTTGGGCTCATTGAGCTTAAGTTCTAACATTTCGACCGTCTGCGAAACCGTGAATCCCTGTTCATCGGTTACTTCACCACTTAGTACACGTTCATTATAGTTGCTAGTCCGCTCATCGAGTAGTGGGCTATTATAGGCCGATGAAAATAAGATCCCAACTAACAATAGTCCGAAGCCCACATGAGTGGTCACTCCGCCAATGAGTTTGGGTTGTTTTTTTGCCAATCGGAACAACACCCATAGATTCCCAATGATTGCAAAGAAACCTGCAAACAAGTAAATCATGTAATAAAAATTTCGCACTTCATACACCATGATGCAGATAATAGTAGCAAACGAAGTGACTAAAAGAGGTTGGATCAATGCAGATGAAAGGGATTCTACATCGTGTTTTTGCCAAAACAACATTTGACCAATAACCGTCATCAATGCCATGATGATAGCGATAGGCATGCTCCAATCATTGTAAAAACTTATTTCAGGCGGGGTAGGATTTTCATTAAAGAGCAGTCCAATGATGGGAGAACTAGTACCCAGAATGATCACCGCACCAAGAATAAATAGCGCCATAGACCCAGAAACCGTCATGAATTCCCTAGTCAATATACCATGCTCTTTATTGGGGCTTGGTAGTTCTTTGTAACGATAAAAAAACATACCTAAACCAACAATGGTTACGACCAACATAAATACCAGGAGTTGATTGTATAAACCTAAATCCACAAAACTGTGAACCGAAGAATCTGCCAATATCCCAGATCGTGTTAAAAAAGTTTCATATACAATTGCAATGTAGGCCAGTATTGCGAACAAGAGCGATGATTTTTGCGCTATAGAGCTTTTTCGCTGGATAATCATCGTATGAATACCTGCAGTACCAAATAACCACGGTACTAATGAGGCATTTTCAACAGGATCCCATGCCCAATATCCACCAAAGCTAAGTGTGATGTAAGCCCAATACCCACCCAAAAATATTGCGGTAAGCAAAGATAAATTCGCTCCTAATGTCCATGGTAAGGCTGGCCCTACCCACTCATTATATTTTCTTTTCCATAAAGCGGCCATCGCAAAACAGTAGGGAATGGTCATCATCGCAAAACCAATAAATAGAACGGGTGGATGGATCATCATCCAAGGACTCTTTAGTAGATCATTTAATCCAGAACCATCTGCCGGCACAAAATTTGGATTCGCCTGAATGTAAGGTGCATTGGGCATTTCTTCGGCAATGGTACGGAAAGGAGAAGCACCCAAGCTCAGAAAATCTGAATGCCAACCAGCAATCATTGATAGCAAAAAAACCTGAGTCAACGTCAAAAAAAACATGACGGGAGCTCGGTATGGCTCCCTAGTCCACTTAATCAACATAAATCCACTAATACAGGAAAAAAGTATCCATAACATGAAACTTCCTTCTTGCCCACCATAAAATGCTGACCACAAATACTTTGGAGCTAAATCAATACTCGTATAGTTAAATACATAGTAGTATTGAAACTGATGTTCGAATATCAACTTCACCAGTATGGCAGACGCCAGTAAGAGGAAAAAACCCTTTAAGCTAAAAAATGCATGACCCCATCTAATCATCTTTTCTTTGTCCTCACGGGAGGCAATTCCATAAAATACCGAACTAATGATTGAGCTAATAAACGAGGCGCTTATTAACCACTTTCCAATAATTCCTTCCATGATTAACGTCCTTGAACCCCAGCTGCTATGGGTTGGGTTCCATAACTATCTATATCGGTAGCATTGTATTTAGAAGGGCATTTCATAAGCATCTCGTCCGCATAGAAAACGTCATTCCTAAGCTCACCAATTACCACTAGACGATCTGCTTGCTCAAAGTTATTAGGTTTGGGCCGGCTATATACCACTTTTTTTACTTTTCCAGACTCATCCTTCATGTGGAAACTGAACTGCATCGTTTCTCTTGAAAACCCATACTCCATTTCGGGTTCCCAAGTACCTGGTACATGAGCAGTTTTTAATTTAGCTGCTTTTTCAAAGTCAGTATAGGTGCTGATACTCTCCCCAAAATTGTACAGGAGCAAAGAGGTGAAGACAATGATTGCAATGCTTCCAAAAATTAATTTAGGCTTCATTTGATGAATGATTTAATTGGTTTTCGAGCAAGGAGATTTTTTTATCTACACGAGTAAGATACACGATCAGCACCGTCCAAATAATTAAGGTAACCCCTAATACAACAAAAATGAGGTTGTTTGAACTCATAAAGCTCGCTAAGAATCCCTCCCCCTGATTAGCTGCAGCTATCCATTTATCTGAATATGCCTCGCTTAACGTATCCATGGGGGTAACGTCTATAGAGTCTTGAAACATACTCGTCACTAAAAATACTAGCTGAGTTAAGTACATAGTTTATATTGGATTTTTAGGTGATTGTTCTGAAATATATCTGACCCGATATGCTCTGTAAGTTATGTCGTATACCCAATACGATAAAGCGATGAATCCTATCATGGCTGGGTATAAGATAAACCTTAGTTCGTCAGCAGTAATTTCAGAAAAGGCTGGATTCCCATCCGCTCCTGGATGCAGGCTAATCAATTGACGTGGAACTACGTACAACAAAAATGGAATAGTACTTACTGCAAAAATATTATAAACGGCAGATATTCGCGCCCTTTTTTTGGGTTCGTCAAATGCAGATCTCAGCATGAAGTAGGCAACATAAATCATCAAGGCCAGTGCAGCCAAATTCATTTTGGGCTCGGCGAAAGTCCACCAGGTTCCCCAGGTGAACCGAGCCCATAATGAACCAGTCAAAAGCCCACAAACCCCAAAAGCAACCCCTGTTTTAGCTGCTGCCTCTGCTTTAATATCGGCTAGCCAATCTGCTTTTCGTAGGTACGCTATACTATGAAACAAACTTATGAGAAACATGGCATACATAGCCATCCACATAGGCACATGGAAAAATAGGTTACGGGCGGTTTGCTCCAAAATGGGTATAAATGGAATCTTTATCAGGAACCCACCCACAATAACCAGACTCATCCAAATAATAATTAGATATTTCCAGAATTTCACAGAAGCATTTTTGAAGTTAATTTGAATACAAATATAATAAATCAGACCTTATTCTGCTCTTAAATTGGACATATTTTATAGTTCTTGTTAAATAACCATCCATTAGAATTTAAATAGAATTGAAAACTGCAATTCGTAATCCCGCTCCCATTCTTTAAGAGCTGTCTCACTCATTATTATTGAATTAGGTCAGTCCTTTTTGTACCCAATTACGCTCCCAATTGGCTACTGTAGCCAGCCACAATAATCCTGCTGCTATAAGGCCTACTGCATATAAGCTAATCAAGGTTTGAAGCGCTACAATTTGCCACTCCAGCAGCACCGATGCCACTACGACCGATAGCGAATTACCCAGGGTAAACAGCAACCACTCGGTACTGAACACTCGGCCTCGAAAGTTATCTTCGGATCTTTTTTGCAAAAGTACCGTAGAAGTGACCCAATTTGCTCCCGATGCGGCATGAGCCAACAAAACAAAGACGAACATCATCCACCAGACTTGGGTCAATCCTACCACCAAGTACATCGCACCTGACAATGCAATACTAGCCCCCATAAGCACTACCCATTGCCGATCATCGGTGAAATGTTGCCGTGCGATGATAGGACCAATGCCAGTCCCGATTCCCCGGGCTGCGTACAACAATCCCAGACCAATGCTCCCCATTTGCAAAATACTATCACTTACCAATACCAACATGTACACCAAGCCACCTAAAAATATAGTAGAAGTTCCTTTAGCTACCGCTGGGCGAAGAATTTGATGATTATCGCGTAGATAACGAATGCCTAGTACAATGTCAGTACCAATATTTTGACGAATATCTTCCCAGAATGATGGCTTTTTTTGCCCTTCCACATAGTTACTGCGCCGCGCTTCCTGTGGAATGACCGCCCGATAAATAAACCAAGCCGAAGCCAAATAGGTGAAGGCATCTAAAATAAAAACACCCTCCACACCGATCCATTCAGTAGCAAAACCACCTATCGCCATGCCTGAGGTAAAAATTATACTCCAAGTAGCCGTCGATATAATGTTGGCATCAACTAAGCGCTCAGGTGGGGCCACATTAGGAATAGAAGCTGTTTTGGCGGGTTCAAAAATAGCTGAAAGCATCATCTGAAAGCCTGTCAACGCATAAGCTAACCAAAGGAGACTCTCATGTTGAACGAGTAGCATAAGGAGCAAACTTAAGGCTCGACCTCCATCACATATAATCATGAGTATGCGGCGATTAAAGCGATCCGTCAGGTACCCAGCAATGGGTGAGAAAAATGCTAAACTCAACATCTTAACTATGATCACTAAGCCTAACAAAAACTCCGAATCGGAGTATCTTTGCACTAAAGCATACAGCGCCAAAAGACCAAACCAATCCCCAAAATTAGATATTGCCTGCGCAATCCATAGCCTGCGAAAGGCAGGGTACTTTATTATGAGCTCGACAAAGGGAGTAAACGCCTGCCCTAAAGACTTTTTGGGCGTTCTAGCATCCACCATAATTTATTCTACCCTAGTTGATCCAAAGCCGCCATGGCCTCGCTGAGTTTGGTCTACCTCATTAGTCTGAACAATCTCTGCCTGATGTATTTTCTGCACCACCATCTGAGCCATTCGGTCACCATGTTTGACCGTAAATGCTTGCTGTCCGTGATTTATAACAATGAGATAAATTTCTCCTCGGAAATCGGAATCAATAGTTCCTGGACTGTTTACCATGGTTATTCCATGCTTAATTGCTAGACCACTTCGAGGTCGAATCTGAACTTCATAACCCTGCGGAATGGCCATTATTAAGCCAGTAGGTACTAAGGAACGCTCTCCTGGCGCTAACGTGATTTCCTTCGTTAAGGCTACCCGCACATCCATACCAGCAGCTCCCTGAGTTTGGTACGAGGGTAACGGAAGGTTCTTCGCATGGGGCAATTGAATACACTTGATTATCGGTTTTTCCATCGCATTTGTTTCTATCAGTGGTTTTAGATCCTTCAATTTCTCATTCCATGCCCTGCCGAATAGCTTGACCTGAATTTCCTTTTCGGTATTCAATCAGTTTTACAACAGCACTGCCTAAGAACATTTTAACCCTCGCTTCCAATGGAATCCTTAGATCATCCTGTCCAAAAAAAGCTGCGAAGCGACCACTAAATCCAAATGGCCCAACTATATCAACTGTACGCCCATTGGTTTTATAGGTCGCTATCGGCTCTTCAAATGCCTCATAAGCTCGCATTTCAGTGGCTGAGCTATGATCAAAATCAAGATATCCGAGTTTTTTACTTACATATACTGGCAGTTCCGTATTCGCCCCACCACCGGCAAACAAACGCGAATAAACAAACACAATGTGCCCAGCCGTAGCCGGCTCCACCAAGGAAAGCTCTCCTGTGGTTTCATCTTCTTCTTTATAGAACACCTGCTCAGTTTCTCTATCAAAACGGTACACAATTTCATCCAATTCCTCTTCATCCACATTATCCTTCCAAAATAGACTGCTCACTGGTAAGCCATCCTCGTTGACATAAAAAAAGGTATGAAACTCGTCTTGTTCATAGCCAATCAAAGGGAGCCGATCGTTCGATATCATCCGTGTTTGTAAGTGATGATGCACTCGCCCATTATACACCGTATCAGGTAAAATACTTACCTCTACCCATCCTAGGGTGAAAAATCCGTAGCTTACCTCATATCTAAACCACTCTCCAGCACTCAAAATATCTGGCACAGTGGGTTGTCCCTTGGCTAATATTCCCTCGAGATCGAGTTTATGAATCTGCTGCTCAAAATAAGACGCGGAAGCTACTGTTTGCGTCACAAACAACAGAGATAAACGAAAAACAGCCTGCCTCGTATTCATCAACCCTAAGAAAGATGCTTTTTTAGTCCAGTAATTCATGTTGTTTTGCAAATTGTTCAAATGCTTCTTCATCAAAACCCACCAAAACTGACTCCTCTAATACTAATATAGGGCGTTTGAGTATACTTTGGTGTTCGTGAAGCAGCTCGAGCAATTCCTCATCGTTTAGATATTTATCCTTGATTTCTAACTTTCGATAGGTTGTACCGCGGGTATTTACGAGCACATCGACGCCAACCTTATGGGCCAAATCAGAGATTTCATCTTTAGATAGAGGTTCTTTTTTGACATTGACAAATTCATAGGTAATACCTTTTTCCTCTAGCCAAGAACGTGTATCTTTAATTTTATTGCAGTTGGGAATGCCGATAAGATATAACATGATGAATGTGATTAAATTAATTGCTTCTTCCGTAAAATACGGGTCGATTCGTCTAAAACCCACACTTTATATCATCAAACCAATGAAAAGCATTAACCGTTTATTAATTCCCATTTTTTTTCTAATGCTTGGGCTAATGCTTACTAACTGCCAACAGGACAGTGCTCAGCAGCAGTTTGAGGCAGAAGCTTATGGTCCGGCCGAGGGCTACACTAAAACGGATTTACAACAAAATATACTCTCTCAGGATAAACAGGATTGGAGAGTATCGCCCTATTACGAAGGGTTAATTCGAGTACTTCCTCTTTTCCCGAATCCAATAAGCTTCGGCGGGACGGCCTACTTAGAAATAACCCTAAATGGCGCTCCCGTTCAGTCCTATGTAGAATTGGGATATTTAAATTTTAATAACCGATGGATTCCCCTTCAACAAGAAACCGTAGGTTCGGAGTTTGAGTTAGTTACCTTTGTGATTGATTCACGGAATTTTGGATCTAATGCAGAATTAGCTCGTGGTCTGCATCGACTGCTTCTATACGACGGAAACCAGAGACTTATTACTTATGGCGACATTTTTATTCAATAACCTTCTTTCAATTTAGCATGAGAAAATTATATGCCTCAGAAATTGAGGTGCTTTCTCGACTTATTTTCCCCGAACCCTACGATGTACTGTTAGAAGAAACAGGACTCCCACCAGGTGCGCTCAGAGATGATATAATTACACTCATCAACTTTCGATTAATCGAAGTTTGGCAAAGTGGGTCAGTGGAAATTAATCGCGCAACTTCTTATGATTCAGACCATATTGAAGTGTATACCTTCAGAGCTACGGCAACAGGTCTAAAACATATTCGCAAATAAATTCCCACGTGAAAAAGCAAGTCAGCTACAAAAACAAGCATATAAACCTTGAAATTGGCCCTTCTGAAGGGATGGCTCAAGTAAATGGGGAACATTGTAAATACGACATAAACGAGCATAATGGACGCTTTTATTTTCGCGTTGGAACACGGCAATGGATTCTTGCCAATGTAAAAGTAGAAGGAACTCAAATCCGATTTGACATCGATGGACAACCCGTAGAACTACAAGTAAAAAACGAACAAGCTTTATTACTTGAAACGCTTGGAATGAAGGCAGAGCTGGAGCAATCTGTTGGTGATATTAAGGCTCCTATGCCAGGTAAAGTACTATCCATTGATGTTCAACAGGGAGATCAGGTCGAAAAGGGTGACACCTTATTAGTGCTCGAAGCCATGAAAATGGAAAATGAAATTAAAGCACCCATTCAAGGGCGGGTAAAAACTATTCAAGTGGGATTAGGGCAGACCATAGAAAAACAAACCTTATTAGTGGAGTTAGAATAATTTGGACAAATTTATTGTAAAGGGGCCTACCCCATTGAATGGAAACATTACCATTAGTGGTTCTAAAAATGCTGCATTACCTCTTATAGCTGCGGCTTTACTTGCTGATGAACCCGTCATCTTAGAAAATGTTCCTCGGCTACAGGACATTTATACTTTCAACAACGTATTACGTGTGGTTGGTGCACAGGTACAGTTTCAGGATGCCGAGAACCAAGTTATCATCGACCCTTCTAATGTTAATTATCTAGAGGCACCTTATGATTTGGTTAGAAAAATGAGAGCCTCATTTTACATGCTCGGAGCTCTGGTGGGCAAACATGGCTATGCCAAAGTATCCATGCCTGGTGGTTGTGCTTGGGGTCCACGTCCGGTGGACTTGCACTTGAAAGGCTTAGAGGCGATGGGTATTTCAATTAGCCTAGATAAAGGGTATGTAATTGCCAAAGCTGGAACAAGCGTTCCCGGTGGTCGATATAGGCTAGAACCAAGTAGTGTTGGAGCAACCATTAACTTACTTCTTGCTGCGGTTCTTCGAGCCGAGTCTTTTGTCATTGAAAATGCGGCAAAGGAACCGGACGTAGTTCAATTATGTAAGGTATTAAACTCAATGGGGGCTAACATTCGTGGTATAGGCAGCGATACCTTGACCATTAAGCAAGTACGGACACTCTCTGGAGGCACTTTCCGAAATGACCCTGATAGAATTGAAGTGGGAACCTTTATTATAGCTGCGGCTATGCTCCCAGGGTCTTCGCTTCGTTTGATTGGCTGTAATGCCGAACACTTGGGTGATTTCCCTAATTTGCTCCGCCAAACAGGAACCAAGGTCGATGTGGAGGGTGAAATCATTTCGGTTCAAGCGCCTGAAATCCTTAAACCCGTAAGTATAACCACCGATATTTACCCAGGCTTTCCTACTGACCTTCAAGCACAATGGGCGACTATGCTTACACAGGCTCATGGCAATTCAACGGTCACCGATACGGTCTACTTTGATCGTTTCAGTTATGTGCCAGAACTCAGTCGCCTTGGAGCCCAAATGAAGTTGACGAAGAATACCGTACATATACAAGGGCCCAACGTGTTGGAAGGTGCCTCTGTGATGAGTACAGATTTACGAGCAAGTGTTAGTTTAGTATTGGCAGGTATGGCGGCTAAAAATACTTCTGAGATTTTGCGTGTATACCATCTAGACCGAGGGTACGAAAGTTTAGAGGATAAACTAAATGCAGTTGGGGCCAAACTGAGTAGAGCCCAAGAATAAATTTACTTTAGTGCTACATTGACTGTATATTGAACATGAAGCAATTCAAGTTGTGAACAAATATTTCTATTTTAACAGAAACATAGCACTTTACATCTTAAACACGAATATTTCACTATAAATGGTACGGTTCAGTTCTTACAACACAGGTACTTTTGTACTTATGACTCTGTTAATCCGCGCACAGAAAAGCGTTATTGACCTACTTCATTTACTTACCGCTGCTCTCAAAGTAGCCACCACAGCACTGAGCTCACCCAATTCCGAGCATAGTACAAACCAAACAAATTTAACAAGGGCATCTGCCCAACCAACGACCTGTACATCTAGAAAGATGAATTCAGCATACCAAATAGCGACTGATAAAGATGATCTATGGCGAAGAATTCAACCCTTGGTTAACCAAGCTCGTTGGTGTTTAACACTGAATTTCGATGAAAAATCAAATTATAATACACTCTTCCGGCAATCAAAACCGGATTGCACTCCTAGAGAATGGAGAATTAGCGCAGCTCTTTATAGAATCAGAAGAAAATCAACGTACCGTAGGCAATATATATGTAGCACGTGTCCATAAGGTAATGAGTGGCATTCGTGCCGCCTTTATAGACATGGGTAAACCGAAAGATGCCTTCTTGCATTTTTCAGATGCCGGAGATCATTTAGACGAGTACATATGCATGCTGAATGGCCCTAAAGCCATTCCTAAACACATGCAGAGTACCCTTACCAAAAAAGAGGAAATGACGAATTCAGATCGTCAAGTACTCGCAGGCAAAATACTTAAAACAGGTCAAAAACTACTTGTGCAGATCGTTAAAGAGCCGATCGGATCTAAGGGACCAAGGGTATCCACCGATATAACTATTGCCGGTCGTTTTCTTGTTCTCATACCTATGGGTGATTATATCGCTGTTTCAAAGCGTATTAGCAACTACAAGGAACGTCGCCGCTTAAAAGGGATTTTAAATGGGATGGTCCCCGACGGGTTTGGGGTTATTGTCCGAACTGTAGCCCAAAACCAGGAGCAGGAGGCTATTGAGGAAGATTTACGTACCGTACTAAAAAAATGGGAAACATTAGCCGAGCGTCTTGAAGACGCAGAACCACCTAGTTTAATATACAACGATTTAGACATGACCGAGAGTCTAATTCGAGACTTATTTGCCAAAAATTATGATCGAGTTCTCGTAGACGACCCAAAAATGTTCAAGCAGATAAAAAGTTATGTTCAGCAAATTGCTCCCCAAATGATCCCTAATGTTGAATTCTTTAAAGGCAAGGAGCATATATTTGACCATGTGGGCATTAGTGAGGATGTGAATTCCATTTTTAACCCACGCGTTCGAATGAAAATGGGGGGCTACCTAATCTTTGAGCAAACTGAAGCCATGTATGTGGTTGATGTGAATTCAGGTCCCTATGCCGCTAAGCAAAAGCAGGAAGATAATTCATTAAAGACCAATTTAGAGGCTGCCCGAGAAATTGCCAAACAGCTCCGATTGCGGGATATCGGCGGAATCATTGTCGTTGATTTCATTGATTTAAAAGACGAAAAAAATCGAAAAAAAATTTATGATGAATTAAAAAAGGAATTCAGAAAAGACCCCGCTAAGACAAATATTATTGGTATGAGTGATTTTGGTCTTGTACAAATAACTAGACAACGTATTAGGCCATCGGTAATTAACTCTGTATCGAATGCTTGTCCTATGTGTGGTGGATCGGGTAATGTTGTTACAGAAGATACCATCCTTACGGATATCGAAAGTTGGATTAGCAAATTCAAGCATTCCACAAGTTACCGGGCTATAGATCTGTATGTAAACCCCTATTTAAAAAGCTATCTAACTAAGGGTGTTTTTAGTACTCGTTGGAAATGGATGACGAAGTATCATGTTCGTGTTACTTTAGTTGGTGATGATAAAATCTCGTTAAACGAATTTCACGTAACCCTAGCAGGCTCAGAAATTGACATTACCGATGCAGTGCTCCAAGGAGCTTCACTAGACGAACTGCTTGAAAAGCACGAATTAGAAGAACTAAAAGTCAATAAACCCGACCCAGATCAATTGGAATACACAAAAAAAGACCGATCGGGTAACGGCAGTAGTAACCGTAACAGTGGTACCAAATATCCTGGAGGGAATGGTCGATCGAATACATCTAAAAATACAACTAAATCTAAGGACCGTACTACACCAAATAATCGCTCAAATGGTACAGATTCTAATGAATCTAGGAATGGCAACTCAAAGGTTACCGTTGTACTTAAAAAAGATCAACCTGAGGAAGTATAGTAGTATGACCTTTGAACCAATGTATACCTAAACTTTTTTGGAATGGTATACACGAACCAGTCATATCGGAAATTTCAAAGTTTTATACATATTTGATGTTCCCCCATTTTACTTGCGACAAATAATCTTGAAACGCTGCTAAGAACTATCTTTTATTAAATATTTATTATGTCAACATTTCAACTTCACGCAACTACCGTAGTAGGAATTATTCACAATGGAAAAGCGGCTATTGGTAGTGATGGGCAGGCCACCTTTGATAAAACCGTTATGAAATCAACGGTAAAAAAAGTACGTAAAATTGGTCAAGGGACTATTTTGGCTGGTTTTGCAGGTTCTACTGCTGACGCCTTTACCCTATTCGAACGCTACGAGGAAAAGCTAAGTGCATACAACGAGAATATGCAACGAGCAGCCGTTGAACTAGCCAAGGACTGGCGTAAAGATAAATATCTACAGAAACTTGAGGCACTCTTAGTTGTCATGAATAATGATCATGCCCTCATCATTTCCGGTCAAGGAGACGTCATTGAACCTGATGACAACATCGTATGTATTGGAAGTGGAGGCAGTTATGCCCTATCTGCGGCACGAGCAATGATTAAACATGCTCCTGATCTTAGCGCAAGAGATATGGTCGAAGAGTCACTTCGAATAGCAGCCGACATCGATATATACACCAATCATAACCGTACCATTTTAGAGCTTTAGCAATGAAAAAGGCCATGCACTTAACACCTCAACAAATTGTAGCCGAGCTGGATGAGTACATCATCGGGCAAAAAGCGGCAAAACGATCCGTTGCCATAGCCCTTCGAAATAGATGGCGTAGAATGAATGCCGATCCTGAAATTCGCGAAGAGATTGTTCCTAATAACATCCTTATGATTGGTCCAACAGGGGTTGGAAAAACGGAAATTGCTCGGCGTTTAGCTAAGCTTGCCATGGCACCATTCATTAAAGTAGAAGCCTCTAAATTCACTGAAGTTGGCTACGTTGGCCGTGACGTAGAATCGATGGTTCGAGATTTAACTGAATTCGGAATTACGATGGTTAAAACCGAGATGCAGGAACGCGTTAAAGGAAAAGCGGCTGAACAAGCGCAAGAACGAATTCTAGATATTCTTATCCCACCTCTAAATTCCAAAGACCTTGGCTTTGGTAATCTTTCATCAAACAGAAATACCGAACAAGCCATAACGCTAACTGAACATGGCACACTTCCTAGCTCCGATGAAGAATTAAATCAACGAACTCGAGAACGATTTCGTGAAAAATTGAACAATGGGGAGTTAGACGATCGAACTATAGAAGTAGAGGTTAAAAAATCTACTTCACCAACTATGCAGGTATTTGGTCCTGGCGGCATGGAAGAAATGGGTATAAATTTACAGGAAATGCTCGGAAATCTAAGTGGAAAGGGCAAAACCACTAAACGAAAAATGACCGTAGCTGAAGCCCGAGACATTCTGGTCGATGAAGAAGCCGAAAAGCTAATCAATCATGACGATGCCATTCAAGAAGCGTTGGAACGAGTTCAAAAACAGGGCATTATATTCATAGACGAAGTTGATAAAATTGCCGTATCCAGTGCAGGTAGCAAAGGTGGTCCGGATGTAAGCAGGCAAGGGGTGCAACGAGATTTACTTCCAATTGTTGAAGGTAGTACAGTGAATACTAAGTATGGCTTGGTAAAAACAGATCACATTTTATTCATTGGCTCGGGCGCTTTTCACGTAGCCAAACCATCTGACCTCATTCCTGAACTTCAAGGTCGATTTCCAATTCGTGTTGAATTAAATTCGCTGACTGAGGGAGATTTTTACAACATATTAAGTCAACCAAAGAATGCTTTAACTAAGCAATATGAGGCTATGCTTGCCTCAGAAGGGGTTCATATATCGTTCACCGATGAGGCAGTAAAAGAGTTAGCTCGGATTGCAGCAGAAGTCAATGAGCAAGTTGAAAATATCGGAGCCAGACGACTTCACACAATTATGTCATCACTTTTTGATGAATTATTATTTGCCGTTCCAGATGACATAAAAGAAGGAAATATTACTATCGATAAAGACTATGTAAACCAACAACTCGAAAGCTTAGTTAAAGACAAAGACTTAAGTCAGTATATACTTTAAAAGAAGTTCTTTTTTTTGTATTTAGATACAGTTTATTATGATTGTTCTTATTCACTTGGAAGTACTTATTTATTCAAAAAATATTCATCCATAGAACTGTTGATCAGTGTAACCCAATATGACCTTAAAACGAATTATTGTGCCTAATATATTCATCACCCTCCTTCTTGTTTTCTTAAGCCTCAGCGGCATTGATCCCGTTATTCAACCCAAGGATGATCACACTAAGAATCTTAGAAAATTTGTAGAGGCTCAACAACGGATACTTCAAAACTATTTTGGCGAGCCAGACTTGAATGAAATAATGAGTAGTAGTATTCGGTACATGGTGAGTGAACTCAATGATTCATCTTTAACCATTACAGGAACACCTATTGACACCGCAAAGGTGTTCACATCTATAAATTCACTTCGTAGTTCGTATGAAACCTTTGAGCAGGCCTATCTTTACATTGCAAATACAGTGAACTCAGTCGACATGTATAAACTTACAGAGGAAGCTTTGCGAGGCATGTTTGCTACATTAGATCCGCACTCGGTATACATTGAGCCAGAAATTAGCGCGGTAGATCAGGAAAATTTTGCAGGTAAATTCCAAGGAATAGGAGTTCAATTTAATGTTATACAGGATACCATTACCGTCGTATCTGCCATAGCTGGAGGGCCAAGTGACCAGCTTGGTATCATTTCAGGTGATCGCATTATTGAAATTGAAGATAGCTCAGCCGTTGGCTTTGACAATGACATGGTTCAGAAAGCTTTACGAGGAGAAAAAGGAACCAAAGTGAAGGTGGGCATTGTACGCCCAGGCGTTAATGGAATTCAGTATTTCACCATCACTCGAGACGACATACCCATTTACACGGTAGATGCGTCCTATTTACTGGATGATGAAACTGGCTACATCAAAATCAACCGGTTTGCTGCTACTACGCACGATGAATTCATGCAAGCTATGGAAAACCTGAAAGGTGATGGTATGCAGCGGCTTGTGTTAGATTTACGTGGTAATCCTGGTGGATACCTTGGCCAGGCTATTGCCATTGCTGAAGAATTTTTTCCTGCACAAACACCCCTGCTCTCAACAGTTAGCAGACATTCACGCTTTAATCAGTCCTATTCTTCCAGAAAAAATGGTGTATTCGTTGAAAAGCCCGTCATTGTACTTGTAGACGAAGGCTCCGCCTCTGCAAGTGAGATAGTTTCCGGTGCCATTCAAGATCATGATCGGGGGTTAGTAGTAGGCCGTAGAACCTTTGGTAAGGGTTTAGTCCAACAACAGTATCAATTGGTAGATACCAGTATGGTAAGAGTCACTATTTCAAGGTACTTGACTCCATCCGGCCGACTTATTCAGAAGCCATTTACCGAAGGTGGTGGAGAAGAATATGCCTATGAAATTTACCGTCGAGATGATAGCGCGAAAAACGATGCCATTGAATTTGTTGATCATATTCCGGATTCACTAAAGTACCAAACTACTGCAGGTAGAACGGTCTATGGTGGAGGGGGAATTGTACCCGATTATATCATAGAGGCAGACACCACACGATCAGCATATATGATTAATTTTGCCCTTAGAAAACGTGCTTCATTTGAATTTGTTCGTAATTATCTCGACACTAAAGGCGATGAATTCCGCAGTAGATGGGAGAATAATTTTGAAGCTTATCGAACTGATTTTAGCTGGTCGATAGGCGAATTGGCAGAGTTCAAAGCCCTACTACAACAAAAAGGTATGGTTGAAAAAATGGGTTTATCTAAACCTGAATTCAAAAACGATTCACTATTTATTTATCCAGGCTATTTTGATGAAGTTGCATGGATGGCAGAGGGGCGTATGAAAGCTGAGTTAGCTAGGCAGGTCTGGGGATTACCCTACTTCTACCCTATTGTTAATGAAGTATTTGATACCACATTGGACGAAGCACAAACCCTATGGGATGCAGTTGATCGCATCGGTAAGTTAGCAGCTGGCACTCTGCCACTAGAAAAAGCGTCTAAGATGTAGTCGATAATTGCTGCATTGACTGCTGAAAGAGCACTTCTATATATTATTTAAGGACAATTTTTGAGTAGTGCTTTTAAGTGCTGACCAAATTGCCCTATGTTAAATCTAGAACAAAGCATGGTTCTATTCACCATGCACTTTACATTTACATTTAACTTTTACGCTCATTGCAGCAACTCATTTAACCAAATGAAGCTTTTTAGACAAAGTTTTTGATAACGAAAACAATTCAGAATGGACGTTTAAAGGTGATAAACCGTGTATCATCGATTTCTATGCCGATTGGTGTGGTCCTTGTAAAATGGTTGCACCAATAATTGAAGAATTAGCCGCTGTATTCGGTATAAGAAGTATTCCTTCCATCCTTTTTATACCTTCTGATAATCAACCTCAAATGGCTATGGGAGCATTACCTAAGCTCACGTTCAAAGAAGTAATTAGGGATAAGTTTGGTGTTGCAGAACCAACCAACTAGTCGAGTTACACATTGATACCCTGGCCGGTTATGCACGAGGGTATCGAATGGATTCTACCATCTCCTGAACTTCTTCAGGGGGATCTGGAAAAACCATCCCGACAGCCAGTGATACAACTAGGTTAATGAGCATTCCAAAAGTTCCAATGCCTTCAGGTGAAATACCAAACCACCAGTACTCTGGTGTGTTGTATTCAGGATAGATGAGCTTAAAGAATCCGATATAAGCTAAAGTGAACAGGAGCCCTACAATCATACCAGCAATGGCTCCCTCCCTATTCATTTTTTTATAGAAAATCCCAAGAATTATAGCCGGAAAAAATGAGGCCGCAGCTAGTCCAAAGGCTATGGCAACAACCTCTGCTACAAAGCCTGGTGGATTTATCCCAAAATACCCTGCCACTAACACTGCAAAACCAGCCGCAATCCGGGCATAGAGTAGTTCTTTTTTGTCGGATATGTCAGGGTTAAATTGCTTTTTAATTAAGTCATGAGAGACGGAAGTAGAAATGACCAACAGTAATCCAGCCGCAGTCGAGAG
The DNA here is from genome assembly GCA_902529365.1 of uncultured Balneola sp. GTDB lineage: Bacteria > Bacteroidota > Rhodothermia > Balneolales > Balneolaceae > UBA1275. Next base: position 133,435 of record CABZWK010000001.1, read on the forward strand.
GGCCGCAGCCAAGCCACCTGCTGCAACAAGTGCCGCCACCCAATTAGGTAAGCCAGCAATTTCTGGATTGGCCAACACCATGATATCTCTATCAACATAAAGTTCATTTTCCGTTAAGGTTAAAGGATTAAGAAGGGTGACTTCCCCATACTCTCCTCTAACTATTTCGCCATTAGTGCGATTTATTTCTGGACTACCCACTATGGCTTGACCCGGAACATAAGTAATTCGACCGTCTCCATTTTTATCTACCCAATTGAGAAGAGCCGTTTCTTCCCAGGTTGTGAACCATTCCGGCATCTGATCATAGGGTTGCTCGTTGACTGTTGTAATAAGATTGGTTCTCGAAAAAACTGCTATAGCAGGTGCAGTTGTATATAAGATGGCAATAAAAATTAGCGCATACCCCACTGAAATTCTTGCATCTTTAACCTTCGGGACAGTAAAAAAGCGCACAATAACATGTGGAAGCCCTGCGGTTCCTACCATCAATGCCACGGTAATGAAAAATATATCCTGCATACTTTTTGTTCCTGATGTATATGCAGCAAAACCCAATTCAGTGTGTAATTGGTCCAATTTATCTAATAGATACATATCCGACCCGTCCACTAATTTTGAACCAAAACCTAATTGAGGTATAGGATTACCGGTAAGCTGAGCCGATATAAAAAAAGCGGGCACCATGAAAGCAAATATTAATACACAGTACTGAGCTACTTGAGTATAGGTTATTCCTTTCATCCCACCCAATACAGCATACATAAATACAATGGCCATTCCGATAATAACTCCCCAAAAAATATCTACTTCTAGAAATTTTGAAAACACCAATCCTACTCCACGCATCTGTCCAGCTACATAGGTGAAGGAAACTATTAAGGCACAAATAACCGCCACAGTACGTGCTATTTGTGAATAGTACCGGTCTCCAATAAAGTCGGGGACCGTAAACTTACCAAATTTTCTTAGATAGGGTGCTAAGGTTAAGGCTAAAAGTACATACCCTCCGGTCCAACCCATTAAATATACAGCCCCATCATACCCCATGAATGATATAAGGCCAGCCATCGATAAAAAACTGGCTGCTGACATCCAGTCTGCAGCCGTTGCCATCCCATTGGTTAATGGATTTACTGTTCCTTTTGCTACATAAAATTCCGAGGTACTTGAGGCTTTAGACCATATTGCTATTCCAATGTATAGACTAAATGTAATCCCAACAAAAATGTATGTCCACAACTGAACACTCATGACTTCTCCTCGGTTTCCTGAACCCCAAAACGGATATCCAGTTTATTCATGAGATAGACATACACAAAAATTAGGATCACAAAGACGTATATAGATCCTTGTTGGGCAAACCAAAATCCTAATTTGAAGCCCCCAATTTGGATGTTATTTAACGTGGGCGCCAAAAGTATGCCAAATCCATAGGACACAACGAACCATATTGAAATTAGAATAAGGACATATCGAATATTGATTGCCCAGTATTCCTTTAAATTGTGATTATTCATACAACCATTTAGTTACTAAAACGATTTTTCCGAAGTATGCACTATTTACAGAAACATATCAACCCGAAATCATTAAACCCCTGCGGACAGAATATGCATAATTTTCAGCTAGGTGAAAGAACAACTATGTTGTCTTTTTAATTCTGAAAACTGATGGTGAATTCAACTCCCTAATAACCAAATTCATGAAAAAAATCGTACTCTTGTATCCTTTGTTATACGTTCTAACGCTGTGTATAAATCTGCAGGAACTAAAGGCTAATCAATCGGATTCCTTACTATTTGTTGTACGAATAGATGACATACTTTCAAGGAATATGTCCATACTTCCCCGTTCCATTTTACCTTTACAAGATACATTAGCCAGCAGAGGGGCTAAAGCTACCTGCGGACTTATGCCGCATCGACTAATAGAAACAGCGAATGCGGATGGACAATTAGCAAAAGAAATTATTTTAAGTCATAACAAAGGCCATGAAATTTCCCAACATGGCCTTATACATATTTGCCAAATTTGTGGGCGAAGTAATCATGAAATGTATTGCTCCTATAACAAAAGAGCGCTTAGTTATGAACAACAGGAACAACTCATAAGTAAAGGCGTTCAAATAATGGAGGATTCCTTAGGTATTAAACCTACAAGCTTTATCCCTCCTGGTCATGTATATGACGCAACCACAAAAACAGTGTTAGCGGATCTAGGTTTTCCTGTAATTTCAACTGCTGGGACCATGGGGCGAAGCGGTGACTCCTTATTTGATGTCCCTATCAATTCCGAATACACTTGGGCATTGACCCGTCAAAATTATTCAGCAAATTTAACCAATGCGATTCAAGAAATTAAACAAGTTCAACATATAACCGGTATCTATGTACTCATGATGCATGACCCTTTTATCCGTCTCGGATATGAAAATGGAATTACTCTAGAGTGGATGGGTGCTTTATTAGATTCTTTGAATACCTACTATGGGAGCCGTATTCATTATAAAACATTGACAGAAGCTGCAAAAATATTCGATTCAGAATTAAGTACCAATAACACAAAAGAGACTAGTAATGCAGGGACTCAACCAACAGGAATCTCTCTATTACCAAACTATCCAAACCCATTTAACCCTACTACCAAAATTGGGTTTTATTTACCATAAGACAGTCCTATCAGTATATCGGTCGTTACGATGGAGGGAAAAAAGTTGCGTTGATATCGAATCAACAGTATCGGGCTGGCGAGCATTGGGTGTCTATAAATCTTCAGGATATGGCCTCCGGTAATTATCTCTTGCTAGTGCGAAGTAATATGGGAAGTAGAAGTAGGGTTATTAGCCTCATAAAATGATACATACTCGCTTATTTTTGATATGAAGTACTCGCTTACTGAAGTTACATGGTGTCATTAATCACATAGTAAGTTGAAAGCCACTTAGGACTACGCTAAAATTAAACTTGCCTGTACTGGATTAAAATTTTACATAAAAAAAACCCCAACTAGCATTCAGCTAGTCAGGGTTTATCCTGTTTCTCCATGAAAGAAAACGTTCTAGTGAATCATCCAGTGTTTTTAGCTACACCCAGAGGTTGATCCACATGTAATACATTTCAAACACGTTCCGTTACGAACCATTGTCATGCTACCACACTCTACACACGCATCTCCTGTATAGCCTAATTGCTTAGCCTTCTCGTAATCACTTTCGTTTCCTGATTTTGCAGCAGAAGCACTACTTATTGCAGTGGCTTCAGGAGCGGGACTGCTAACAGGAGCAACTGCAGCTACAGGCTCAGTTACCTGTGCAATGGTTTGAGCTAGTGCTTTTGGTTTGTTGGTATCGTAACTCGAATCTAATCCTATGGCTTTTAAGTTTCGTATGTGAATATCATCCACAGGTACATGAGCCAGATCTTCGCGTCCCAGATAGGTTACAGCCAACTCCCGGAAAATATAATCAATAACTGAGGTAGACATTTTCACGTGAGGATTCCCATTAACCATACCGCTTGGTTCAAACTTTGTGAATACGAAGGCATCTACAAATTCTTCGAGAGGCACACCGTGTTGGAGCCCCAAAGAAATAGAGATAGCAAAACAGTTTAATAGGCTACGGAAGGCAGCTCCTTCGCGATGCATATCAATGAAAATTTCACCTAGTTGTCCATTATTGTACTCACCGGTGCGAAGGTAGACACTCTGCCCACCTATTTTCACTTTTTGAGTGTAGCCCTCACGACGGAATGGAAGTCGTTGCCTACGAGCCACGTACTTGTGTATAATTCGCTCAGCTACCTCAACCACTTTACTTTGTGCTTCAGCAGTAGCCATATCAACAGTGTCTTGTACCTCATCCTCAATTTCTTCAAGTACATCAGCCATACTATTAAGCGGCTGGCTCAATTTAGAACCATCCCGGTAGAGTGCATTTGCCTTCAACATCATTTCCCATGACATCATGTAAGCTTTTTTCATATCCTCAACAGTTGCCTCATTCGGCAAATTAATGGTCTTGGATATTGCTCCGGATAAGAACGGCTGTGCAGCAGCCATCATACGGATGTGACCCTCGGCCGAAATATACCGGGTTCCAGTTCTTCCACATTTATTTGCACAGTCGAAAACGGCTAAATGCTCACCTTCCAAGTGAGGAGCCCCTTCTACCGTCATTGTTCCACAAACATAATCATTTGCATCCTGAATTTGCTCTCGGCTAAATCCCAGGTGACGTAACATATCAAAGGTGAAATCATTGAGGTGCTCATCGGTCAGTCCTAAAACATCTTTACAGAAATCTTCACCTAAAGTGAAGTAGTTGAACGCAAATTTGATATCAAAACTGCTTGGCAAGGCCGCCTGGATCGCGCTTAACTGATCCGCCCCAAAGCCTTTTTCAGCAAGACTTTCCGGGTTGATGTAAGGGCAGCCCTCTAAAGTGGCATAACCTTTGGCAAAATTAATGATTTCTTTGGATTCTTTGTCAGTGTATCCCAAGGTCTCTAATGCCCGAGGCACACTCTGATTAATGATTTTGAAGTACCCGCCCCCTGCTAATTTTTTGAATTTTACCAAGGCAAAATCAGGCTCAATACCAGTGGTATCACAATCCATGACCAAACCAATGGTTCCTGTCGGTGCCAATACCGTTACTTGGGCATTACGATACCCATGCTTCTCCCCTTTTTGAACAGCTGCATCGGCTGTTTCACGAGCTGCGCTTAACAGGTAGTCCGGACAAAAAGCCTCGTCAATACCCAAAGGAGTTACAGTGAGTCCTTCGTAGGCCTCGGCTGATTCATTGTAGGCAGCGCGGCGATGATTTCTCATAACTCGTAACATGTGTTCTTTGTTTCGCTCATAACCTTCGAAAGTTCCTAACTCACCGGCTAATTCCGCTGAAGTCTCATAGGCCTTCATATGCATGATAGCGGTAATGGCACCTGCCGTAGCAACACCTTCTGGGCTGTCATAAGGAATACCCTGTACCATTAAGGCAGCACCGATATTCGCATAGCCTAACCCGAGAGTTCTAAACACATATGAAAGCTCTGCAATCTCCTTAGAAGGGAACTGAGCCATGAGTACTGAGATTTCAAGTACAGTAGTCCAAAATCGTGATGCAGATCGTATGGATTCTACATCAAAGGTTGTGCAGTTCTCGTCGGTGAAAAATTTCATGAGGTTGAGCGAAGCCAGGTTACATGCGGTATTGTCTAAAAACATGTATTCCGAACAAGGATTACTGGCTCGAATTTCCCCATCTTCTGGGCAGGTATGCCACTCATTTATCGTATCATGATATTGAGTACCCGGATCAGCACACGACCAAGCTGCGTAAGCTATCTGATCCCAAAGTTCTGTTGCCTTTAGCGTTTTACACGGCTCAGGTGCGCGTCCTTCCTTTTCGGCACGTTCTTTTTCAATTCGCCAGTGTAGATGCCAATCTTTGTCATCCACTACTGCTTTCATGAACGAATTTGGTACACGTACAGAGTTGTTTGAATTTTGTCCTGATACGGTGTTGTATGCTTCGGAATTCCAGTCAGTATCGTAGGTATCGAATTCTAAATCAGTGAATCCCTGGGCTGCAAGTTGAATTACACGTTCGATGTAATTTAAAGGAACCTGCTCTTTTTTAGCTTCTCTAATTGCCTGGGCTAGGGCCTTATTTTTGAGTGGATTTCGGCTCATCTCACCATTAAATGTACGCCCCTCTATTTCCACAGGTGTATGACACAGTCCAATAATTTTTTTCAGATGCTTTTGAGATGTTTTAGATCCGGCTACCAAAGCTGCTACTTTTTGTTCTTCGACTACTTTCCAGTTAATGTAATTTTCAATGTCGGGGTGATCTAAGTCTAGAGTAACCATTTTAGCGGCACGTCGGGTGGTTCCACCAGACTTGATAGCGCCGGCAGCACGGTCACCAATTTTCAAGAAACTCATTAGTCCTGAAGAACGGCCACCACCACTGAGTGGCTCATCTTCACCACGTATGGAAGAGAAATTACTTCCAGTACCAGACCCATACTTAAATAGCCGCGCTTCACGAACCCAAAGATCCATAATGCCACCCTCATTTACCAAATCATCATCCACACTTTGAATGAAACATGCATGGGGTTGAGGGTGAGTGTAAGAATCTTTAGAGCGGGTGAGTTTTCCGGTTTTTGCATCTACATAGTAATGTCCTTGCGCTGGTCCGTTTACACCATATGCCCAGTGAAGTCCAGTATTAAACCATTGTGGACTATTAGGAGCAGCCATCTGTGTAGCCAACATGTAGGCAAGCTCGTCGTAAAAAACTTTTGCATCTGCTTCACTATCAAAATAATCATACTTCCATCCCCAATAAGTCCAACACCCTGCGAGGCGATTGAACACCTGACGACTGTCTACCTCATGAGTAAATCGCTCCTCTTCCGGTAAGTCTTTCATCGCTGCGGTATCTGCTACCGATCGTTGCAACCACGTGGGCACTCCTTTTTCAGCTATTTTCTTAAGAGCTACGGGAACTCCCGCTTTACGAAAGTATTTTTGAGCTATTATATCGGTTGCTACTTGCGACCAAGTGGATGGTACTTGTACATTTTCCATATGAAAAACTTTGGAACCATCAGGGTTCTTGATTTCAGAAGTTCGACTATCAAATTTTAGGGCATCAAATGGAGTTTCCCAAGTGTCTTTAGTATAGAAGCGATTAAATTTCATGTGGCTACTTCGTTTGCATTAATTTCTCGTTAGTGTCGTTACAGGTTGTGCCTGCATGGATGATATTTTGACTCCGGTAGCTAATCTGTTAGCTTAAGAAGTGAGAACTAATATATATGCTCGAATGAACGCTAACAAATTAAATCTGAATTTCTTTTCCACAATTGTCTACACTTATCCACATTGCAAGGATCGTGCATTAGGGTATCAATGTGAATTCAATTTAAGCCTTTAAAAATAAGTTATAAGCTATATTATACAATTCTAAGGCGTGTTTAAAAATAAGCTTTAAAATGCCTTAAAAGCCATTTATTATGATTATTTAATAATACAACCGAGAGAAAAAAGTTATCCACATAATAAATTTAGTATTTTAATATAAAATTTATAAAAAATTAAAAGTACATCTTAATTATATAATTTAAAGAATATATTTTATTCATTTAAGCATCGAAAATATTTGCCATTTATTTAATTAGTAACATTTTCGTAACACGCTGATAGCCATTAAATAATACATGGGTATAGTACACACCCGAAGGTAACTTTTGAGCGTTAAAAGTCTGTGTATATCGTCCTTTTTGTTTCATGCCTTGCTCTAAAATGGCTACTTTTTGGCCTAACGAATTAAAAATTACTAATTCAACAAATCCACTCTCAGGTATGGAATATTGTATCTGGGTTGTTGGGTTAAATGGATTAGGATAATTAGGGTATAATTCAACCTTGCTTGGGCCCCAATCATCTAATTGGTCAATCGCTGTGCTTTCTGATCCATAGATTGCTAAAAAACTTCCAGGTATAATACCCACACTAAATTCATCCAAATCCTGAAGGGTTTCGGTATCAATCACCCTGACGGAGCCCGCACTCACATAGTCTTTGGCATCGGCTAAATAAATATCACCCCCTACACTCTCATAGTAAAATGAATAATATGAACCAGAAATAATGGATTCAGTGGCTAGTACTGCCTGGGTTAGATCAACCCGTTTGATTCCATCACTTTGTAGGTATAGGTGTTCATTATTGGGATCATATCCTAGATGGATACCTGCTTGATTGAGCTCAAGCTCTTTTGTAACACTCCAGTGATGATCCTGAGTATTTCTTTCAATGCGAAAAAGACCTCCTGGCCGCTGGGTTCCTTCTACTAGATTCCATTGCTCGTCATAATCCCCAGCATAGCCGGTGCATACTACCCATAGATCACCATTCGAATCGATGGTTATTTGACCTGGGCCAGAGGCCACGACTAAGGTATCCACTACCGCCTGTTGGACCGGGTCAATTATCATAATGGTTGAATCTTGCCCAAACCCATAATTTCCCACAAAAACAGCTTCTTGATGATAGACCATAAATTCAGGGCCATCCCCCACCGATATTTTGGTAGAAAGTACCTCTTGAGTAGCTGGGTTTACCAAATGAATCAAATCTCCGTATAGATCACTTATATAAGCTAACTCAGGGCTTAATAGAAGTAATTGCCTTGGGCTAGCCCCATCGGGAAGTGAAATAAGACCTTGCTGAGTGAAGGATTCCGAATCCATAATCACAATTTGTGCTGAATTGTTCATGACGGCAAAGACCTGACCCTCATTATAATGTACACTTTGAAGCACATCCCCTAAACCTATGCCGTTTGCACTCATAAACACCCCATCTTGTAGATTCTTTGTAACCGGATTGTACCGACTAATCGTGGCATTTGATGAACCAAAACCACCTTCATTACCAATGAGCATGTATTCTAGAGTAGCGCCGGATTCAATAGTTGATGGTGTATTCATTTGTGCATTGACTACCTGTGAGGTCAAAAAGGCGTAAGCAAATAGGAAAAAAACAAACAAGGGCCACTTGGCTCTGACAGAATATATCATTGGCTTTTGTCTGACTGTCTTATTCTGTTTAATTCGGCTTGATTCTGTTCGATTAGGATCTGTCTGATTCGGTTCGATTTGGCTTGATAGTAAATTCATTAATCTTAGGTTTATGTTTTTTGGGTTTTCTAAAAGTGATAGTTATTGCACTACTAGTTCGTGATGGGGTCTGCTCCCATGGTCCACACGATTTAATTGAATGCTTAGCATGAAATGCCGCCCCGGCATGGGGTAGTTGAGCACCTGCTCATAGGTTTCTGAAAAAATATTATTTAGTTCCACTCTCCATCGAAGTTGCCATAGAGGCTGTTTTGGAATGTTTCTACTGGTTTGTGTAGAACGGAACGAGACGTCCTCTGAGCCAGAAGATCGTAAACCCGACCAAAGAATATCTATACCAAAGGCCGCGTTCCATGTTGAATACGAAGAAAGAGGGTCAAATGGGCTAGAATGGTCAGCACTGCTGTAGCGCTCGGCTACATAGGAGTTAGATAGTATAAACTGTGCGGAATTATACCTGAGATGGGCATAATGTTTAAACTGCAACTGGGGGGTATAACGGAGTTGTTTGTTTAGTGCCGGATCATCTTCATAGCGTTCCTTGCCCATACGCGCAATCACCTGGTACACCCCACTTTTTACCAAACCGCTAAACCGAGTATGCTGAAATGCTAAGGCTATGTCTGATTCTAGCCCTTGAGCTGTGATTGCCTCTATATTTCTAGGCCTTGAGAGGCCTTGCTCATCCGGCAGCCAACGTATGCCGTTATTCACCTTATTCCAATAATAACTCATTTGAACATCGGTTCTGATCATTCCACCATTCCAACGTAGCGGGGTCTGAGCCCAATGCAGCCCTGCTTCGAGGGAATAAACCTGCTCACTTGTTAAATATGGGTTTCCTAAGTTTGGCCAATATAAATCATTGAAGGTAGGTATGACCGAACTTTTAGCTGAAAGAAACCGAATTCCAAGAGCAGAACTTAGCTTTGAGTTCCAACCCAACTCTCCCGACCAATTCCACCCAAAATCATCATAAAAGGCTTGATGTACATCGGCCCGAAGAATACTTTTTACACCAAGCTCTTGCTGCAGTGAGTGCCTATGAGATAGTGACCATCGAGACCGAGTTCCGTTGTAGTCAGTGCTTTGCACACCTGTAGTTGACCACTCTACTGTACTTTGCAAAAAAGCACCTTCGCCTATTCTAGATTGGTGTTCCAACCTAAGAATACTACTCCAAATGTCACTCTCACTATCAATGTCTTTGTCAGGATCTTGGAAATCGAGTGCCTGCCATTGACTAAAATGTTGCATTCTCCACTGATTCTTACTCCCCCAACGCAAGCCTTGCATCCAGCGTATGAAATCATCTTCTTGACTCGCCCTAGCCGTAGGCGATAGCTTGCTTCCGGGTATGTTGTTGTTCTGGGTAAAAGCCCAAACGGTACTTTGATATTCACTATTGGTTATAAAAGTTCGGAAAAATGAGTTTGTTTTAGCTGAAGCCTTATCCCGAGAAGATTCTAGGATAGCAGCATCGGATTTCTTTTTAAAATTGAACATGACCGAGTGGGATTGGCTTTCGTTATTCGCACGGCTAAACCACTTGGGCACGACTGCTCGCTGATCTGGATCAAATACTCTTTTTTTATAGCCAAAATTATTTTCGGCTGTTTTGCTGTACAGCCGTAGATCCCAAGACCTCCCATTCTTTGAAGATGTCGCATGTATAGTAGACTGCTTTGCCCCATAACTGCCAATTGACTGCTGAATAGCTATTTTATCGGCATCAAATGATTGTTGGAGAATGTGCATCGACCCCGCACCACTCTGTCCAAATCGAGCTTGGCCTAAGCCAGGAGTGAACAAAACCGCGTCAAATAAATTACTGGGAATTAAGGATAAATCGACTACACCTAACATTGGATGATTTAACCCGAAACCATTCCAAACTACTTGAGTTCTAGAAGCTGGCAACCCTCTTTGTGAAAGTAATGCTAAGCTTCCAGGCCCGTTGGATTGCACATAAGCGGAGCTAAATTCTTGTGCAATACTACCCATATGCGATGCTAATCTGAGTTCTAAAATTTCTTTTGTTAATCGCCCATACTGAGTACTAAGTAAAAAGAAGTCTTGATATGGTTTCTCGGCTATAATTTCTATTTCGGCAAGGCCAATGGTGGGTAGAATTGCCAAGGTATCATTAGTTTCTCTCTGGAACTCATGCGCAGTTGCATGTCCGCTGGAATTGAACGTACTCTGAATGAGAAGGCATGCAAACCAAATGTAATAGTAATATCCTCTCATAGCTTTGTAAACTGATTGAACATCTGCAAGGCTTTGACTCAGATTTTCAGTAAGACGATTGGTTATAGGATCAGTGCCACCTGTATTATAACTAGTAAATCGACCATGTAACAAATCAGTAATACGTCTAATATATAGACGTTTTACTGCAATTAGACCAATCCAACTAAACAAACGTAAAAAACTACCCATCATATGGTGTTCACAACCAGATGCACAGTATTCGTGTGACGTCTACTTGTGTGTTAATAAAAGTGTGTTATAAAAACGAGTTTATTATAGCTTACGGAAATTCTAGCTCCCGAAAATTTCCTGAGAAATAGATGCTGAATGCGTTGATGGCAGGTCTCCTGACTTTTCCACCTAGAGGCCTTCCCGTTAGCTAACTAACAGTGGCAAGATTTGCTCGTAGGTTTAATATGAACTATTCATTAGGATAACGAATACGTTCAAATGGAATTACAGTTGCGGGTACAGCTCCGGATTTACACCGGATTCCCTTTTCATCTCATTTAAGAGAACCATCACTATTTCAAAAAGTGCAAACAATATAATCGCTCAACGAATTAATCCAAAATTTTTATCATAAATAAATATTAAAGTTTATACTCTAGGATCCCAATTTAGGATAAGTTGTACACAGCAAGTCCCTAGGATGTATTTACACGTATCCATTCGTCTTACTCTCTTGAACTATACCTGTTCGTTATATGAACCTTAAAAATACTACCCCACCTGACAGCACTCACATTCACAGTGAAGTATTCACCGTTCGAGCATCGGAATCGGCGCCCAACAAATGTATGCATCTGAGTGCGTTAACCAGATTATTTCAAGAAGTGGCTGGAAATAATGCGAAAGCACTTTCTTTTGACATCACAGACTTGCATGCTCAGAATATTAGCTGGGTACTACATCGGCTACAGATTCAGATTGAGCGCCTTCCTACATGGAGGGAGACCATAGAACTTCGGACATGGCCAGCTCTTGGAGATGGCTTAAAGGCTTACCGAAATTATGAAGTATGGGATACTCGAGGGAACCTACTAGTCCGATCAATTAGCTATTGGATGGTTATTGATTTGGATAGCAGAAGGCCCACGCGTATTCCAGAAGCCATACTTTCTCGAAGGTTTTCAGACCGGCCACATGCCTTAGAACCAACTAGAGATCGTCTTCGAGCGTTTGACTCAACCGATGCAGAACAGGAGTTAAATATGCAAAGCTACACCTATCACCTTGACATGAATAAACATGTCAATAACACACATTATGTTGATTGGATGCTTGAAATTCTTGAACCATCGGAGCGACAAAAATTGCATTGGTTTGATTTGGTTTTTCTCAATGAATTAGGAGCTCAGGAAGCTTTACGAATACAAAGAATGGAGAATCGGTTACAACTCTTGAATACAGAATCAAATGTAATTGCACTGGCTAATTGGTCCTAACTCAATCCCAATCAGGAGCAAAATCCGGATTTACCACTCGAATATTTTTTTCCAAGTCATCGATAGTAAAAAAATCCTCATCATTCAAATCGAACTGTATGGCTTGCAAATTGGCTTGTAAATGTTCTGGCGTTGCCGGTTTTTGAATAGCTACCACCTGTTCTTGTTCAAGTAACCATTTCAAGGCAACTTGTGCGGCTGATTTCTGGCATTTCTTCCCTATTTCTTCCAAAACGAGGTTATTGATTAGACGTCATTGAGCCAATGATGAATAGGCAGTAATCATGAGATCGTGTTCCAATGCATAATCAAGTAAATCAAACTGCCCTAACATAGGGTGATATTATACTTGATTGCAAAATACAAGAGCCAAATACTCTTCTCTCGATTGTTTTAACAAGGATAATGGAAATTACTTACCCCAATATGTGCGAATTCACCCTGCTCTTTTAGTATAAGCATAGACTTTATTGTTTGGTCCAAAGGAACCTGTGAGTTGGGCCAATGGATCAGTAGTAAGTCGATGTACTCTAACTTTAATTTGAGTAAGGAAGCTTCAATCGATAAGTAAAGCGTATCCGCTTCCAGAAGGCTTCTCTCCAATTTGGTCGTAACAAAAAAATCCTCCCTTGGAATATGAGTAGCTATGATAGCCTTACCCATCTCGGCTTCGTTTCGATATTCTTGGGCTGTATCAATGTGACGGTACCCCAACCTTATGGCTGTTTTGATCGTTTATTCGGCATGTTTACCGATTAGTTTGTAGGTACCAAGTCACAGTTCAGGAACTTCAACGCCCTGAATTAGCATAGATTTCAAGTGAGGGTAAAGATTAAGTTAAAACAATGTATATTTTAGTGTTAAATACCTGAAAACCCAGCTAAACCTTCCATGATTAGTCATCGAAGTTGGGTCCGTTAAGTAAACCTTCTGTAGAAGCTACCACATAGGCTACAGCGGCATCCCCCGTAACATTCACCACGGTTCGGCACATATCTAAAATACGATCCACCCCTAATATTAGGGCAATTCCGGCAGTGGGTACCTGAATGGTTTCGAGTACAACCACCAACATAACAATACCGGCACCGGGCACGCCAGCGGCACCTATAGAGGCGGCTGTAGCGGTGGCTACAATCATGAGCTGCTGAGCAATGGTTAAATCCATTCCTAATGCTTGAGCAATAAATACTGCTGCAATCGCCTGATATACACTAGTACCATCCATATTTATCGTCGCCCCTACAGGTAAGACAAAACTAGTCACTTCTTCGTCGACCCCTAGATTTTTTTCTACCCGCTCCATAGTAACAGGTAAGGTAGCTGAGCTGGAACTGGTACTAAAACCAAGTAACATGGCTGGACGAATCGCTTTAAAGAATTGAAAGAGACCAATATCCTTACTAAATACTTTAAACATAGTACTATATACTAAAAAGACGTGAAGCAGTAGAGCAAAAACAAGGGTAAGGCTATACCAGCTCAAGGCACCTAGTAATTCCAAAGCTTTACCTAAGTCGTCCCCTGCTAAATCAATAATGAGTGACGCCATTAACGCAAATACCCCATAGGGGGCAGTTTTCATGATAAGTTCAACTATGAGGATAATAACATCATTGAATGCATCAAATACCGTGATTAATGTCTTCGCCTTTTCGCCACCCATGTGAATGATTCCAACTCCCAGTAAAATGGCAACAAATACAACCTGAAGCATCCTTGAGTTATCAGAGGCAGCGGCAAAAAAGTTATCGGGAACTACATCAACCACAAAGTCTAAAACTCCTCGGTTGAGCACTTCATTTGCTGAAGAACTTCGATCTTCAAGTGAACTAGAATAGGTTTCTTGGAGGCTATCCATAGTCTCCTGAGGTAAAGATTTTCCAGGTTGAAAGGTGTTGACAGTCACCAATCCTATTGTTACAGCAAGTAAGGTGGTAATCATATAGATGAGAACTGTTTTCCCACCCATACGTGAAAGCCTTGTCGTATCATTTAAACTAGCTACTCCTGCTACCAATGATGCTAACACCAGAGGTACAGCTATGAGTTTTAATAATTTGACAAAAATGGTTCCAAAGGGTTTGATAAATTGTGTCGTGTACTCATTCCACCCTATAACACTAGACAACAAACCCCATGCTAATCCCAAGAATAAACCAATAACAATTTGCCAATGTAATTTTTTATACCACATACTTACTGCTGAATAATTAAATAAATAACGATAGTTGACAGACTTGCTAGTCCAGCGGATAACCAATTAACTGTATTATTGCCAACATACAAAAAATGAGAAGAAAAAAACCGGTTTGTTGTAACGCCTAGGGTTCGACCTTGAAGATGGGCCCCTAACCACGAATCCATAAAGGTAGCAACCAATCCTGTACATGCAACCAATATGGCCATAACAAAAGAATTGGCAGGGAGTAACACTCCAACGAGAGTACCGATACTCAGTGCCCCACCTACCGCAGCTAATGTACCAGCGATACTTACTGCCCCATCGGTCCCCGGCGACACTTTTTGAAACCCTTTAACTGACCAAGTCGTACCTTTAACGCGATTCGCCCCTATCTCTGAAGCCCAAGTATCTGAAGTTGCAAAGGCTATACTTGAATAGGCAGCCATTTTAAAGAGTTCTAAATCTACTAGTAAACCTAATAGGGTAAAAAATCCAAACCAAAATCCATTCGCCCAAACTTGAGCTCCGGTTCTACGAAATTTGAGTTCCCTCTCATTGTCCATGCTTCGACTATTTTTCGACAATAATGAACTACTTATGAAAAAAAACAACAGTATTGCAGCCCCCTCAAATCCGGCGATACCATAGGTAATCACTCCAAGTAACCAAGCAGAAATTGAACCATCAAGAGTGAGCCAGTTCAAGAAAAATGAAAGTGCCCCAAATACGCCACCTGCTACAACCGCCCATAAAATTCTTTGCTGTACTTCTGCATCTGCTACTGCAACAAAGCCTAAAATGAGTAAAAAAAGCAGGAAAATATTGGTTATTCTATCAATCATGGATGTCTCTCTACTTCAAAATACCTTAATTATTGTCCTGCATTTTACCAATTCACCTTAACTTCCAAATATTATCCATACCCTAGTCCTGCCTCACAGCTAATGACTTGGTAGTGAAAAATAACTTGGCTAACTCCAAACTATTCGGTTGATTCTTCTTCGGACTCTTGGCGGTCGTGCTTCATGATGGCAAATATGACCAATACATAACCGGCCATTATCACGACAGGTGAGACATACAAGGAAACAAAACCATGAACTTCATTTTCTAAGTACATAGCGGCAAAACCACCGACAATCAATAGGACTGCAATTCCTAATAGTTTATAGTTGAATGCAGAAAAAAACATTGATGTGTTCGATTTTTTTAAATTTTGTTTTGCCATTGCTTTCGGTGAAATAAGTTTTAATGTAAGGTTCATTGATCTAGTATTGTTAAAAATGTTTCTAAAAGCTTCCCATTCCTTGGAATTGCATTGCTTTACTAAATTTTATTCACTTTTTACTCACATTTCTTTACAAATGCTAATTTCTTGACCGTTGCAAATTAGCTATTATTAGGTATAAGGACAAAAGCTAGATAAAAGAAATGACCCAACTTATATTGGCCTCACAAAGCCCCCGCAGAAAAGTACTACTACAACAGCTAGGAATACCCTTCGAAATTCAACCAAGCAGGGTTGATGAGTACACATCTACCAGTAACCCTTTGACTTTAGTAAATGAATTAAGTCTTGCAAAAGCCAAAGATATCGCGATTAAATACTCGAATGCGGTGGTAATTGGAGCAGACACCATTGTAGTACACAACAACGATATTCTTGGTAAACCTACTAGTGAACAAGAAGCAGCCCAAATGTTAGCCCGATTGAGTGGTACTCAGCATCAAGTGTACACCGGTGTTTGCCTTCAGTATGTAGACAGGGGCGGAAATCTACAAGAGCCCATACTTTTCCACGAGCAAACCAAAGTGTGGTTTCAGGCACTAAGTGCCTACCCCATTCAAAAATATATCGCATCTGGCAGTCCAATGGATAAAGCAGGGGCTTATGGGATTCAAGATGATTGGGGTGCTATCTTTGTGAAAAAAATTGAGGGTGACTATTGTAATGTGGTTGGTCTTCCACTGAGCCGATGTTATCTTGAACTTAGTTTGTTAAAAGAGCGTTATAAATTAAGCATGTAATCAAGTACATTTTAATTTCTAAAACTTAAATTTCTAAAACTCATTGTTAAACTATTTGCTAAAAACTGGCGCAAACTCAAACTAATGATCGGTTGCGCACTCAATGAAGTTTTATTTTATTCAACTAATGCTCAAACAAATAAAACACCACACTCCATCGTCTTCATCCAACTATACTTCTTTATTTATTGTTGGTATGCTAGCAGTACTTGTGCTTTTGGCTGTAATTCCTGCTATGGCTCAAAGTCAGAACGCTGGGGACAGAGGTCGTTTAGAAATTGCACTCCGGCTTATGCAGCAACAGCGTTATGATGATGCTTTAACTATTTTAGAGAGACTACACCGTAGTGAACCGAACACCTTTATTTATTTTGATCGGTTGGTAAAATGTGAGATTGAACTTAAACAGTACCAAATTGCTTTAGAACGAGTCAAGAAATACAAAAAAAATGGAAGCAACAGTGCTTTAACGGGGGTAATTGAAGGTGAAATTGAGTTTTTTATGGGAAATAAGGAGCGCGCATTCACTCTTTGGAACGACAATCTTGAAGCGCATCCTCAGATGTTGCAACTTTACATAAACACGGCCAGAACCATGGCCGATCGTAAAGCCTTTGATCAAGCTCTAATGGTATATCAAAAGGCACAGCAAAATTTCAAGAATCCCATGCTGTTCATCTCAGAAATTCCCATGGTGCATATGCAGGCGGGTAACTATGATGAGGCTGTTAAAAGTTGGCTTACCCTCATACAAAATTCTCCTAATCAAGCTTCCGGTTTCCAACGTATACTGTTTCGATATAATGATCCATTGTTATATGATATTAGCATTTTAGAATTAGAAGACTTACTGATGAGATTGGAACATAATGATGTGCTTTATGGCACCTTCTATGAGTTGCAAATTTGGCTACTCATGGAAACCAATCTGTTCGAACGAGCATTTAACACAGCACTCAGATATGAGGAAAACACCCCCGCTTTAACCTATTCTCTTTACAGCGTTGGGAATCAACTACTCCAAAACAGAGAATACGAAAAAGCACTTAGGTCTTTTCGATATTATTCAGATATAGGACATAATAAAATAAAGTGGCAGGCGCTGGATAAGCAGGCGGAAGTTTGGCTGTCATGGGCTAAATATCTTGAAGATTATGACCTAATTCCCGTATCACAACAATCGTACTACACTGAACAGGCAAAGCAACTTCTCAGCATAATACTATCGGAGGCCCCCAATTATCAAAATAGTGCCAATGTGCATCTTCGCTTAGCTGAGCTTTACTTAGATTATGAAAAAGATTTAGATGAGGCACAGCAGATTATACAACGCCTTGAACGCCAACTTGGCGATTTTTCTGAAGAACTGAACTACTTAAAAGGCCGCCTTGCCATGGCAAACGAGTCGTTTACAGAAGCTAGATTATTACTCACTAGGTCAAATAGGTCTGCTAAAGCAGGTGAAATGGCCGAAAAGACTCGATACTTCCTAGCTTTAGCCGATTTTTATTCGGCTGATTATGAATTTTCAGCCATCCAACTAAAAAGCTTAGGTCGTCAGTATACCTCGTATTATGCTAATGATGCATTGGAATTACGCCTTTGGCTACAGGCCATCAATGCCATGGATTCTACCGCTCAAGTAAATGTTGCCTTCCCTAAGGTTATGCTCGAAGAGCTCAAAGGGAACATTACTAAAGCTGAAGCCATGCTCTGGGATATAGCCCGTAACCAAAGCAATCCTTTTTCCGACTATTCTTTCGTTGAACTTTATTCTTTAGGGGCTAATTTAGAAGAGTATGTTACCTCATTAGACAAATACTTAGTTGATCAAAAAAATACCCCACTCAGGGAAAAACTAATGTGGCTGAGAGCACAGGCAGCACTCCACCTAAACACTCAAGATTCGTCTTCAGTGAGTTCAGATGCCTTATATTTGTACTATGAAGAGTTGATTTTATCTTTTCCCAATGGTTATTATAGTCCACTTGCACGAAAAACATTGAACGAGTTAAATATACCCTCATGAGCTATGTGAATTATTTCTCTCGCACTCACCTTTACCTTCGGAGTCTGTGCTGGAACCCAAGCTGGTTTTGCCTCTTTGGTTTGTTTCTTGTTAGTAGCTTCATTACACCTGTTAGCGCCCAACAATTATTCATCCCCATGGATGAAAGTCAGGCGAATCATCTCAAGGCGTATGGACTCATCTTTAACTATTTGACCGAAGGTGGAAAGGCTACCTGGCTGTTAAATTATCGCGGTGGTTCATTCATAACCGATGAAAATGCAGAACTTATTAGAGAAGCACGCCTTAAAAATATAACTGTCGAACTAATTAGTAACTCTCAGGCTACTCGAATAACTCAGGAAGTTGAATCGCCGGGTTCAAACACATCGGTTGTCAACTTAGAAAAAGCCCCTCGAATCGCTGTTTATACACCCGAACAGGCACTACCCTGGGATGATGCGGTCACCCTAGCGCTAAGCTATGCGGATATTGACTATGATAAAATTTGGGATGTTGAAGTGCTTCAAGGTGGCTTGCAAAATTATGATTGGCTGCATTTACATCATGAAGATTTTACCGGGCAATATGGAAAATTCTGGGCTAGCTATCGAAATAATCCATGGTATATTACTCAAGTAAAACAAATGGAAGCAATGGCTACTGAGTTGGGTTTTAAAAAGGTCAGTGATCAGAAATTAGCCGTTGCCAAAACTATCAAAGAGTATGTAGGCAAGGGTGGTTTTCTATTTGCGATGTGCTCTGGTACCGATACCTTTGATGTGGCTCTTGCGGCTGAGGATATCGACATAGCTCCTACCCCCTTTGACGGTGACCCCGTTGATCCTAATGCACAAGATTCATTGGACTATAACGTAACATTAGCTTTCGAAAATTTCACTATCAGCCTAAATCCAACGGAGTACGAACACGCAGACATTGATGTGCCAGTTGCTATTAATGAGATCGATCAAAGTCTGGATTTTTTCACGCTTTTTGAATTTTCTGCTAAATGGGATCCTGTACCTACCATGCTTACCCAAAATCATGTAAGTAGTGTTCGTGGATTTTATGGTCAAACAACGGCCTTCCGTTCTGATAAAATCAAGTCTTCGGTGGTCGTGCTTGGTGAAAGCCCTGGACGGGAACAAGCCAAATATATTCATGGCACCTTTGGGCAGGGAACCTATACTTTTTACGCAGGACACGACCCTGAAGATTATACCCACCGAGTCAACGATCCACCAACCGATTTGGCCTTACACCCAAATAGTCCTGGTTATCGTCTCATTTTGAATAATATTTTATTCCCAGCAGCTAAAAAGAAAAAACAAAAAACCTAATGCAAGCCTCAAGATCATTCGAAGACCTAGTTCAACTTGTTAAAATCCTGCGCAAAGAATGCCCTTGGGATCGAAAACAAACCCATGAATCCATTAAAGATAACTTAGTCGAAGAAGTATATGAGGCACTGGAAGCCTTAGAAAATGACGATTTTAAAGAGTTCAAAAAGGAACTGGGTGACCTCCTCCTCCATGTTGTTTTCCATAGTGTAATGGCATCGGAAAGTACCCACTTTACAATAGAGGATGTAATTGAGACGCTCATGGAGAAACTGATCAGGCGGCACCCACATGTATTTGGCGAAAAAGTGGTAAATAGTGAAGAAGAGGTCTCTGGGAATTGGGAGATGATTAAAAAGAAAGAAGGTAAAAAGTCGACCTTAGACGGACTACCTAAACCGATGCCTGCACTCATACGAGCACAACGAATGCAGGAAAAAGCAGCCAATGTGGGCTTTGATTGGCCTAAGTGGGAACAAGCATGGGAGAAAATCGAAGAGGAAACCCAAGAATTCAAAGAAACCCTAGAATCAGGTTCAGCCAAAAATCGAGCCGAAGAATTTGGTGATTTACTCTTCTCTATGGTGAATATGGGGCGTTTTTTTGATTTGCATGCCGAAGATAGTTTACGCCTCACGAATACAAAATTTGAGCGGCGTTTTCGGTTCATAGAACAGCAAGCTGACAAAGAAAATCGTCCCTTAAATGACCTTAGTTTAGAAGAAATGGATAGGCATTGGGAAGCTGCAAAAAAAGCGCTTTAAGAACTTAATTTATTGTCTGGGTTTCATTAACTTATAGTTCACTCTTGAAGAGACGTAATATCCTGTTTTATTACACAAATGCAGAGAGTCCTCACGCAAGCTCGCACTGAAAGGTACCGAAAAGGCAAGAGTAACATGAACATCTAACTAAACTTCGGAACACCATGGCAAACGATTTACATACCGTTTTTGACGAAACACTTTACCCGTACATCAATAAAGGTTTGGATGGCGTAGTTGCTTTTTCCACTACCAAAAGTTCCATTGATGGGCAAAATGGTGAGCTCATTTATACTGGATACAATATAGATGTGCTTGCAGAAAAAAGTACCTTTGAGGAAGTTTGTTTTTTGTTGTGGAACGATCGTTTACCTACGCAAAACGAGCTGGATGATTTAACGCATAAATTTCAAGCCCGAAGAGATATTCCAAAGGTTGTTTTGGATTATCTGCACAGTGTTGATAAGGAATCCAAACCAATGTCGGTTTTACGAACAGCTACTTCTATGCTATCAGAAACCGATATTCATCTCCCCGACGATTCCTATTACGAAAAAGCCATCAATATAACAGCGAAACTGCCTACTATCATCGCTGCTTTTTCACGACTTAGAAGTGGCAAAGAAATTGTCCAACCTAAAATTACTGGTTCTACCGCTTTTAATTTTCTGTACATGCTCAATGGTGAAGAGCCTGGAATCCAGGCTGAAAAGACCTTGGATTTATGTTTAATTCTCCATGCAGAGCATGGCATGAACGCGTCTACCTTCACATGTAGAACAGTTGGTGGGACATTATCAGATTTATATTCTGCGATTACTGCTGCTATCGGAACCTTAAAAGGACCTCTTCATGGTGGAGCGAATACCGCTGTAATGCAAATGCTAATGGAATTAGAAGAACAAGGCAAAGACGCCAACGCCGTTGCGTTTACGAAAGATAAATTAGCCAAAAAAGAAAAGATTATGGGATTTGGCCACCGTGTTTATAAAACTTTTGATCCAAGAGCTCGTCACCTTCAGAAAATGGCTCAATCACTAAGTGAAGAAACTGGGCATGAAGAGTTGTACCGTTGGTCTATGGATATGTTGAATACGATGAAAAGTGAAAAAAATATTGATCCAAATGTCGATTTCTTTTCAGCTACCGTCTATTTTTCAATGGGAATTCAGCCAGATTTGTACACTTGTATATTTACCATGAGCCGTATTGCAGGATGGGCCGGTCACTATATGGAGCAAATGGAGCATAACAGACTAGTACGCCCAAGAGCACTTTATGTTGGTGAAAAAAATATGGACTATGCTCCTATTGAGGAGCGATAACCAAATTTACGATTCGCTTAGGTACAAATATTTCTTTGACAAATCGGTTCCCTTCTAAATAGCCCTGAATTTTTTCAAGGGTTTTGGCTTGTTCAAGTACATACTCTTTGTCTACAGCTAATTCCGCTGGAACGTACAATTCGGCCCGTACTTTACCATTTATTTGGATGGGGTACATAACTTTGTCGTCTACCAACCACTGTTCATCGAAGGCTGGCCACTCTTGGTAAGCTAAACTTATTTGATGCCCTAACTTGGCCCATAATTCCTCACTAATGTGAGGAGCGAAAGGGGACAATAATTGGATAAAATATCTGGCTACCTCAATAGGCATTTGACCCCAAGAGTTGGCTTCGTTTACGAAAATCATCAACGCCGATATGGCGGTGTTAAATCGCATTGCTTCGATGTCCTCACTCACCTTTTTAATGACTGTATGCAGTACTTTAAGCTGTTCTTTAGTTGGTTCAATGTCACTGACCGTTGACTTGAGTTCACCATCCTCATCATTGATCAATAGTCTCCAGGCTCGGTGTAAAAACCTATTTACCCCATCAACTCCTTTTGTACTCCAAGGCTTCACCTGCTCCAAAGGTCCCATAAACATCTCGTAAAGCCGAAGTGAATCCGCTCCAAATTTCTCAATAATATGATCAGGATTTATAACATTACCACGGCTTTTAGACATTTTATGGGCCCTAGCTTCTATGCGTATATCAGTGCCCTTAACCACAAAATGATCCCCTTTTTTCTCAACATCTTCATCGGCTAAACATATTCTTTCAGTAGCCTCATCGGCGGCGTCAATAGGTATCCACTGTCCATTTTTTTGAGCAGCAGTGTACTCCATCTCACCTAAAATCATACCCTGATTCACTAATTTCTGAAAGGGTTCTTTAGTACTAACAACACCCAAATCAAACAAGACTTTATGCCAAAAACGTGAATACAGCAAATGCAAAACCGCATGTTCTGCCCCACCTACATACAAATCCACGGGCATCCAATACGATTCATAATCAGGGTCTACCGGGCCACCGTCCCAATCCGGGGATATATATCGCAAATAATACCAACAAGATCCCGCCCATTGAGGCATGGTATTGGTTTCTCGCTTAGCTGGCTTACCTGTAGTGGGATCAATCGTGTTCACCCATTGAGTTGCATTGGCTAAAGGTGGTTCTCCATCGCCCGTTGGCTGATATTTATCGACAACAGGAAGCTCTAAAGGGAGTAGATCTTCGGTCAATGGGACTGGGCCCTGATCAGTATGTAGTATCGGAAACGGTTCACCCCAGTAACGCTGTCTAGAAAACAACCAGTCACGAAGCTTATAATTAATTGCTTTGGTGCCCACGCCATGATCTTCCAGCCATTGAATCATGGTTTTTTTTGCCTCATCTATACCCATTCCATTTAAAAAATCAGAATTAATGGCAGGACCATTCCCCGTGTACGCATTACCTGTAAATCCTTCCCCAGGTTGGACCGTCCGTACAATGGGCAAATTAAAGGCCTCTGCAAACTCCCAATCTCGCTCATCCTGTGCCGGTACGGCCATAATGGCTCCTGTTCCGTAGCTTGCGAGCACATAATCCGCAATCCATATGGGAATCTGCTTTTTGGTTACTGGATGATTGGCATAAGCCCCCGTCCAAACTCCAGTTTTTTCTTTAGATAATTCTTGCCTATCTAAATCCGATTTAGCCGCGGCACTTTCCACATAGGCCTGTACGGCTGTAAGCTGCTGCTCACTCGTAATCTTTTCAACCAAATGATGCTCAGGAGCAAGTACCATATAGGTTGCTCCAAACAAGGTATCGGGTCTGGTCGTAAACACCCGAATAGGCTCGGAATCATATCCTTCTATTGCAAAATCAATTTCTGCACCAACCGACTTCCCTATCCAATTTCTCTGCATATCTTTCAACGACTCTGGCCAATCAAGCTCATCCAAATCCCGAAGTAAACGCTCTGCATAGGCAGTAATTTTTAGCACCCATTGACGCATTGGACGCCGAACAACGGGATACCTACCTACCTCGCTCTTTCCATCAATGACTTCCTCATTGGCTAAAACAGTTCCTAATTCTGGGCACCAGTTAACAGCTACTTCATCCTCATAGGCTAAACCCATTTCATAGAGTTTTAAGAAAATCCATTGCGTCCACTTAAAGTAGTTTGGATCTGTTGTATTTACTTCTCTATCCCAGTCATAACTAAAGCCAATAGCTTGTAACTGCTCACGAAATCTTTTGATATTATGCTCAGTGGTAATGCGTGGATGAGTTCCAGTTTTAACAGCATATTGCTCGGCAGGTAGACCGAAAGCATCCCAACCCATAGGATGAAGCACGTTAAACCCCTTCATTCGCTTATACCTAGCTATTATATCAGTAGCGGTATACCCCTCTGGATGTCCCACATGCAATCCCGATCCACTAGGATAAGGAAACATATCCAGTACATAGTATTTTGGCTTGCTACGATCAGTGGGTGTTTTAAACGTCTTTTGCTCTAGCCAATGTGTTTGCCATTTCTTTTCAATGGCCTCTGGATTATACGAATGCATAAAAAAGTGTTTTAATGAATACGGTAGTCGTTCGACATCGGAGTTACAACAGGCTTTAGTATGAACCTAAGGTTGTTGAATTTCTATTTCAAGAAAGCTCTAAAATAGGGATAAATGAATTAAATAATGAAGGGACAAAGATACCTTAGTATATCAGTCCCATCGGGCTTCCAATATAAAGGAGGGCGTTGAGCGGAGTCGATTGATTCGATATCAAAAGAGTGTTTATAAGGCCTTTTAACGTCTGAAGCATTGGTGCCTAGATAGTATATACTCTGTAATGCCGAACCAAAATGTTCTACTAGATTCACTAAGTTTTCTTGATTGGCATGCACCCAATAGACCACCCGATTATTACTTGGTTCAGGAACATACTCGATGGGATGTTCCTCTATCAACCAATCTCCAACACTAACAAACACTCTGTCTACCGCGATATTGTATGCTTTTTTGTAGGTTAAACTTGTTAATTCAGATCGATTGATCTCTTTTAAAGGAATTTTAGCATTTCTTAGATTTGCAGAATTGTTCTGCTTCAAAGCATCCGGTTGTTTCAGAGTATTGTTCTGCCGTAATGTACCAGTCTGCTCCACTACATCTTTCATTGCATTTTCTAGTGGAATTCGCAGCTCATTGAGCCCGACGGGGGAAACCACCACTCCAACCGATCGGCACCCTTTTCCACCATGTCTCATCAGCGCATCCATAAACTCCGTGGACTGTTCAATAACAGCTTTTTTGCTTGGACAGTAGGCTATTGAAAATGACGCGATACGGTTCAACCAGGGCGTTTCTTCATCCAGTATTCGAGCCTCTATCAAAGTTTTCCTTACACTATTTAAGGAAGATTCCGATCCAGCAAACAATACTTCATCATAGTTATTTACTGGAATATCTGCTGTATTTTGGGTCCAATACTGTATCTGTTCTCGCCAACCAAATTGAATCAACCAAGACAATATAGAGGGTAAAAAATAGGGGTCTTTTTGTGAAATTTTACCAGTGTAGCAATGGCCTGCCAATAAAACAGCAATAACATCCTGTAACCCTACTAGGGGGAGATTTCCAGCATGAATACATAATATATTTGATCGTTCTCTTAGCTGGGTAACTCTATTGTCAGTAGACTGAGTATCTAGCATATGTCTTGATTCGTCAGTAGATGGTCGATCAATAGTACATTGATCCACCCAGTGTACCAAATCGCCGGTTACTAGACGGCTCTTAATGGCAGAAAGCTGAAAATAAATATCCTCAGAAATAAAATCGGTACCTGAAATACTTTGCTGAATGGCTTCTTGAATTCCAGATTGCTCGTCATCAAACCACTTAATTAGATGCTCTTGTAATTGAAAGGCTCTTTCATTCGCCTGTTTCGACCAATTCGTACCCAACTCGTGTACCTCATTCGAGCCGTTTTGATGTGATTTAAGCCGGGCTGATTTATCCATCTTGTTCCATTAGAAAGTTACATCCACGCAAAGATGTGGGTTCCCACCTTCCAAGTACCTGAAATCTTCCTTCCTCATCCTGTACTCCCCGATCACCCGTTAACATAAAACTACACGAATAAATGTTAGCTAAATCGACAATCCCAATTAGTCCTTCCTGCCCCGACTCAAACACCTTGTTAGGTTGATCTGGATCTACCACTACTATCTTGACCCAATTTGGACTCTCCAGCCACGGCCCCTTGGAAGTGTAAGCTTGACTAAGGCACTCTGTCATCCCATACTCGGTAATAAGTTGCTCTGGTGCACAATTGAAACCCTGCACTAGCCGGTCAAACAGATCCGCGCGAGACATTGACCGCCTAAAGGTTTTCATCCCACCCGTTTCCATGATACTTACCTCTCTTGGAAGACTTAATGGCTTATTCTCCCGCTCATGTCGCTCGATTAGGTCTAACCAACCAAATGCAGCCCCAAAAAGCATTACACGGTACCCATCTTCCACCAATTTATTCAACTGCTTTAAAGGCAAACACTCCTCTAGTGATAAGTAGCAACTTTCTTGGGTATGATCCCACTCCATCAACCTGTCAATCATATACAGCAAAGAAGATTGTGGATTTTCGGAATAGCCAGGTGTATAAGCCCAGATAATCCAGTTATCCTCGCCAAATCGAGCTTGCCAGGATGCTCGTATTGAAGCGTCATAGAATGTAGGGTTTAGTACACGATGACGGCTCCGCTGCATGGCAGATGTTCCGCTACTTAAAAATTCCAAGGGTTGAGCATCTGTTTTCAAATGAGTTAAATAGGTCGATATCTCAGTGTCCCCAACCAAAGTATCATGTGTCCATACCGCTGCGTCTTTAAACGCTTGCACTGGTAATAAAGGGGGCAGTTCATCAAAACAGCGAGAATAATCACCGGCAGACCAACCCAAAGCAGTACAATATTTTTGGTACACCGGATTCAATATGTACTGAAAAACAAATATCTGGGCTAATTTCTCTTCGAAATTAAGGGTATTGTTTAAAAAAAAGGGGGTAACTGGTTCAGCTAACGACGCATAGAGTTCCGGCATTCGTTGCTTGATATGCTCAATGGTTTGGCTTGAGATAGAAAAGGGCTCATTCATATTAAGACGATTATTTGTACCCATCGAGTTACTAGTTATCCTGTTTTTGAATAACGTCTAAAGAAAACAACGCCTGCTCAAATAATATCCATAGTCGAGATTCTTCCATTATTGAATTAACCCATATGCCATAATTTTCTTCTAATTCATCCCATCTATCGGCATAGGTAGTTAGGGAAATTTTGGATTCATACGCGCGATCTTGGGTAAAATCGTAGCTTCCTAGCCAAAGGCCATTGATGCTCATACGAGCAATTTTTTGTCTTTGAGTACTATATAATTCAATGTAATCGTCCTTACAATACAGAAAATTAATCTGACCCATAGCTTCTGAAAGGGCACTAAACCCAAGGTAATCCCCTTTTGAATTAAAGCGATGTATACCTTTCGCCTGGGTATCCCACACCTGTAAATGCCCACTATCGAGTAAACAAATTTTTTCAGGCTTCCAGTTTCGAGTAGCACTAAAGCTATCTAATCCCATAGCATAATCTATATTAGCTCTAGTAATATCTAAGCTAGATAGATAATGCAATTGATGATCTAAGATTTGTATACGCCCATTTTCTTTATCTGCTACGTAGATCTTTAGTCCATTATTGCTAGCTATGCCACTCGGAGCATGAAATGATTGAACCCCAGCCCCGTGTCCGCCTGCCTCAATGTGTACTTTCCCGTCCGAGCTAAACAGGTATATCTTATGCTCAGCTTTATCACTCACAATGAATCCATCCATACCCTTTATCATAGCTGAAGCTTGGGTAAAGGTAGCTACGGGAATAGGATTTTTTTGTGGAAGGTAATAACTCGTTTCTTGCATTCGAACAAAATCATGTGGAGGTAAGTCCACTGCAATTTCAGCGGTGTTCTGTGCTATATTCTGAGCTGTCATCTGGTTCACTACACTATCAGGTTCATGTAGACGCAATCCAATGTTTGCGCTAACGACTCCATTCTGAGCTATGGAGAATAATGCCAAAAACCACAAGTATGGGATCTTAAAAGAGCTAGAATTGTGTAAATCTTTATTCCTGCGAAGTACAAGAGAGTAACTTAAACATTCTTTAATGTTACAAGCTGCTAATAAAACTCGGATAAACAAGTTGATATGATGGTAGATTATATTCATGAAACATGGTTCAACCCTTTAGCGCCAATATCTTTGCGGTAAAACATTCCCTCAAACGAAATAGATTCAACTCCTTTGTAAGCCATTGATATTGACTCTTGGAGTGTTAGACCGGTACCGACCACATTTAACACCCGGCCACCAGCAGTACATAGGTGTCCATCTTGCTCCTTTGTACCCGCATGAAAAATCTGAACGGCTTCTACTTTCTCGAGTTCATCTAAGCCAAAAATGGGAAATCCTTTTTCATAACGCACAGGATAACCACCTGAAACTAACACCACTGTTGTTCTATATTGCTGATCAAATACGATGTCTTTCCCTAGAAGTTCGCCTCGTGCACTTTGCACTAAGTGTGTAAGTAGATCGCTTCGAAGTCTTGGTATAACCACCTGGCATTCTGGATCACCAAACCGGCAGTTATATTCTACTACTTTAGGACCCGCTGATGTCATCATGAGACCTACATATAAAAAACCTTTATAGGGGTTCCCTTCGGCAGCCATACCCGCTATAGTTGGTGCAATGATAGTATCTGATACCGAATTGAGCATATCTTCTGCTAGGAGCGGAGATGGTGAATATGCCCCCATACCTCCCGTGTTTGGACCTTTATCGCCATCAAGTTGGCGTTTATGATCTTGTGCTGTTCCCATGATTTCAAAGTGTTCACCATCGCACAAGGCAAATACAGATGCTTCCTCACCAGGCATAAATTCTTCGATTACTAAAGTTTGGGCTGCGGCTTGTAATGATCCTCTACCAAGCTCTTCTAAGCCAGCTAGAAGTTCTTCCCGATTTTCCGGAATTAACACACCTTTACCGCCGGCTAAACCATCCGCTTTTAACACTATAGGGTATTGATTATGAGCATCCACATAAGCTAGTGCTTCAGCATAATAGTCCCCTCTAAACACTTTGTATGCTGCTGTAGGTATGTTATGACGAGCCATAAAGTCCTTAGCAAATTGCTTACTTCCCTCTAATTGCGATGCAATGATACTAGGCCCAAAAACAGCATGACCCTTAGCCTCTAAAAAATCGGTTATCCCAGCAACTAACGGTTGTTCAGGACCTACAACCGTAAGACCAATTTCCTTATCCAGTATGAATTCTAGTACTTGTTCAAAATCTAAGGCATCCAAAGCCACGTTCACCCCACATACGTGGGTACCTGGATTACCAGGTGCTGCATATAAGGTATCGCAAAGAGGCGATTGTGATAAAGCCCAAGCCAATGCATGTTCTCTTCCCCCACTTCCTAGAAGTAATACCTTCATATCCCTATTCTTCCTCTGGGCTTTGTTGAAAATCGACCTTTCCGGCAGTAATACTCAACGCTTCAGCCGTTTCAACAATAACCACAAAACTCTCTGCATCCAAACTTGCACCACCAATTAACCCACCATCAACGTCTGGTTGGCTTAGTAATTCATAAGCATTAGTTGGCTTCATGCTCCCCCCGTAGAGAATACGAATAGCTCGTGCTGCTTCTCCAAACTGTTCTGTTAAGATGGAGCGAATAAACGCGTGCATTTCTTGTGCTTGTTCTGGGCTTGCTGTCTCTCCAGTCCCAATAGCCCATACCGGTTCATAGGCGACGACGACTTGAACTGCTTGTTCTTCGTTAAGGCCATTGAAAGCAGCAAGGATTTGGCTTTTAACTACCTCAAAATGTTGATTCTCTTTTCGTTCTTCTAATAATTCTCCGACACACACAATTGGTACTAAATCATGACTAAGGGCAGTTTGTAATTTTTCGCGAACTAAGGCATCATCTTCATGAAAATAGGCCCGTCTCTCAGAGTGCCCTAAAAGGACGCAACTACATCCCGCTTCTACTAACATAGATGCACTAACTTCGCCTGTATAGGCTCCCTTTTTAGCCTCATGCATGTTTTGTGCCCCCACGAGTATATCACTTTCGTGCAGTTGATCAATAGCCATAGATAATGACACAAAAGGTGGACAAACCAAGACATCTACATCTTCAGAAATGACCGCCTTTCGCGCTTTTATGGCAGATAATAAGTCGGAGGTAAATTCTGCTCCTCCATTCATTTTCCAGTTACCCGCAATTAGAAATTTTCGCATAATTAATAGATTACAAAATTAGTTCGAGGTTAAGTGTGGTGTGAGATAGGGTATAAAATCATCGATTTCTTCACCTATAAATTTCCTGATGATTCGGCCTTCGGCATCAACTAGTATTCGTGTTGGATAGTACTGAATATTGAAGGTTTCAACCAGAGACTTTCGATTCAATGTTGGTGGTTCCGCAATAGACCAGAAGCGATCTCTTTCTTGAAAAAACGCTAATATAGTTGTGGCACTTTCATCAAAAGCCATCGTATATATTTGAAATCCACGTGGAACAAAAAGCTGATAGCTAACCGTTAATTCTTCGTATTGCTGTTGATATAATCCATTTTCCATAAGAGTAAATTCCAGCAAAGTAGGCGATCCTTTAATACTCTCTTCGTCAATAGTATCCCCTTCGGTGCTAACAAAGCTAAAAGCTGGAATAAATGTACCAGGAGCTAAATCTTCAAATTCAAAACGCATGTTTTTATACCAAAACGAAAGATCTTCTTCTTCGTACAAACGCTTGAACCGGTCTAACCTATTTTTTCCCTCACCAACTCGTAAGGAATCATAATACAACTCAATGAGCATTTGATCGATTGCTCGGGCTTGTTCTTTGTTGGTGACGAGGGAGTGTAAGGAGTCTAAATAGTGAACCCCACGATCAAAACCATTAGTGGTACTGGTATAATCTTTACCAAAGGTTAAAGCAAGCCCTAAGGACTGATTATTATCAAGTCCTTCATTAATCAAGGACATCATTTTCTGTTGGTCAATATCGGAAAGTATTTGCACCGCTGCCTCAAGTGCGAAAGAGGAAGCAAAGGTTCCAGGATAATCTCTATACACCTGTTCATATAAATTGGCCCACTTTCGTAATTCATCAACGATAGCTGTATCGGCGAGTGCTCCTATAGCAATAAATCGACGGGTACGAGTTAATCCTGCATCAACCCGGTTAAAAACATCTACCGCCCGCTGTTCTCTGGAATCTACCTTCAACGTTTGACCAATGCCTGGAAATTCTCCGGTGAAAAGCACGCTGTCTCCCTGTGCTAAAAGGACTCTCATACTTAAAATTGGGCTTCCATCCCGGCTTATTTGGAGGGGGTAAGCTCCTGCTTCATCATAGTTTATGGTACCCTTGATTTGACCCATACTATCGGTTTTTCCTATAAAAAGGGTATCAATAAAGCTATTTTGCATTTCTTGCGAGTACAATAAAAATTCAAATCCTTCTCTATTACGAGTTTGATCCAACGCATCTGCCACATCAATTTCAACAGCAAAGTAGCTTTGATTGATCGGTTCTGGGCGGTTACATTGGCTAAGTAGAAAAGCAAACAATAACAAGACAAAGGTACCTCGAACGCCAGAGGGGGAAATCATACCCTTAGGTAACAAAGATTGTTTTAGTTCTGGCTTATTCATTTTTCCTTCATTGTCGTTAATGCCATTTTTGACATTCTCATCGCTATTGATACGTTAGTTGCCTTTATCGTACTCATCATCAAATTCTTAGTCTAAATATTTACGAACAAATTCATTCGCCATTTTAGGGTTAGCTTTTCCCTTAGAGGCCTTCATCACCTGTCCCACAAAAAATCCCATCAATTGCTTTTTCCCCTCTCGATATCGTTGGGCTTCATCTGGATTCGCTTCAATAACTTGCTGTACCAGATCATCCATATAATTAGTATCAGAAACCTGGAGTACATTCAAAGCCTCTGCTAATTCAAGCGCTGAGGTATCTTGCTCTAACATGACATTAAATATGGTTTGCTGAGCGGATGAGCTGACTTTATCTGAAGCTCTGAGATCCAACAATTCAGCTAGTCTTTGCACCGATAATGGGAATTCTTTTATGCTTATACATTGCTCATTTAGCACTCGGAGAACGTCACTTAAAACTAGACTAACCGAGGCTTTCACATGGCCACTTTCGGAGACTAGATCTTCAAAAAAGTCGGCAAGATATCGATTCTCTGTTAAGGTAACAGCATCGATTTCACTGAGTTGATATTGTTCCACAAAACGCTCTTGACGTACATGAGCAAGCTCCGGTAACTCTGCCTTTATCTCATCCAATAAATCATTAGTTACAATAATGGGCGGAAGATCTGGTTCTGGAAAATATCGATAATCATGCGCCTCCTCTTTAGATCTCATGATTCGGGACTCCATTTTACTAGTGTCCCAAAGCCTAGTTTGTTGAACTACTTCCCCTCCAGCTTCAATAAGTTGAATTTGCCTGTAAATTTCAAAATCTATGGCTTTTTCAACATTTCTGAAGGAGTTCATATTTTTGAGCTCGGTACGAGTACCAAATTCTTCTCGTCCCCTTGGTCGAACCGAAACATTGGCATCACAACGCAAACTACCCTCTTCCATATTTCCGTCACAGACCTCAAGATATTGAACAATCTGTTTAATTTTAGACAGGTAGGCGTAGGCTTCTTGTGGGGTACGCAAATCTGGCTCCGACACTATTTCAATGAGTGGAGTACCTGCCCGGTTTAAATCTACCAATGTATTATAGGGATCTTGATCATGAATAGATTTTCCAGCATCCTCTTCCATATGAATACGCGTAATCCCTATGCGTTTGGTGTAGCCTTCCACTTCTATGTCAATGTATCCACCTTCACAGATGGGTGTTTCAAACTGAGATATTTGAAAACCTTTTGGTAAATCAGGATAAAAATAATTTTTTCTAGCAAAGATAGATTTAGCGGCAATAGAGCAATTGATAGCCAAACCCATTTTAATTATGTAACGGACTAGATTTTCGTTTACTAGAGGTAGAGTGCCTGGGTGACCTAAACACAATGGGTTAACTTGGGTATTGGGTGCATGGCCATACTGCGCTGCTACAGGTGCAAATGCTTTGCTTTGAGTAAGTAATTGGGCGTGTACTTCCAAACCAATTACCGCTTCAAAATCTTTATGATCAATGGTATTCATAACTCTATTTATCCTACTAATTTAGACTCGAAAGATATTAAAGTTGAAGTTTAGTATTTGTGTTTTTTTCGGGTTCCTGTCGCATATATTAACAGGCGGAACAATGCTTACAAATTCCCTATTTTAATCATGCTTGTAACTACACAGCGAAATTATCTTTGTGGTACAACACAGCCAAATTCCAATATCCCTCAAAAGGAGTACCTATGACCAGACAAAGAACGAAACAGCAACTCGCTTCAAAGCTAATATGGAGGGATACTTTGATTTTGTCTAGTTTTACAAATCTACCAAATAACAACTTATTTACGAGGTTTTTTGGATTAGCCTTACTGCTAAATGGACTATTGGCATGTACTTCAACCACCGAAAGAGGAATAGGAAACGCATCAGAACAAACTCAAGCGACGCAAAGTACCATTGAAGATATTGATGTTACTACCTTCGCAGCACTTATGGAAGAGGATTCAGTGATAATCTTAGACGTTAGAACCTTAGCAGAAGTTAATGCAGGGGCTATTGAAGGTGCTATACATCTTGACTTTTATCAATCTGACTTTCAAGCTAAACTTAGCTTACTCGATAAAAGAAGTACCTATTTAGTGTATTGCCGGTCTGGCAATAGAAGCTCACAAGCATCGGCCTTAATGACGGAGCGCCTTGGCTTCAAAGATGTAAAAAATCTTTTAGGTGGATACCAATCATGGGCTAAACAATAACATAAAGGTACTTATTTGGTACCGCTTTTCTCAAACCTAAAGCTAATTTTTGAGAGTTGTTGTTAAGCTCCTTATTATTGCTTAAAGAATGATATGTTAAAACTTGATTGAATACTTGGCCTCCCTCAAGCATTCCGTCTTTAGCCAAATCAAAGACCGTTTAAAACGATATAATAAAGAGCAATGAAAGCAGACTACGATGTACACCCCAGAAGTAAAGTTGGGTTAGACTATTTAGGATTAGACAAAAACGATGATGTGTACTGGAATTTAAACCCATCGGAACTCTACGAGCATGCCATTCTTCATGGCGAGGCTATTTTAACTGCTGATCATGCATTACTCGTTCACACCGGTAAGTTTACTGGCCGATCTCCAAAAGACCGATTTATTATAGTGCAGCCCTACATACAAGATGAAATAGATTGGGGTGAAGTAAATCAACCAGCAAGTGAAGAAGTATTTAACAATCTCTTTATGAAAGTTCAGAAATACCTCAGAGATAGACGACTATTTGTTAAAGATGCTTTTTGTGGCGCCGATACTAAAAACCGACTTAACGTCCGAGTTGTAAGTGAGGTAGCCTACCATGCCCTATTCACACATAATATGTTTATCCGCCCAAATAAAGAAGAACTAGCGGATATTGAACCAGATTTTACGGTTTTAGCAGCTCCTTTTTTCGAGGCGGATCCAAAAGTTGATGGAACAAAAAGCAGTACCTTTATCCTATGTAATTTTGAGAAAAAGATTATACTTATAGGTGGGACTATGTATTCTGGGGAGGTAAAAAAAGGTATATTTTCCGTGATGAATTACCTACTTCCAAAAAAGGGTATTATGGCTATGCATTGCTCAGCAAATCATGATAAATATGGGAAATCTGCTGTATTCTTTGGGCTTTCAGGAACCGGTAAAACAACACTATCTGCAGATCCCTCAAAAACGCTTATAGGTGATGATGAGCACGGATGGAGCGACGAAGGAATTTTTAACTTTGAGGGTGGATGTTACGCTAAGACCATTAATCTTAGTGAAAAAAGTGAGCCCATGATTTTCGCTACCACTAAAATGCCAGGTACCATTCTTGAGAATGTTATTTTAGATAAAAATCGAAAGCCTGATTTTACTGATGTAAGTCTTACTCAAAATACACGCTGCTCTTACCCTATCGATTTTATTCCAAATGCTAGCGAAACTGGCATGGGAAACCATCCTGATAATATTATTTTTCTGACGGCAGATGCCTTTGGGGTACTACCTCCTATTTCAAGACTTACGCCCGAACAGGCTATGTATCATTTCATCAGTGGATATACCGCAAAAGTGGCTGGAACAGAAAGAGGTGTTACCGAACCTCAAGCAACTTTTTCGGCTTGTTTTGGATCACCTTTTATGCCTTTACATCCAACCAAATATGCTGAATTACTGGCTGAAAAAATCAAAAAGCACAAAGCTAAGGTCTGGATGGTAAATACGGGATGGACTGGCGGAGAATTTGGAACAGGAGAACGTATTAAATTACGATATACTCGAAAAATGCTCAGTGAAGCTATCGCAGGGAAACTTGACAAAGTGGAGTACGTAAAAGATCCAATCTTTAGATTTCAGGTACCCATTCAAGTAACAGATGTCCCTTCAAAAGTGCTCATTCCTCGCTATACGTGGGATGATGCAATGGAATATGACAAAAAGGCTAGAGAATTAGCTCAAATGTTTGTGAACAACTTTAAACAATTTGAATCACAAGCTAGTAAAGAGCTTTTAAGTGCTGCACCAAGAGTGTAGCTCGGTGGCAAGAGAAATCGTTACTCAGATAGGTTTTATTCTACCATTTCTTGCATTTTTTCTAGATTATCCTGAATGCGCAGACCTTCTATAACTTCATATAACTGACCTTTCATAACCGCATCAAGATTATAAAGTGTAAGATTGATTCTGTGGTCGGTTAGGCGGCCTTGTGGGTAGTTATAAGTTCTAATTTTTGCAGAACGATCACCTGTGGAAACCTGACTTTTTCTCTCTGCTGCCCTAGCCTTTTGCTTTTTCTCCAACTCGATATCATACATTCGGGCACGAAGCATAGCCATCGCTTTCTCTTTATTTTGATGCTGCGAGCGCTCTTGTTGGCACTCTGCAACAATACCTGTGGGCTCGTGGGTAATTCGAATAGCGGAATCCGTTTTATTGACATGCTGACCACCGGCCCCGCTTGCTCTAAACGTATCAATTCGTAAGTCACTCGGATTTATGTGAATATCCACCTCCTCTACTTCTGGTAGTACTGCAACGGTTGCTGCTGAGGTATGTACTCTGCCCTGACTTTCGGTAGCAGGAACCCGTTGAACCCGATGGACTCCAGACTCAAATTTCATTTTACCAAACACTTCGTGACCTTCTAGAGAAAAACTAATCTCTTTGTACCCCCCTTTTTCTGATTCATTCAAGCTTAGAATTTGAAGTTTCCACCCTAAATTGTCAGCATATCGGCGATACATATCAAATAAATCTCCCGCAAAGATAGCCGCCTCATCACCTCCTGTACCAGCTCTAACCTCGACTATCGCGTTTTTTGAATCCTCAGGATCTTTAGGAATCAACTTAATTTTAAGTTCATCTTCTAGTCGTATTAATGCTGCTTTAAGTTCTTTGTTCTCAGCTACAGCCATCTCTGTGATCTCAGGATCCTCATTCATCTCGATTAGCTCAATATTACCCATAAAGTGTCCCTTTAATTCATTATATCGATCAAAATCCAGTACAACCTCTTCCAAATCACTTCTTTCTTTGGTAAGCTTAGTATAGTTTTCGGGGTCATCGAATATACCAGGATCACTCATTGCTGCATTCAGTTCATTATAGCGAGCTTTGAGTTGTTGTAATTTTTTTTCTAGATCCATTGTACATTATTTGTTATGAAAATACACAATAGTGCACTTTATTGTATAGGCAATTCTTAGCTGCTAGTAAGTACAATTAATTAGTATTTTTTATCTAAGTTATGAACGCGCTATTTTGTAGCTCAAACGATAGACAGTTGCCTATCAATCAACCTAAAAAGACATTAAATGACCGATATCAAAGGGTTCAAAAGTCTAATCACCGAATCTCATACTATCCCTTCCTCATTTACCATTGGTTTTTTAGGAGCAGGTCAATTAGCAAAAATGAGTGCAATTGAAGCCCATAGACTTGGCATTCAAGTGGCTGCATATACGGATCGCAGTAGCCACGAGCCCATGCATTATTTGAGCCCTATGGTTACAACTGGTTCTTTTGAGGATGTAAAAGCGATGACGGAATTTGCTCAGAGGTGTGATGTATTAACCTTGGAAAATGAGTTCATAGAATCAAGTGTGTTAAAGCAAGTTCAAATCAATTCAGGTACACCTATCTATCCAAGCCCTGAAGGCTTTGCTAAAATTGAAAACAAAATCGTTGAAAAACAAAGTTTTGAAGAAGCCGGTATACCCGTCACTCCTTATAAACAAATCCAAGGCCGCGAAGATTTAAAAGATTTTGGTCGCCAATATGGCTGGCCATTTGTACTAAAGTCTTCAAAGGGTGGCTATGATGGGTATGGGAATGCAACAGTTTCTGATTTGAATGAAGCTGCAGATATGTTTACCAAACTGGGTGGGCAAAATGGTCATGATATCTTAGCCGAGGCATTTATTGATTTTAGTCACGAGTTAGCCGTCCAAGTTGCGCACAACGGGCGGGAGTATTCGGTGTACGAATGTTGCGAAACAGTTCAATCAAACCATATTTGCGTGGCAGTACTTACCCCAGCAAGAGTGCCCGATTCCATAAAAAAATTGGCCCAAAAACACGCCTTACAAGCTATGGAAGCCTTAGGTACAAGAGGTATTGTTGCATTTGAATTTTTCTATACACCAAATGGCGATGTTTTATTGAATGAATCCGCGCCTCGCCCACATAATTCAGGTCATTACTCCATAGAGGGCTGTGTAACTTCCCAGTTCGAGAACCATATAAGAGCAGTACTAGGGTTAGGCCTTGGGTCGACTGAACTTACTCACCCTGCTAGCGTAATGATCAATTTATTAGGTACGCAAAATAGAATGGCTCAAGTTGAATTTAGCGAAGCCCTACTCTCCGAACCCAATGGCCACTTGCACATGTATGGTAAAGTTCAGAGTAAAATCGGAAGGAAAATGGGCCATTTCACTCTTTTAGGAAATGATAGTGACTGTGTCTATGAACGAGCTATGAGTTTAACCGAGAGTGTACAAATTTAATAGTTGATTGACATATTTTTTGTTGTTTCTCTAATATGTAATTTTAAATACAAACTAAAACAGAAAGGAATTCTTTTATGGTAGATAACATTGAAGTTGGATTAATCATGGGTAGCGATAGTGACTGGCCTACTATGAAAGAAGCTGCAAAAATAATGGATACGATGGGTGTTAGCTATGAAAAAAAAGTAGTATCTGCTCATAGAACACCCGATTATATGGCAGAATATGCCAAAAATGCCTCTAATAGAGGTGTTAAAGTCATTATTGCTGGTGCTGGTGGCGCCGCACATCTTCCTGGTATGGTGGCAAGTCATACCATCTTGCCCGTAATTGGTGTGCCAATTCAAACAAATGCCTTGGGCGGTGTGGATAGCCTATATTCGATTGTGCAAATGCCCAACGGTATTCCCGTTGCTACCGTGGCTATCGGAAAAGCGCAGAATGCTGGGTTACTGGCCTGTAGAATCTTAGCCAATAGCTCCATCGAGCTACAAAATAAGTTGCAAGAATTTCATCAGAAAATGGCTGAGGAATCATTTAATAAATCAGATAAACTGCACTAGATTAGTTGTTAAGTAACACAAAAAAAGGTGTGGATAATTTTGTTGGTGTTGGTTGATTAATACCGTAATTTATAACTGGATTGGGTAAGATATCCAGATGTACGTTTCTTTGAATCCTGTAGCTGTTGCTGTCTGCTTCTCTCCGTAACTTTAATTACTTAATTATTTTTGATATGAACATTTACGTAGGAAATCTTAGCTATGGGGTTTCTGATGACCAATTACGCGAAGTCTTTGAAGCTTATGGAACCGTTAGTTCCGCAAAAGTTATTTCAGACAAATATTCTGGCCGATCCAAAGGATTTGGATTTGTTGAAATGGATGATGATAACGAAGCAAGAGCTGCAATAGAAGATCTCGATGGAGCAGAAATTGATGGACGTTCATGTAAAGTGAACGAAGCTCGTCCTCGTGAAGAGCGACCAAGACGTGATAATTTCCGTCGCTAGTCACAAACATGACTCTACAAAGTCTTCTCAATCGAGAAGGCTTTTTTTTTGTCTATTAGTATCAATTTTTTAACTATTACTATATTTTTCACGTAATTCACATAAAGCTATTTTTACAGCGTATCTAATTAGGTGTACTTCCATGATAATGACAACAACAAACAATCTAGAAGGAAAAGTGATTAACCAGTATTTAGGCATAATAACCAGCGAAGCCATACTCGGAGCAAACATTTTTAAAGATTTTTTCGCTGGTATTCGCGATATCGTTGGTGGCCGATCTGCCTCTTATGAAAAAGAACTAAAAGAAGCGAGACGTATTGCATTTAGCGAGTTAGAAGAGAAGGCTTTTCAGCTTGGTGCCAATGCAATTATAGGTATTGACGTAGACTACGAAACCATTGGGGATACCGGGAGTATGCTCATGGTGAGCGTTACAGGTACGGCTGTACAATTCTAGAAGGCTAACATATACCTGTAAATCTTTGTAATACTAACCCGTTTACAGAAACCTTAGCCACTGCACTGCTGCGCGGTATTTATTCTAACTTTATGCGGTGTACTGCTGAGCGATCCTTCACTAAAAATTTGGCCTCACCCCAGCTTGCTGGGCCAAATTTACCTCTAGCGTTGTTGGAGAAGCCGTAAATCTCTGTTGGAATGCCGAGGATATTGATATCTAATTTTCCGTTTTTATTTTTGTCATGATATACAGCAATAGCATATTGACCATAGGCTAGTTCTTCTATTTGCCATTGAATCTTCGTGTCGCTAACTGGCACAATTTCAGCATAACTAGGCTCGTCCAGGTATCTATTTTCTGAGTCAAACACAGCGATTCTAATCTCACCAACTGGATTTTCTACCCCCTCTACTACCAAAGTAAACGCAGAAAAAATGTTTTTGTCTGAAACAAAGTCACTACTAATCAATAGCCAAGGTGCTAAGAGTAAAAGGCTTTGAGCTATTCTTCCTATATGCATAGTACAAAAATTTAGCTTAGTGAATCCGTACCTAGACGAAAGAGCAAAACGGTTTTATTGCTCAAATTACGATGCATAAACAGTACAATGTATTTTTGTATATAACTTTGACTAACGGTGACTTAAGCGAATTCATTCCATAAAAAAGCCTGTCTTCCAAAAAAAACAGGCTTGTAAATATTTTAGGGTTATGTTTAACCCGCTGTCCGTACCGTTTTAATGATACGTGAAGCAACTTTGTAAGGATCTGCATTAGATGCTGGTCGTCGATCTTCAAGTCGTCCTAACCAACCGTCTTCCACGGTACCCACTGGAATACGGATTGATGCGCCTCGATCCGATACACCATAGCTGTACTTATCAATGGACTGTGTTTCATGCTTTCCTGTCAATCGCATGTCATTATCGGCACCATATACATCAATATGCTCTTGTATAAAGTTTCCAAAGGCTTCGCATACCGCTTTGAAATAGACTTCACCACCCTCATCACGCATTTTACCATTGGAAAAATTAGCGTGCATACCTGAACCGTTCCAATCTGTATCACCCAGTGGTTTTGGATGATAATCTACAGCGACACCGTATTTTTCAGCTGTTCGCTCAATCAGATAACGACCAACCCAGATCTGGTCCCCTGCTTTGGCGGCACCCTTAGAAAAAATTTGAAATTCCCACTGACCTGACGCTACTTCAGCATTAATGCCTTCAATGTTTAGACCTGCTTTTAGGCATAAATCCAAATGTTCCTCTATAATTTCTCTCCCATAAGCAGATTTAGCCCCTACCCCACAATAATACGGTCCTTGAGGCGCCGGATATCCGCCTGCTGGAAACCCAAGCGGCAAGTTGGTTTCTGGATCAATGAGGAAATATTCCTGTTCGAAACCAAACCAAAAATCTTCGTCATCCTCGTCAATTGTTGCCCGTCCGTTGGACTCGTGAGGGGTACCATCTGCATTAAGTACTTCAGTCATTATGAGATAAGAATGCTCGCGATCTGGATCTGGGAAAATAGCTACTGGCTTGAGTAGACAATCAGAGCTGCTACCTTCGGCCTGTTCGGTAGAACTACCGTCAAATGACCACATAGGACAATCTTCTAAGTTTCCACTAAAATTATGTACAACTTTGGTCTTACTTCTTAATGTTTGAGTAGGCTTATACCCATCAAGCCAAATATATTCGAGTTTTGCGTATGACATATTTATTAAAATTCAGTGTTTTAAATTAACAAATAAATATAAAGTATTATAATTATTTACGCAATTTATTTAAGCATATTTATAGAGACACTGTAATTTAAATTAAAATAAAAGCGCTTTTATCTAATTTATTTATGTAATATAGTGTATTCACTAAAGTTTGTGCAAATATATTAAGCTCATGTACTATGACTCATAATTTATTTAAGCTATTTACCTTTACATATAATTATGCCGTATTTTATCACATTATGGGTAAATCTTTTTCATTAAAAAATTGGATACTAGCAGCAAGACCGAAAACTCTGTCCGCAGCCTGGACCCCTGTAATTATTGGAGCTAGCCTTGCTTATTTGCAAAATAATTTAAATTTACTAGTAAGTTTGATAGCCCTTTTATGTGCCACACTCATACAAATAGGTACTAATTTTGCCAATGATTATTATGATTACAAAAAAGGAAGCGACCGAGTTGACCGAGTTGGCTTCAAAAGAATGACTGCTGCTGGGCTAATTGAACCAGATATGATGAAACTGGCGGCTTATGTAACAATGTTCTTAGCTTTCCTTACCGGATTATACCTGGTAAATGTAGGTGGCGTCACCATACTTGCTATTGGTATTAGTTCACTGGTTTTCGGAATAATGTATACTGGAGGACCTTTTCCTCTTGGCTATAATGGGCTTGGCGATTTTTTTGTATTTGCCTATTTCGGTATTGTTGCCACCATGACTACCTACTATTTAAATACCCTTGAGTGGTCAAGTATAAGTTTTTGGGCGGCACTCATACCAGGCGCACTTAGTACTAATATACTAGTGGTTAACAATTTACGCGATGTGGCTCAAGACAGAGTCAGCGGGAAGAAAACGTTAGGGGTCTTATTGGGAGAAAAAGCCTTAAAATGGGAATATACTGTCCTTCTTGCTCTTGCCTTTGCGATACCTCCACACTTTTTTGTGCATTTAGATACCTCTATTTGGATTTTTTTACCTTATCTAAGTGTTCCTTTATCCTTAAAATTACTTAGTGAGGTTTGGTCGCATAAGAAAAAATCAACACTCAATGGAACCTTAGAAAAAACAGCCGCATTTATGTTCCTTTATGGGGTTTTATTTACAATAGGCTTAGTCATTCCATAGCTGTGTGGCCAACCTAGATAAATACAATCATAAATGGATAGTTAACAGCCGTGTAAAGGAATAGAAGGACTAGATTATAGTCGAATGTATACATTAAAAGGTAAAACAGAACACATCTGATGAGTCTTCATTTTTATACCTATAAAAGCCCATTCACGTCTGAATTTATACAGGCTAAAGGATCTATGGGATCATCCCGTGAAGGTATCCTAATTGAGTGGAAGCATTCAATGGGTTCAGCTTGGGGAGAATGTGCACCCCTTCCCGGTTTTTCCAGCGAGAGTCTTAAGGACTGTGAAAGATTACTTATTTCACATAGAAAAAAACTTGAGGAGCAGTTACACCTTTTGCAGGCTCATTTGCCCCATGAAAAAAGTACTAGCCGACTTATTTTTGACTACACCTACGCACAAAGCGCAACAGATCTACTCTACTCATGTATTCCAACTAATTTTCCATCTATCCAATTTGCCTTAAGCATGATGCTCTACGATTGGGGCAGCCAAAGAGAAAATCTCCCACTTTATTACTTAGTTCGTGATCATTCCTATGAACTAGCCCCCGTTTATTCAGCCACCACACAAACTTCGACTCAAATGGTCGATTCTTTTCCAAGTCAAAAAAATCATGATGCCCAAATCCCTATTAATGCTTTACTTCCAATAGCAAGCCCAGAAGAATCACTCAAGCTAGCCCAGAAAGCTTGGTCGGAGGGAGTTAAGACTATTAAAATGAAGGTGAGTCCAAAACATCTAGAAAATTTGGATCGAATGGCTATTATCCATGATAACCTACCTGATATGAAATACCGGCTAGATCCCAATGGGAAGTGGAAATCTGAGTCCCTAAAGCTTTACCAGAAGGACTATCATCGCTTTACCATAGAATATATAGAGCAAGCCGTTGCCCCTATTACCTTTACAAAATTTTGTCTGGAACTAACATCCGAAGCACCAGCAATGGCAGCAGATGAGAGTAGTGTTGATTTCTCGTCCTTTACTACACTGTTAGGCCAAGAAAACATATCTTATTTCATACTCAAACCAACACTAAGTGGTGGAATTCCAGAAATGATTCAACGCTGCGTTTTAGCCCGAGAAAAAGGCCAAACCTGCATCTTTAGTAGTGCATTTGATGGCATCATTGCACGATATACCCTAGCCACCCTAGCTTGGATGAGTAATCAACTTACTGGGCATAATTTGGCACATGGACTAGATACAGGTCGTTGGCTAATAGAGGATTAT
Organism: uncultured Balneola sp.; assembly: GCA_902529365.1. Classification (GTDB taxonomy): domain Bacteria; phylum Bacteroidota; class Rhodothermia; order Balneolales; family Balneolaceae; genus UBA1275. The sequence goes on from CABZWK010000001.1 coordinate 177,361, forward strand.
CTCAGTCCTGAACGTAGTCTCATCCCCGAAATACAACAGGGTAGTTACTCGTTAAATACGACCTATTTTGATGACCAGCCCCACAGTATAAGTCCTGAATTAAACAACAAGATCCAACCTCTTGACCTGTTAATAGCGCGCAATAAACTTACGCCCATTATTGAGCAGCAAGGATGAGTATTTCGATTGACATACCACAAGAATTTCTATTTTCATGTTCTTCTGATATTATTTTTTTACATGCTGAAAGCGTTGAAAACCCATCAATTACATATTCAGATATAGCTATATATAGTCAAAAGCTACCAAATTGGTTAGAAAGACCTCAAGATGAACCCCACACCTACATCCTTCAAAGCAATAATTCTGCTGAGCTTTGCTGCCTAGTTGCGGGTTTATTCCTTTCAGGGATACCCTTCTGCATAGTTGACCCAACATGGACCAACTCTCAAGTTCGGGAAGCCACCCAAGAAATACCATTTACAAACTTTTTAAATGGTAGGAATATTTCAGCGCTTCATACCCAATGGTTGTCGCTAATTCCAAGTCAAAAACAAGCCAATCACAAACTTAGCTTAATCGTGAACAAAACTCCATTTGCGTTCTTATTTACATCAGGCAGTAGTTCAAGACCAAAAAGAATCCCTTTTCGATATTCTCAGCTTTGGGCAGCCTATCAAGCCACACAAACTCAAGTACAACTAAGCCCAAACCAGAGTTGGGGACTGTGCCTACCCCTGCATCATATTGGGGCACTGAGTATAGTTTTAAAATCACTGCTATCTCACTCATCCATAAGCCTCAGTAGCTCATCGGATTTTCAACGTTGGAATTCTTGGCTAAATGGATGGCACCATTGCCGGGTAATATCGATGGTACCCACCCAACTTCATAAATGGCTCGAGTACAATCGCACCGAAAACATTTCCTCCCTAGTTTCTGAGGTGTTCCGCTTCATTATTTTGGGGGGAGGACCTACTAATGCTCCTGATATAGATGAAGCAGGTAATCTAGGATGGCCCATATTACTTAGTTACGGGATGACCGAAACCTTTGCGCATATATGCTCTATCCCCGCTTCCAAACTACCAAAGCCCCTAAAAGAACCGCTACCTGTTGGACAGATGCACCCAGCTCAATCCATAGAATTACGCTATGAAGAGGACACTAATGATCCTATCATCTGGTTGATGGGTACCCAGATTTTTTCTCCTGAACCTTCACAATATCGACTACTAGAAAGCTTTGATGAACAAGGGTGGTTTTGCACTAAAGACATAGGAAAAATAGATGAGAAAGGCCTGTTATACATTCAAGCTCGAAGACTGGATCGCATCGTAAGTGGTGGGGAGAATATAGCCGTAGACTGGGTGATTGAATGTCTAAGCCAGCATCCATCCATCCATGATTGCACCATAATTGGAGTGGCTGATCCTAAATGGGGACAAAAGGTTGTGGCTTTCATTGTGCCGATTTCTACAGTAAGCAACTCCATGACTATCCCTGTGGTTACATCTAATTCTGTTTCTGCCCAAGCAGTTAGCATCCAAAAGGAACTTCAATCTACCTTGCTCCACGATAAAGAGGAGCTACAAACCAAGCTTACCGAAGAACTTTTAGACCAATGCCTCCGCTCATCTCTCCCTACTTCTCATCTACCCAAAGAGTTCCTCTACTTGAATTCACTTCCGCGCACTTCACTCGGGAAACTGAACGTACCTAGTTTGCAGAGCTTGTACGCATTAACCCGAGGGAAATAATATAGCAATAGGCCGTATAATGGGCGGTAAAGCGCCTTAATCTAGTCCAAGCCGCGCAAAAATCTGATCGACCTGTTTGCTGTGATGGGCTAAATCGAACAGTTCATCAATCACTTCGGAACTAAGCTGATGGCTTATGAAAGGATCTTCTTGAACCAAAGGTTTGAATGGTATTTGTTCTTGCCAAGCGCGCATCGCTAATGGTTGAACAGCATCATAGGCTTGTTCACGCACCATTCCCTGATCGATGAGTTTGTTCAACACCCGTTGAGAAAATACGAGTCCGTGCGTTTTCCATATATTAGACTCCATATTGTCTTCAAAAACCACCAGGTTTTCCATGACATTGGCAAAACGATGAAGCATGTAATCCAACAATATAGTGGCATCGGGTAGTATAATTCGCTCGGCAGAAGAGTGAGAAATATCACGTTCATGCCAAAGGGGAATATTTTCAAAGGCAGTAAGCATGTATCCTCGAAGTACACGGGCACAGCCAGTGATATTTTCAGAACTTATTGGGTTGCGTTTATGTGGCATGGAGGAGGATCCCTTTTGTCCTTTACTAAAAGCCTCTTCTACCTCTCGTACCTCGCTGCGCTGCAAATGTCGAACTTCTACCGCTATTTTTTCGAGACTTGATCCAATTAATGCTAAAGTCGACAAGTAATGAGCATGACGATCACGTTGTAAGGTTTGAGTGGAGATTGGTGCTGGTTTGAGGCCTAATTTTTCACAAGTATGAGTCTCCACCTTTGGTGGGATATTCGCAAAAGTCCCTACCGATCCAGATAACTTTCCAAATTCAACTGCATCAGCTGCTTGCTCAAATCGCTCTAGATTTCGTTGCATCTCCGCATACCATAGGGCACATTTTAGCCCAAAAGTAGTAGGTTCGGCATGTATCCCGTGTGTTCGCCCCATCATCATGGTATATTTATAGTCTAATGCTTTATTTTGTAGCACATTAATCATCCGATGGAGGTCATTTCGAAGTATTTGGTTGGCCTTTTTTAAACGAACACCCCAGGCAGTGTCTACAACATCGGTGGAAGTAAGTCCATAGTGTACCCATTTTTTCTCATCACCCAGGGTTTCAGAAACTGCGCGAGTAAAGGCTACCACATCATGTCGTGTTTGTGCTTCAATTTCTTTTATTCGCTCTAGTGAAAAGCTAGCCTTCTGGTAAAGGGTATCCACATCCTTCTGAGGTATCACCCCTATTTGCGACCATGCCCAACAAGCCGCTAACTCAACGTCGAGCCAAGCATCGAACTGTGCTTGCTCTGTCCAAATTGCAATCATTTCTTCGCGAGAGTACCGTTCTATCATAACATATAGTGTGTTAGTGAATTAGGGTAAAGATACGCTTTCTGCGGCAGTGTTTGTTAGTAAAAGTGTGAGCAATTGAGTCTATCAGTACCCGGAACCCATGATATAAAATGCCTTAAAAATAATGCTGATAAAATAAATTACAATAATAATTGAAGTAAAAAAGCGCTTACACATAAATTAAAAACGCTTTCATTCATTTTTACATAAATTTTTTATTTGTTTTTGCATTTATACTAAGTAAATTTTGTTTACTAATTCTCACTAACACATATACAAATGAAACGCACGTTAACAACAACATTGACTCTTTTAATTGGTGCTGTTCCTCTTTTTGCTCAGGAGGCAGATGCCGCGACAGTGCAAGACAACCTAAACTACGTATGGACAATTATAGCTGCCTGTATGGTATTTTTTATGCAAGCGGGATTTACTCTTGTTGAAACAGGTTTCACAAGAGCGAAAAATGCTTTAAATATAGTAATGAAAAACGTCATGGATGTCTCCGCAGGTGGATTAGCATTCTTTTTTATAGGTTTTGGTCTAATGTTCGGAACTACAGCCGGTGGATGGATTGGAACTGATGGATTTGCTTTGACTGAAATCGGAGACTACTCAGCTGAATGGTCATATACCTTTTTCTTTTTTCAAGCAGTTTTTGCCGCTACTGCAGCCACTATTGTTTCCGGTGCTGTAGCAGAGCGAACATCATTTAAGGCATATTTAATTTTTTCTGTACTAATAACAGCTTTTATCTACCCAGTATTTGGCTCTTGGGCTTGGGGTAGTCTTTATAATGGAAGCGGTTGGTTGGAAGATGTTGGTGGATTTGCTTTAATAGACTTCGCTGGTTCAACTGTAGTTCATTCAGTTGGTGGTTGGGCAGCATTAGCAGGTGCTTTGGTAGTTGGTCCTAGAGCCGGTAAATATATTGAAAAAGTACCACAAGAAATCAAAGGACACAGTTTACCATTAGCTGCTTTGGGGGTTTTTATATTATGGCTAGGGTGGTTTGGATTTAATGCTGGGTCTACCACTACTGGTGACACATCAATAGCCTTAATTGCTATTAATACGTTTTTAGCAGCTGCAGCTGGGGCTACAGCCGCTATGTTAATTACTTGGCTCACTACTGGTAAACCTGATGGGGCAGTGACATTAAATGGAGTTCTAGCTGGACTGGTTGGTATAACTGCAGGTTGTGCTAATTTAACTCCTGGCTTTGCAATTCTTACTGGCGCTCTAGCTGGTATATTAGTCCACTATTCTATGAAATTTCTTGAAAAATACGTAGATGATGCTGTTGGTGCGGTATCCGTCCATGGTGTATGTGGTGCGTGGGGTACACTCGCTGCTGGTATGTTTAGTACTGGAGATCTATTTAATTTTGAACAAATAGGCGTTCAAATGATAGGAATTGGAGCTGCATTTGTGTGGGCATTTGGTGTCTCTTATTTAGTATTCAAACTAATAGATTCTATCGTCCCACTAAGAGTAAGCGAAGAATTAGAGCTAAAAGGTCTTGATATAATGGAGCATGACGCAGAGTCATATCCTGAATTTGTAGACTCTACTTCTTAATTAAAATCTTACTTACAAATACTTAACAATCAAATCAATAATTATGAAATTACTAATTAACAACATCACAAAATTATTCTCTGTCTTAGTACTCACTTTGCTCATCAGCGTCTCTGGGAGTAAAGAAGCTGCTGCACAGGTAGAAGTCAGTACAGGAATGGACCTTTATAGTACGTATGTCTGGAGAGGTGTAGCTTACTCTGGGCCTTCTTGGCAACCATATGTTGATCTTGCTGTAGGGGGTCTGACAATTGGGGCATGGGGCTCTCAAGGGTATGATGGTTTCCAGGAAATGGATCTTTATATCTCATATTCACTAGGGGATTTAAGTGCTGGTTTAACTAGTTATTATTATCCTGGAAGTAATTGGACTGAAGAGGGAAGTCAAGCTTATGAAGTTAATCTAGGTTATAGTTTAGGAAGTATATCAATAGGTGCTAATTATATATTAAATGAAGCAGCAGGTGCAGGTTCTGCTGGTGAGGATATGTATTTTGAACTAGGCTATTCTGGAAGTGCAGCAGATATTTTCATAGGTGCTGGAGATGGATGGCATTCCAGCACAACGGACTTTGGGCTCGTAAATATTGGGGTAACTAAATCAAAGGATATTATAATTACTGAAAGCTTCAGTATTCCGTTGACTGGTGCAGTAATCTACAACCCAGATTCAGAACAGCTATACATCTTAGCAGGGATTTCACTCTAGATTCTCAGTTTAGAAGAGGATTTACTTTTAGCCTCGCAGTTACTTTGCGAAGCTATTTATGCTCAAAAGGTATATTATATCGACTGACTAAATCTAAAGTGAGAGGCTTGACTGCCCCTCACTTTTTTTGTTAGAACCAGCGCTGCAGCTAAGCGTCATCAGTATTTGCCGAGATAATTTGCACTTCAGCTTCTAAAGAAATTCCAAACATATCTGACACCTCACATTGAACAAAGTCAGCAAATTCACGAACCTGATCTCCATTAGCCCCACCGTGATGCACAATGACTAAGGCCTGCTGATCATAAGTACCTACTTGACCTTTTCTAAAGCCTTTACCCACCGCCTTATCAATGAGCCAGCCAGCTGCCACTTTGGTGTAACCATCAGGCATAGGATAGGTTTTTATATCGGGAAAACGAGTTTTCAAGCGGTCAACTTGCTCAGTGGGGAGTAGCGGGTTCTTAAAGAAACTCCCACAACTTCCCAGTGTTTGGGTGTCAGGAAGTCGTGACTGGCGAACTTGAATGACCGCATTAAAAATTTGTTGTTGGCTGGGTTCATCAATTCCTTGATGCATCAAAAAATGCCTCAAGGATTCATAATCAGCTTTAATTTGAGCGTTTTTAGGTAACTTAAACCGTACTTTTGCAATAATAGCCTTAGCTTTTAACTCTTTTTTAAAGATACTATTTCTGTAACCAAAGTCACATTCTACTCTATCTATCCAACAAAGTTCCAAGCTTTCAGTGTGCATGTATTGTACCTTGGTAATGTACTCCTCAACTTCTACACCATATGCACCTATATTCTGAATAGGCGCCGCCCCAACACTACCAGGGATGAGTGCTAGATTCTCCAGTCCTATCCATCCTTTTTCCACCGTCCACTCTACCAATTCATGCCAATTCTCACCGGCTCCTATTTCTAATTCTACCGTATCTTCATTTTCATGGATTATGAGCTTTTCTTTAATCCCAATAAGTAGGACCAAACCTTCATAATAACTTGGTAAAAGGACATTTGATCCTCCTCCTAGCACAAGTACCGTCACCTTGTTTTTCTTAGCCCAAGCAAGGGCTTCTGCTAATGCTTCCACGCTATCAATTCGCGCAACATACTGAGCCATAGCAGATACTCCCATTGTAGTATGGGATGATAATTGAACCTGTTGCTCAATAGTAATTGCCATAGAGTATTAGGTTGAGGCGGGAAGCAACTTTACCCGAATTTTTTTTATCCTATTTTTTTGGACAGAATGAACCGTCAATTCAACATCCTTGTGAATAACCCGCTCACCTACCATGGGTAGATTCTCGGTAATACTGTAAATTAGCCCGCCCAGTGTCTCAAAATCGTCTTCTTCTGAGGTTAGTTCACGTTCTAATACATCCTCCATATCATCGAGGTCAATTTGAGCATCGAAGACATAAATTCCGTTTTTAAATCTTTTGTATAGCCTTTCTTCCTCGTCTCCTTCATCTACCATTTCACCGACTAATTCCTCCAAGATATCGTCCATAGTAACCACTCCTTCCGTTCCTCCATATTCATCCACTACTACAGCCATGTGTGTTTTTTCTTGCTGAAAATCTCGAAGTAAATCATCCAGTTTTTTTGTCACCGGTATGAATAAGGCCTTGCGTGATATGGTCCTCCAATTGATGATTTGATCATCTCCTTCTGAGTGAATAAAAGGTAGAATGTCTTTGGCATAGATGACCCCGTGAATAGTATCTAAATCATTTTCATAAAGTGGCATTCTAGAGAGACTATGTTCACGGATCCGAGCGAGTACATCTGGGAGTGAATCTTCCACGGACACCCCAATTATATTAACCCGTGATGTCATTATTTCACGAACAATAATATTCCCAAATTCAATAACATTTTCTATAATCTCCCGCTCATCTTCTTTGATTGAACCTTCCTGTTCACTTACTTCAGCCATCATTTTTATATCATCTGAACTAAAGGTGTTAGAACTTTTTGGTAACACTCGCTCCAAGCTAATTGTACTTTCAGCTATTAACTTAGCTAAGGGTTTAAGAAGGATAAAATAGAAGTAAATGAATCCACTTAACTTCCTTGATATACGAAGAGGATTATTAATTGAAATAACCTTAGGAGTAATTTCACTAAGAATTAAAATCACAAAGGTAAGTACAATTACTTCTATGGTGTAAACCAAAAATTCAGGGGCATCTGTAAAACCCATCAGTGAACCAGTTATGACTGCAGCCATAACTGAGGCAATAATATTGGCAAAAGTGTTTCCAATGAGTACCGTGGCTAGCAGTCTCCTCGGTTGATTAAGCATCGTAGCCACTCTCCCATCTACCTGAGAAAAGGCTTCATCTTTGTTGAGTAAATCTTGTTTGTTTATGAGCGAAAAAAAGGCGACTTCAGACCCAGAGAATACGGCTGAAAAAACCAATCCAAGAAACATGATGACTAATTGGATGGACAGGGTGGTTAATTCAAACTCACCACTCTGAATCCATCCAACAAACATCCACCAATTAGAAAGGTAAATCGTCATCGATATCGTCTAAATTAATCGTTTTATTAACTCCCTGACTCGCACTGGCTCCACTGCTTTGTGCGTTATTGGAACTTGGAGCTGATGGCATTTCTGACATGCCACCACCGGCACTACCTCTGCTATCTAGCATGGTCATTTGCAAGGCCTTCACTTCAGTGGTATATCTTTTTTGACCTTGTTTATCTTCCCACTCACGGGTCTGCAAAGGACCTTCAACATAAATCATTGAACCTTTTGTAAGATACTGCTGACATATTTCGGCAGTTCTTCCCCAGGCTACTACTCGGTGCCATTCGGTTTTATCTTGATATTCACCATTGCTATCTTTGTAGCGCTCGTTTGTGGCTAGGTTTAGAGTGGCTACTGCGGTGTTTGACTGTGTATATCGGACTTCAGGATCTTGTCCCAAACGTCCAATCAACATTACTTTATTTAATGAGCTCATATAATTCTGTTTTATTTAATATTGATATAATGTAAGACCCTTAAACCAATCATTCCTTACCATTTATATTTTTTTAATGAGTAATCGGTGTCAAACACCCGATATCTACTCTTCTTTAAACAAATGTGGCGCGTCAATCATGCCATTTTCTTGCTCTTTCGATAACAAAGCATAATTAAATCCTGGATGAATAGCACTACCTCCTACGACTCCTTGCTTATTTAGGGCTATAACACCCACCTGAAGGGATTTAGGTTCTTTTTCCTTTGAAATTATTCGGGCTATTACTTCATCGCATGCCTGCTGAGGGGTGTACCCTTGGCGGATCAACTCTACGGCCACTGAGGCTCCTGCAGATCGAATGACTGCTTCACCAAGTCCGGTAGCCACCGCACCTCCCACCTCATTATCTAGATATAGACCCGCACCAATGATAGGGGAATCCCCTACTCGACCGTGCATCTTATAAGCAGCGCCACTCGTGGTGCATGCCCCAGAGATATTGCCCGAATCATCTAAGGCCAACATACCAATGGTGTCGTGATTTTCTACATTGATCACCGGAGCGTACTTAGAGTCCTCAAGCCACTTTCGCCATGCATTTTCAGAGGCTTCGGTTAATAAGTTTTGACGTTTAAATCCCTGTTGTTCTGCAAATTGTAATGCTCCGTTTCCCACTAGCATGACATGAGGAGTCTCCTCCATCACTTTTCTAGCCACCGAAATAGGGTGTACAATGTGTTCCAAAAAGGCCACCGAACCGCATTGCTGCTCATGGTTCATTATACAGGCATCCAAGGTAACTCTTCCTTCTCTATCTGGGAACCCCCCAAGCCCTACGGATTGATTGGTAGGATCCGCTTCCGCAGTTTTAACCCCCAACTCAACGGCATCTAAGGAAGTACCTCCATTCTCAAGGACTTTCCACGCTTCTTCATTGGCCACAATACCATGAATCCAGGTCGATAGTACGACCGGTTTTACAGTATTTATTTTGTCAGACGACAATCCATTGGAAATTTTTTTGGCTGCGCTGCTCTCTTTAGCCGCTACCTGAGTGGCCGTAAAAGTGCCCATCCCCGCTAATCCGGCAACGCCTGTCTTCAGAAACTCCTTTCTACTTTGACTCATTTTTTCTCCATTATCTTTGATTTTCTTGCTGATTTTATCTAGTTAGCATGAAGCTTTGAGTATTCCGATCGAAATTTCTTTCCACCTTATCAATCTTCATTCAACCAGCTACGCAGACCTTCTCTCAACAGAACAATCTAAGACAATGTATTATTTATCGGTTAGATGAGAAAGTCCTGGCAATTCTTTTCCTTCTAAATATTCCAAACTAGCTCCACCACCTGTGGACACATGAGACACTTGATCACTCAAGCCGGCTTGTTTGATAGCCGAAGCAGAATCTCCTCCACCTATAATAGTGGTAGCACCTTGCTCAGTCGCAGTGACCAAGGCCTGGGCAATGGACTGAGTACCGACCGCAAAATTAGGCATTTCAAATACCCCCATTGGCCCGTTCCAGAGCACCATTTTTGCTTGAGTAATTGCACCACTAAACAAGGTGATGGTTTCAGGGCCTATATCCAGTGATTCCCAATTATCTAAAATGCCATCTGCTGTCACTACTTTTCTGTTGGCATCGTTTGAAAAATCATCTGCAATAACCAAGTCAACAGGCAACATCAAATTGACCCCTACCTCAAGCGCTTGGTCCATCAATGCTTTAGCCATCGGTATTTTATCTTCTTCTAACAAGGAATCCCCCACCGAATAACCCTTAGCCGCTAGAAATGTATAAGCCATCCCTCCTCCAATAATAATGGTATCTACTTTTGTCAGTAACCGCTGAATCACTGAAATTTTATCAGATACTTTAGCACCTCCTAATATAGCGACAAATGGACGCTTAGGGTCATTCACACTGTCACTCAAATAGGTGATCTCTTTTTCAAGTAAAAACCCTGAAACCGAATTCTCCATGAACGCTGTGACTCCCGCAACTGAAGCATGCACTCGATGCGAAGATCCAAAGGCATCGTTTACAAAAACATGGGCATAGGCCGCAAGTTGTTGAGCAAAATGAGGGTCATTTTTTGTTTCACCAGCATGGAATCGAACATTTTCGAGCACCACTATTTCGCTCTCTTTCGCTGCGGAAATTACTTTTTCAGCAGCCTCACCAATGCAGTCATGGGCGAAATGTACTGGTACGTCAACTAAACTAGCCAAATGTTGAGCTACTGGTTCCAAAGAAAATTCAGGATCTAGACTTCCTTTTGGCCGTCCTAAGTGAGACATCAACACAAGCTTAGCACCTTGATCAACAACATATTGTATGGAAGGAAGCGCTTGAACTACCCGATTATCATCTGTGATGCTGCCTTCGATGATGGGTACATTAAAATCTACCCGCATTAACACTGTTTTTCCCTTTATGTCAATATCATGTAGCGTTTTCTTTGCCATTTCTGAATCTTTAATGAGTGAATGTATGATGGATGATGAAACCGAAAGTCTTCACTCGGGTTTATATAGTCCGAGTTCTTACGGTACGAGGTAGCACATATATTGGCCACAGAGTCTAAATTACGCATCCCTAGAACCATTTAAAACTTTATCTATGCTTGGAAATGGAAGGAGATAATAAATATTGAAGGAATTACAACCGGCCGGTTTCCCTAATTTATTCTATATTAACTCATCAATAATGTAACATCCTCCTACAGTAGTAATAGGTTTAGTGAAAATTATATGACCTCAAATCCCACCCTTTATTTTGATTATGCCGCAACTACACCTCTGGACAAAGAGGTTCTAGATGCTATGCTTCCTTTTTTAACCTCCGAATATGGAAATGCAAATTCGGCTCACCATTTAGGACAGCGAGCTAAAGTAATTGTAGAAGATGCTCGAGAACAAATTGCCTCCGTCATAGGTGCTGAACCTTCTGAAATCATTTTCACCTCAGGGGGGACAGAAAGTGACAATGCAGTAGTTCAAGGAGTTATGACTCTTGCTGGGGATAAGAATGAACTTATTACATCCCCTGGGGAGCATCATGCCGTTTTACATCCTATTGAACTTTCCAAAATGAAAGGATTCAAACCTGTCATGGTACCCTTAAACAACGACGGCGTTGTTGAGTTGGATACCCTTAGAGAGCACCTGAGCGATAAAACATGTTTGGTTAGCTTAATGCATGTCAACAATGAGATTGGATCGGTAAATGATCTAAAAAAAATCTCCGACCTTTGCCGTGAGAAGGGGATACTCTTTCATACCGATGCGGTCCAAAGTCTGGGGAAAATACCGGTTAATGTTCAGGAATTAGGAGTGGATTTTCTAAGTGGAAGCGCCCATAAAATTTATGGCCCAAAAGGAATTGGACTTATGTACGTACGCAATGGAAGTCGATGGATGCCTTGGCTAACAGGTGGCTCTCAAGAGCGACGCAGAAGAGGAGGTACCACAAACGTACCGGGTGTTATTGGATTTGCCAAAGCCTTAGAAATTGCAACTCGTTCTATGAAACAGCAGCTCAAAACATACCAAGAGCTTAACCAACATCTTCTGAGCGAATTAAAAGCCCACCTGCATGCCTGCGAGTGGGAAATAAATGGAAAGCCAGGAGTTCATCATATTACCAATTTTTGCTTTCATAATACCGAAAAACGAGGAATTGATGGTGAAATGCTTCTACTCAACTTGGACATTGAAGGCATTTGTGTCTCTAATGGTTCAGCATGCACCTCTGGAGCTGTTGAACCCTCACACGTGCTACTTGCTCTGGGACGGCAAGCCGAACAAGCCAAATCTAGCATTCGAATAAGCTTTGGTAAACAAACCGCCAAAGAAGATATCAGCCGATTGGTTCATTCACTAGAAGCAGTTCTTTCTAGAATGTTCACTTTAGTTTAATGCAAAGTTTAATGCAAGAAGTACTGAGTGTATGAATAGAATTTGCGTGTACTGCGGATCTCGAACTTCCACCCAGCCTATCTTCGGCGAATCTGCAGACCAGCTAGGCAACGAAATAGCCAAGCGAAATTGGGGGGTTGTCTTTGGAGGAGGGAAAATAGGGATGATGGGCCGTGTTGCCGAAGCGGCACTTGCCCAGAACGGTGAGGTTATAGGCATTATCCCAACGGCTCTTAAGGTAAAGGAAGTTGCACACACCGGGCTTAGTGAGCTTATTGAAACCCCAGATATGCACACACGAAAAGCAAAAATGGAGGAGCTTTCTCACGCTTTTGTCATTTTACCAGGTGGTTTTGGCACTCTCGATGAATTTTTTGAAATATTAACATGGCGGCAGTTAGGCTTTCACAACAAGCCCATTATCGTAGTCGATATAGATGGATATTTTTCAGGTTTGGAACAATATATCCAGCGCGCCGTAGACGAGGATTACGTGCGCGAATCCAATCTAAAACTCTTTGATTGGGTGAGTACCGTAGAAGAAGTCATGACTTTTTTAGACGGTTATTTTCAAAAAAATACCGAATAAAGCTGTATTATTCCCTACGGATCCATGCAAGACTTAGCTCAAAAAGAGGGTTAGTTATACTAAATACCTCTACACCTTTGTCAACACGGCAATGTTCGATTTCAGTTTGCATGAACCCAAAGGAAACTCAAGCTTAATTACTTTACCTACCATGCAAAATCTCACCTTATCATTAGGAATATTACTCATCATTTTAGGCGCTGCTTCTTATCTGGGAACAGGTCAGGAAAGTGTTACCGCGTTAATCCCATCCTTCTTCGGTATTCTGTTTGTACTTTTTGGATGGTTGGGTAAAAAAGAATCACTTCGCAAACACATGATGCATGCAGCCGCTGGACTCGCATTATTAGGTATATTTGGTACCATAGGAGCAATTCCAGGTTTAATCGAAGCCCTTAGAGGCGGTGAGATCGAACGACCGTTAGCTACCTATGCACGATCAGCAATGTTCTTAATGTGTGTAGGTTTTTTAATCCGGGCTGTTCAATCCTTTATTGCTGCTCGAAAACAGGCATAAAATCAGCTCTGAATCTTAGTCATCTTTGAAGATATCGCTAATTAAATGAGCATATTTTTCGGCGATGACGCGACGTTTCACCTTCATAGTCGGGGTAATTTCACCCGTTTCAACCGTAAATTCATTAGCCAATAAACGGAAATCACGAATTTTTTCGTGGGAAGCTAGACTCTTGGAAAACTGCACCATTTCTTTTTTAAACACAGATTTTACCTCTTCTAAATCCAACAATTCGTCCGTGTTAGTGAAGGTTAATCCCTCGGCATTGGCAAACTTTTTGAGTACTTCAAAATCTGGCACAATGAGAGCCGCCATAAAATTTTGCCCCTCACCGACTACTACCAATTGATCAATCCATTTACTGGACTTGAACATGTCCTCAATAGGACCTGGATAAATATTTTTTCCGCCGGCATTAACCAGCATATGTTTAATTCGATCGGTGATTTTAAGATATCCGTCTACAAACCTACCTATATCACCAGTGTGTAGCCAGCCGTCTGAATCAATCATTTCTTTGGTTGCCTCTTCGTTACGCCAATATCCCTTCATTACGTTCGGCCCTTTACATAAAATCTCTCCTGGTTCTGAACTCAGATTGGTTGGATACTCTTCCCCACTTATTTGAGCAATAATCTCTCCTTTTTCTAAGCTTTGAATCCCAACGGTTACCCCAGGAATCACCGTGCCAACCATACCAACCATTAAATCGCCTGGCCTGTTTGCAGTCATAACTGGAGAGGTTTCGGTTAGGCCATAGCCCTGAAGAATGGGTAGCCCTGCACATTGAAAAAAGGTATCAATATCCGGCGGAAGAGCGGCCCCACCAGAAACAAATAGACGGACACGCCCGCCCGTTTTTTCTTTTAACTTGTCAAATACCAATTTATCAGCGATTGATTTTTGTATTGAAACTAGTCCTCTTTTCCCGTCCACATATTTTTGACCTGTATTGAGAGCCCATTTGAAAATTTTCTGTTTAAAGGCGCTCCCTTCCTCCACATTTTTGTTAATCACATTGAAGATTTTCTCAAAGAGTCGAGGTACAGAGATGACCACGGTTGGTTTTACTTCCGGTAAATTTCTGGACACCGTATCCACACTTTCCGCATAATAGATTTCAGCGCCACATGAAATGCACGCATAGTAACCAGCTGTTCGTTCAAAGGAGTGGCATAGAGGTAAAAATGACAAAAAAGTATCCTTGTCATCCCAGTAAATATGATCGGTAGCTGCTTTAACATTACTACAAATATTATTATGGGTAAGCATAGCACCTTTTGGCTTTCCTGTAGTCCCTGAGGTGTAAATAAGGGTACATACATCGCCGGGCTTTACTTTTTTAGAATAGCCCTGTATCGTATCTTCATGCTCTTTGTACAGTTTTTTTCCTTCTCTCATAGCATGATCAAATAGGCGAACAAAATCATGCTCCATGTGTTTTTTATTCTTTGGCATTTCGAATGCTACTACCTCTTCTAATTCCGGACAGTTTTCAAAGACTTCAACGGCTTTTTTAAGCTGAATTCCAGTCGAAACAAAAAAGATTTTAGCCTGTGAGTCCTGCAAAATATACTCACATTGATTGGGAGGTAAGGTCGTGTAGAGGGAAACATTAATTCCACCTAATAGTTGAATGGCTAAGTCCACTACCGCCCACTCATAACGGTTTTCACTTAGTATACCAACTGGGTCTCCGTTCTTGATTCCCTTACTTGCTAAGTACCCTGCTAGGGCTTGTACATCCTCGGTAACCTGATCCCAGTACACCGGCTCAAAGCCAATAGAGGCATCTAATTTATGGTGAAAAACGGCCTTATTTTGGCCCGCATATTTTTTAGAAAGATTAACGTATAAATCTGTCAGCGTATCAAAAGGTATTATAGTAGGCATAACAACTAGACTAAATGGATGGTGATTATATTGGAATATAGCATTCCCGCAATGAAAATCTCTACTTTTTTCGTTTTCACTATGTTCACAGTGACCTTGAACTAGCTTTGAAATAAAAATAATAGCGAGAAGGAGTTCTTATTTCCATCTTATTTCCTTCATATTGCAACATTTGGTATATTATTTAAAAGGAAAAAGCTAGTAATCTGATGTAAATAAGACCATACTGGCACCAATAAATATTTGAATACTCAATATGGCGCATCCGGCACACGAAGAAACGATCGCTTTAGTAAAAGAAATTTTTAGGTCTTACTTAAAAGAAGGTAACCAACGTCAAACTCCCGAGCGGTTCATGGTATTGGAAGAAATTTACCGTTCCGATGGTCATTTTGATGCAGATGAACTCTTTTTCAGCATGCAGCAGAAAGGCACTCGTGTGAGTCGTGCTACCGTATACAACACCTTAGATCTTTTAGTAGAGTCTGGACTTGTGCAACGCCAACAATTCGGGAAAAGTCAGTATCACTACGAACGAGCCTATGCCTACCAACAACACGATCACATAATCTGCAATGAGTGTGGTCATGTACTCGAATTCTGTGATCCTCGCATTGGTGAGATTCAACAACTAATTGGCCGAATTCATGGGATGAACATCGAATCGCATTCACTCCATTTTTATGGACATTGTGAAGACAAAGAAGCCTGTGAACATCGAAAAAATGCAGAAGAAAAGAATTCTGCATCGCACTAAAAACCAGCATTTCAACGCATTTTAAGGCCTTTGGACAACTCGCGAAAAGTAATAAGGTTCTGATTATTCTCTTGGCTATAGGTGCGTCTTACGAATAAAAGTGCCCGCAGCCCAACGGCTCCCAAGCCAGCCCATCAGTATTGATAAAGCCACCATAGCCCCAATCAGGTAGTACCATTGCCCAAATGGCCAGACCATTAACCCAAACTCTGGGGCTATTCTCGGAAACAAACGTTCAAAGCACAGGTGCAACACAATAGCACTAATTCCACCAGCTATTAGACCTTGTAAAATCCCCTCTATCACAAAAGGAGCACGGATGAATCCGTTGGTTGCCCCTACAAATTTCATTGCTTTAATCACATCGCGCCGGGCATAGACCGTTAAACGTATGGTATTAAAGACCAGTAAAATCGCGGCTAAAAGGACTAGTAAGCCTATACCTGTGCCCATTCGAGTAAGTGTTTGAAGATTGGTTTCTAATAGCTGGAGAAGTGACGCATTATATTTGACATTTTCAATGCCAATCCACCCCTCTAATTCCACTGCTACTTCTACAATTTTCTCAGCAGGAATATCTCTACCTAAGCTAAGTTTAAATGAAGCTGGCAGGAAATCCAAGGCCACCAAGTCCTCCACTCCCAATCCAAATTCAGCCCTCATTATACTTGCAGCACTATCCTTGGAAATAAAAATACTACTTTCTACCTCGTCTAAAGATAGCAACGCCTGCTCCATTGATTGGATATCTTGATCATCTAAGTCGTATAAAAAAACTTCTAGTTCAACTGAGTCTCGTAAACTCAAGGCCCGATCATATAAATTGTAGGAGAGTCGAAACAGTATCCCAATGAGTAATAAGGCTAAACTGAGAGAAAAAATAGAGGTCATTGACGCCCATTTTGTTCGTCTTAGTCCTGCAAAGCCTTCTTTTAATAAATAACTCATAGCCGTTTGATTGTTTAGTACAAAATAAAATTAATTTCGAAATGTCGCTTTAATACTTACTACCAATCTTCGACCAGGCATCGGGAAACTATCAGCTCCAAAATATCCAGGACCTAAGAATCCTTGACCTACATTTTCCCAACGTAGAAACACCATCATAGAACGTACTCTAGAGGATATTTCAACATCAGCCCGAAGGAATGCAGGTTGTACCGCTAGTCCATTTTGCTGTACCGACCACCATTGAGCAGCTGTATCAAAGGCTAAATTACGGCTAGCTAAGGGAGTGCCATATAGACGAATACCCATCTTAGTATAGGCAGCCCGTTCAAATACATAGCCTTTCCAAAAAGCATGAGAACGTACACGAAACTGCATATCAGTTTCGAAAAGCTCCGCAGATTGCGATTGAATTTGACCATTTCCACGATAAAATGCCGTTGCACTCAGACCATATTCCCACTCAGAAGAATGGGCGTCTACACCAATGCTCGTAGACCAAAAGCTATGTTCGTTAGCGTAATAGATCCGCATCCCATCCCCAGCCACCTCAGGCGGTGCTAACAACGCAGTCTCTGAATCTATACTGTATCGAGCATTCACCCAAAGCGATAAAAACCGTTCCGACCAAAGATCCACCAAAGCCGAAATATATTGGCTTTGTTGGAGCGGGCTTTTTGAATTATTTAGCTCATTATTTTGCCCAATATTTAGCACATCATCCCGCCAACTGTTGGAAGTCCAATACTCCTCTTGGATGCTCCGAAGTTGCGTTCCTTGCCCCAAGCGTATATCTGCTCGGATATTCTTTCTATTAAGGTCTAGCCCCACCCATCCACTTAGCGCTGCACCCCGGTCGCCGCTGAGTACCTGCTCCACTCCCATTCTCAAGCTAGCCATCGGCATGACCTTCCAATATCCGTGTAGAATCGCATTAGATTCCCACCAATTTGATTCTTTGATGGAATGAAATCCAATGTCTGAACCTGCCCTATTGGTAAAGCCTGACCAACGCCCCTCGGCGCCAAGCCCCCAATTCGTGCCTTCCAAGGTGGTAGCTCCGGCAAACCAAAGGGAGCGGATATTCCAAGCGGTAGTATCCGTACCAAACGGCATGGTGAATTCGTGGGTAGTACGTCCTAGCTGTAGGGAAGACTTTGCAACAGAACTGGAGTCTGGTCGATGTCCCAAGCGCACAAACCAATCACTCCTAGAACTCTTGCTACTCACCGAACTGCGCCGTGGACTGGGTCCATACTCTGAAAAAGGGAAGGTTTCAGGCACGTTAGAATATCCAAAAGATTCATCGGCTTCGAGGGAATTATTCGCCACCCAAGCGTCTATGCGCAAGGTATTACTCAAATGATAGTAACCCTTGGCAAACACTTGACTCCCTTTGAGTTCACTCACAGGATAATCGCCTCCTGCCCTCCGGTCCCAAAAAGACAGCTCCAGATGGCTCCTCTCTGAAAAATTATGCCCCACTCCAAATTCCAAATTACGGTAAGTAAAACTGGATTCATCGTAATTAAGTGTGCTAATAGGCTTTACTAGATAGTAATCCCGTATTCGCCAATCGCTGCGCAAACGATGAGTAAACTGTTCTTGAATAGACGATACCTTATATATAGGCGCGTATTGTAGTTCTGGAAGACCTGTTATCGGGTTGCTAAGGTCTATTCCTTCCAAGTAAACCGACTGATCACCTGGCCCAAACCCCTGCACATAATGACCCGATGGTCTACCCACTGTACCCAATTCATAAGCTATAACATCCCTTCGCTGTGCCCAAAAAGTATGCCCATCGGTATAATGCTCCCACCTCAATAAGCTGTCCGTACTCACTTCCCGCGCTCCCCAGCTACTTCGCCCAGCCCAACGCCAAGGGCTAACTCCAAGTACTTCCAAACCCTCCTTCATGGCAGCTATGCCGCTTGTATCCGCATGAATACTTCCCGAACCCGATAGATTTGGCTGAGCATAAACCCTTTGGGTGGCCCCTAAATAAAGCAAAAATAGCCCAAATAGAAGCAATTGCAACCGCGCTATGGAAGCCCATTTGTTCATGAATGCAGTAAATCCCCTCTGGTTGATGTATCCGCTGACCCCTTCTGAGGCTGATCCATTCGCTTTACAGATGCGGGATACACCTTTTGCAGATTGTAGGGCAGCTCATCCATACCCAATAAACAGCGTCGCAAAATTTCAAAACTTGTAATCACTGATCTTAGTTTGTTGAAGCTCCGAGAATGGCTGAATTCAGCTCGAACAGCAAAATGTTCCGCTGGAGTATAAAAACCAAGCCAAACGGTTCCAACTGGCTTTTCAGGACTTCCACCACCTGGACCGGCCACACCGGTAGAGGAGATACCACATTCTACACCCAACCGCTCTGCTACTACCTTGGCCATCTTAAGCGCTACCTCTGGGCAAACAGCCCCTTTTTGCTCAAGTACGCTGGCGTCAACTCCTAGTTGGTTCATTTTTACTGCGTTATCATAAGCAATAATACCTCCTTGAACGTAGGCACTTGAACCAGGAGATTCCGTCAACAAATGCCCCATTAATCCCCCTGTACAACTTTCAGCAGTAGCCAAACGATACCCAAGCTGTGACAAAATCTGTCCCAGTGCGCGATCCAATGTGCCTTCTTTTTCATCGCTGTAAATCAAATCACCAAGCTGCTGTTGAATCTTCAAACGCAGCCCATCAACCCTTGATTCCGCCTCTTTGCGACTAAGCCCTCGACCGGTGAGTCGCAAACTTACCTGACCGGGCGAAGGTAAAAAAGCCAAATCAGTAAATTCATTTAACGACGCCTCAATATTATGCAACCAAAAATCAGCCAGATGACTCTCTCCTATGCCTGCAATCTTTAAATAGCGGGTTTCTAAACTATTCAAGGCTCCCCATTCTTGTAATCGAGGGGCAACTTGTGTAGTCATAAGGTGTTTCATTTCATGCGGGACCCCTGGCAGTACAACGAGTAATGAGTTCTGTTCCTTAAATAACATTCCAGGTGCAGTTCCTGAAGAATTAAACAACAACTCTGCATTCTCCGGGAGTAATGCCTGCGCATGATTGGATGGAGAATAGGGTAGGTTCCTGCGCCGAAAAATATCTTTTATATGCTCCTCCACACTCGGTTCATGACGCATACCCACCCCAAACATTTCCGCTATACTTTTCTTCGTTACATCATCTAAAGTCGGGCCTAGTCCCCCTGTGGAAATAACCAAATCGGCCTTATCTAAAGCCATTTGAATGGTAGATTTAATCTGTTCAGGAGCATCGGTGATAGTGTAAACCTGAGTAACCTGAACTCCTCTTTCATGCAGAAATTGCCCTAACCAACTCGCGTTAGTATTCAATGTATCTCCCATCAGGAGTTCATTACCAATAGAAATAAGGTGTGCAATCATCTACAAATAAGTTGGGAAATTATAAGCTAAGTATGAAGTTGCATATAATACGAAGTAATTCGCAGAAAGGTCGCTCATCCCACTCAATTTCCACTCCAGCTTTAGGCTAACTACTCTAAAGTAGTTTAAAAAAATAGTATCTTCACCACTATGGAGCGTCTTCCAAATATACTAAGTACAATACGCATACTCTTAACCCCCGTTTTTTTGGTCCTTTTTTTCGAGCCAGAACTATGGATAAAGCTAATTGCGCTTGGGGTGTATATCATCGCAGCAGTCACCGATTTTTTTGACGGATATTACGCACGAAAATACAATATCGAGACCTCGATGGGTGCATTTTTAGATCCATTTGCAGACAAACTACTCACTCTTAGCGGCTTTGCGGTTCTCCCTTTCATAGCGGCCGATCAGTTTCCCTGGTGGGCGATCATCGCAATTGCTGTTCGAGATATTTCTATCACCTTGCTTCGATTGTGGGCTCGCCGCAAAAATCTTGAAATGCAAACCAGTTCCTTAGCCAAGCTTAAAACCACAGTACAGATGATATTCCTTTATTTAGGTCTGGTTCTTGGGGTATTCAAAGGTGCCCCCATCTTTTTAGGCGACTGGGTTGCCCTAATTCTAAGCACCGATCTTATGTTTTGGTTACTGATCGTTGTGACAGGTATAACGGTATATAGCGGGCTTCATTATCTAAGCCAAAATCGTCACCTATTTCAACCGGTTTAGCCATTATGCTCCCCTCTTTTCAACGATTCCTAGCCTCCGGACTAGGTTCCGGCTACAGTCCCATTGCCCCAGGTACTTCGGGAAGCATTGCGGCCTGCGTACTCCTCTTTTTCGGGTTAATGCTATTCGGAATACCTTTCTTAGTGGGTTTCTTGGTCTTTAGCGTAATTGCTAATTTCTGGACGTCACCAGCAGCCGAAGCAGCCTGGGGAAAAGATCCAGGGGCCATGGTATTAGACGAATGGGCTGGTATGGGAATAAGTCTATGGGCTTGGCTTTGGACAATTGGCATAGAAGGGGGAGAACTTAGCATCGTCCATCTCTTAGTTGCCTTCGGCTTCTTTCGACTATTTGATATTTGGAAGCCCTTAGGTGTGAATAGTATGCAGAAATTGAGCGGAGGATTTGGTATATTATTTGATGATATTTTAGCTGGATGGTATGCTGGAATAGGCTGGTTCATCGTTTTCCAAATTTGGTAGACTAACTAACGTATCGTTTATACACTTGCGCAGCTGTTTCCTCGCTTACACAATCTACTTAGCTAGAAAGCACCAATTTAGAGAACATGATTATAGATACCACATTTGCAAGAGAACTGGCCGCTGATTTATTAGAAATAAATGCTGTTATATTACGCCCTAATGAACCTTTTACTTGGGCTTCAGGGTGGCATTCTCCGATTTATTGCGATAATCGCCTCACCCTAAGACAGCCGCATATTCGCACCAAAATTTCCGTCAAATTTAGTGAGTTTATTACACAAGAATTTCCAGACATCGAAGTAGTAACGGGTACCGCTACAGCTGGCATTCCACACGCAGCTTGGGTTGCTGATAAGGTCAACAAACCTATGGCATATGTGCGTGCCAAGCCTAAAAGTTATGGAATGGGTAACCAGATTGAAGGGGGCGTCGCAAAAGGAGAAAAAACCGTAGTGATCGAAGATTTGGTCTCCACCGGGGGTTCTGCTATTTCGGTAATCAATGCCTTACAATTTGTAGGTGCCGATGTTCAAGCTATCATATCCATATTTAACTACGGCTTTAATAAATCGACCGAAAATTTCTCAAAGGTGAACGTTCCGGTTTTTAATCTCACTGATTATACCATCCTGGTTGATGTGGCCGTGGAAAAGGGTTTTGTTACTAGTGATGATCTAGAACACCTAGCCAACTGGAGAAACAACCCCGATACTTGGTCTAATTAGTCGCCATTTTAAAGTCTAATGCTATCTAAATATATGTTTTAATTATTACTGACTAGTCTTTTAGCTCAACTTCTACCAGCACCGGAAGATGGTCGGACGGGTATCTATCTTCGAGTTTATCGGTTAAAATAGCATGATAATGAATAGGCAGATCTTCACTTGCAAAGATATAATCAATCCGCCGATCAGCTTCTATTTTAGTAAACCCTGTCCAGGTAGATGTTGGACCATGATGAGGCACAATACTATGAACAAACCCATCGTGCAAAGACCGGCCATCAGCTAAAGGAATGTCTGAAAGCAATGCAAGAGGCGGCTGTTCCGAGGTTGCATTTAGATCCCCCATCACTATAACCGGTAACCCATTCGCTAATTTGGAAATCTGTTCTTTAATCAATCGTGCACTTTCAAGACGAGCTTGCTCTCCTCTGTGATCAAAATGGGTGTTCAACACAAAGAGCTCTCGTTCTTCGGAGCTTGTAACAAAATGGACCCAAGTAGCAATACGAGGAAGAGACGAATCCCAGGACTGACTTCCGAGAACATTGGGTGATTCTGAAAGCCAAAAAGTTTGAGCTACTTTCACAGTAACAACGGAGCTTCGGTAAAGAATAGCACTAAATTCGCCACCTCCATCCTCGTTTCGCCCCACTCCCACCCAATCATAACCCGGTAGTAACTCCATCAAATCCTGAATTTGATGCTCCAGAGCTTCTTGTACACCTATGATATCCACTTTATGGTAACGGATCACACTGGCTACTAACTCTTTTCTATTAGGCCATGCATGTACCCCATCGGCCGGGTTATCAAAACGAATATTGTAGGTCATCACTCTTAGTCTGTTAGGTCCTGGATCATTCGAGCTAGCTTGGACCAGCGAGGCCATAGATAAGCTAAATACTAGTACAGCGAAACCGAACAAGGTGGCACCCAAAAGGCGTTGAAGAGAAATTTTATTAGAATAAATAATAAAACTTTACTCCTTTAACTCTTCTGTTTTGGTGTTGAAAAAGAAGTCATATAACTAAAACTCATTACAATAAATCCTACACCAAGAAGTAAATAATATAAAACTTGATGGGGTAATACACTTCTTATACATATAGTTAAAAGTAGAATTACCAAACTGATAAAGTATATAATTTTGTTAAGGATTACTATCAACTATTCCATTATCAAAGTTTAATAAAACATAACCCACATCCATTAGAAATCAAAGAGAAGATTGTGAAGTAAAGAGAGGAAAAAAAGCCCCAACTAAAGTTGAGGCTTTTAAATTCAAATGCGAAAGATTATCTCCAAGCTTTGGCTCCAGAAGCAGTACCAGCAGCCCAATCTGTTCCTTCTCCACCATTACCAAATGGTTCACTTGCGCCACCATAGGTATAGAAAGGAATTGTTACACCTAGTGTTTCTAGGATTTCAGCTGGAATTGGCCAGTGTAGAGGAGAGCCTTTTTGAAGCATATCTCTACCTCTCATATCAAACCATTCATTACCAACACCGTCTAAAAACTGTTCCACCATTCTTTCGTGATGGATTGCAGCATGAATAGCAGTAGCGTCAGCAGCAACATCAGGCAGTCCACCGCGAACTTTTCTTGCACCTGCAGGATCATTAAGAATATCAGCAGCACCGGCTAAATCACCATTTTGTGCTAAAGCTTCAGCATGATACATATCCATTTCTGATAATGATATTACTTGGAGTATTGCTGACCAGGGACCGATATATTCATTATGACGATTATGACGGAAGCTAGAATAGAAATATAAGCCACGTTCTGGTCTAAAGTTATTAGATGGTAAGTGCTGATAATCAGTCCATAGTCTATCATCAACTTCAGCATTATCAAAGATACGCGCGGAGTCTGGAGCTGGGAAGTCAAGTCCATCAGGGTTATGAGAAGGATAAGAATCATCCATCATATTAATGACTCTCATGTCAACACGAGCCCAACCTGGATACACTAAAAAAATATATCCACTATTATACCAGAAACCAGTTACCCACTGATCATTATTAATCTTGAAATCAAAAGAAATACCATTTCTAACATGTGTAATGACAGTATTCCAATCCGTAGCAGCTCTTTCAGCCTCAGTTCTACCTTCGTTTGCTATGAATCTAGCGGCAAATGAATGTGCTAATTTTGCGAATCCTTCGTTATCAAGGCCGCCGGGTGTATTTATAACTGCTTCAATAACCGTAAATGAATTGGCTTTGGCGATAGTTGCTGCTTCGACAAGTTTATTTATGGCATGATCCATAAGATCACCATAAGATACTGCGGTTGCATTAGCTAGAGCTTCGCCTTCAGAGTTTTCGTCTACTATGTAACCTCTATCAAAGGTCAACGCTATTTGACCCATTGTTATACCTTGAGCAAATCGTGCAAGTGCTTCAACTCTAGCCGCGTCAGCACCAAAGTCAATATTAGGATCTTTGATCGCTTTAATTACATCTGATGCGGAGGAATTGATAGAGTACATTGTTCTAAACGGTTGTGCATTCACGTTTCGGTAGCTGAATTATCAAACGCTGGACGGGGCTCAGTACCCATCTCACGCATTCCAAAATTACCCCATGAGCATGATGCCGCATCAGCAAGTACAGCTGTGGCGGCATACATTCCATTAGACGTATGAGTGTCTATATACCATGATTTGTATAGACTTTCAGCAAGTGTAGTCAAATCTGATACAGATGATAATGCACGTTCAGTATCTGGATTGTTGAGGTTTTCAACAGTTAGATCTGCACAGCTGGCTAGTGTAACCATACCAGCAATGGCAATCGTCAATATTCTATTTTTCATATTTTTCATTTTGTCAGTATTATTATTTTATGATTCAAATAATAAAAGATGATTACTCTACATTAAAAAATATTTAAATTATAATTATGAAAAAATTAAACAAATAGTTACAAGATAACTACAACTAATTATTCAATTATTACATAGATAATTAAATCTATTTTTAACAGTCATATAGATCATGCTTCCACTTATGAACTAGTAGTCTTCTACGGCCTACATCAAAGGCAATTTTTGAAATTTTCAATCCAGGTGCTGACTAATATCGCTTGAATTCACTCATATCCACCCTATTTACAATCTTATCTATGATTACAAAGATATTATTGTGTTAGTTATATCAAATATACTAATGTATTCTTTGCACAAATACATAAATACATAAATACATAAATACATAAATAGGTAAATAGGTAAATGTTAAAGAGTGGTTAGGGAGCTAGCTATTCTTTCTCTATTACTATTATCTCTTCTTTAATATTTTTAACCTTATTATCGGCTATCCAATATATAATGCTCGCTATAAAAGCTCCTACAAAAATTATAATAGGCACTATTGGATCCACCACCACAAATATTTGTATTAACCGCGCTATAACCCATATTAATATAAATATGGCAAATGTTATTCTATTTATGATGTAGAAAAGTAGTTGGTGTAAAAACCACTCCTTTTTTTGTATCTTTAAGATGTGATGGTAAGTGATAGAAAAATAAACAGATATAAAAAATGTCTGTTCATTTGGGATTCTTTTCAAAAGGATCCCATTCATATGGTTTGTGTCTTCCCTCTTTTGTGAATTTTGAATATTTGATAAATTCTAAAATGTCAAGTCCTACCACATCAAAAGAATAATACATTTCATCATGATTTAATGGGGTATAAATCAGTTCATCATAAGATTGATTCAGATCTAAATTATTCCAATCAATTGGCCCATAACTCATTGCTCTTTTTTTGAATCTTCGAATTAAAGGAGTAGCTTTATTTTCTACAATCACACCAATATTTACCTCGTCATTTAAAATTGGTTTGTAAATTACTTTACTAAAGTCATGAAGAACTTTACCAGCAAAAATCTTTGTTAACAACGGAAAAGTTTCTACAACTACACGAGGAGCTCGTTCCTGTAAAGGACTTCTATTATATACAATAGTTTTTATGTTTTTTTTTCCTGATTCATTGATAAATTCATTAAGGACATAGGAACCTAGGATAT
Organism: uncultured Balneola sp.; assembly: GCA_902529365.1. Classification (GTDB taxonomy): domain Bacteria; phylum Bacteroidota; class Rhodothermia; order Balneolales; family Balneolaceae; genus UBA1275. Next base: position 203,769 of record CABZWK010000001.1, read on the forward strand.
ATGAAAAAATATGTACTTTTTTATACTCTTCAAGCCGATATTCATCATATAATTTAGTAAACCTATCTATTGTTCCTTCATACGATCTTCTATCAATATAGTCTGGTATGTATAGATCATAACCTACATTCTCAAAATATTTTTTCTGGTGTCTTCTTCCTTTTTTAGAGTCTCCTATTCCTGGAAGAATGATTAATGCTTCTTTTTCTGAGTAAGAAATTTCACCTTTTTGAATAGCTATTACACTCCTCTTGCTTTTAGGAGATGTGTGAGAATCTAGCACATTTGAACTAATGCATCCTGATACAAAAATTAAAGGAAAAATAAGCTTATATAGCTTCATAATGATAAAAGATGTTCATTTCAGAGTTATTTACCCATTAAATACATTCCACCTATCATTAATAACATGCCTACTAAATTAATTATTTTTATTGGTGTACCATAAGCTAATAATGCGATTAAAGCAGCCCATATAAAAGTAGTTGCATAAATTGGGTAGAGTACTGTTAAGGAACCTCCTTTTTTAAATGCAGCCACAAATAATATCATTACTGTAATATAACATAATACACCACCAATAAGTTTTAGATTAGTTAGATAACTAAAAAGAGTACCGCTAGAACTTTCAGCACCAGCCTTATATAAGTATTGTCCTAATGCGCCAAACATTGCGGCGATGATGAAATAAATGACTGATACAATAGAAGTATTCATAAATGGTTAATAGAAATCAAACTGATTTCTATCCCTTTCATTTTTTTGCTTTAAATTTAAAATTTCTTTTTTCACTTCTTCTAAAGTGGTTTTAGTATCATTGGTTGTCGCAAACAGTGGTGATCCAAATCTAACTTTACATATCAAAGGTACTATAAGAATTTTATTCTTAGGAAGAACTCTACCAAAACCATCTAAATAAACAGGTATAAAGGGTACCGATGGGTTTTCTTTCAATAATTTAGCAATCCCTTTTTTGAAGCTGGAAATGGTGCCTGGATTTCCTCTACTGCCTTCTGGGTACATGATTAGAGATTTCCCTTCTTTTATTCTTTGATCTAATAATTCTAGATTAGAAAGATGTCCAGGCTTTGTTTTTTTGGTGATTAAAATAGCATTAAAAAATAATTTCATTAAAGTAACAGTGAACGGAGATTTTCCAAAATAGTCTCCAGAAGCCACTGCACATGTATTTTTGCGCTTATTAGATGGTAAAGCTGCCATTATAGACACTGTATCGAAATGACTGTTATGATTGGCCACAATTATAAATTGATTAGCATCTTTTAGAGGTTTAATGTTATGAAAACTAACTCCAATGATAAAGGTTAGCCAAGGCCTTACAAGAATGGTATAAATGAAGCTTACAAATATATTTTTCATTTAGTTTTCAATAAAAAAGATAAGTAAATAGTAAAATGCTGGAGTTGTAAGTACGATCGAATCTAACCTGTCCATTGCGCCTCCGTGCCCAGGAATTAGGTCATCTGTATCTTTAATTTTTAGATCTCTTTTGACAGCTGAAATAATCGAATCTCCAATAAAACCAATTATGCCTAGAGATAAACCAACATAAAAACACTCAATATAATTTAAGGGTGTTAAAAAACTAAGTACAATCCCTAATAGACTTGATGTAATTACTCCGCCAATAAATCCTGCCCATGTTTTATTGGGACTAATTTTGGGTAAAATTTTTCGTTTTCCAAGCAACTTTCCCCAGGTAAATTGAAATATATCATTAGAGGCAGTAATTATTATTAGAAATACAATTAACCCACCAGCGCCTACGGTAAACTCTGGTACATTTACATGAAACAATAAAACCATATGACTCGGCATATATACCGTTAAGATCAGTATGGTTGGTATAATTGCCATAGATCTACCTATACGATTAGTTTCTCCTGTTAAAACAAGAATAATGGACACGCATACAAACATGACCAATGGTATAAAGATTTGAAATAGGTAATAATAATTTTTGTATGCTAAATAAAATTGAATTGGTATAGCAAAATATGATGCAACCAAAACAATTCTATCTGCAGTTCTCAATGGTATTATGGATAGCATTTCACGTAATGCAACAAATACCACGTATGCTAAAACTATTGTACCAATTATTGCTGGGGCCGTTGCGACAACAGTAATTCCAATGGCTATTTTCCACCAAGAATTAGTTCTCACAACTAACTCTGAAACGGAATCACTTTTATTCATAAGAGAAATGAAACCAAATATAGATGAGCAGATAATAAGGACTCCAAATATAACACATAATATAAAGAGCAACTCAATTGGTATATAGTATCCAAAAATATCCATTATAAGGCTTTTTGCAATCGTATAATTGTACTCACAAGTACCAAAGCACTAGCAGCCCCAAAAATCCAATCACTATAATAAATTACATCTCTCCAAAAGAAAAATACTAAACAGAAAATACCAATTACTAGGGCCCTATCGCTTTTCCCCATTGGACCATCATACCTTCTTTCTTTCCCTAATGCTTTACTTAAAATACCAGCAAACTCATTAAGGATAGCCAGTACGCCAAACAATATTATTATAACTGGATTTATTCCGGGTAATATTACAAATGGAAAAATTATAGCCATATCAGAAATCACATCTCCCATCTCATTTAATATTTCGCCAAGCTGACTCTGCATATTATATTGCCTTGCCATCATCCCATCCAATGCATTTAATGCCATTCTTAAAAACAGTCCAAAAGGAATAATTAAAATACTTTGATAATGTGTATGATATGTTAAAAACCCAAATCCCATTAAACAGGATAGAAAAATTGCACTTATAGTCAGTTGATTGGCGGTTACCCCCATCTTATAGAATGCATACAATATAGGTTGAAGTAATTTCTGAAATACTGGCTTTAACTTATATACAGAAAACATTTCTACTTTCCATTAACTGACGATATAAAATCGTTTTGTTTTTAAATTTTAACTGAATTAAGAGTCTTATATGACACTTTGTATTATATATAGTGTCTATGATATTTACAAAAATAATCTTTTAACATATATTAAAATTACATGAATTTAGTTGCTAGTTTCCATGAAATATTTAATCCCATAACGTCTTTTTTTCTTTATGAAGACAAAAAGTACGAGAGAGGGGACTCGAACCCCCAAAATAATGAGTCATTAAAGGGTATTAAAGAGAGTTATGAACAAAAAATAGAGTTGGTGTTAAACCACTCATTTTTTTTATCTTTTAGATATGGGGACAGACATTTTTAACCTTTTTTGTTTTAGAGTTTGTCCCCACACAACTTTAAAACACTATTATAAAGAGATATTTTAATACTTTACCCCCACTTTTGTCTCCACATTTAACTCCTTGTAAGTGAAAAAAAATCAAACTGATATAAAAACAAAATCCTTCTACATAGAGACGTATGGCTGCCAGATGAATTTTGCAGATTCTGAGATCGTGAATGCCATTTTGCTAGAAAAGGGAATGAATCCAGTTAGCGATGCTAAACTTGCTGATATTATTTTAGTGAACACCTGTTCCATACGTGAAAACGCTGAAACAAAAGTATGGAACCGTTTAAAAGAGTTTAGAGGATTTAAAGCGCAAAATAAATCGCTCACGGTCGGAGTATTAGGGTGTATGGCCGAACGAATTAAGGACCAGATTATCGAAGAAGAACAGTTGGTAGATATTGTGGTTGGCCCAGATGCTTACAGAGATATCCCCCGGCTTATCGAGGAAGTGGAAGACGGTCGAAAGGCGGTAAACGTATTACTTTCACTTGAAGAGACCTATGCCGATATAGCACCGATACGTACTACTGGGAATGGCGTTAGTGCTTTTGTTTCTATCATGCGTGGTTGCGATAATATGTGCTCATTTTGCGTCGTACCCTTTACTCGTGGTCGAGAACGAAGTAGGCCCTTAGAAAGTATACTGAACGAAATTCAACAACTTTCTGATCAAGGCTATAAAGAAGTAACGTTATTGGGTCAAAATGTAAACTCCTACAAAGACAGAAGTTATAGTTTTAGTACCCTGATGGACAAAGCCAGTCTAGTAGATCCTGAAATGAGGTTCCGATTCTCATCACCCCATCCAAAAGATTTCCCTGACGAGCTACTTCATCTCATAGCAGAAAAGCCAAACCTTTGCAATTATATTCATATCCCAGCCCAGGCAGGAAGCGACAGTATGTTAGAACGCATGCGCCGACCCTATACTCGTGATCAGTATCTTCAGCTCATCGAAAAAATGAAAGGAATTATTCCCGGGCTCTCACTTTCTACCGATATTATTGCCGGCTTTTGTGGAGAAACCGAAGAAGAACATCAGCAGACATTATCACTCATGCGAGAAGTTGAGTACGATCTAGCCTACATGTTTGCGTACTCAGAACGCGAGAGGACCTTGGCGTACAGAAAGTTTGAGGACGATGTCCCAGAAGAAGTAAAAAAACGTCGTTTATCCGAAATAATAAGTCAACAAATGTCCATACAACATAGACGCAACCATGATGAAATTGGACAGCGGCATGTGGTGTTGGTTGAGGGTACATCAAAACGTTCTGAGCAGCAAATGAGTGGTCGAACCGATACAAACAAAATAGCTGTCTTTGATCGTAAAGAATTTGAAAAAGGCGACTATGTGGAAGTAGAAATCACCGAAGCTACTTCTGCCACACTCATTGCGAAACCCATAGCCAGGACCAGTCTCGGAGCGTATTATTCGGCCATCTTGGAGGCCTAAACGGAATTATGCGTGCCAACCTGCATTTCACCAATTTCTTTCGGCTGATCAAATTACGGCCATTTTCCTTCAGTAAGAATGCTTTTTTTCGAGTGGTCTTTTTATTTGTCACCACCTTAATAATCGGCTTTCAAAGCACCAGCAGTAGGGCTCAGGAACTAGGGCTTTGGGTATCCTATGAAGTGGGTAAGGTCCAATGGACTCCTAACAATCCTGACTCTAATCTTTCCATGCTGCACGTTTTAGGCATTGAAACGCTGATTTTTCCGCTTGAAATACTCTCAGAGGGTAATACACTATCTACCCTTGCAAATCAATGGGATGGAAATCTAGTGATCGATTATGGTGTTCAGTTTCTAGATGCCTACAATCTTGAGAGGCAGCAAGATTCGTTGCTCAATCACTACGCCTCCGGCATGATGCTGGCAAGACAACAGCCCTCAATAACTGGCCACCTTATGCATCGCTTTAGTCCTTTTCAAGATAGTCTATTTAGTCAACGTTGGGCGCGAATAACTAAAACTCTAAAACAATTCAACCCGGGTGAATTGTTTTATGTTGTGCCCGAATTTAAAGGTAATACCTCTCCAAGTTTTACTGCTGATAGCACGATAAACCACTGGGTTTCAATGGACTATGTTTTTGATTCGCCGTTTAGGTGGGATAATCTAGAACAGTTAGAAAAAGCATTCCGATCTAATTCAGACGCACAAGTTATTTGGTTTACTTCAACTTGGCTGGATGAGGCTTTCTTAGCACATCCAAGCTTGGAACAAAGTTTTGTATTTTGGAATGACACAGGAGATTTTATGTTGGCAGAGCCAGCTGAAAAATTGGGCCAGGTGAGTACACATTGGAGCAAGCCCTTCATGGTGGTCCTTATTTTGTTCTTCTCAGGGTTATATCAACAATCTCAAGTCTATAGGCAAACGCCCACCCGATATTTCACAAATTATAGCTTTCTGATAGACGATATGCTGCGTTACTCTGAACGATACGCCCCTATTGGCTTACTATTATTTGTGATACGTGCAGGTATTGTAAGTCTGAGTTGTGTGATTTGGGGCCTGAGTAATGGGACCGCTTTAGATTGGGCCTACCTGGGGCATTTTTTAGTGGGTCAAACAAAACTTATCCCGAACACCTTTTTATTTTGGGGACTATTAAGTTTTATACTACTCGCAACACAATTCGCTGAATTACTGATACTTCGAATTCCCAAAAGCGGCTTTCGAACGATGCGACAAATCTTCGTTGTATATAGTTGGAATATTCATCTAAACCTGATCTTGTTGCTACTTATTTTTATTGCCTTTGTAAACCAATTTTCAATAGTCTATGGGATAACCATTCTTTATTTGGTCATACTGACGTGGTGGATTGGCTTTGTTCTTTCAGCGATTCAAGGTACTAAAGAAACCTTTAGAGGTGGGGAACGATATCTATTTTGGTCGCTCGGTATATATACACTACTTGTTGGTCTTAGCACATACACAATCAGCCAGTCCGAATCTGCTCAGGGAATAATGAGTATGTTTTTAGCTCTTTAAATGGCCAACGAAAGCTTACCCAAGGAAACATCTCGATCGTTTACATAAAACGTTTTACCCATAATCATAGCATCGGCTAAAAAAGCGACAAGCGCCGCTTCTTTTGCATCTGGAGGAAGCCCGAGTTCCTCAAAATATCGCTGTGGATGTGCTGGAAAGTAGGCTCTTAAACCTTCCATAATCACCTTATTATAAAGCCCGCCTCCACTCACATACCATTCAAAAGGACTATGATTACTTATTTTTTTCATAGCCAACGCCACGCTATCTATGGTAAACTGGGTGAGGGTTGCAACTAAATCTTTGGGTTGAAGATGCACCCCAAAACTATCCATTTGATGATGTATATAGCCTAAATTGAATATCTCTTGTCCTGTGGTTTTAGGAAAATTTTCTTTGAAGAAATCGTCTTGCAATAAGGCTTTGACAAACTCTTTATTCACTATGCCTTGCCTGGCAACCGCCCCATCTTCATCGTACTCTTTACCAAAATAAAGGACCAAGGCTTCGTTTATAAGAGTATTAGCGGGTCCTGTGTCGCTACTCACCACCTCCAATCCGGAGTTGATTGAAGGCAACCAACTCAGATTAGCAATACCCCCTAAGTTCAACAGCATGCGAGATATTTTAGCATCCCGAAACAACCCCTCGTCCATCAAAGAAACCAAAGGAGCTCCCTCCCCTCCCACTGCCGTGTGTTTTTGCCGGAAATCGGAAATTACAGGTAGTCCTGTTGCAACGGCTAGCTGATCCCCATCGACTATTTGTAGGGTTGCTGTTCGCTCTTTGGTAGGAAAATGATATACGGTTTGTCCGTGAGAACCAATGAAATCAACATCTGTATTGCTAAGATTCCATTTTTTAAATGCCATCTTGATAAAGGCCGCATAGTTATGAGCTAGCTTGGTATGCAAAATGCACAAGGTACTTAGTGGGACTTGTTCCTTAGACTGAACCGATACCAATAGGGATCGTATTTTTTCATCGTAGGGTACCGTAAGGTGTTCTTTCACTTCTAATCCCTGCTTGGAACAATAACAATAGGCAATATCTAGGCCATCTAATGAGGTGCCTGACATGAGACCAATAACCCGACGGACAGGTTCGTGTGAGAGTTCATAAATTTGTTTAAAGTGCTTGTTCATGGAGCCTTTGTGAAGTATTTTATCGAAAATAATAATTACGCCATGCAAACAAAAGAAGAACACGAGTACCAATCCTTTGAGCAGGATGTTGATCTGCTTGTAGCAGCGCTTAAAGATAGTTTTGAGTCAAGCGATGCCAACTATCGCATTGACGATCTCAACAACTCCTTATATGTCTATTTAGAGGGCTTAGAGGACTACTCAGAGCAGGAAATCGAAGAATTCACAGCACCCTTATTAGAAGAACTAGACCTGGATTTCGAGCATATTTTTTTACTTCCTTTGACTGCTTAGTGTCTCTTTATACTTTCTCAGTGCACACCAAAAAAATGAATAGTCGAGTTATACACAATAATCCAGGTAGTCACGAATGAACCCGGGGAGATATGTAGGATACCGAAAGCCTTACCTGAGTGCCTGCTCTAGTTCAGTGGATGCGTCAGTTGAACTATCTCGATATTTGACAATGATGGGACACTGCATGCTAAGCCCTTGTGAGTTAGCCCAATCACCTTTCATGGGACGGGAGCCCGGTATGACAACCGCTCCTTCAGGAATGGCCGCACCCCTTGGCCGTATTTTCTCTTTAACCGCATCGTAAACGGGAATAGATTTTGAGAGAATCACACCTGGGGCAATAATGGCTCTTTTCTGAACCAGAATCCCTTCAACAATACATACTCCAGCGCCAATAAAACATTCATCCTCTATGATAACTGGTTTCATACCAATGGGTTCTAAGACTCCCCCAAGTTGCACAGCCGCAGATAAATGAACGCCTTTTCCTACCTGTGCACACGAACCTACCAAGGCGTGGGAATCGACCATGGAACCCTCACCTACATAGGCTCCTACGTTAATGTATGCCGGGGGCATGATGATTACGGAGGGCGCTAAATAGGCTCCTCGACGCACCGAAGAACCGCCGGGAACAAGCCGAACCTGATCTTCTAGGTTAAAGTATCGGGGGGGTAAATTGTGCTTGTCTACGAAGCCCTCGTAAACCCCTTCATAAGAGGTATTCACTCCCTCTTTAAAAGATTGCAGTATAGCCTGCTTAACTTCAATATTTACCACCCATCCATCCTTACTCGGTGATGCTGCCCGCATACTTCCAGTTTCTAGTGCATCTAAAATTTCTTCATAATTCATGATTCTTAACTTATATGGTTATGACTCCCAGTGTTGAAGTACCTTATCAGCCTCAATAAGGTTTTCTAGAGTTTCTGGTTGTAAATCGTTGATGTCTAAGGGTAGGCGAACGTGTGCTGATGGAATCTGACCTTTATACTGCATAATGACTTTCGCGGGTATTGGGCTGGGCGCATGAAACAAAGTGTCCACGATTGGAACCCACTCTTTTAGTAATTTCGATGAGTCTAGGGTGCAAAGTTTCCAGTAGTGACGCGTTTTTTCTGGCCATACATTTGAGGCAACGGATACGTGACCAATCGCTCCTAAGGCTACAAATTCTTTAATCAAATTATCATCTCCACAGTACAAAGGACCTTTAGGTGCCGCGGCCTTAAAAGCTCTAACATGATCTAAATTCCCACTAGCTTCCTTTAGCCCTAGATAATGTGGAAAGGTAGTAAATATGTGGGCAGGTACCTCTGGGTCCATGTGAGTACCTGTCCTAGATGGTACGTTATACAACATACAAGGGGTTTTGGTGGCTTTCATCAGATGAGAAAACCAAGCCAGTTGTCCTTCTTTTTTGGGTTTTGCATAAATAGGAGCAACTAGCAAGAAAGCATCAATTCCTTCTCCATCACAGTAGTGCATAAAATGGAGCTGCTCTTCTAGTAAAAACCCGCCCAAACCCGCCATAATGGGTACTTCTATATTCAATCGGGTACAAAAACTAATCACCGCCTTTTTATGCTCTAGTGTGATGTTTAAACCCTCGCCTGTACTCCCTAAAAGCAGCAATCCGTTTCCGGCTTTTGACTGAGTCATTACCAGTTGCTCCAGTGTTTCAAAATTAATGCGCCCGTCCTCAAAAAACGGTGTTATTAGCGCCGTCCAGATGGGAATTTTTTGCAATTCATTCACACTATATGCCATGTTCATTCACCTTATCAAATAAATATTCAAATGTAAGTAATCCATTTTCATCGAAATCGCATAATTGTTCCGCAGCCCAAATAGCCCCAGACGCAAAGACAGAACGATCCTTGGCTTGATGCCGCACATTCATTTGCTCTCCAGCGGTTTCGATGTGTAACTCATGTATTCCACGTACATCACCCACTCGCTCGGAGCTGATAGGATATTCCTTACCAAGCCATTGCTGCCATTTTAATGCGGTACCACTGGGTGCATCTAACTTTTCGGTATGATGGATATCCTTAATATGTACGCTTGCCTGATCTAACCGCGCCAAGTCCGTAGACATAGACTGTAGTGCTCGTCGAATCACCTGCATCCCTATACTAAAATTTTGCCCATGCACCCACTTCAGCCCACGTTTCTTGAGTTGCTCATCCATATCGGATGACCATTCGAAGCCTGTACTCCCCCAAACCACTGGCTTATCTATTTCCATGAGGATAGGAATTAGAGATTGAACGGCTGGACCTGGCACAAAAGCTATAATTGCGTCAACCAAAGGAAAATTTTCAGGCTGAATGGGCTTGGAGCGACCAAATACAGCCAGACAGCGATTGCCTAACGCCTGGACTACGTAGCCGCCTGTTTTTCCGTTTCCAATGACCGCAAAAGTTTCCATTCTATCCTATAAAACTTTGATGTAGGGTTTGAACGACTGCTTCTGCATCGGATTCTTGCACCAAAAAACACACATTGTTAGCCGATGCCCCATGACAAACTAGTCGAATATTGTAGTCCTTCAAAGTACTAAAAAGTTGTCCACTTATCCCCGATGTTTGATTCATCGCATTCCCGATGACCGCCACAAGAGCTAAATTGTATTCAACTTCCACATCACAAAAGTCATTTAATGCACGCAGTACTGCCTCGGAAAGTTCGACCTTGTTGGAAGCTTTATGTGCGGTATCTAGGGTTAATGAAACACTCACCTCAGAAGTAGTTACCAAATCGACCGAAATTCTGTGCTCTGAGAGTATTGAAAATACTTTGGCTAAAAAGCCAGGTTGGTGCAACATCTCCAAGCTGTGTAAGGTCATGAGTGTTTGCTCTTGGCGAACCGACAATGTTCGTACCACGGGTCGGTTTAATGGTCCTGTGACAATTTTTGTCCCAGATAATTCAGGCTCCATACTGGAAGCCACTCTAACTGGAATGTTAGCTCTTCTCACCAGCTTCATCGTTGCCGGATGCAACACTTTACCCCCAAAAGTAGATAGCTCTGCGGCTTCATCGAAACTGATTTCATCGATGGCATGTGCGGTGGGCACTACCCTAGGGTCCGTGGTATAAATACCTGCCACATCGGTCCAAATTTCTAAACATTCAGCCCCTAAGGCCTCCGCAAACAACGCCGCTGAATAATCACTTCCACCTCGTCCTAGGGTGGTTGTTCGGCCCTCAACATCGGCCCCAATAAACCCTTGTGTCAAAAGCACCTTACCTGGCTTATGATCGCTTCTAAAACCTTCATTTGAGCTTAAAAAATGCCATAATTTTGCAAAGGTCGCTTCTAAGTCAACCTCTGCAGATCCAAACCGAGAGTCTGTGCATATGAAATCGCCTGCCCACTCTAGCTGAACATCCAAGTTTTTTTCACGAAGTACCCAAGCGAAGAGTTGAGTAGATAAATTTTCTCCGAAGGCCAACAAGTTATCAATCCATTCGGTTTCGCTTTGCTTGTTGCTAGTTTGCTGTTTGCTTAGATGTGCTAAAAGATTACACATACATTCTTCAACCGCTTTGGTTGCCTCTTTTTTGAAGCTACATTGAGAAGCGATGTCCAAATGCCGTCGTGAAATCTGCTCAAGTAAACCATCCCCTTCATCCATGTTTAAAGGAAGACTGCACATACGTAGCAATTCGTTTGTCGTTCCAGAGGTGGCACTAATGACCACCCAATTACGCTGGGGATTATCCGCAATAATATTCGCACTTCGCGACATGGCTTCGTAGGACCCAACACTAGTTCCTCCGAATTTTGAAACAATCATAATATGTTAATGAGTGATTGAGCGGTCATAAAATACGGAGCTTCATGTTAATAGACATCCTTTATTTATATATTTCACTCGCGATGAGTACGTAAACCAGTCAACATTTGAGCATGCTCATCGCTAAACCAGATTTTAACTTTTGTAGAATATGCCATTAATCACCAACGACGCCATTGCTTTTGGATTATTAATGATCACTTTGGCAGGTATTTTTGCCACCGCCAACAGCTCACTTCCGTTTTGGAAAAGATTCTACACCTTTGTGCCCTCCTTGTTGTTGTGTTACTTTATCCCTTCGATATACTCAACCCTTGGATGGATTGACCCCAGTAGTTCTCAGCTCTACTACGTGGCTTCACGTTATTTATTACCTGCTTCTCTTGTGCTGTTAACCCTTAGCATTGATCTTAAGGCGGTTCAAGGACTGGGATGGAAAGCTATTGCCATGTTTTTAACGGGTACCATAGGTATCGTTATTGGCGGACCCTTGGCCATGCTTATTGTAGGTGCCTTAGATCCGAGCATACTTGAGGCTAGTAGTCCGGATAACGAAATTTGGAGAGGCTTAGCCACGGTAGCTGGAAGTTGGATTGGTGGAGGTGCCAACCAAACAGCTATGCTAGAAGTGTATCAACCCAGCTCAAGTTTATTTTCTGCAATGGTAACGGTTGATATCATCATGGCCAATTTATGGCTGGCCTTTTTGCTTTATGGAGCAAGTATGGCAACCAAAGTAGATCAATGGCTAGGATCCAATACCAGCGCCATCACCCATTTGCGTGAGCAAGTGCAAGACTATCAGGACAAAATTAAACGAATTCCAAGTTTGTCAGATCTCATGAGTATACTCGCTGTTGCGTTTGGGATAACAGCCATTGGGCACATCATTGGTGATAACCTAGCCCCTTGGATAACTGAGAATGCACCAAAACTACGCGAATTTAGTTTAGACTCTGCCTTTTTCTGGATTGTTGTCACCGCAACCACCGGTGGGTTATTAGTGTCTTTCACCAAATTACGCACCCTAGAAGGTGCTGGAGCATCCAAAGTTGGAAGTTTATTCCTCTATATTTTGGTTATGACTATTGGTCTGAAAATGGACTTAATGGCCTTCTGTGAAGCGCCAGGATTTTTTCTAATTGGTTTAATTTGGATTTTAATGCACGTGGCACTACTGCTTATCGTGGCAAAACTCATAAAAGCACCCCTGTTTTTTGTAGCCGTTGGGAGTCAGGCAAATGTAGGCGGGGCTGCTTCCGCACCTATAGTCGCCTCTGCCTTTCATCCAGCACTGGCACCCGTTGGAGTTCTACTAGCCGTCCTTGGCTACGCTCTAGGCACCTATGGAGCGTATGCAACTGCCGAAATTATGCGATTAATTTATTAACTTTACTCTTCAATCTAACTAGAGTACAGGTAGTAGGTTGAGTTCGACGTAAATCATTCATCATCCAGAATATCCTTGAAACGAGCGCTCCTATTTTTTTCCAGTTTTGTAGCGGTGGCTATTGTCATTTATGCAATGGCCATTATCCCAAATTTCACCGCCTTTAAGACTCTTTTTCAGAATGCGGAAGGGATGTCCGAAGGGAGTGAGTACGTTGCTAACACCTACTCACTGGTCGATTTAACCCGCTTCATAGGCAACAAACCAGAACATGTGAGTTTGGTTTCTATTTCTATTGACCGGCCCGATTCCAGTCTTTATTACCAAGAAAACCGCCCCCGAACCATGGGTTCCCTAGGCAATCTCATCCTATTGTACGCCTATGCTCAGGCTGTTGAGTCTTCTCAACTAGATCCCAACGAAGAATTAGGCCTAGAAGAAATATCTAAATTTCGACTACCGCTGATAAGCCAGAATGCACACGATGGGGCTGTTGAACGATTGGTTACCGAAGAAAGTCTATACTTTACCTTAGAAGATGCTGTGCATGCCATGGTGGAGTTTAATGACTTGGTGTTGGCCGATTTTCTATGGGCAAAGCTTGGAGTTACCGCACTAGAAACAGGATTGAAGGAACTCAGAGACTCCCTAGACCTCAAGGTTACCGAATTACCACTTCCTAACGCTGCCTTGTACATGGCCATTGCAGAGCCTGCTTCTTATGTACCGGTATTTAGCCCAAAACAAGATTCTCTTCGCATAGACTCTACTCAGCGAGCCCTCTTTCACTCTAAATCACTAGAAGATTTTTACCAAAAAACAGCCGATCCTGAGTGGTTTGCATCTGTTCAAGCTGCATTTAAAGCGAATCGAATTAACCAAAATTTTATGCAAGAACGAGATGCCCTTGCTCTTTTTCCACAGACTACGGCGTCCGAATTAGCTCAAATAATGCGTTACCTCTTGCTCGATGATCGGCTCGACACAGAACTTCAAACTCATATTTTAAATGCCTTGGGTTGGCCCAATGGTTCTACTACGGTGGCCAGAAGTTTTGAGTCTTATCATGCACACTACGACAGCCGAATGGGCCTGTTAAGCGGGGTGGATTTTGGTACATCCATTTATACCGGTGAACGTCGTATTCAAGTGGTTCTTTTCGATGAATTACCGGTGGCGTTTTGGCACCATATGTCGGCTAACCACATGCAAGAAGATTTTCAACAGCGGTTGATCTGGGATCCCGCCCTTTTTCAAACTACAAAAATCGCCTTATGATCCGCCGCTTACTCTACTTTTTTTGGATTTTACCCCTCTACATGGGCTTTATCACTCTACAACAAGTCACCGTACACATTGGAACCGTTCAAACCTATGAACAAGGGGTTAGTATAGCGGCTGATGTAACCGATTTCGACATTAAACAAATCGCTGCCCAAAGTAACGGATATGTGGTTATCGAATTTCCCCTACCAGATGGCACCCAAGCCGAACGTAAGCTCTCCCTATCTATTCAAATGGCTCAGCGAGTTATTGATACTCAGGTAATCCCTATCCGGTACCTAGAAGAAAGTTGGCAACCCATTGTGATGATTCCAACCTATGAACTTCAGAGAAGCACCTCATTCTTAAATGCTATTATTGCACTCATAGGATTCATTATCACCTTTACTGCTGCTATTTTTGCCACTAAATACGTTCGCACATCAACCCGAAATGATACCAATATTCAGATTGAACGAGTGTAATTTCGCGGCTAATAATTTTGCATCAAAGACCTCCCCTAACCTATGACAACTCCTGGAACGCTTTATCTCTTGCCCAATACCTTGGGTAAAACCAACGGAAATGCTACGCATCCAGAAGAAGTACTGCAAATTATTCGCCATTTAGATGTGCTTATCGTCGAAAATATTCAAAATGCTACACGTTTTTTACAGTGGGTGGGTGACACGGTCCCTGAGTTTAAGATTGAGTTTTATCCACTGACCAAAAAAACATCTGATATTGACCTTCTTGAATACATTAAACCCTTAAAAAAAGGCAAAAATGCCGGGGTTTTATCCGAAGCAGGACTTCCAGCGATTGCCGATCCTGGGGCTCGCCTAGTGGAGTTAGCTCACAAATATCATATCCCAGTACGACCTTTAGTAGGCCCTTCCTCCATCTTTCTGGCCTTAATGGGCTCAGGGTTTAACGGTCAGCAATTTCAATTTCACGGATATTTACCCATGGATGATAAGGCCAGTAGTCAAAAGATTCAGGAACTCGAAGGGCAGTCTAAACGGCACGATATCTCTCAAATTTTCATGGAAACACCCTATCGAAATACGTCAATGATCACACGCATTCTTTCGCAATGTAAGCATGATACCCGCCTTTGTGTGGCATGTGATCTAAGTTTAGATAGTGAGGAAATCATCTCCAAACCAGTTGATGAGTGGAAAAAAATGCAGAAACATCCCGATTATGATCCCTCAAAATGGAATAAACGCCCAATAATTTACCTACTGTACGCTCGTTAGTTAATCAATTAGCTCAAAAGAGTTACTGCTAAATGGCCTAAGCTCACTGGAAATACCTAAGTTTGGTTTTCTGAAAACACATAAAAATAGTATCTTATTCATCATTTTATAGTGCTATTTGCCCAAATACACATGGACCCAAATCGGCCTTTACCTTTTTTTTCTGAATCAACTCTACCAATCTTCTTGTCGTACAAGAATTTTTTGTGGCGGTTTACTCTACCCCTTCTTGTAGCTGTGGTATTTTTGTTTAGCAATTTTAACGTTCAAGCTAACCATCCATCTTTTAATCGAACTATGGGTGGATTTGGTGAAGAATCACTAGCTTTTGAACAAACTGAGAATGGAATTTCTACCTCTGTCGAAGATACAGTGCACATGGAACGAATATCATTCGCACCAAGAGGCGATGGATTAGGGTATGTAATCCGCTTTCATCAATCGACCCGTTTGGATTCATTTTCGTTGATTCAACCAGCTTCCGATTTAATCCAACTCGAATTATTTCACTCCAATATCGACACCCTAGGCATACAATTCCCTACCTATAACGAAGATGTTCAAGAGGTTCGGCTTTACCAGCTCGAGAATAGCTACGGGGTGGATATCTACCTAGGTCAACAACTAAAAGTCATTAGTAATGCTTATTCTGATATGCAGAGTCAAGACTTATTGGTGGCATTGACCTATTCAACCCCTAGAGAAGTAGATGTGTTTACGCAGCAATTTCTTGCTCGAAATTGGTACCTAAGTATTAATCCAGATAATGCGCTCGATATACTTGCTCCGGCAGCGCCTAGCCCTGCGAACCTAGATCAAGAATATGAGCAAGTTAAAGGTAAACTCCGGTTTGATACGGTAATCATTGATCCTGGACATGGAGGAGATGACCCTGGAAATGTAGGCTATCGTAATGCCCGAGAAAAAGACGTGGTTCTCTCCATATCAAAAAAGCTAGGGAGCTATATCGAGGAATTCCTACCCGATGTGAAGATTATTTACACCCGCGAAACCGATCGCTATGTAGATCTTGAGGAACGAGGCTCCATTGCCAACCGCGCAGAGGGTGATCTCTTTGTGTCTATTCATGCCGATGGTTGGACTTCTTCCTCTGTGTACGGAAGCTCCGTTTTTTTCCTTGGATTACACCGAAGCGATGCTGCGTTTGAAGTGATGAAACGGGAAAACTCGGTATTCACCAACCACAGTGACGAGCTATTTAATCTAACCGAAGAAGATCTTCTTATTTACGAACTCGCCCATTCTGGCTACATCGCTACGAGCGAACGAATCGCTTATATGATCGAAGATCAATTTAGAACTCGGGCAAATCGTAAATCTAGAGGGGTAAAACAGGCTGGTTTTGTGGTACTTTATCAAGCCTCCATGCCCGCCGTACTCGTCGAGACAGGTTTTTTGAGCAACCCCGCCGAACAACGATTTTTAACCAGTGATTATGGCCAGTCAATTATTGCCTCAGCCATTTTCAGAGCCATTCGCGATTACAAACTAGAGTATGAAAAAAACCAAAACTAATGCCTTGGTAATCGGGGTAGCCGGAGGAAGTGGATCAGGTAAAACCACTGTTGTGAATCTGATTTGTGATCATTTTGGCCAGCAAAATATTCTTCGAATCGAACATGATTCCTACTACCGAGATTTAAAGCATATGCCCTTTGAGAATCGGCTTCAGCAAAACTTCGATCACCCTGCTTCTCTCGAGACAGACCTGCTAATCCGGCACCTCCGAGCCCTTCTGGAGGGTTACCCTGTGCATGTTCCTCAATATAATTTCGCTGAACACATTCGTAGAGAAGTTCATCTAGAAGTTCAGCCCACACCCGTCATTTTGATCGATGGAATTCTCATTTTTAGTGAACCAGAACTACGAGAGCTGATGGACGTTAAAATTTTTGTAGACACCGATGACGATGTACGTCTGCTACGGCGTATTCAACGGGACATTAGCGAACGTAAACGAGACTTAGAAAGCGTATTACTCCAGTATGAAACCTTTGTACGACCTATGCACTTAAAATTTGTAGAACCCAGTAAGCGATATGCGGATGTAATCATACCACATGGCGGAAAAAACCAGGTCGCTCAAGAGATGCTTATTTCAATGATCCACAGGCAACTTGACAGTAGTTCGCTTAGCTAATTGATGTAAAAGGTTCATTTAGCTGGTTCTTTTTAAAAACAGTTCCTCCGGCTTAGATACCGAAGTCCTTCAAGCACCAAATGAGGGCGCACCACCACCTTCATACCTTCCAAAGAGTGGTCTTTCTGCATTCCGACATTGAATCTAACGGCGGCGTCCTGTACGGGCCAATCTTCCCGCCTTTTATTAACTACCTGATCAAAGAACCAAATTGCATCTCCACCCGTAAGGATAATTTCTTGGGTGTTTGCTGCCCGAGCGACTTCTAAAATCATTCCTTCAATTCCTGCTACCCAAAAAGCATATTGCCCCCACCAAAGGGCGTTCTGAGTACTTTTTGGAGGAAATTCGGAGGTTTTCTGAGTATATGGAATAGGTAAATGAGGAGTTATTTGCTGCATACCAGCTTGTACCGCTTTTAAGCCGGGAGCGATAACACCCCCATCAAACTGAGTCTGTGTCAAAGAATCCACCGTAACCGCACTACCTAAATCCACCACAACCACCGATCCTAGACAAAATGCATGCGCTCCATATGCGGCAATTAACCGGTCCAAACCCAAACTATTCACAGGGCTATAATTAATGCAAAGATCTAAACCTTCTATGGAACCGTGATCAAGCCAAACCACCTCAAAATCATACTGCTCTCCCAATATTCTAAATAGCTCGTTCAAACGTTCTTTGGAAGGGGCATAAACTAAACTTGCCACTATATATTCAGTACCGTCGCTCAAAAATTGCTGGAAAATTCCGCTCAACGCTTCCTCCCCCTCTTCCCATGACACCGTCTGGACAACGAATTCAGAGGCTTTTATCGACCATCTACCTAGTTTTAAAAAGCTACTTCCTCCATCAATATATAAGGTAGGCTCAAGCTCTTCTGACTGGAATGCCATATGGGAAATATCAATTAAAGAAGCATTTGGCCTAGAAGTTTCGGCCAAATGCAACTGAATATGTTCAAGCGTTCGGAATGTTACCATTGTCTAAATAGTTTAATCGTAACCATAGTTGAGTTATCTTGATTTCAACGACAATATACTAAACCCCAACACAATGAGCGTAGCGGATTCGATCGCCATCGTCACCGGCAGTAGCAGTGGAATTGGACAAACCTTTACCGAACAACTACTGCAAAAAGGCGCCTCCGTATATGGGTTATCACGATCGCTAGAAAGGATGGAAGCACACAAAAAGCAACTAGGTAATGTGGGAGTACGCTATATTCCTGTGCATATGGATATTTCTGACCATGATGCGGTTGAACACTGGGTAAAACAGACTTTCACTGATTCAAACCACTACCCCGACATACTCATTAACAATGCTGGACTTGGCTACTTTGATAATATTGAGGATTTAGCTCTTGAAAAGTTTGAACAAATGATGCAGGTTAATGTTTCCGGAGTTTTCTATCTAACCCGTCACATTACCCCGCTTATGAAAGCCAATCCCAATACCTGCCACATCATAAACATCGCATCGGTCGCCGCGCTCATGGGCAATCCTAAAATTTCGGTCTATAACGCTACTAAGTATGCGTTGAGAGGATTCAGCGATGCCCTGTTCAAAGAATTACGTTACGATAGGATTAAAGTTAGTTGCTTTTTCCCTGGATCCATTGCCACTCGTTTTTTTGACAAAATTGACGAAATAGAAGTTCACAACGGGATGATGCATCCGGACGAGGTAGCAGAAACACTCCTCTTTGTACTCGAAAGATCGGAAAATTTTTTAATAAGTGAGCTTACGATGCGTCCACTACAGCCCAAAAAGTCATGAGTCTAGGGGAACTTCCTGAACAACTTCATAAAACAAATAATCCCGTGGGCATTACTATAATTATGCTCGTAATGATTAGTTCTTTTTTCAGCAACTCATGCTCAGTCACTACCGAGGGACCTAGGATCACAGAACCAACTCAGCTTCTTCCTGACTCAGTGTACATTCCTTTACTCGCCAATATTCAACTCATGCAAGTATGGAATAACAGCACGGATACTTTAAAGTTAGATTCGGTAAAAAAAGACCTTTTTAAAACATTTAAGGTCAGTGAAAAGCAATTCTTAGACAGTCATCGATACTATCAAAGTGATTTTGAGGGACAAAGAGTCCGGTTAGATTCAGTAAAAGTTCTCATAGAAACTGAAAAACGGCGTGTTCGTGAATTCGAGCGAAACAAAGAACAAACTAACTAGGTCTTCAAGCAGGTTTAGGTCCCACGAATTAATAGCCGAAGAAGTTAGTCAATTACACAAACAGTTAGTTAGCTAGCTAACAACGCGGTAAATGAGTAACTCTTTGGGAATTTCTTCAATAAGTTGTTGACCGAGTAGCCAGTAAAGTGCCGAATCTATTCGCTCTTTACTCCAATATAGTCTCTCTCGAATCTCAGAATAATTAAGACTCTCCTCACTACCTAATAAATCGAAAAGATCTTGCACTTGTTCCATGGTCAAGCCTTGCTGCCTAAATCGTTCAGCCCGCTCACAATTATCACAATGCCCGCAGTCCTCTGGTTTAGTTTCTCCAAAATATCGTCGTAAAAAAACCTCCCTACACACCATGGACTCAGCATAGAGTTGCATCCACTCTATCTTCTCTAGCGCGTTCTTTTTCCTGTTTCGCAACAATCCTTCATCTAATGGTATTCTAGCCTGTCTAGCTTCCACTAACCTTATTTGGTACACCGACTCTTGAATGCGATAGCGTATCCACCCGTCTTGATGAGCTAAAATTTCAAGGTACTTCTCAAATTCATCAAAACTCAAACTAGACAGATTATGAAATAGTCCTTTGGACTCATCCCATTTTATACATAATTCTTGATGATAAGCATTCAACCCAAAACGGCGTAAAAAACGGTCCATAAATAACTGCTTATCCAAGTCTTTTATCCCGTCAATGATGCCTCGCATCGCCTCTGGACTGTACAAAAATTGAAGCAGTAACTCGCGAGATCTACTTTCTCGAAGCTCCAATAAGCCCCATCTTTCAAAGGATTCTAAAATCGTTGCCCAACGCCTACCATTCCAACCGCTTCTGCGGCAAAGTGCATCCACTGACACCGCTACCCAGTCTGGCATTTCAGAGCCGACCGCAAGTTCCAACGCATCACATAAAATTTGATACTGCTTGGTTAACTCATCTATTGATGGATATGCCTCCTCAATTCGTTCTTTAGCTTTTCGTAGATGAGCTGGACAATAAAAAAGAATAGGATAACTTTTTTGCCCATCCCTTCCAGCCCGTCCAGCCTCCTGATAATAAGCCTCTAAGCTATTGGGTGTAGTTTCATGAAATACATACCGGCAATCAGGCTTATCAATACCCATTCCAAATGCGTTGGTTGCAGCAACCCAAGGAAGTTTACCGCTAATCCACTGCTGCTGAATATGGGTTCGCTTATCTGCCGATAAACCTGCATGATATGCCTGAGCTGCTATTCCATGTCGCTGCAATCGTTCTGCCCATCGCTCGGTGTTTTTTCGAGTCCCGGCATAAATCAACCCGTCACCCAAACCTTTCACTTTTTCCAGGGTGCTCATCATTCGTTCAATAGTATGCTCGGACCGGAGTACCCACCAAGTCAAATTTTCACGTTTAAAAGGCAATCTAATGGTCGTATGCTCATCAAACCCAAGTACATTGCAGATATCTTTTTGCACTTCAGCTGTGGCTGTAGCTGTCAATGCAAGCCATTGTATGTGATCGGCTTTAACGGATAAATGTTCGACGAACTGCCTATAGGCTGGCCTGAATTCATGCCCCCACTCCGAAATACAATGTGCCTCATCTATAGCGATCATACTCAGGGGTAACTGTTCCAGTTCCTGCTTAAACCTCTCACTTGCTAGGCGCTCTGGTGCACAATAAAGCAGGTCATACATCCCATTCCGAGCATTAATCAAGCGCTGCTCACTCTCTTTGAAACTTAGCTTGGAAGTAATATATGCCGCTGAAATTCCTCTATCATGTATCTGTTTAACCTGATCTTCCATCAAGGCAACCAACGGGCTTATCACCAAACAAAGTCCTTCAAAGCTTACCGCAGGTACTTGATAACAGAGTGATTTTCCTGCCCCGGTGGGGAAAATAGCTAGGGTTTTTTGCCCTTCGCACACCGATCTAATCGCCTGATCTTGACCAGATCTAAAAGCCTCATAACCCCAATATTTTTTCAGGGATAGCAGGCATTGTTCATACCTTTGCTCACTTAGACTCATCAGCCTTCTTGGGTTCTTGGATATAGAGCAGATTCTTGAATTGACCAGCCTCTTAATATGGTAGTGTCATAATCTAAAGTATTAAAAAACAATAATCTGACAACTAAAAAGGGGTGGTTCAACAAACTAAATTAATGGCAAATTGCCTTCAAAGATATTATCGAAAGATGTGTCTTCATCCAAATCAGATTCAACCATCATGGCCACTACATCCCCTACTTTTGAACATGAGATAAAGTGTTCATCATTTAAATCGGGCGTGACCAATCCCTTGTCAATAACCAACTCCACCGCCGCTTCTACCCTTCTAGCTTCTTCTATTAGGCTTGAATGCTCTAGTAACATGGCTAGGGATAAAATAGTAGCTAAGGGATTGGCTATATCTTTACCAGTGGCTTCTGGATAACTGCCATGGATTGGTTCAAAAAGGCTACTGCTTAGCCCTAAAGAAGCTGAGGGTAACAGGCCAATAGATCCTGTTATCACGCTAGTTTCATCCGAAATTATATCACCAAACATATTTTCAGTCAAAATAACATCGAATCTAGATGGTTGTTGTACCACTTGCATCGCCGCATTATCAACATATAGATAGTCTACCGAAACATCTGGATATTCAAGAGCCATGTTTTGAACCACCTCTCTCCATAGTCGTGAGCTCTCCAACACGTTGGCTTTGTCTACCAATGTTAATAAACCCCGACGCCTCATTGCTGCCTCAAAGGCCATTTTAGCAATACGGGTAATTTCTTCCACGGTATAATAACACGTATCAAAGGCCGCACTCCCTCCCTCTACACGTGCTTTATCACCGAAATATATCCCACTGGTCAACTCTCGATAGACCACCAAATCGGTACCTAAAATACGCTCTTCTTTGAGTGGAGACCGATCCGTCAACGAGGCAAACAGTCGAACAGGGCGAATATTTGCATACAACCCTAAGGCTTTACGTAAGTGCAATAGACCTTGCTCTGGCCGAACTTTTGCGGTTGGATCATTATCATATTTAGGGTCACCTATGGCGCCAAAAAGTACCCCATCGGACATTTTACATATATCAATGGTTTCCTGAGGAAGTGGGTCTCCTGTTTCATCAATCGCAATGGCACCCATGAGGGCGTAATCTAAAATGAATTCATGATCATAACGATTGGAAACAGCTTCCAAAACCTTTATGGCCTGTTTAATGACTTCGGGGCCAATTCCATCTCCGGGTACTACCGCAATGCGTTTCTTCATACTTAAAATTCGATATGGTTTAGCTCAAAAGCGCTAATTTTTTCTTTTTGACTCAATAAAAAATCAATGTCATCATACCCATTGATCAAGCAGGTTTTCTTGTAAGGATTTATCTCAAAATGTTCCTGTATCCCAATTTCAGGAACCCGAAGAAGTTGAGCCTCTAAGTTAATTTCGATAAGTATCATGGGATTGGATTGTATCTCCGCTAATAATTCTTTTAGGTTACTGGGGGACACTTGAACGGGTAACAAGTAGTTATTTAATGCATTTCCCTTAAATATATCGGCAAAATAACTGGATACGACGGCTTTAAAACCGTAATCGACTAAGGCCCAAGCGGCATGTTCTCGTGAGGATCCACAGCCAAAATTTTCTCCAGCCACCAATATCGAGCCCGAATATTCAGGATTGTTTAAAATAAAATCGGATTTAGGATAACCTTGTTCATCAAAGCGCCAGTCCTTGAATAAATGCTCCCCGAAACCTTCTCTGGATGTGGCTTTGAGGAAACGAGCAGGTATAATTTGATCGGTGTCCACATTTTCCTGAACTAAGGGAATAGCTGGACTTAGTAATGTGCTAAATTTTTTCATTAAGCGTGTGACTCCTCATTTAGATACTTTCTGGGATCAACTACTTTACCTTCCACCGCAATAACGGCCGCAGTTAATGGGCTTACCAATAAGGTACGAGCTCCTGGTCCCTGACGGCCTTCATAGTTTCGGTTCGAAGTAGATACACAATATTCCATCTTAGGAATTTTATCCTCGTTCATGCCCAAACAAGCCGAACAACCTGGACCTCGGAGCTCAAAGCCTGCCTCAAACAAAATATCATGCAAGCCTTCAGCTTTGGCCTGTGCCTCTACCTGCTTGGAGCCAGGTACAATAATTGCTTGTACATTATCGGCTTTTTTCTTGCCTCTCACATAATCTGCCACAATTCGGAGATCTTCTATTCTAGAATTAGTGCAGCTACCAATAAATACATGATCAATGGGAGTGTTCAGTAAAGAAGCACCAGGAGTAAGTCCCATATATTGTAATGACTGCAGTAAATTATCCGGGCGCTCAACTTCTTGAGTAGTTGGAATATATTGTGTAATTCCCATTCCCATACCAGGGTTGGTTCCATAAGTAATCATTGGCTCGATGTCCTCGGCATTGAACACATACTCTTTGTCAAAAACAGCGTCCTCATCAGTATACAAAGTAGACCAATAGGCCAAGGCTTCTTCCCACTTCTGTTCAGAAGGTGCATATTCTCTGCCTTTTATGTACTCAAAGGTGGTCTCATCGGGTGCAATCATTCCCCCACGTGCTCCCATTTCTATACTCATGTTACAAATAGTCATCCGTGCTTCCATCGAAAGAGACCTAATGGCAGAACCGGCATATTCCACAAAATGCCCTGTTCCTCCTGAGGTACTCAACTTCGAAATAATGTATAGAATGATATCCTTTGAATAAATTCCATTACCCAATTCCCCATCGATAATAATTCGCATAGTTTTCGGGCGTTGAACCAACAGGCATTGCGAGGCCATCACCTGCTCTACCTGTGAGGTACCAATACCAAAAGCCACCGCACCAAATGCTCCATGGGTCGATGTATGACTATCGCCACACACTATGGTCATGCCAGGTTTAGTAACCCCCAATTCAGGACCTATTACATGTACTATTCCCTGATTTTTATGCCCAAGGCCGTACAAATCTATATTATATTCTTCGCAGTTGTGTGTGAGCATGTCCACCTGTAAACGAGATAGCTCATCTTTGATAGGTAAATGCTGATCTTTGGTAGGCACATTGTGATCGGCCGTGGCTACGATTCGGTTTTTATCGTACAGTCCAATTCCTCTTTTTCGAATGCCATCAAATGCCTGAGGAGAGGTTACTTCATGTATGAAGTGCCGGTCAATAAAAAGAATTTCTTGGCCTCCGTCGACCGTGTCTACGATGTGGTTATCCCACACTTTTTCAAACAGTGTTTTTCCCATATCAAGTTATCTGGGGTTTCCGTACAAAATTCGAATGGATAATATGGTTTTTTGCACCTAAGATGAAAATAATGACAATAGATCCTGATCTTGAACTACTTTTTTTTCATCCGCTAATTTTAAAAAAGCTTCATAGTACGGTTCCATTTGTTCTCGTTCGACATCAAATCCCAATTTTGCAGCTCTGAATTTCAAAGCTGCCCGTCCACTTCGTGCTGTTAATACAATACTAGATTCATGTACTCCCACATCTAAGGGATCGATGATTTCATAGGTTTCTCTGCTCTTAATAACACCATCTTGGTGAATACCAGAAGAATGTGAAAACGCATTACTACCTACAATGGCTTTGTTTGATTGCACAGGCATTCTCATTCGGGTCGATACTAACTCGCTCATTGATTTAAGCTGTCTGCTTTGAATACGTGTATCAAAATTCAAATCTTGATGCTGTCGTAAAATCATCACAACTTCCTCTAAGGAGGCATTTCCTGCTCGTTCGCCAATTCCATTAATGGTACACTCTACTTGAGTTGCTCCATGTTCAACCCCTGCTATAGAATTCGCGGTAGCAAGGCCCAAATCGTTATGACAATGAGTAGAAATATGTACCTTATCAATCCCTCTAACATGTTCTTTAATGTATTTTATTTTGGCCCCGTATTGCCATGGCAAACAATACCCAGTGGTATCCGGTATGTTCACTACGGTTGCACCCGCCGCTATAACGACCTCTAACACCTTAGCAAGATACTCATTATCCGTTCTACCTGCGTCTTCTGCATAAAATTCCACATCTTCAACAAATCGTTTGGCATATTTTACGGCGGCCACTCCCCTTTCTAAAACATTTTCTCTGGTAGTTCGAAGCTTACTGTATACGTGACTATCTGACGTGCCTATTCCGGTATGTATTCGAGGCATTCTAGCGTTCTTTACCGCTTCAGCGGCGGCATCAATATCTTTTTCGACTGCTCTAGACAACGCACAAACCGTAGATTCGGTGATAATACTTGCTATTTTTGACACTGAATCAAAATCACCAGGAGAAGAAATAGGAAATCCAACCTCCATTATATCGACTCCTAGCTTCTCAAGAGCTAAAGCTATTTCTATTTTTTCATCGGTGTTTAACTGACAACCTGGTACTTGCTCGCCATCGCGTAGAGTTGTGTCAAAAATTTGTATATGCTTGTGAGCCATTATACGGTGTTTGCTTAGTTGTTACTAGGGCGAATATAACGGGTAATAAAGCGACTATAAAGAAGTATAGAAACCGAATTCATACTATATTACAACATCCAAGACTAAGATAGGGCTTTTGAATACGGCATAAGTAATTGTTAAGCCTAACTATAGACTAACATAAATTGTTTTTTTACTACAATGGCCAACCAGCCAAACGATTATTTATTTCAACTTATACGCTCGCTTAGTAAAGCAGAAAAACGCAGTTTCAAGATCTATGCTATGCGCAATAGCTCCGAGGAAGCGAAATTTATACAACTCTTCGACGCCATAGATAAATCAAAAGAATACAGCGAAGAGCTTCTTATATATAAATTAGATGGAATAAAAAAAACTCAACTCTCCAATCTTAAAGCTCATTTATACCGCCAACTACTCACTTCATTGCGGTTGAATTACACCAATCATAACATCGATATACAACTACGGGAACAAATCGATTACGCTCGTATCTTATATGACAAAGGGCTTTACAAACAAAGTCTAAAAATTCTCGATAAAGTCAAATTAATGGCTCATGAGCATCATAGGGTCCCCCTAAGCTCTGAGATTCTTGGTTTTGAAAAACTAATCGAGTCACAGTACATCACTCGAAGTTTTGACCATCGCGCTGATGATTTGATTGAACAAACCAAAAAAGTACTGCAGTCCGAGCAACAGTATCATCAACTTTCTAACCTAGCCCTGCGTTTATATAGTTTATACATAAAAACAGGTCATGTCCGTAATGAGGCAGATTATCAGCGAATACATGCTTTTTTTGAACAAGCACTGTCATCGCTTAAACCTGAGAAAATGGGATTCTATGAACAACATTATCTTCACGTATCCCATGCTTGGTATAGCCTGATTGTTCAGGATTTTCTTTTACAGTATCGCCATGCTCAGAAGTGGGTCGATCACTTTCGCCACCACCCCAATATGCTTCAAGCCGATCCAATTTGGTATCTAAAGGGAGTGCATGTCCTTCTTGAGGCCTTATTCATTGTAGGGCATTACGATCGTCATGAAAAGGAAATGAAAAAACTCAAAGAGTTCCTGGTAGATCCACCTTCTCGTAACAACAGAAACCTCGAAACTTTAGGTTGGCAATACTATTATACCTCACTAATCAACCATTTTTTCATGAATGGTGAATTTGAAAAAGGGATAACCATTATCCCAGAACTTTCAGCACAAATGCAAAAATGGAGCTATCGAATCGATTCCCATCGCATATTGGTATTTCACTATAAAATAGCCTGTTTGTATTTCGGCGCAGGTAATTTACAAAAGACCATTGAGCATTGCGCGCGCATTATTCAGTATCCCGATCCGCATCTTCGAGAAGATCTGCATTGCTTTGCCCGCATTTTAACCCTTATTGCTCACATTGAACTAGGCAACGAACAATTGGTTCAGTATCAAGTCCGAAGTACCTACCGGTTTTTACGACGTATGAATGATCTCAATTCTGTACAAGAAGAGGTGTTACTGTTTCTACGTAATTTACCTCAAACCAATGAGGATCAATTAGCTAGAAAATTCAAAAAACTCCACATCAAACTTATTGAGCTTCAGAAAAAGCCGTATCAAAAAAGAGCTTTTTTGTATTTGGACATCATATCATGGCTCGATTCAAAAATCCAGAATACTACCATACAAGAGGTTATAAGACGTAAATTTCAACTAC
Source organism: uncultured Balneola sp. (assembly GCA_902529365.1). GTDB lineage: Bacteria > Bacteroidota > Rhodothermia > Balneolales > Balneolaceae > UBA1275. The sequence continues at coordinate 231,791 of CABZWK010000001.1, forward strand.
GTAAGCCGCATTAACTCCTTTTGGCCATTCCATTTATAGCCAAAGTTTATATCCTGCTGTTATTGCAATTTTACAGAGATAACTCGTTCTTTTAAGTTAAACAAAGAATAGTCTTTTGATACAACAACGCTATATCACCGTCATTATAATAGAGGTCATCATTCAAAAACGATGAGGAAGCGTTGTTCGCATGTTACTAACATAATGCACTACAAGCCTTCCTCAAACAACCAGGAAGGCTTTTTTTTTGCTGATGGTAGGTGCTTTATCAAAGATTTCACACGAAGATTAATCAGATTCTAATACAACGATCACTCAGACATTAACATTTAGCTCTAGTTTGTACGCTATCAAATAAAGCATCACGTATCTCATTTCATGAAAGAACTTAATAAACACTCAAAGCAAATAACTCAGGATGGATCTCAACCTGCTGCACAAGCCATGTTACATGCCATCGGCTTAGATGAATCGGACTTGAATAAAGCATTTGTTGGCGTTGCTAGTACTGGTTTTGAGGGCAATCCATGCAATATGCATTTAAATGACTTGGCTGTTCATGTAAAACGTGGTGTAACGCACGCAGGACTTAATGGCCTCATATTCAATACCATTGGCATTTCAGATGGGATTTCCATGGGAACAGCAGGAATGCGATACTCATTACCCTCACGGGATTTAATTGCCGATTCGATGGAGTCGGTGGTGACCGGCATGAGTTACGATGCGATGGTTGCTATAGTAGGGTGCGATAAGAATATGCCAGGAGCCTTAATGGCCATGCTAAGAGTTAACCGGCCCAGCATTATGGTCTATGGAGGCACAATTGCCCCTGGGTATCACAATGGGCAAAAGTTGGATGTGGTTTCTGCCTTTGAGGCGTGGGGACAAAAAGTGTCAGGGGCCATTGATGACGCTACCTTTAAAGATATTGTCAAGCATGCATGTCCAGGACCAGGCGCCTGTGGAGGTATGTACACAGCCAATACCATGGCTAGTGCCATTGAAGCAATGGGGATGACCCTTCCGTACAATTCCTCAAATCCTGCCAATAGTGCCGAAAAAGTCATAGAATGCGAAGAGGCAGGTAAGAATATGCTAAAACTACTCGAATTAGACCTAAAACCTAGAGAGATTGTTACTAAGAAGTCACTAGAAAACGCATTTAGATTGATCACCTTATTAGGTGGCTCGACCAATGCGGTACTCCATCTTTTAGCCATTGCTCGCGCCGCTGACATTGAGTTTAAACTTTCCGATATGCAGCACATAAGTGACACTACTCCCTTTATTGCTGACTTAAAACCGAGTGGAAGTTACGTAATGGAAGATCTTCACAATGCTGGGGGTATCCCCGCAGTATTGAAAACAATGCTGGTTGATGGGATCCTTCATGGTGACCAGAAGACCATTACAGGGGCAAGTTTAGCTGAAAACCTAGCAGACGTTGCTCCCTTAAACTTTGAAACACAAAAAGTCGTGTTCCCTATACATGAACCCATTAAATCGACCGGACATATTCAAATACTTTACGGAAACTTAGCCTCAGAGGGCGCTGTGGCTAAAATAACCGGCAAAGAAGGCCTTCGTTTTGCTGGCCCGGCCCGAGTATTTAACTCTGAAGAGATAGCCAACGAAGGTATAAGCTCAGGAGGTGTGCAAAAAGGAGATGTTATTGTGATACGATACGTGGGTCCCAAAGGAGGACCTGGCATGCCAGAAATGTTAAAACCTACCTCTGCCATCATGGGCGCTGGCTTAGGAAAAGAGGTAGCCCTCATCACCGATGGGCGCTTTTCAGGTGGCTCACATGGCTTTGTAGTTGGACATATTACCCCAGAGGCACAAGTGGGCGGAGTCATTGGGCTCGTCCAAGATGGAGACCTAATCCAGATCGACGCTGAGGCAAATACCTTACAAGTACATGTATCCGATGCCGAATTGGAAAAAAGAAAAAGTACATGGCAAGCTCCCCCACTTAAAGCTGGGAGCGGAGCATTATATAAATACGCGCACACTGTATCTACCGCCTCCAAGGGCTGCACTACCGATGAATTTTAATTGAATACATACACATTATGGATAGCATATACCTCCAACCAACAGAAAACAAATCTCCCTCCCACCAAATCACCATCACTGGCGCCGAAGCAGTAGTCCAAGCACTAATCCAAGAAGGAGTGGACATCGCATTCGGTTACCCCGGTGGAGCAATTATGCCGGTATACGACGCGCTCTATGACTGCCAAGATCGCCTTCACCACGTTTTAGCACGCCACGAACAAGGTGCCATTCACGCCGCACAAGGCTACGCCCGAGCCAGTGGTAAGGTCGGTGTGTGTCTAGCTACCTCAGGTCCAGGAGCCACCAATTTAATTACCGGAATTGCTGACGCACAGATCGATTCCACCCCATTGGTTTGTATTACCGGACAAGTACCATCACATCTCCTTGGCAGTGACGCATTCCAAGAAACCGACGTAATCGGGATTTCTATACCCGTCACAAAATGGAACTACCAAGTCACCAAAACAGAAGAAATACCCTTGGCCATCGCAAGGGCCTTTTATATTGCTCGCTCTGGTCGTCCAGGCCCAGTTCTTATCGACATCACCAAGGATGCTCAGTTCCAACAACTAGATTTTCACTACGAAAAGTGCACCTCCATTCGAAGCTACCGCGAAGAGCCTGCCATAGAGATCGACCAAATAGAAGCTGCAGCCAAAGCCATCAATGATTCTAAACGACCCTACGTGTTGTTTGGACAAGGAATTATTTTAGCGGAGGCAGAACACGAATTCAAAGCCTTCGTTGAACAGGGGAATTTACCAGCTGCATGGACCATACTCGGCCTATCAGCAATGGAAACCAACCATCCACTTAATGTAGGTATGCTTGGAATGCACGGCAACTATGGCCCTAATTTGCTCACCAATGAATGTGATGTACTCATTGCGGTAGGGATGCGATTTGACGACAGAGTAACAGGTAATCTGGAAAAATATGCAAAGCAAGCCAAGGTTATACATTTGGAAATTGATCCCGCTGAAATCAACAAGAATGTATTTGCTCATATTCCCGTCATGGGCAATGCAAAAAAAACTCTACCTCTTCTCACTCAAAGATTACAGAAAAAAGATAGAAGTGAATGGTTAGCACGATTTGCCGAATGCGACCGACTAGAACATGAAAAAGTCATCCAAGAGGAGCTTCACCCCACCAAAGGTATATTAACCATGGGCGAGGTCATTCATATTCTTAACGAAAAAACAGGAGGAGATGCCATCATTGTGACCGATGTTGGGCAACATCAAATGGTGGCTTGTCGATACGCTGAATTTGTGCAATCTAAAAGCAACATTACCTCTGGAGGGTTGGGAACGATGGGTTTTGGCCTTCCTGCTGCTCTTGGTGCCGCTCTCGGTGCGCCTGACCGCACCGTGGTCTGCGTGGTGGGAGATGGTGGATTACAAATGACCATTCAAGAACTTGCTACCATATATCAGACTCAAGCGAAGGTGAAAGTACTCCTGCTCAACAATGAATTCTTGGGCATGGTACGACAATGGCAGCAGCTCTTTTTTGATAAGCGCTATTCTTCGACCGAAATGATTAACCCAGACTTCCAACTTTTGGCTAAAGGATTTCGAATGTCCACCAACCAAGTGACTCATCGTGATCATCTTGATCAAGCCTTAACCGAATTTATCGAAACCGATGGGGCTTATTTCTTGGAAGTGATGGTAGGCAAAGAAAACAATGTTTTCCCCATGGTTCCCTCGGGAAGTGGTGTGGCAGAAATAAGATTAGACTAATCAGATGGAGATAATGGATATGGAAAAACAAGAATTTACGATTACTGTCTACACCGAAAATCAGGTTGGTTTACTGCATCGCATCACCACTATTTTTACCAAAAGAAAAATTAACCTGGAAAGCCTCACCACTTCGGAAAGCGAAATCGAGGGAATTCATCGGTTTACTATCGCGGTTACAGAGACTGAGGATCAAGTCATCAAAGTAGTAAAACAGATTGAGAAGCAAGTTGAGGTACTAAAAGCGGACTACTACAAGAAAAAAGAAGTGGTTCAACAAGAGTTAGCTTTATACAAAATAGCTACCGAAACCCTAACCAATGGAATTGAAATTGAACGCATCGTACGCGAGCATAACGCACGATTTCTAACCATTGAGCGTGAATTTGTCGTCATCGAAAAAGCAGGATATAAACGAGAAACTAAAGCCTTATTCGATGAACTCGAGCCTTACGGCATCAAAGAATTTGTTCGTTCCGGGAGAATTGCTGTTGCACGCCAACAGTTCGGTCCTGGCAAGGATATAGAAGCCTTACTGCAGAATAAGAGCCCCAGTATATAACACAATGGATGTACACCAAGCAATAAAATAGTATATTCCTATTCACTCACTAACTAAATACCTAAATAATCATGGCATTATTAAATTTCGGCGGAGTAGAAGAAGAAGTGGTAACACGAGAAGAGTTCCCACTCGCCAAAGCAATTGAAACCCTCAAAGATGAAACAATTGCTATCCTAGGCTACGGAGTCCAAGGACCAGGTCAGGCACTTAATTTAAAAGACAACGGTTTTAACGTTATTATTGGTCAGCGTAAAGGATCTAAAACATGGGATAAAGCGGTAGCAGATGGTTGGGTTCCTGGCGAAACACTCTTTGAACTAGAAGAAGCGTGCCAAAGAGGAACCATTCTACAATATCTACTCTCAGATGCCGGTCAGATTTCAGTATGGCCAACGGTTAAAGAAAATCTAAGCCCTGGAAAAGCACTTTATTTCTCACATGGATTCGGAGTTACCTTTAATGAACGGACAGGAATTGTCCCACCGGATAATGTGGATGTCATTCTGGTTGCACCTAAGGGGTCTGGTACCTCTCTACGACGTATGTTTTTAGAAGGTCGCGGCCTGAATTCAAGCTTTGCCATTTTCCAAGACAGTACCGGTCGTGCAAAGGAGCGCGTTGTGGCATTAGGTATAGGAGTAGGTTCAGGATATTTATTCCCAACCACTTTTAAAAAAGAAGTCTATTCTGATTTAACAGGGGAAAGAGGAACACTCATGGGAGCCATACAAGGTATTTTTGCGGCACAGTATGAAGTGCTTCGTGCTAATGGTCATAGCCCTTCAGAAGCATTTAACGAAACCGTAGAAGAGCTCACTCAATCACTCATGCCTTTGGTAGCTGAAAAAGGAATGGATTGGATGTACGCCAATTGTTCAACTACCGCCCAGCGTGGGGCCTTAGATTGGTGGAAAAAATTCAAAGATGCTACAAAGCCTGTTTTTGAAGATTTATATAAAGAGGTTGCGGCTGGAAATGAAGCTCAAAAGTCCATCGATTCTAACAGCAAGATCGATTACCGTGAAAAATTAGAAATCGAACTTGCAGAGCTTCGCGATTCAGAAATGTGGCAAGCTGGCAAAACAGTTCGTACTTTACGCCCAGAGAATAACTAATTAGTTCCTATCATTGAGTTCACAACATCAAACCGACATCGATATACTTAAACCCGAAACACCCTCAGCGAGTGTAACGATTCAGGATATTGAGGATGCTGCAGATAAGCTAGAAGGCATCGCTCATCGAACTCCATTGATTTATAACGAATTATTATCCGAGCAGTATCAAGCCAACATTTGGCTTAAACGAGAGGACCTTCAAGTTGTACGCTCCTACAAAATTAGAGGGGCATACAACATGATCCAATCTCTTCAGGAAGCGGAAATGCAACGTGGTGTTGTTTGTGCAAGTGCAGGTAATCACGCCCAAGGAGTGGCTTTTGCCTGCCGTAAGAAGGGCATCAAAGGGACCATTTTTATGCCGGTTACAACTCCTGAACAAAAAGTTAAGCAGGTAAACATGTTTGGCCGGGAGTTTGTTGATGTGGTCTTAGATGGCGATGCCTTTGATGATGCTTTTGCTCATGCAACGCAGTTTTGCGAAGAAACAAATGCGGTCTTTATCCCCCCTTTTGATCATCCAAAAATCATTGCTGGTCAGGGTACAGTTGGAAAAGAACTCTGGGAAGATGCCGATTTTCCCATCGACTATATCATTGCTCCAGTTGGCGGTGGTGGTCTTTCTGCTGGAATTGGAAGTTACATTAAAGCATACTCCCCACATACCCAAATCATTGGTGTCGAACCTGAAGGTGCGCCAGCAATGCTAAAGTCTATTGAAGCGGGTAGAGTTGTCACCCTTGAAGAAATCGATAAATTTGTGGATGGGGCTGCGGTTAAAAAAATCGGACATTACACCTTCGAAATTTGTTCCAAAATTTTGGATCAAATCATTACCGTACCCGAGGGAAGAGTGTGCGGAACTATACTAAATTTGTACAACGAACAGGCCATAGTGGTTGAACCCGCAGGAGCACTGTCCATTACGGGACTTGATGTCTGCAAGAAACAAATCAAAGGGAAGAATGTTGTATGCGTGTTAAGTGGTAGCAACAATGACATTATGCGAACGGCTGAAATTAAAGAGCGTTCGTTAATGTATGAAGGGCTTAAACATTACTTTATTGTGGATTTCCCTCAAAGAGCCGGTGCACTTAGCGAATTTCTGGGTGATGTATTAGGTCCAGATGACGACATTACCTATTTCGAGTACTCGAAAAAGACCAACAAGGATTTAGGCCCTGCCCTCATTGGATTAGAGCTCAAAAACAAAGAGGACATTCAGCCACTAATTGATAGAATGAATGCGAAGCAACTCAGCTTCGAATACGTAAACGATCACCCACATTTATTTCGCTTTATTGCCTAATGCGTTTGTTGAGGTAGAAATGGAAACTCTATTATACTTATTTGATGCTTAGGGTTAGCCTTGTAAAACCGCACGGACATAATCGCGACGCATATCTGCTATGGCTGCTATGGAAATTTCTTTCGGGCAAACCGCTTCGCATTCACCGAAGTTGGAGCAATCTCCAAAGCCTTCCTCTTCCATCTGTTCTACCATAGCCACTACTCGGTTGTTTCGCTCTACATCGCCCTGTGGTAAATGCGATAGGTGAGAAATTTTAGCACTTGTAAACAGTGAAGCAGAAGCATTTGGACATGCTGCCACACAGGCTCCACAACCAATACATGCGGCGTAGTCAAAGGCTAAGTCAGCATCATTTTTTGAGATGGGTCTGGCATTAGCCTCTTGTGCAGAGCCCGTTTTAACCGATACATAGCCGCCTGCTTCGATGATACGATCAAAAGCCGAACGATCTACCACCAAATCTTTAATAACAGGGAAGGCAGAAGCACGAGGCGGTTCAATCGTGATATGATCTCCATCGGAGTAGTTTCTCATATGTAACTGACAACAAGCCGTTCCTTTTTTTGGCCCGTGTGCTTGGCCGTTAATCACCAGATTGCACGAACCACAAATACCCTCGCGGCAATCGTAATCAAACTCAACCGGATCCTTACCTTCTAGCTGTAATTCTTCATTGAGAACGTCCAACATTTCTAAGAAGGACATATGTTCGTTTACTGTCGATAGAGTTCTGTCTTCAAAATATCCCTTTGTAGTGGGGCCACTTTGTCTCCAATATCGTAGATGAATGGTCATGTTAGTACTCATAAAAATATCCTCTTATTTGTAACTACGTTGCTTTAGTTCAACAAATTCAAAATTTAATACTTCTTTGTGGAGCTCTTCTTCGAGTACTCCATTGCGATCTTTAAACTCCCAGGCGGATACATAATTGAACTCTTCGTCGTTACGAATGGCTTCCCCTTCTTCTGTTTGGAATTCTTCTCTTAGGTGACATCCGCACGATTCATCTCGATCTAATGCATCCATGGCCATAAGCTCAGCTAATTCGAAGAAATCAGCCACACGTCCAGCAAATTCTAGGTATTTATTGTAATTATTTTTCTCACCTGGAACATATACATTGGTCCAAAACTCATCGCGTAAACTACGAATATCGGCTATAGCTTCTTCCAAGCCTTCCTTGGTTCTGGAAATTCCAATCTTATCCCAAACAATTCGACCTAGTGTTCGATGGAAATCAATTATGGTTCGCTTACCATTTATGTTTAAGAGACGATCAATACTATCCTGTGCTTGCTTAGCAGCCGTTTCAAAAGCTTCATGATCAGTGCCATATCGTGTGCCTGGTTTTACATCTGCCAGGTAGTTACCGATAGTGCTTGGTAGTACAAAATACCCATCGGATAGGCCTTGCATGAGGGCTGACGCCCCCAGTCGATTTGCTCCATGGTCAGAGAAATTGGCTTCGCCTGCGGCAAATAGACCTGAAATATTGGTCATTAAATTATAATCTACCCAAAGTCCACCCATCGTATAATGGACGGCTGGGAAAATGCGCATGGGCTGTGAGTATGGATCTTCACCAGCAATATTTGCATACATATCGAATAGGTTTCCGTACTTAGCAGCAATTACATCCTTACCATCGCGGGCAATAGCATCTCGGAAATCTAAGTAAACAGCTAATCCAGTTTCACCTACCCCGAGACCTTGGTCACAAACCACCTTTGCATTTCGAGAGGCCACATCTCTTGGTACTAAATTCCCAAAACTCGGATATTTTTCTTCCAGATAATAAAACCGCTCGTCCTCTGGTATATCGTTGGGACGACGATCGTCTCCCTTTTTACGAGACACCCAAACTCGCCCGTCATTGCGCAAACTCTCACTCATAAGGGTTAATTTGGACTGATAATCTCCTGAAACAGGAATACACGTTGGGTGTACCTGGACGAAACTAGGATTGGCAAACAAAGCACCTTTTTTATGTGCTCGCCAAGCAGCTGTCACGTTTGAATTTTTAGCATTAGTAGACAAATAAAATACATTCCCATAACCACCTGTGGCTAGAATTACCGCATCAGCTTCATGCCGACAAATTTCACCGGTTACTAAATCCCGCGTAATAATTCCACGTGCTTTACCATCAATAATTACAACCTCAAGCATTTCATGACGGGTATAGTACTCAATCCCGCCTAATTCTACCTGACGCATCATTGCCTGATACGCACCTAACAGTAATTGCTGTCCTGTTTGACCCCGCGCATAGAATGTTCTACTCACCTGAGCACCGCCAAAAGAACGATTGGCTAACAAACCAGAATATTCACGGGCAAAAGGAACCCCCTGCGCTACGGCCTGGTCAATAATACTGTTGGATACTTCGGCTAAACGATAAACATTGGCCTCACGTGAGCGGTAATCTCCCCCTTTGATGGTATCATAAAATAGTCTCCAAACACTATCGCCGTCGTTAGGGTAATTTTTTGCGGCATTAATTCCGCCTTGAGCAGCAATAGAATGAGCTCGACGCGCTGAATCTTGAATACAGAAACTTTTGACTTTATAGCCCATCTCTGCCATACTAGCTGCAGCTGCACCACCCGCTAATCCTGTTCCAACAATTATGACCTCGTACTTACGACGATTGTTGGGAGCAACCAACTTCATTTCTTTTTTATGACGGCTCCATTTTTGCTCTAGTGGGCCCTTTGGAATTTTTGCATCTAATGAAATCATGATTAACTCTCCTTACTTAATACGCAATTAATGAACCCGTTCCACCTGTCACAAATATGTAGACAGGGATAAAAATAAAACCCAACAGAAGCACAATGACGAAAACATAGGCTCCCAATCTGAATGCATGGGTGTTGTTTTTGTTGGTCACACCTAACGAGGTAAATGCACTCCAAGCTCCATGAAACAGGTGAAGCATAATTAGACTTAGAACAACAATGTATCCTAGGGCGATATACCAGGTTGTGAATGAATCAATAACCAACTGCCGTAAATCCCTCATCGGCTCACCATCGGCAGACATTATCATTTCGGTCTCCCCAAACTTGAAGGACCAAATGTGAACTACCAAGAACACCAATATGGTAATACCCGATAATATCATGCTTCTGGAAGCTAGATTTTGCCGGCTAGCTCCCCCTCTGCTCTTATATACTTCGTAGCCAGATGACCGAGCTTTACGCTTACCCAACCAAATAGATATTCCTAGATAAGAGTGGTACAATATAAAAAATAACAAACCTGCCTCGGCAATGTAAAGTAGTATTCCAAGGCTTTCTAATTTTTGGGTGTAAATGTTGAATGCTTCAGCTGAGGCAAAAATGGCATAGTTACCAGCCAGATGAACAACCAAAAAAAGCATTAGTGCGATTCCGGTAATCCCCGTCATTAATTTTCTGCCCACCTGCGATTGTAACACCTTTATGATCGTTGGCATGATGATAGATTTTATAATGCAGTTTATAATTCTGTTCCGAGCATTGCTTAGATGCGCCTGCTCTTAGTTAGTAAGTTAGTGAAATATAATAAATTGTATGGCTAAAGTTCTTTAGATTCCGTCCATATTCCCACAGAAAAAAGCTTTTTTTCATGTTCTTGCCGCAACAAAACAATTACCCCTCACTTAAAATCAAATCATCAGTTTTTAGCTGCCACTTAATACCCCTTTCAGATCCCGATGAAGTCCCTAGCTACTTGAACCAATTAAGAAAAACATATTACTCAGCAGCTCATCATTGTTGGGCCTGGAGGGTGCTTGAACCCACCGAAACTGAACTTCATTGGCAAGAACACCAAAGTGACGATGGCGAGCCCAGAGGGACCGCCGGGTTTCCTATTTTACATCGGCTTCATCATCACGAAATCGTTAATACCTTGGCGGTGGTTATCAGAGAGTATGGAGGGACAAAATTAGGAAAATCAGGACTGATTTCAGCTTATTCGGATGCAACCAATTTGGCCATTGACCAAGTCGAGCTTATTCCGCAGCAAGCCTGTTACCTGTTGCAGATTAAAAATTCATACGATCAAGAAAATCTGATAAAGCAGTGGATGCATCAATGGCAGTTACCACTGGTATCCTCAGAATTTGGAATGCAGGTGCACCGGTCTTTTCAGGTAAGTTGGGATCTATATGAAGACATACATGAAGACCTGCAAGTTGAGCTTCGAAGCTGGGAGCATCTCGCTGTTCGATGGGCGTGGAGTGAATTAGCGGCACGCCCAACTATTTAACACAAATTTAACTGCTAAAACAAGCCTATCTCTCCTCTACAAGACAGGTGCTTAAAAACCATACACCTTATCTACCAAGTGGCCTCTAAAAATGTGGCCGGGTTAAAAATGGCTGGGTCTAGAGTTGCTGGCACCTGAATATTGAAGTATTCCTCGTAAAGCATTCGCTGTCCATTCATAGTAAATACAACCTCGGGAGCTACCCATCCCCCTTTAATGGGTTCGTAATTATTAAATTGGATTTCCTGCATGGTTCCAGCCCTACCCGGCTTCAAACAACGTACAAATAATAAACGCTCTTGTTCTATCCAAAATTGAGACACGCTATCCGAGGGTGCATCCACTCCAACTACCCAAACCACTTTACCTTGCCACTCGTCGGCATACATTTTAGTCATATCATAGCCGACGGAGCTGAGCTGTTTCATACTTTTGGTAGGGGCTTGCTTGTATATGTCAAAGCCCAACACCAATAAATCATGCACTCTGGACATTTCCTGGATGGCTTGACCATTGGCATAGCCGTATTGCACCCCATCTTTAAAGAGTATCCCATTCCCAGAATTTTTCTCATCAAAATGTATGGCTAGTGCTCCAGGAACTTCTAACGCTTCGTACCACCATTGTACTCGCTCAACCTGTCCGTCCGCTGTATAGAATGTCGTCTTTTGATCAAAAGTCAGGCGAGTATACCAATCCTTTTGGTATCGCTCAACCATCTGCTGAACAAGGGCCATGGGATTTTCGGGTTTTACAGAGGAACGTGACTGTTGGGTTTCCGGTTCAACAGTTGTTGACAGTGAAAAGGACGATACAACGAACAAGAGAAGGAAATAAACAGACATACTTACGACCAATCGTTTTGTTGTAGTTTAGCTTAGAATCGGTCATTTGTTCCAAACATACTATATATTCAGGATTGTTAACACCGAAAATTTTTCAGTACTATTCAACCAATTCATTCAGAAGATAATTCATGAAAATCTATACCAAACAAGGCGATCAAGGACAAACTGCTCTATTCGGTGGTGACCGTGTCTCAAAACATAGTATTCGCATCGAAACCTATGGCACCGTAGACGAATTAAATTCGATTTTAGGTGTGGCCATAGCCAGTGAACATCAACAGTTCACCGGTGATGTAATCAATGAGGTCCAACATCAGCTCTTTATTTTAGGTGCCGACTTAGCTACTCCATTCCATTCCGATGCCCGAATCGATCGAATCTCTGAGCAAGAAGTACTATACCTAGAACAAAAAATAGATTTCATGGAAGAAAGTCTTCCGCCCCTGAAAAATTTCATTTTACCTTCTGGAAGTATGACCGGTGCTACATTGCATCATGCCCGAACTGTATGCCGTCGTGCTGAACGATTAGCCGTGGTGTGCAGCAATCAAGAAAAAATTAACGACATGGTGCTTCAGTACTTGAACCGTCTAAGTGACTTTTTGTTTGTACTTGCGCGCTATGAGAACCACCAAAGCGGATGTCTAGAAAATCCTTGGATTCCAAAAAAATAGGGTCAAAAAAGAAGCATCGTACCTTCCCAAAAGAACAGGCTTCAAAAGATACAGCTGTACGTTCTAACAAGCGAACTCTTCTGTTCTACGGAATTACGGCGGCCATACCTCTAATCTTTTTTCTTTTATTAGAAACTGGACTCCGGTGGGGGAATTATATGGGTGACCTAACTTTGTTTTCAGATCCTGGAATCGGAAAAAACGAGTATTATCTACCCAATCCAAATTTTGCTGCCCGTTACTTTTTCTACACTAAAACTGTCCCCAGTCCTTCCATAGACGTATTTAAACAAGAAAAAACGCCCGATATATATCGCGTTTTTGCCATGGGTGGTTCTTCAGCAGCAGGATATCCCTATGGCTTCAATGGCACCTATTCTCGTGTGGTCAAAGACATACTGCAAGATCGCATGCCTAATAAACAGGTAGAAGTAGTAAACATCGGCATTAGTGCTATCAGCTCATATACCCTATACGATCAAGTAGCTGAAATACTCCAACAAAAACCCGATGCTATTCTCATCTATGCTGGGCATAATGAGTTTTATGGAGCTTTAGGGGTTGGCTCCAACGAAAATCTAGGAGGCTTTCCATGGTTTGTTCGCGGCTATCTAAAACTCCAGCAATACAAAACTTTTTTACTCCTGAGAAACACCCTTGTAGGTGCAGGGAAATGGACGGGCTCCCTGTTTGGAGCCCAAGAAATTGACCCTAATGCCACCCTCATGGAGCGGATTATCAACTCCCGGTCAATTGCCCTTGATGGGCCAAAATATCAACTGGCCATGCATCAATTTGATAGCAACCTAAGTGCAATTTTAGAGGCATTAACCCAAAAAGGAATACCTGTATGGCTAGGCAGCTTAGCCAGTAACTACAAAGATCAAGCGCCCTTTGTTGACGTGCCAGATGCCCTCGATGCCCAAGAACAACCCCTACCCTTAGCCTCAACAATATTCCAAGAAGGCCAATCACTTCTGGTTAATGGTGACGCCGATGCTGCGCAAACCCGGTTTGCATATGCAAAGGATCTAGACGGATTAAAATTCAGAGCACCGGAGTCGATTAACCAAATCATTCGTGAAAAGGCTACCGCTTACGAACAGGTTCATTACGTCCCCGTGTATGAAACATTTGTCGAGCATAGCCCAAATGGCATTATAGGTGATGAACTCATGCTAGAGCATCTCCACCCCAACGCCAAGGGGTATTTTCTGATGGGTGCAAGCTTTGCCCAAGCCATGCTAGAAAATAAAAGTCTAGCCGAGTGGGTACAACTCCCACTGAATGATTCAGGAAGTGAGCGTCAAACGGGCAACACCCACATTGAACAGAACCTCATTAAGCAGGAATTCGAAGCCTACGAAAAGGGCATGTACCTCAGCGATTTTGACCACCGAGTGGCCTATCATCGTGTGAGAACCTTAAAACAGGGATTTCCTTTTGTTCTCTCAAAGAATGCTCGCCCCTATCAAAAAGGCTATAAACCCTTAGGGCCAGCTGACTCCCTAGCTTTTTTAGCAGTGCATGCTTCCAAAAGTTGGGATGAATCCAAAGTAGAACTAGGGGGAATATATGAGCGCACCAACCGACCAGAGAAAGCATTCCTAGAATACATGGGGCTTATTAGAAATCAACCCTGGAACGATTCACCTTATGTATTCGCCGCGCGAGTTCGATTAAACCAAAATAATTTTGACGCTGCAGATCCTCTACTAGAACAGGCATATTCCATACAACCCAAGGATGCCTACACTACCAAGATGCTAGGGGCTATTATGGTCCAAAAAGGCGATTTACAGCGCGGTATTACCTTACTTTTAGAATCTAGAGCACTTTCTCCTAATGATCCTCAAATGCTCTACAATTTATCTGGAGCCTACGGATTAAATAAGAATTACCAGCAAGCTATGGAGATTGCTGAGGAAGTGATCGCAATAAACCCTAATTTTCCGGGTATACAACAGTGGAAGGCTCAACTCCAACGAGCCTTGAATTAATAAAATATATGGTATGGCATTAATGGTTTCCATCTCGGGTATACGAGGCATATTTGGTTCTGATTTAACCCCTGAAAATTTAAGTCGTTTTACTGCGGCCTACGGTAGCTGGTTACAAGGTGGCACGGTGGTCGTAGGTCGAGATTCTCGAATCTCCGGTAAGATATGTGAGGATATTGTGGTTGCCACGCTTAGAAGCGTGGGATGCAATGTGATTCGAGTGGGTATTGTACCCACCCCAACGGTTGCTATGGGGGTCCTCAAACATAAAGCCCAAGGTGGAATCATCATTTCCGCCAGTCATAATCCAGGGGAATGGAACGCTCTCAAACTACTAAATAGCAAAAGTGAATTCTTGGATGCCGAGCAAGGCAAAGCCGTAATGGAACTAGCTGATAAGGGAGCGTTTTCCTATGTAGATGCCTTTCATTTAGGCGAAGAAATAGAAGATACTACCCTACTAGATTACCATATAGCTACGATTTTAGCCCTCCCTTTCATCGATGCCGATCGCATTGCAAGCAAAAACTTTAAGGTTGCGGTAGATGCCGTCAATGGAGCTGGCTCCTACGCAATTCCAACTCTATTAGAACGACTTGGGGCTAGGGTTTCAGCTATCCACTGTACCCCAAATGGTCATTTCCCACACAACCCAGAACCCCTACCTGAGCACTTGGGAGAAATTTGTGAATTGGTAAAAACAGAGCAGGCCGACTTAGGTGTAGTTACCGATCCTGATGCCGATCGCCTCGCTTTGGTTGACGATAAAGGTCGCTTGTTTGGAGAAGAATACACTCAAGCAACAGCGTTCGATTTTATCCTTTCAAAAAACCCAGGCCCTTCCGCAACCAACCTATCCTCCTCACGTATTTGTGAGGAAGTTGCCGCCAAGTATGGCCAGAAATGCCACCGATCGGCCGTTGGTGAAATTAACGTGGTCAAAAAAATGCAAGAAGTGGGTGCTGTTATTGGAGGAGAAGGTAACGGTGGGGTTATTTTACCTGAGCTGCATTATGGCCGAGATGCCTTAGTTGGGGTTGCTATCACCCTTCAATTACTCGCCGAACGGGAACTCAGCACCTCCGAATATCGGGACAGTTGGCCTACCTTTCACATGAGTAAAAATAAGATTCAACTAGATCAACTTGGAACCCAAGCTTCCGAAGTATTGTCCATGATTCAGAATCATTACGCCGATCTAAAGCCCGACACCACCGATGGGGTCAAAGTGAATTTTGAGGAAGGTTGGGTTCATCTTCGCCCTTCGAATACCGAACCTATTGTCCGGATTTACGCCGAGGGACCTAGTGTAGAGGCTGCCCATGCTTTTGCCAAACGAATTAAACATCAAATTGCCTCACATTTTGGGGTTCTTTTGTTGGTATTATGGGCATTTATTGGTATGTCGTGCACCCAAAAAAATGAACATATTCCGAGTCAAAATTCCTATGAGGGCTCTCATGCTAAAACCGCACAAAACTTTGGCATTAATTCAGCGTCTATGAAGGCCACCCTAGATACACGAGCCAGTAGGGCTGAACAACTACAGGATTGGGTGTATACCGAGCAGGATGTGGCCATTTTCCATGAAGTTATGATGCAATTTAGCCCAAACAAAAACGAAGAAGTTGCCGAGCTAATTCCAAGAATAGGTCGCTTTTTCGAGGGGCAACCTTATGTGGCGCATGCGCTAGAGATAACCGATCAAGAGCAGCTAATTATCAATTTACGAGAGCTCGATTGCACCACTTATGCCGAACACCTACTGGCTTTATCCAGAACGCTAAAATCCGAGACTCAAAACTTTGAACATTACGCAAAAGAGTTAGAAGCTATTCGTTATAGAGACGGTAAAAGAGGGGCCTATATTAGCCGACTTCACTACTTTAGTGAGTGGATTTATGATAACGCCGCTTCTGGTTTGGTAGAAACCCCAGCCGATCAATTTGGCGCACCATACCCGAATCGTCTAGGGTTTATGTCCGAGCATCCCGATGCATATAAGCATTTGGCAAGCAATCCAAGCTATGTGGCACAGATTCAACAAATCGAGCAGGAGCTATCCAGCAAACGCTATGCCTACTTTCCTAAAGAGGATTATGCGGCCATGGAAGCACAGCTCAATGAGGGAGACATTGTAGGCTTCACCACCGATATTTCAGGGCTAGATGTCTCTCATGTTGGGATTGTTGTTCAGGTTCAAGGGAAATTACACCTCATGCATGCCTCTCAGACCAACCAGAAAGTAGAGGTTTCCAAAGAACCCTTATCCTATTTTTTACGCCCCGCATCCAAACACACCGGCATTATGGTCGCTAGGCCAACCGACGTATAATCAACGGAAATATTATGTCCACTCCCCTCTTAATGAATTGGAAAGAAGTAGAAAATCGCGCTATAAACGGCAATCCAGAGCCCCCAAAGCGCATTGAAAAGTCCCACGAACAGTGGAAAGCGGCCTTAGGCGACGATATTTTTGCCATTACCCGGTTAAAGGGCACCGAGCGACCATGGTCGAGTGAACTATGCAGCAAATTTGAACCCGGCCTCTACGCTTGTGCTTGCTGCCAAACCCAATTATTTGATGCTAGCGAAAAATTCGAAAGTCATTCTGGTTGGCCTTCTTTTACCCAACCAATTCAAGACAACGTGGTTGGCTACCTTGCCGATTCATCCCACGGGATGATGCGCACCGAGATCGTATGTAATTGCTGTGATGCCCACCTAGGGCATGTTTTCCCAGATGGCCCCGCACCCACTGGTCTTCGCTATTGTGTAAACGCATTGAGTTTAGAAAAGGTATAAACAAAGGGCTAGCGCTTATTTGCTAGCGTTTGTTTGGTAGTTTTTTCCTTAGCCTCTACCAAGGAAATTTCAAATCCTTGGCCTCATAGGTTTTATTGCGAATCTGATAATTAGATTGGGATGGAGCCTTTTTTTGAAGTGGATCGTTACCAAAAAGTCTAAACAACAATGCAATTGGGCTAATAAAAAGCCAATATACCGCACCTAAAACCACCGGATTCACCACCAAGCTAAGCACAAAAGCAAGACGGTACCATAGCCATACAATCCGGTTTCCCACACTGGGAAGCACAATGAACAAACTACCCAAACCAATGGCACCATACTCTAACCACTGGAGTTCTAAAAACCAGGCTATGACCCAGAATCCCACCACCATGACTAACTGAGTCTTTGGAGTCATGGGATCATTCTTTAGCTCATTAAAGCTTTTTTGAATCACAGGTACCTGTCCTTAGAATAATGTGTAGATAAATGGTGCAATAGAAGATCCTCCACCAATAACAATTAAGGCACCTAGAAGCACCAATATAACAATCACAGGAGCCAACCAGATTTTCTTGCGCTCCTTCATAAATCCCCATAAATCTTTTAATAATTCCATGTTGTGTATCTGTAAATTAGCCTAATCTTTTTCAAACATTCTTTTTTTGACCCACTTGGGTTGCTCTGATTTAAGTAAAACATACTCATCCAACACCAAAACATCCATTTCTGTATCCATAAAACACTCGTAGGCATCGGCGGGGCTACATACAATGGGTTCTCCTCGAACGTTGAAAGAGGTGTTTATAAGCATTCCAAGACCGGTTTTATCTTTAAATGACTGCAAAAGAGATTCATAATCAGGATTGAATTCAGGATGTACCGTCTGCACACGAGCCGAGAAATCAATATGTGTGATAGCAGGAACATCCGAACGTTCGACTCCTAATTTTTCACGCAAACTGAATGAATGGAACCCTTCGGGTAGTTCATACCTATGCTCTTCGGAAACCGGGTAAACCAATAACATGTACGGTGAGGGATGTTCTAAACCAAAATATTCTTGAGCGTCCTCCCAAAGTACAGAGGGAGCAAAGGGACGAAACGATTCGCGATATTTTATTTTTAGGTTTAATTTTTTTTGCATGTCACTACGCCGCGGATCAGCAATAATACTTCTTGCTCCAAGTGCGCGAGGTCCAAACTCCATTTGACCTTGAAACCAACCAACCACCGCACCTTGGTGTAGATGCTCAGCTACTACTTCAAAAAGATCTGGTCGTGGGTATTTGGTATATACCCCAGCATACGGTTTTAATGCCTTTCTAATGGTTTCGATATTGAATGAAGGCCCAAGGTAAGCTCCTCGCATTTCGTCCATAGCTATCGCAGAAATACTTGTTTGCTCTGAGGTTTTTGTTTTTAAAGATTCAAGCTTAGGTCTACGTTTTCCATCAAAACTTAGATAATAAGCAGCCAATGCAGCTCCCAGAGCTCCTCCAGCATCACCTGCGGCGGGTTGAATATATAGATCCTTAAACAAATTTTCTCGACGCAGCTGACCATTAGCGACACAATTTAGAGCAACTCCACCCGCCATACATAAATAGTCCGAACCAGTAATTTCTTGGGCATGACGAGCCATTTTAATGACGACTTCTTCGGTTACTTCTTGTATTGCCAGTGCCAAATCAGCCTGCTCAGGACTTAAATCCCGTTCATCTTGCCGACGTGGAATTCCAAATAAATCTTCCCACTTTTTATCAGGAACCATTCGAAGTCCCGTGGTATAGCTAAAATATGATTCATTCAACCAAATAGAACCGTCGTCATATAGATGAATTAAATGCTGGTAGATTTTTTGTTTAAATTCCGCTACCCGCTTACTGCCATGAACCCCATAAGGTGCTAAACCCATTAACTTGTATTCACCAGAATTAACTTTGAAGCCTAAAAAATAAGTGAAAGCCGAATATAAAAGTCCAAGTGAATGGGGAAAATTCAATTCTTTAATAAGCGTAATATTGGTCCCAGAACCTTTGCTAATCGATGCCGTTGCCCACTCACCTACTCCATCAATAGTCAATATCACAGCCTCTTCAAAGGGCGATGGATAAAATGCACTCGCCGCATGCGAAAGATGATGCTCAGGAAATAGTAAGGGTATTTTTTTCACCCCTTCAAATCCCATTTCGGTTAACGACTGCCGTATCATTCGTTTGAGAAACATTTTTTCTTTTAACCATACGGGCATTGCTGCTGTAAACGAGCGAATACCCCGAGGTGCGTAGGAAAGGTAACTTTCTAAGAGTCTCTCTAGTTTTAAAAAGGGTTTATCGTAAAAGACAATAACATCAACCTGCTGCAATGAGTAACCAGATTCATCAATCACATATTGTATGGCGTGGCTTGGAAAGCCTGAATCTTGTTTCTTGCGGGTAAAACGCTCTTCTTGGGCAGCGGCAATAATCGTCCCGTCCTCCAAAAATGCAGCGGCCGAATCGTGATAAAAGGCGGATATACCTAAAATATTCATGCACCTAAGATAGGATTTCAGCCTTAATAAAACATAGTATTCCTGCTTGTTTTTAACGGACAGCGTTTTTAATCGACAACGGCATTTTGTACTTTTAAATAACCTTTTATTTCCTAGACTATGATTATTTCGATGACCGGGTTTGGGCGCGGAGAAGTCAGCGCACATGGGGTGACAGCCATGGTAGAACTCAAGACCTTAAATTCTCGCTACCTTGATGTAAGCGTACGATTACCGCAGCAATTTCAAGACAAGGAACTGCAGTTTAAAGAAGTGTTGGCTCAACACATCTCCCGCGGAAAACTCAACGTAAGTATTTACTTAGATGACAAAGAATTTCAGCGCCAAGCACCTGTTGTGGACGCTCAAAAATTGGCTAACTATGTTCAGATTCTTCGAGAAATACAAACAACCATTGGAACTGACTCAAAAATTGAATTAAATCAATTACTACAATTCAATGATTTGATCACCCAGCCCGAACCGGTACAAGAACCTGAACATGACAAATTTTGTTGGTCCCTCATTCAGCAAGCTAATGCTATAGCCATTGAAAATTTAATGGAAATGAAGCGGCAAGAAGGAGCCCAATTGAAAGCAGATATAAGCAGTCGAATATCAGGTATTCAAGAAGCTATTATTCACATTCAGCAGACAACCGATGGCCGTGGTGAAGATCTAAAAAAGAAACTGCAAGAACGTATCTCTTCCCTTCTGGATGATGAAAAAATAGATCCCAACAGGCTGGAAATGGAGGTAGCCTTAATGGCAGATAAAATGGATATCACCGAGGAAACAGTCCGTTTAGCAGCACATCTAAAGTTTTTTACCGAGGCTATACAGTCTAATGAGCATGCAGGTCGTCGATTAAACTTCTTGACCCAAGAAATTAATCGAGAGCTGAATACTATCGGATCTAAGGCCAACGACTCCGGCATAGCCCATGAGGTAGTGAAAGCTAAGGAAATGTTAGAACAAATCAGAGAACAAGTCCAAAATATTGAGTAATGCAACCTCTCACTATATTGCTTGCAGCCCCCAGTGGGACTGGTAAATCTACCATGGCCAAGCGATTATTTAATGACTTCCCTCAACTAAAATTCAGTGTATCTGCGACTACCAGAGCTCCCCGAAAAGGTGAATCTCATGGGGTTGACTACTACTTTTTGAGTATGGACTCATTCCAGCAAAAAATAGATGATGGGGACTTTATCGAATGGGAAGAGTTTTATGATGGAACTCGATACGGATCATTACGTTCAGA
>CABZWK010000002.1 GCA_902529365.1 uncultured Balneola sp.
TAAATAATAGCAAGTGCAAATTACGTGAAAATGCGTTATAAAACCCATTTCTTTTAGCATTTATGCTCAAATACATTGAATCTGCGAATCCATACGAGCTCATAGATTATCTCATCGAGGCCTATCCTGTTAGCGACCGTCCCTTTTTTGCACCATGGATCGTGGTTCCAAACAGAGAATTCCAAGAGTGGATAGATCGTGAGATTGCTAAGAAAGTGGGAAGTAGTCCTAATTTCAATTTTGTTTTCCCTATTGAGTTTATTTGGAAATTATATCGATTAATAGAACCAGATTTACCCAAAAAATTACCCACTGATCTGCATGCTCTTAGTTTCAAAATTTTTGAACTA
Source organism: uncultured Balneola sp. (assembly GCA_902529365.1). Taxonomy (GTDB): domain Bacteria; phylum Bacteroidota; class Rhodothermia; order Balneolales; family Balneolaceae; genus UBA1275. Next base: position 351 of record CABZWK010000002.1, read on the forward strand.
CTCGCAAATAATGAACAGGTGAAATCATTGTTTGGCGAATTTCAAGATCATTCGCACCGTTTTGCATTAGCCGTTCAACTTGCAGATGTATTTGATCAATACATTAATGTCCGACCTCATATGCTTTTTGAATGGGAAGACTCTGTTTCTGATTCCGACTTTGGTATCGACACAGTATCCGATGCAACAATACATTCTGTTACCCAAACAAATGTCCATCCGATAGCATCACCGAATGCTCAAAACCCAGATATTTCAGATGGGAAAAAACCCAAAAAACTCATAGGTTCGCCAAAAAGATTAGAAGGGTACATTCAGCTTCAAAAAGAACTCTGGCAATCCTTGAATAGTGTAATTGATCGAGATGGTAACCTTAAATGGTCAAGAATACAGATTTATAAGAATTGGTTGCAACAGCTAAAAAACCCTGATATAGAGGAAAAACTGCCTGCTGATATTTTCTTTGTTGGGGAAAGAGATTGGAATCGTTTGTTAGTGGAGAGTGTAGAGCTAATAAGTCGATACACGAATGTACACGTGGTGAATTATCCTGAATTAGAAAACGATATTTCCCCTAAAACTGAAAAGGACTTCAATAGAATAGCATCCGAGCCAAAACAAATAGGATTTAGTTTTGGGGCAGAACAGAATTTCATCTCACATTTGGCTGAAAAATGGAAGGAAAACGGTATGTTTTCTGCTTATTTGCATGCATTAAGAAGGAACAGTAAGGCCTCCCAAACAGCTAATATTGTGCCTAAAGACCATTGGTTCAAATTATCTAAAATACTATCTAACCCTGGTTCTATACACGCTTGTCATTCCATAAAAAGAGAGGTAGAAGTATTAAAAGATGATATATTGCATTTTCTAAATACCTCTGAAGCAATCGATTTAAGTGAAATCGGCATTTTGGTTCCCGATGTTGAAGCTTATTCGCCTATTATTAAACAGGTATTTGCACAAGAACCCAACCTACCTGTGTACCTGCATGATGGGCAAGAACGTCCACTTCAAGATAGTTTTTTAAGCTTGCTATATTTGGCGTATAACGACTTTAAAATGAGTGATTTGATGGATGCACTCACCGATCCTAACATCATGGAAAGATATGGATTCGATGTATTCGAATTGGATATGATTAGGGATTGGCTAGTCAGTGACAACATACATTTTGGACTGGATAATTCTCATAAGTACAGCTTATCAACGGCCTTAACGTCATGGTGGAGAGGTTATTTTGTAGAACACCGGAGTTTTACACATCAACCCGAAATCGCTCCCTCTAAAAGAGTCAGAAATTCCGATCAATTGTCTACTCTTTCCAAGCTTCAAATGCTTTATGATGAAATATTAGAGTTAGTTTTTTCACCAGAAACCGAACGGCTTAACACGGAGTGGTTGGCGATCTTACGTGAGCATTTTGTTCGGATATTTAAAGAAAGCGCCGGTTCAAATCCTCGCGGATACAATTGGGTAATTCACTGGTTTGAACAACTTGCAGAGGAACTAACTTATGCGTCGTCCTCTGTTAGCTATGATGTATTTATGGGTTGGTTCCGTAATGTATTTGTTCAAAAGCAGGATCATTCATCATCTTTTGGAACCGGTGTGTTAGTCAGTAGTTATATCCCAAACCGATTATTGCCATTTTCGTATACAGCCATGCTGGGCTTAAATGAACGCGAATTTCCTGGTAATCCACAGCGTCCTGTTTTTGACCTCATCCATCAGCAGCCTTTAGAGGGTGAACGGCAGCGGAAAAAGGATACATCTCGCTTATTTATTGAGCGGTTGGCTCTCACTAAATCTCAGTATTTCTTAAGCTATATCGGCAGGGATATACACACTAATTCCGAGAAAAATCCCTCCCCACTGATTACCCAGTTACGTTATCTTCACAAAGGGGCTGAGTCCACTCAAAAAAGGCAAACCATTTCCCCGGAAAGCAGTAACAAAGCTGCGTTGACTTATCAAGAACATCGCTTACATGCCTTTGCTAAACCATATTTTAGCCATAAAGAGGGAAAAAACTCATTTAATAAAGAGCATTATCAGCAATGTTGTTCACTATATGGTTATTTAGAACCCTCTAAACATACTTTTTTTGTGGATACTACCTTGGTATTAAATGGCTCGAGCACTGCTATAACCAACACTCCGGGTTCTGAAAGTGGGGGGCGATCGAAGATTGATCTGGATGATTTGATTCGGTTTTACACGCATCCAACTAGGTTTTACCTTGAAACGACATTGCATGTACAAGATTCTTACGCTCCTTTGGTCGTTCAGGATTATGAGAGTTATACCGTAGAGGGTTTGGACAAGTATGAGGTTAAGCTTAGTATTTGGGAGGCTCTGGAACAAGGGGTAGGGTGCAAAGAATGTTATGAGTATCTACGGAGCATTAAAGTAATACCCCCACATTCAACCTATTACCCGGTCTTTGAAGAATTATTTGATCAACTTCAGCAATTTTATTCACAAGTTAAAGAAAGCATTCAAGGCTTAGAATTGAGGTCTTTAACCTTAAGCACTTATACCCATAGTTTGGAAGGCCAACTTCCGATTTTAAGCAGTGGTGAGTTCAAGGAATACCGATTGGGTAGGCTACAGGCAAAGCATAAAGTGGGATTCTTTGTGAAACATCTTTTGAAGGCTGCCACTGGTTCCAAAGAAGGATCCGATTATTTTTATATCGATAAAAAAAACTTGGCCTTACATTTAGCACCAATAAGTCCGGAGGTAGCTCAGCAGCATTTAGAACAGTTGATACAATGGTATGTAAACGCTATGCAGTCTAATGAGTCCTTGATATTTTTCCCTGAAAGTTCACTGAGCTACGTTGAGGCACTACATAAAAAAGAGGATGAGCTCTATGCACTTGGAAAAGCAATGTCGGTTTGGAAACAAAAAAATAAGTCCTATAGGTATCCTGGGGAGGGAGAAGATCTCTGGAACACTATAAGTTGGGTTGATGAAAATCCCTTAGCCACCCAAGCCTTTCATGATAATAGTCATACCTTTTGGGCAAATTGGATGGATATTGCTACTAAAAAAGTCCTGGAGGGTTAATACATGGAGCATTTTGATGTCACTCAGGCACCATTAGAGGGCGTTCACTTAGTTGAGGCGAATGCAGGCACCGGCAAAACATTCAATATCAGTTCCTTGGTGGTTCGTTTGATTGCAGAGGGGGCACTGGATCTGAAAAATATTTTAGTGCTCACCTTTACCGAAGCGGCCACCACAGAGTTAAGGGCTCGTATTCAGCATCGCTGTAGAGAAATATTGGAGCTTATTGAAGCAGAAAATGAAGCTGAAGCAATTAATAAAACAGAGAAGGACAACTTTTTAGATTATTGTAAAACCCGCTATGAACAGGATTTTAAGGCTCAGAAACGTTTGCAAGAGGCAGTGACCACCTTTGATGAAGCCAACATTTCAACCATTCACGGTTTTTGCCAAGGTTTATTAAGATCGTATCCCTTTCAGTTTAATGTGCGTCCCGATTTTGAATTAGTACCAAATTCATCCCTGTTCATCTTGGAAGTTATTAGGGAATTTTGGAGAGTGTTTTATGCCCCAACTGACCACCGAATGATTCAATGCATGCAGCGCATATTTTCGGAGTTGGGAAAGGGGATGAACAGTCCTGAAAAAGTGTATGATGGATTGAAAGATGCGTTTAAAAGTGAGTATGAATTGCAACCCTCACATCCCCTTTGGATTTCGTACCAAGAAGATTCTAATGGTAATAAATGTTTGCAAAGTTTGGCTGATTTTTTGGAAGCAGCAGAACGTACCAAAAAAGCTAAGGCTGATTATGTTGAAGCCGATTGGCAGAAGGAATTACAGCACATTTTGACCCACTATTGGGTTGTTCAAATTCGAGATAATATACGCGCTGAAAAAGAAAGCAAGGGCTTGTTAGATTATGACGATCTTATCCGTATTGTATCAAAAGGCATCCAAGAAGCGAATGAGGACTTCATTCAATTGGTCCGGTCAGAATATAGAGTAGCGCTGATTGATGAATTTCAAGATACCGACGAAGATCAATTTGCTATTTTTAAACGGCTGTACACTAATTCAGGAACGTTATATCTAATTGGTGATCCCAAGCAAGCTATTTATAGTTTTAGAGGGGCGGATATCCACACCTATATGGGAGCTCGTGATTGGGTACCGGCAGCAAATCGATATAAGTTATCCTATAATTACAGGTCCAATCCTGAACTACTTGGCTTTACGAATGATTTGTTTTCAAGTGCCCAGGATAACAACCCTTTTATTATAAAAATAGATTACCAAGATAGTTTGCATCCTTCTCAAATAAGTAAACTTGGAGACCGCTTTAATCAGAATCAGGCTAGTTCGGACTCTTATTATTCAAATCATATCTGGATTCAAAAGAACCAAGATTTCCACCGAATTCATCCCATCCAAATGGTAGAGATTGAAGGAGATGGGGTCGAAGAAACTAATGAGGCCATAAAGCAAGATGTGGTTCAAAGGATTAAAGAATTACTTGATAGCCCATTGATTCGTACCTCGACTTCCTCTGAGCAATGGGAGGTCAAGCCATTCAAAGCGTCCGATATAGCTATTTTGGTGCATAAAAATAGGGATGCTCAGGATATTCAGAAGCAACTTAAATTACAGGGTATTGAGGCCATTATAAATAGTCAGCAATCCATTTATACAACAGAAGAAGCACAATACATCCTCCACTGGTTACAGGTTATTCAAGACCCTAGTAAGGAGCGGCTAATCAATACGATTTTAGCACACCGTTTATCGGTTCTGAATACAATGGAATTGCAAAAATTACAAACTAACGATGCGCAATGGGCAAGGATTCTGGAACAAATCCAACTGGCTCATTCATCACTCAGTAAGCAAAAAATACATAGCCTTCTTCAAACGCTCTTTCAGAGCTTGGGTATTTGGTCGGCTTGGACCAAATTAGATGATTTTGAGCGGGTTATTACAAACATAGAGCACTTATTTGAGATTCTAAACACATTGCAACAGTCCGGCTGGATGGGGGTTTCTTCATTGATCAATTATCTATATGCTCAATCTACTGAAGAAAAGGACGAGATGGCTCTTGATGAGGATGTTATCCGGTTAAATACCGATGAGGATATGGTTCATATAATTACCGCTCATCGTAGTAAAGGCCTCCAGTATCCGGTTGTCTTTTGCCCATATTCCTCGTCTGGACGAAGTTTTGAGCTAACCAATAAAATTACTAAGTACCGCAAGGAAAATAAGCAGATGATAGATCTTAGGATGGTATCCAGGTCGAAAGAGATTCACTTAGAGTCCGCTATACCTATGGTTACGGAGGAAATAGCCAGTAATATTCGGCTTTGTTATGTTTCTATAACTAGGGCCGAATCCGTTTGTTTTTTATACACTCAAACCAGTACTCGTGGTTGGAATTCAGGCTTATTAGCCTCTCAAATGGATAAGACAGAGCTCATTGAATCTATTGATGAAAAACTTTTAAAGCCTAGAACAAAAAATTTACCTGCCGATGGACTTGCTAAACAACAGGTAAGTCGATTGATGAAGCGGTTTGCTGCAAACAATGCCCTTTATACTGAGCCAATGGACCAATCGGCACATTGGTATAATAGGCTAATCCAGGAATCTCAAGATTTAGTACAAACCACTGGCGTTCAATTAACTCAAGAGCTTAGTTATACCTCCTTTGAACGAAAAGAGATGGTTAATAACTATGAAAAAGTACATTCCTACAGTTCAATTAAGCGGTTAAAGGAGCGTATTAGTGAGGGCGTAAATGCCTTTACTTCCAACTCCTTCGATGCGGCCAAAGACTATCAGGATTTCGATGGTTTAGCAGATGATTTAGCTGAAAACGCAGCGGTTGATCAGGATATAATGCAAACCACAAAAATGCCAGGGGGGACGGAATTAGGCAGCTTTTTTCATCGAATTATGGAGGATTTGCTAGAAAAGTGGTGCTTGAATGAGTTCGATTATAAAGAATGGGTAATGTCAGAAGCCAAAAATTTCGGGTTAAATCCCTATCAGCGAGGCCAATTTTTTTGTTGGGTAGACAGGATGATGAGGGTTCCATTAGTCAATGGTTTCTCACTTTCAGCACTTGAAAAAGATCAATTAATTATTGAGAAACCATTTTTCTTGTCCATTAAGCCTTACCAGGTTCATGCATTGTACCACCTAATTCGGTCCAAAGAAAGATCTGAAATGCTTCCAATGCATTCAGATCAAAGTCAACTAAATTATATTTACCAAGATAATGATCTACTCCAAGGTTTATTAACAGATGGAACACCTTCGTTTGATTCCATACCAGCAGGCTTCTTAAAAGGCTTTATCGATCTTAGCTTTGAATATGAGGATACGTATTACATCTTGGATTACAAGACGAATTTTTTGCAAGGAAACAATGCCTATTCTCCTGACTTGCTGAATAATCAGATGATTAAATTGTCCTACGATATTCAAGGTCATTTGTACAGCTTGGCAATGCACAAATTCTTAGCTACCTGTAAGTATAATTACTCCTATCAAAAAAACTTTGGTGGATATTTTTATGTGTTTGTACGTGGACTCACTACCGATAATCAGACGAATGGGGTACATTTCTATCGCCCTTCAGAACAACGAATGAAGACCATGGAGGTGATAGTAAATGGCTAGCAATAAGGGAGATATCATCACAGATTGGTTAGTTCAAAATGAGCAAATTTTTAGTGATTCTGCCGATTTTTTGGCCTTCAATTCCTACCTCATTTCTGAATTTAGTGTGGCGCAGGCTACCGAAGAAAAGGCCCTCATTAAACGGTATGCACTGCTGCGGTGGTTAGAGTTTCATAAACAGGGTTTTGTCTGTATTGAAATTGAGGACATACTTGATTCTAATGCTAAGATGCGGGAATTATACCATCAAATTGGCGGTCCAACATGGGACAAAGAAGCCTTGATTCAAGTGTTAAGTGATTTGTCGTTTACATCCGGCTTTGAGTCATTTGAAATGGAAGATGGGCGTTTATATATGAAACGTCATCTTAGCTTTGAAAATGAAATCGTCAATTGGCTAGAAAATGTAGATTATTCTTTGAATTCATTTTTACCAAATCGGAGTATTTCTGAGCTGACATCGAACGAGTACATAGATTGGATTGCTCAAGAATTTTCCGATTTAGGTGCGCTTAAAAAGCAGGTACTTGCTCATTTATTCAGCATGCAATTTCTTATTGTAACAGGTGGACCTGGAACGGGTAAAACCTTTACTCTTGAACGGATAATGAAAGCCTATCAACGCTGGCATCCAGAGCTGAAAATTCAACTTGCAGCCCCCACAGGAAAAGCAGCTAAGCGAATGAATGAGTGCATTGAATCCAGCTTATTAGATGTATATGGAGAGGCAAAAACGATTCATCGAATGCTTGGAGCAAGGCACGATGGTAGGTTCTCTAAAGGTGTAAAAAACCGGTTGATTTTCGATGTCGTTATTATCGATGAAGCCTCAATGATTGACATCGATTTATTTATTCAGATTGTACGAGCACTAAAAGATGGCGCACAGTTAATTTTAGTAGGGGACCGCTTTCAACTTGATTCGGTGGAGGCGGGTAATATTTTGGGCGATTTGTGTACCCATCAACCAGAGGAAAATAAAGCTAGCTACAGCGTGTTTGAATTGGAGACCAACTATCGGCAAGAATCTAATAGTAGCATACCTGCATTGAGCGAAGCAATAAAAGGGGGTGATTGGGAGATCTGCCGAAGCTTATTATTAAGTGATGAGTTTGTGGATGTAGAGTGGTGGGGCTTCAATCCAGATGAAAGAGCCGAAAGAGAGGCCATAAAGAAACGCGTGATTGAATTTGGAAAACATGGGTTTACGGCTGTCAATCAACAGGTAGATGCTCTAAGTGAGGATGAGGATGAGGGTGTGGGTAAGGAAATGGAACTGGAGTCCTTGGGAAGTTATAGCTTGTTGGGCGCTGTTCGTCGTGGGTGGTTGGGTGTAGAGACGATCAATGCACTGGTCGATACACAATTGAGAAGTGAAATTCTAGGTGCTTCTAAGAATTCTGATAATGTAAATGGACCGTGGTATTTAGGTAGGCCCATTATGATTCGAGAAAATGATGCCGGCAAAGAATTGTTTAATGGAGATATGGGTATCTGTTCGTCTTTAGATCCTGTTTGTATTAGTTTTGATACAGTTCAGGAAGGGCAAAAAAAATCAGTAAATGGATCAAGCAATGGTGTTGAAGCAGGCATTAAGCTAGGAGGTAAAGAATACCCTGCCAGTAGTTTGCCTTCCTATGAATTAGGCTATGCATCTACTATCCATAAATCACAGGGGTCGGAATATGACCATGTCTGTGTGATTTTATCCTCAGTTGATAGCCTGCTCCAAACTCGAGAGTTACTATACACTGCTGTTACTCGTGCCCGAAAGAAAGTCACGATTGTAGCTACAGAAGAACAATTAAAAAAGGCCGTTTCCACAACAAAAATGCGCAGAAGCGGCCTTCAAAGTAAATTGCAATAGCTGCCCTAAAAGCGGCAGTGGGTGTTTTTTATTTAACTTCCTCTAGTGCTATTTTGAAAATAAGCATATCGTTAGGTTGTATAGCGCCACCTGGGCGTGGGTTTTCACCATAGGCTAACTCAGATGGAATGTAAAACATATACACTGCGCCTTCTTTCATTAACTGAAGCCCTTCAGTCCAGCCAGGAATAACTCCTCCAAGAACAAATTCAGCTGGTTCTCCTGGATTGCCTAATTCATCATAGGTTCCATCAAAGCGTGTGCCATCGATTAAGGTGCCTTCGTACTGAACCACTACCGTATTTTCTGGTGTAGGAGAAGCACCGGTACCTTCTTCAATGACTTTATATTGTAAACCCGATTCGGTCTCCACTACACCATCTTTCATTCGGTTTTCAGCAAGAAAACTCTCTTGTTCTTCCATGTTTACGACTTTCATTTGGTCCATTAGATACTGTCCAAAACGTCCAAACAATTCTTGTATATTCACCATTGACATTTCATTTTCAGTGCCTTTTTGACCAGCTTGAAATCCAGCAATAAAATTATCTAGATCAGCATTTTCGAATCCTTGTGCAGTTAACTGACTCCCGTTTTGATACCCAATGGCATAGCTCACACTATCGACTAAGGTATTCATGGAAGCTTTTTCTGGGTAGGTAGCCGTTTGGTTACTGCAGGATATAGAGACTAAACCAAAGACTAAAATGATACCTAAGGTAGATTTAAGGTATTTGAATGATAGCATAAAAGTTATATATGTGTTTAATAGTTAATTTTAATTTCTTCGTTGTATAAGATAGAATAATTCATGCATTAAAACACTTTTCACATATTGTGTGTATATTATGAAAAACTAAGATTTCTAAAGAAAACCATTGCATTTTAAAGAACTTAATCTACACGAATTACTACAGGAAGGACTAGACGACGTTGGATTCCAAGAGCCAACACCCATTCAAGAACAATGTATCCCGCTCTTATTACAGGGACATGACGTACTAGGTGCCGCACAAACAGGAACAGGGAAAACGGGAGCTTTCGTAATACCTGTCTTAGAACTCATGCTCAAAGAAAAAAAAGAGCATATTAGAACGCTAATTTTATCACCTACTCGAGAGTTAGCCCAGCAAATTGATGAACAAATATTTGCACTAGGGTACCATACTGGTACCACTTCTGCTACGATTATTGGGGGAGAGGATTTCGGTAAACAGGCAGAAGCCATTCGTGCTGGAGTAGATATATTAGTTGCAACACCTGGGCGTTTGATTGATCAAATGAAGGTGTTAAATATTGATTTTTCTGGCATTGAATTTCTGATACTTGATGAGGCTGACCGAATGTTGGATATGGGGTTTTTACCTGATGTCCAACACATCATTGATAAGTTGCCAATAACAAGACAAAACCTGTTATTTTCAGCCACAATGCCTAAAGACATTCATAAACTTGCTTCCAAGATTATGAAGGATCCAAAAAAAGTAGAAATTGAGGTATCCACTACTTCCAACTCTGTTGAGCAAAAAGCCTTTTTACTAGATGGACGTGAAAAGTTACGTTTCATTCAGCGTTACTTTAGTAAACATGAATGGAACTCATGTATTATTTTTACAGCCACCAAAAAAGGTGCTGATCAATTAGTTAACGCACTCAAAAAAATTGATGTAGAAGCTGTCGGTATTCACGGAGATAGAGATCAAAACGAGCGGAATATTGCGCTTCAGGCTTTTAAAAATGGAAAAGTTTCTGTAATTGTAGCCACAGATGTGCTTGCACGAGGTATTGATATTAATGATGTATCAATGATTATTAATTACGATGTACCAAGAGCGGTAGAGGATTATATCCATCGTATAGGAAGAACGGGTAGGTACGATAAAGAAGGTACAGCAATTACACTTGTAAATCGTCAAGATCAAAAGTATTTCGAGGCCATAGAAAAGAAGGTAGGAAATGCACTTCGCATAGTGAAAGTTAGTAAAGGTGACTTAGATGCTATCTTCGAGGAGACAGATCAAGGTAAACCCAAAAAAGAATCTTCAAAGGAAAGCTCTGGAAAATCTACCTCACCATCGGAAAAAAGCAGCGTAACAGTAGTTACAGCTAAATCCAAAAAAGAAGCAAAAGAGCAGGTTCCAGAATCGAATGAAGTACCTTTTAATGTATCTTATAAAGGTAAAACGGCAGAAGTGCATGAGCCAATTGAAGCTGATTTCAACAATGCAAAACACGTTCAATTTAACCGCGATAAAGACGGTAGAGTAGTCATTTATCTTGTAGTTGACGGTGAGGTGGTTGTGCCTGAAGCCAAAGATAAATATAACGATCATGATACCACGGAAAAAGATCTTTCAAAAGGTGAGCGTAAAAATGATTCAACTACGAAAAACAAAAAAATTAGCAATTGGAAAACATCGGATAAAAAAACAGTTACTGTAAAACTGAAAAAGGATAAAAAGCTTTCTAGAAAATCGAAAAAAACAAGTGAATCCTCTAAAAAAAGTACTAAAAAATCGTTACCACGTTCTTCGTCTAAATCAAAAAAGAAACCTTCGGTTGAGTTGAAAACCCTTAATCAAGCAGCAAAAAGAGCTAAGAAAGCATCAAAACCAGCTAAGGGAGTTTGGGGCATAATCAAAAGCATGTTACCAAGATTTAACAAGGAATAGTTAGTGTTTTTCTGATTGAAATGCGATTTTAGAGCATACAATAATAAACAGGTTTCACCTTGTTATCATGAAAAACTATTACATCTTTGCTGTTCTATGTATCTCATTTGTGATTAGCTGTAATAAGCCATCATATAGTGAAAAAGAAGTTCTCACCACCGAACAACTATTGGTTGCTTCAGAAACGACAGTTAAAGGGCCACGACTTTCCTTGGTTGCTGATCAGCCAATTAAAAATGTTATTTTTATGATTGGCGATGGCACTGGGATTGCTCAGTTGTACAGTGGTCAACTCCAGGAAGTAGGCGTGGATGGATATTTACATGCTCAACGTCTTCCTGTAACCGGAATAGTTAAAACACATGCAGAAGATGATTTAATCACAGATTCTGCTTCTGGAGCTACTGCGTATTCTTGTGGTATTAAAACTAATAATGGGGTTATCGCTCAAGACACTGAAGGTAATGAATGTGTCACATTAATGGAATTAGCCCAAAAAGCTGGCATGAAAACGGGATTGGTTGCAACTTCAGGGGTAACTCATGCAACACCAGCAAGTTTTGCCACACATATTGATTCACGAAATAAATACTCAGAAATCGCAGAACAAATGGTTGAATCTGAAGTTGATGTGATTTTGGGCGGGGGACTAGAATACTTTATACCCTCAGATTCTGCTGGAAGTAATCGGGAAGATCAATTGAATTTGTTACTAAGTTTAAGAGAACAAGGATATGCTGTGGTACTCGATAAACAAGCAATGATAGAAGAAGATTCAGAACAAATAATTGGTCTTTTTTCACCCAGTGGCATGCCAAGTATGAATCGAGTCCCTAGCCTTGCTGAAATGACCAATAAGGCGGTAGAAAGTCTTTCTTCAAATGAAAATGGGTTTTTCTTAATGGTGGAAGGTGCACAGATTGATTGGGGTGGTCATGCAAACGAAACACCTTATGTTGTCAGAGAAGTAAAGGATTTTGATGATGCTATTGGGGTTGTGTTGACATTTGCACAAGAAAATCCGGGTACGCTCGTCATTATTACCGCTGACCATGAAACCGGAGGTATGACAATAAACGGAGTCAACAGAGAAAATACCATTGTTGATATTGCCTGGACATCTACCGGTCATACAGGAACTCCCATACCTTTAATGGCCTATGGTCCTCATGCGGTAGAATTTAGTGGATGGTGGGATAACACAGACATTGGTAAAAAAGTAGCCGACTTATTAGGGTTTGAGAATTTCCCTCTCATTCTTAGTGCTGACTATTAAGAATATTTATTTCATCAATTTATCTAGTACTCTTTGAGTTGATAATCAAAGCTGTACTGTTAGCTTTCGAGAGTTGATAACTCAACGTGCAGCCTGCAATACCGATTAGAACATATATTAAAAATGGTATTAAATCAGAATCCCAGGCTTGCTCTAAGGACATAGGAAGCATGACTTGACCATCATCTGAGCGAACTAATCGAAGCCAGTTAAATACGCTGTGTAGAGTCATTATGCTGGCAAAACTAATAGATACTTTTCTATTGTTTTCACTAAGAGTCATCAGTACCATTCCAACTAAAAAGGTTATTGCTAAATGTACTAACCACAGCACTACTATCCATAGAGGTTCGCTAAGATTATCAAAACCGTTCCACAAAACCTCTTCATTGGCGTAAATGTGAAGTATTAACCGGGTAAATCCATCAAAAGCCCTAATAAAAAATAATCCTAGTAAGGGAAATACAAATAAGGTTTTACTGTAATATTTGAATTGGAAGTTGGTCAAGTTTTAGGCTATTATTGTGAGCTTTAAATATTACCTATTAGTTCTATCTTTAGTTTTAAATGTACAAACTTTGAGTGATTAACCTATGCCAACCAACGACTTTTTATCCCCTGAAGAAACCATCAATTCCGACAAACAACTTATGGAGTCCCCAGAAGTTGAGGCTATTGCCAAGAAGGTTGTCAAGCAGCATAAAATAGAGTTTGGACCTGCCGAGATTGGCTATTTCTTAGTGTATCCAAATATTTCGAGACAAAAAGCAGGCAAGTGCATGAAAGCTAGTCGTGAGGTGAAGTACTACTCTGGGAACGACTACTTAATTGAGATATCTGGAGAATTATGGGACTTGTTGGATAATCAAACTAAAGAAATGTTGTTGTATCATGAACTACTTCATATAGACCCCAGTTTTAAATCTAAAACACAGGAATGGAAGATGAATCTTCGCAAGCCTGATTTCTCGGATTTTTACTCCATTAATGACAAATATGGTAATGAATGGTACAAGACGATTCAAGCAACAGTGTCGTCACTCTACGACTTAGATCCAAAACAAGAAAGTAAGGTTTCCTTATAGATTACTCAGATCAGACTTGTAGTCTCACTATTTAAAGCTGGATTATAACTACTTGTGAATTTCAACGACTTCAATGTCAAAATTCAGATCTTTACCAGCGAGAGGATGATTGGCATCAATAGTGACTGTTTCGCCATCGATTTGAGTAATTTGAACTGGAATAGCTTGCCCGTCAGGTTGATTTAATTGTAACTGCATACCCACTTGAGCGTCAAGTTCAAGGGGTAATTGATTCATCGGGACTTCAATTACCATTTCCGGATTATGTTCACCATAGGCTTCTAAGCTTGGGATATTTGTGGTCGCTTTTTCACCAACAGAAAGTCCCATTATAGCATGTTCGAACCCTGGAATTAATTGACCTTTACCAAGGGTGAATTTTAATGGGTCGCGCTCAACTGAGCTATCAAAAACTTCTCCAGATGCTAAAGTTCCTGTGTAATGAACTGATACGGTGTCACCGTCTTTAATTGTAGACAAAATATGTACCTTATATAAGAATTTAAGTTACTGATAAGGTAAAATTATATATGGACATATGAAATTATCAACCCTTTTGTTGCTTATACCAACCAGAAAGGGATGCTAATTAGCCCTTAAAATTGGGTGACAATGGCTTAAAAGCCTCAGTTGTTCAAATCTTTTCTAGCATCTTTTTTCAACGCTAAAATTCGCTTCAGTTTTACTCTTACACCAGGATTAACGCGAATATTCAGCACACTCTTGAGCTGAGTAGAGGAATTAACTTCTTTTTCAAACACCAGCTGAACCTCATCTTCTCCTAACCATCTGTAGTCAAGAAATGTTTTCCAATCGATTGAATGATCAATAATTAATATACATTGAGTTCGAAGTTGTGGTGTAATGTAAATTGTGAAACTCACAAGTCCGAATATAGCAAGAGAAGTACCCGAAAATAATCGTATGGGAGTAATGATAAAATCAAATGCCCAACCGATGCGAAGTAATCCAGCAATAATTAGAGTTGAGCCAATGAATAAAGGGGTAAAGTGCACAATAGGATTTTTGAAGTTGTAAAGAGGGTAGCCAGCTGATTTTTTAAGATCCAATTGGCTATGTAGTTTTCCTATACCTATACCACTTAAAATAGCATAAAATAAGCTCATAAGAGTACCAGCTAAGGACTCGCTCAAATACCCATTAATAAAAAGAAGCATGGCTATCACATACAGTGTTGTGGTAAAACTTGCTAACTGGAGTGCTTTTCGTATAGTGGTGCTGTAAAGTTGGATGTAGCGTTTTCCAACCAAGTATCCAAGTAGTAAAAAAGGAATAGAAAGTAGATAAACAAGAGTCATTAATTCTATATATTTATATTGGATAATTAGATACTTACCATGTTCTTGCCCGATAAAATAGTCATAAATAACGATGAAGAGTACTTTCAAATTAAGTGGAGTGATGGCAAAACTTATCAATATCCACTATTTGGTTTACGAAGAAATTGTCCATGTGTAATGTGTAGAGGTGGACATGATAAAATGCAGATATTTGAACCTTCTGCTTTTAATGAAAAAGCAGAAGTACCTGTAACGATTCGAAGAGCAGAACAGATCGGGAATCATGCCATCCAAATCCATTGGTCAGATGGGCATAACTCAGGAATGTATCGTTGGACCACCTTACGAGATCTTTTCGAAGAATGGATAAATGAAGCCGAATAAAAATGGAAAAGCGGCTTTAGTATTTATTTTCATTACCGTTTTAATCGATGTCATTGGACTGGGAATAATTATACCTGTAGTTCCTAGTCTAATAATTGAACTAACCGGTCAAACCATTAGCAATGCAGCCGAGTATGGTGGCTTGTTAATGTTTATCTATGCAGGGACTCAATTTCTGTTCGCTCCTGTAATTGGTGCACTAAGTGATCGTTTTGGGCGCAGACCCTTACTGCTTAGTTCTTTATGTGCCTATGGCTTGAATTATCTTTTGTTAGCCTGGGCACCAACTATGTGGTGGTTATTTTTTGCCCGTTTTTTATCAGGTATAACTGGAGCTACTACGACAAGTGCTAGTGCTTACGTAGCAGATATAAGTGACCCAGAAGAAAAAGCCCAAAATTTTGGTTTGTTAGGAGCTGCTTTTGGTTTAGGGTTTATTATTGGCCCAGTGATTGGTGGAATTTTAGGAGAGTATGGCTCTCGTTTACCGTTTATAGCAGCAGCTACTCTAAGCTTAGTCAATTTTACCTACGGATATTTTATTCTCCCAGAGTCATTAGCTAAGCAAGAGCGGCGCATCTTTGAATGGAAAAGGGCTAATCCCTTTGGAGCACTAAAAAAAATAAAGGACTTTTCAGCCGCAACAGGATTATTTCTAGTATTTTTTCTTATCTACCTATCTCACCATGCCACACAAAGTACCTGGACTTATTACACCATGTTTAAATTCAGTTGGGATGAAGCGATGGTGGGTATTTCACTAGGGGTAGTGGGAATCTGTGTAGCCGTCGTACAGGGCGGGTTAACTCGGTGGTGGATTCCAAAAATAGGGCCTAAAAAAGCGGTTTATTTAGGTATTGGTGCCTATTTAATTGGTTTTTTAGGGTTTGCTTGGGCTCCTAACGGCTCAAATATGCTCGCAATGATTATGCCTTATGCTTTGGGTGGGTTTGCGGGACCTTCCTTGCAGGGAATTCTTTCAAATCAGGTACCCGCAAACATGCAGGGTGAACTACAAGGCGTGTTAACGAGTCTGATTAGTTTTTCAGCGATCATAGGGCCACCGGTGATGACTCAATCATTTAGTTACTTTAGCACCAATCAGGCGTTTTATATGCCTGGTGCTCCTTTCATTTTAGGTGCTTTTTTATCCATATTAGCACTTATTATTGGTGTTAAAACCTTAGGGCATGTTGTTGAAAAGAGCTTTGAAATTAGCTGAACTTAAGCAACTTAATTTCTAAAAATTGCGTTATATATAGTTCATACTATAAAGGTAGTTTAACAATTTTAAAGGCCGTATTTTACCAATAAATAAACACGTGAAAAAGCAGCCATTTAGCTGCTTTACTATCTAAACAAGGTATGTATATGAGTAAGATTCAGTATTTGAGCCAAGAAGGATATGACAAGTTAGACCAAGAACTTCGTGATCTGAAAACTAGAGGACGTCGTGAAATAGCAGAAGATATAGCAGAAGCTAGGGCAAAGGGCGATTTAAGCGAAAATGCCGAATATGATGCAGCGAAAGAAGCTCAGGGGCATATGGAGACGCGAATAACCCAATTAGAAGATATTTTGGCTAATGCCCGTGTGTTGGACGCCAAAGACTTAGACCTAACTAAAGTTCGTGTACTAACCAAGGTTACTATACTCAATAAAAAAATGAAAAAAGAAATGAAATATACCCTAGTATCTCCAAACGAAGCCGACTTCGCAAAGGGTAAAATTTCAGTGGATTCACCCATTGGTGCAGCTCTTTTGGGAAAAGAAATAGGGGATGTTGTTACTGTCACCGTACCAGCTGGCAAACTTGAATTAGAAATATTGAAAATCGAAATAGACTAAATCTACTGGTTGATGCCCCCCAACCAGCATAGCTAAAACTGCCATTGAATGAAAAAACTTATAGACGCGTATATTTATCGCGAGAGTTCAAAAAACATAGAATTTTTGATACTTCAGAGAGCTAAGAATAAAATATATGCCGGACAGTGGCGTATGGTGGGTGGTAAGGTAAAAGAAAATGAAGGCTACGCTGATGCGGCTTTGCGTGAAATTCAGGAGGAAATTCAGTTAACCCCTGCTTTCTTTTGGGTAGTGCCCTCTGTAAATACATTTTTTGAGGCCAAAACCAATCAAATTCTACACATTCCAGCTTTTGCTGCAAAAGCACAAGAATCCTTTAGCCCAACGCTAGATGATGAGCATACAAAGTATAAATGGATTAGTGTATCCCAAATCTCTACTCACATTTTTTGGCCAGAACAACAAAGGCTTATGAAGATGATTGCAACTCTTGTCCAGAATGGCCATGTAGTGTCAGAGTGGGTTTTAAAGCCATGAAAGCATGAAAATATTAGTAATAAATTGTGGAAGTTCTTCCATCAAATACCAACTCATCAACACTAAAGAGAAAACGACTCTTTGTAAAGGTTTGGTTGAGAGGATTGGGGCCGTTACGTCTATTATTCGTCACGAATTTGCCAAAGAAAAACCCGTAAAAAAATCAATCGCTTTAGAAAATCACTCAGCAGCCCTTTCCAAAATTATGGAATTACTAATGGAGGCTGACAATGAACATTTACATGATGTTAGTGAAATAGAAGCGGTAGGCCACCGGGTTGTTCATGGGGGTGAACTTTTTAAAGATTCCGTACTTATCGATGAGGATGTAGAATCGGCGATTGAACAAGCATTTGATATTGCACCACTACACAATCCTCCAAACTTGCAAGGGATTAGAGCTGCAAAAAAGCTGTTGCCAAACGTTCCGCATGTTGCTGTTTTTGACACAGCATTTCATCACTCTATACCACAGCATGCATATTTATATGCCATTCCAAATCGGCTTTACAGGCGATATAAAATACGTCGTTACGGATTTCATGGAACCTCTCATTATTATGTTTCAAGAGAGTACTTTAATGTATTGGGAAAGAAAAAAATGGGGTCCAAGTTAATCACTTGTCATTTAGGAAATGGCGGGTCAATCACTGCTATAAAAGATGGAAATTCTTATGACACTTCTATGGGCTTTACTCCACTAGAAGGATTAGTAATGGGAACCAGAAGTGGGGATATAGATCCTTCCATTTTGTTTTTTTTAATTGAAAAAGAAGAATTATCCCTAGCAAACGTACACGCATTACTAAATAAGCATAGTGGATTACTTGGATTAAGTGGTTATGCTGGCGATATGCGAGATTTATTGGAAGAAGCTGAACAAGGTGATCGCAGGTGTACCGAAGCAGTAGATGTATTCTGTTACAGAGCTAAAAAGTATATTGGATCATATATGGCAGCTCTAAATGGAGGGGATGCCTTGATATTTACTGGTGGTATTGGTGAAAACTCAGCGATTATAAGGCGAAAAATCGTAGAAAATCTAAGCTACCTGGGCTTGGAATTAGATGACAAAAAAAATGAGAAAGCAAAAGGCTTTTCAGCTATTCATGCGATTGAATCCAAAGTAGAAATCTATGTGATTCCAACTAATGAAGAATTGGTGATTGCAATTGATGCCGCAAAAATAGCGATTGCCTCTCAACAAACTCCATGGGCGTAATAAAGACATCATATACACTTGTATGCTTGGCTATCGGTCTATCCTTTAGCGCATGTACCAGTTCTAAGTGGACAATAGAGTCGACCCAAGCAATTGATCGTACGGAATTTGATTTAGTAGAAGAAGATGTTTTCCTGGAAATGAGTCAAGTACCTAGTCCCAACAGGCCAGTATTAGTGTTTGATGTTTGGAATGTAGAGACCTATGATTACTCCATAAAGATTCAGAGTAATAGATATTTGCAACGCTACAGACCTTCTTTAGGCGCCGTATTTTTTGGTATTTTAGGGGCTACTGCTGCGTACTTGACAGCGGATATATTGTCACCTAATAGCACTGAACAATATATACTATATGGATTGGGCGCCTTAAGTTTAGTTACAGGTTTAGCGGGAGATAGAAGTTGGGGTAAAGCTACATCAACTGGTGAACAAAGGCTATTGAAGCAAACCGGTGTAATTCAATTAAGTGATACACTTAGAGCAACTAAGCAGCCTACTATGTCGCCAAGCTACACTATCTATAATGATCTTGAGGCAATAGCCATTCGAAATAATGTTACCTTCGATAAGAATAGCTATTTCATTAACTTATTAGAAGACATTAATCCCAGTAGTTTTTTGGTTCAAGAAAATCAAAGTATACGAATTGAACTTGAATTTAATGATAGCCTTTATTCTCAAACTATCCCTGTGGAAGACATTTTTGAGCGTTTTGTTGTAGTTGAAACAGAAGTTACGGCCTTGCGTCAAAATACAGACAATACCAACAATTCCATATTGACTGATTTAGCTAAGGGCAGTGAGTTGCTATTGCTGGGTGAATTGGAAAACTGGTATATTGTGCGTTATGGAATTGCTGAAACCTACATCTCAAAAAATGACTCCAAATTAATTTGGCGTCCAACTGATTATATTGACGAGTTGTCCATTATTACCCTTCCAAATGTACCCTTTGGAAATATAGATGTAGAACGCGAGATACCTGTACGATTGACCGAAAATAACCAAGCGGCGGCCTTTATCTTAAGCAACGAATATTATGGAGATAGTTTCCCTAACAAACGGTATGCAGAAAGGGATGCAAAGCTCTTAGAAGAGTATTTTATCAACAGTTTTGGATTGGGTTTTGATGGTATTCGAACCTCCATAAATACCTCAAGGATAGAGCAGTTTAGATATAATTGGGATGAATTTTTAAAACGTAATCGAGCCAATAAAAAACAACTTATATTATATTTAAATGGTTATGTTACAATAGATAAGATAGGTAATATAAATTATTTGTTAGGTGATGAGGCTTCAGGTATACATCAGAAAAACAGCCTAGTACTTGCCCATTTATTCCAAGATGCAATTGATGCGGGCTTTACCGAGCTTTTTATGATAGGAGATTTAATCTTTGATAATGGAAATGAGACAAATACTGTCTCTAGGGCTAAGTATTACGATGCTTTCTATGCATTAAATTCTACTATGTTAGCTACTAGAGGAATTAACTTTGGCCTGCTTTTTTCATCGGATGGTGGAAGCGATTCACAATTGTACACTAAGCATGCTATTGCTCAAAAGTATCACAGCATATTTAGTTATTATATAGCCGATGCGATAAAAAAAGGGAATTACACGTCTAATCAATTGCTTAATTATGTTCAAAGAAATGTGGACTATACCGCTCGTAGACTACACGATACACCCCAAAATGTTATATATTTTGGTAATGCAAATATTGAGTTCTAATAGTTTGCAGTCACTTGAAGTGTAGTGCTAAAAACTAATTATATTGTTACATCAAAAATGTAGTCCGCGGACCCCAATCAAACCGAAAAATCAATTAATTTATCTGGTAAATACATAGTTATGAATTTCACCGATTTGCTACGTGATAAGGCAAAAGGCAGTCAATCAAAGATAGTATTAGCCCGATCTTCAGATGCAAGAGTTCAACAAGCGGCTAATTTACTTGTGGAACTAAAAATAGGTGAAGTTTATTTGGTTCGGAATCGTAGTAAGAGGGGACGATATTCTTTTAATAGCTCCGAAGTAGGTAATGATCGAAAGGCGGTTGCATCAACACGAGGGAATGATGGGTCGATTGAGCTAAACTCAAAAATTCATTGGATCGATCCATGGGAAGATTCACGTCGAGAAGAATTCGCAGACTTTCTTTATGAGAAAAGAAAAAATAAGGGATGGAATCGTGAACGCTGCGAAAAAACCATTTTAGATCCACTTTATTTCACAGGTTGTCTGTTAGCAATGGGGTATATGGATGTAGGTGTGGCAGGTTCGGTTTCAACAACGGGAGATGTGCTGCGGGCGGCCATTCATACCATTGGTCTTAGATCTGGTTCAACCACCATTTCAAGTAGTTTTATCATGGAATTAACTACTGGTGAGGTAGTGAGTTTTGGAGATTGTGCGGTTATACCTATGCCAAATGCGGAACAATTAGCCACAATAGCACATGATTCAGCTATGATATATTACTCTATAACTGGTGTAGAACCTAAGATTGCTTTGTTGTCATTTTCTACTAATGGCAGTGCCGATCATGAACGTGTAGATGTCCCTAGAGATGCTCTAAAGGTGTATATAGAACAGGGCGGTGACTTTGAAATTGATGGTGAATTGCAGTTTGATGCAGCCTGGGATGCCGCTGTTGCGAGTCGCAAAGCCCCGGATAGTATGGTAGCAGGGCAGGCGAACGTCTTTGTGTTTCCAAGTTTAGAGGCCGGTAATATAGGCTACAAAATGGTGGAGAGGTTAGCTGGCGCAAGTGCAACTGGGCCAATTATTCAAGGGCTAAATAAACCCATGTTGGATCTCTCTAGAGGTTGTGATGCCAATGATATAGTTAACACCGCATGTGTGGGTGTATTAATGACAAAAAACTGACGTTATGGAACATCTTTATCCACTTATTTTTGAACCCATCATAAAGGAAAAGTTATGGGGAGGTAAAAGCCTGCATGAGGTCTTAGCTAAGCCACGTACCGGTGATTATGATGGGGAATCCTGGGAATTATCTGGAGTTCCTGGAAATATTTCAATCGTTCGTAACGGCCCACAAACCGGTAAAAGTCTGACCCAACTCATCGAGCAATTCAAAGGCGATTTGGTTGGTGATCACGTGTACAAAAAGCACGGTAACAAGTTTCCTCTGTTATTTAAATTTATTGATGCCCAGCAAGATTTATCTATACAAGTACACCCAAATGATGAATTGGCTCAGAAACGTCACAATAGTTTTGGCAAAACAGAAATGTGGTATGTGATCGATGCAGATCCGGATGCCAGTCTTATTGTTGGATTTAATAAACAAATAAATGCTCATCAATATATGGAATGCGTTCAGGGCAATAAGCTCATGAGTGTACTAAACCGGGAGAAGGTACAACCCCATGACGTGTTTTTTATTCCTGCTGGTCGGATACACACTATTGGGAAGGGTTTATTAATTGCCGAGATACAACAAACATCGGATATTACTTATAGAATACATGATTTTGACCGGGTCGATGCGAATGGGAATAAGCGAGAATTACACAGCGAATTAGCTGTTGAAGCCATAGATTTTTCCATCCCCGATTTTTACAAGACTAGCTATGATCTTGAAGCGGGAGAGAAGCTTATTGGAGCTTCAGATTATTTTGTAACCATAAGGCGGTTCATTAATGAAACCACCACTTTAGAATTTGGTCATTCTTCTTGCACCGTTCTCATGTGTATAGAGGGAAGTCTTGAGGTATCCCTTTTTGAGGAGCTACCTACTATTTCAAAAGGCGACACTGTTCTTATACCAAACTGTATTGAAGAATTTACATTGAGACCGGAAGGCAATAGTATTTTATTAGAAATTAGAATACCCGACTAACGGTAGTTTCTTAACGAGCTGATAGAGAAACTCAATAGGAAAAACTAACAATTAGCCAGGCAATTAGTTATTTTTAGAGCTGTTCTAAATAAGCTTCTTATAATGAACGGAAGCAGGAATGCTTAGGTTTAGCAGGTAACATTAATTCATCAAAATAGTATAATATGAGTGAAGAAACCAAGGCCTTAGAGTCTATGATTGGTGAAGAGTATAAATATGGATTCACAACCGACGTAGAATACGAAGATTTTCCAAAAGGTATAAGTGAAGACATAATACGTGAACTCTCTAGCAGAAAAGAAGAACCTGAATGGATGCTTGAATTCCGCTTGAAATCATACCATGCTTGGTTAGAGATGGAAGAGCCAGAATGGTTCAATGCCACTTACACGAAACCTGATTTTGAGAACTTACTCTATTACTCAGCGCCCAAAAAAAGGCCTACTCTTGACAGTCTAGACGATGTGGATCCCAATATAAGAGAGACCTACGAAAAATTAGGTATTCCTTTAGAAGAACAAAAAATGTTGGCTGGTGTGGCAGTCGATGCGGTATTTGATAGCATTTCGGTATTTACCTCGTTTAAAGAAAAATTGGCTGAAGCAGGAGTTATTTTTTGCTCTATCTCTGAAGCGATTAAAGAACACCCAGACTTAGTGAAGAAGTATATTGGCTCAGTTATACCAGCACGCGACAATTTCTATGCAGCCCTAAATTCTGCAGTCTTCTCGGATGGATCTTTTTGCTATATCCCAAAAAATACGGCATGTCCGATGGAGTTATCTACGTATTTTCGTATTAATAATATGGAATCTGGTCAGTTTGAGCGTACGCTAATTATTGCGGAAGAAGGAGCGAGTGTTAGTTATTTGGAAGGGTGTACTGCTCCTATGTATGATGAGAATCAATTGCATGCTGCTGTTGTAGAATTAATCGCTTTAGATCATGCCGACATCAAATATTCAACTATACAAAATTGGTATTCTGGGGACGAAAATGGAAAGGGTGGAATCTACAATTTTGTAACTAAAAGAGGGATTTGTAAAGGAGATCATAGTAAAATTTCATGGACCCAATTAGAAACTGGGTCTGCGGTAACACTTAAGTATCCATCGGTAATTTTACAAGGTGATCACTCAATCGGGGAGTTTTATTCCGTGGCGGTTACTACCAAAAAACAACAAGCAGATACTGGAACTAAAATGATTCATTTGGGTAAGAATACCCGCAGTACTATCATATCAAAGGGTATTTCAGCTGGTGAGTCCAATAATAGTTACCGTGGTGAAGTAAAAATTGGCAAAAAAGCTACAGGATCGAAAAACTATTCAGTCTGTGATTCCATGCTTATTGGTCAAAGTTGCGGTGCTCATACATTCCCTTACATTTCATCTGAAAATGCGAGTAGTAGTGTTGAACATGAGGCTACGACTTCGAGAGTTGGAGAGGAGCAGATTTTTTACTTAATGCAACGAGGCATCAGTGAACAAGATGCGATTTCCATGATTATTAACGGTTTTGTTAAAGACGTCTTAAAAGAATTGCCTCTTGAATTTGCAGTCGAGGCTAATAAGCTGTTAGATATCAAATTAGAAGGCAGCGTTGGATAACCTACCATCAAGCCCATAAATAGTAATAATTAAATCATAGTATAGTGTTAGAAATTAGAAACCTACATGCCATTGTAGAAGGCGAAGAACTTGAAATTTTAAAAGGTGTTAATTTAAAAGTTAACAAAGGTGAGATCCACGCCATTATGGGGCCAAATGGAAGTGGAAAAAGTACTCTTTCCAAAGTAGTTTCAGGACACCCAGAATACGAAGTAACGGAAGGAACCATTTCGTTTGAGGGACAGGATATTACTGAAATGGATGCCGATGAGCGAGCCCATTTGGGATTATTTTTAGCCTTTCAGTATCCAGTTGAGGTACCAGGCATAACCAATAAAACCTTGCTCAGAGAAGCTTACAACACCATTGCTCGTGCTAACGAACGTGAGGAGTTGGACCCTCTAGAATTTGAGGATTATCTAGTATCTAAATTAGAAATCATTGAAATGAAAGATGAATTTCTAAATCGTTCTATTAATACAGGTTTTTCGGGTGGTGAAAAGAAAAAAAATGAAATATTTCAAATGGCTGTATTAAACCCACGCCTCTCATTTCTAGATGAAACCGATTCGGGATTAGATATTGACGCACTAAAAGTCGTATCTGACGGTGTCAACAAGATTGCAACTCCAGAAAATGCAATTGTCATGATTACCCATTATCAGCGACTGTTGAATTACATAAAACCAGATTTTGTGCACGTAATGATGAATGGCAAAATTGTTAAGTCTGGAGATATTTCGTTAGCTGAAGAATTGGAAGCCAACGGATATGATCAGATGCAAAAAGAATTAGCCTAAATAGGAGATGGTATAAATGAGTAGTGTAAGTACAAAAGAATTAATTCATGCCTACGTACAATTACCAGGAGTACTTCGTCAGAATTTCAAAGAGCTGAGATCACAGGCTAAAGATAACCTAGATAACTGCGCATTCCCTACTAAAAAGGATGAAGAATGGCGCTTTACGGATCTCAAGTCCATCACAATGAATAAATTTGAATCGGTAGACACCGGTGAAGCTCATATTGACCTTGAGTTGGACGAATACCACTTACCGGAATCTATGAATTCAAGATTGGTATTTATTGATGGTAACTACAGTCCGTTACACTCTGCCATTGAAGGGATGCCAGATGGAGTAATTGTAGGTAATATTAATGACTTCCCAGAACATGAGCAGCTTCGCTCACACTTAGGGACAATGACCAACTACGAAGATGATGTATTTGTCCCTCTGAATGATGTCAATTTTCAAGATGGAACATTCATTTATATACCCAAGGAAACGGTTATTGAGCAACCCATCCATATTCTGAATGTATTTACCAATCTAAATAATTCACATTTTGTGACACCCCGAGTATTATTTGTGGGAGAGATGTATTCAAAGGCGACCATTATTGAAGAGCATATCGGCCTTTCGGACAATGTATATTTGAATGTTCCTGTCAATGAGTTTAGGCTCTATAGCGGGGCTCACGTTCACCACGCACGTATACAGCGTGACAGCAAAAATGCGTCACACATATCACGACCTGTCGCTATGTTAGATGCGCATGCAGAATACCATTCATACACTATTTGCTTGGGTTCTAAATTATTCCGTAATGAACCCAGAGTTATTCAGAACGCCGAAGAGGTGGACTTCACTGTTGATGGTTTAGTGCTTATTGATGGAAAGCAAATTGCAGATACGCATTCAATCATGGATCACCGATTTTCTCATGGAAACTCACATCAGTTACACAAAGTGGTAGTTAACGATCAGGCCCACTCAATCTTTAATGGTAAAATCTTTGTGGCAAAAGATGCACAAAAGATAGACTCCTTTCAAGAAAACAGAAATCTACTCATTTCTGACACAGGTAAAGTAAATACTAAACCACAACTTGAAATATTTGCTGATGATGTGCGGTGCTCTCATGGTGCGACTATAGGTCAATTACAAGATGAAGAGGTGTTTTACTTGCAGAGTAGAGGGCTTACTGAGCAAAAAAGTAGGGAACTACTGGTTTACGCATTTGCTCTTGAATCGGTTGAGAGCATGGCGGTAAAATCAGTAGAAGAATTATTATTAAAAGAAGTAATCGCCTATACCAACAGAGATTAAATGGTAGGATAGACGATTGTACAGATACAAAAGGTAACGATGGACACTATAGATTGGAATCACATACGAAGTCAATTCCCTGTGCTTAAAACACAATTGAATGGGCATGCACTTAGTTACTTAGACAATGGTGCCTCTAGCCAGATGCCGGAGTCTGTTATAACTAGATGTACCGATTACCATAGTTATGAGCATGCTAACATTCATCGTGGTGTACATCATCTGTCACAAACAGCTACCTCAGCCTATGAGGATACTCGTAGCTTGGTTAGGGATTTTCTTCATGCTGAGAGTCTTGAGCAAATCATATTCACGACAGGAACAACCGATTCCATCAACCTAGTGGCCCAATCGTGGGGTAGTAGCAACCTTTCTGTGGGGGACGAAATTATATTATCGGAGATGGAGCACCATGCTAATATAGTTCCATGGCAAATGATTGCACAAAAAACAGGAGCCATCATTAAAGTGATTCCACTTCTTGATAACGGTGAGTTAGACTTTGAGGTGTATTCAACTTTATTGTCTGAGAGAACAAAAATGGTTGCCTTAGTTCATGTATCTAACACGTTAGGTACAGTCAATCCTGTTTCAGAAATAATAGAAAAAGCAAAAACTGTTGGAGCAAAAGTACTAATTGATGGTGCACAAGCAACTCCTCATATGAAAGTTGATGTACAGAAGTTAGGAGTCGATTTTTATACCTTTTCTGCACATAAAATGTGTGGTCCTACTGGTTTTGGTGTATTATACGGAGATAGGTCACTATTAGAATCTATGCCTCCGTACAGAGGAGGAGGTGACATGATAGATAAAGTCAGTTTTTCTGGAACAACCTACAATGATCTTCCTCATAAATTTGAAGCAGGAACACCACCTATTGCGGCTGGTATAGCATTTGGTGAGGCTATACGGTACTTAAATGATATTGGGTTGGATGAAATTACTCAACGAGAGTCCTATCTCTTAGAGTATGCCATGGAAGGTTTTAGTACATTAGATCACGTTCGATTTATAGGTACCTCCAATAATAAAACATCGGTCATTTCTTTTTTATTAGATGGCATTCACCCAACAGATGCGGGTACTATATTAGATAAGTATGGTGTTGCCGTACGTACAGGACACCATTGTACACAACCGATTATGGAACGCTATGGCATTCCTGGTACCATACGCGCCTCACTTTCTTTTTATAACAATGAAGCAGATATTGATTCATTGATTAACGGTATAATTGAAACACAATCATTTTTTAATTAACTGATCAAAATGGCTAAAATCAAAGAAATAGAACGAACACCAAATCCAGACGCTATGCGATTTGTACTCGCAGAACCTTTGACTAATGGGGTGACACGGTCCTATGAAGATGCACAGGAAGCTCAAAATGACCGTTTAGCTGCATCCCTTTTTGAAATAGAACATGTTATCAATGTGTATTATGTGGATCGTTACATTACTGTTACTCAAGATGGTGGAGCTGTTTGGTCAGAGCTATTAAGGAAATTAGCCCCACCCATTCGTGAGGCAGAAGCACAAGAAAATCTGGTTGATGATGCCGAAGTACATGTGAGTAAAGAAGCTCTAGATTCGGATGATCCTAGATTACAAGAAATTAACCGGATGCTTGATGAGCAAGTACGTCCCTATCTATTGGCCGATGGTGGAGGTTTGAAAGTGATAAGCCTGGAAGAAAATAGACTCAAAGTGCATTACCAAGGTGCTTGTGGAACATGCCCAACAGCGACAACGGGAACCTTGTACGCCATAGAAAGTATGGTCAAGAGAGTAGATCCAGAAATACAAGTAATCTCAGTGTAATATGTCAGAGATTACCATTAGTGATACTGCTTATCATCGAATATGTGAAATAAAAGAATCCGATTCGGATGAGCAAAAAAATCTATTACAAATATCCATCATTAGTGGTGGTTGTAGTGGTTTAAGCTATGATTTGAAGTTGGTAAAAGAGCAGGAAATAACCATAAAAGAAACAGATCACCTTTTTGAATATCCGGATTTCAGTTTATACATAGATATGCGAAGCTACTTAATGTTAGCGGGTACCGAGTTAGATTTTAGTGATGGATTAGAAGGAAACGGATTTCACTTTCACAATCCTAATGCAACTCGTACATGCTCTTGTGGAGAAAGTTTCTCGATATAGAGTAATTTGTGAGTTTGTACCTACGGTCAATTTGTGACTGTTACATCGAATTGTGAAACCGTTGATTATTTGAAAAAAGTATGATTAAGAATAAAGTTCAATCAAGTGAAAAGTTAGTATCTATTGATATTGACAAAAGTTTTGGACCTAAATTTCCAATAAAATCTTTAGATATTACACCTTGGTTATTTAAAGGGCTTATTCTGAAGGAAAATTTGTTTAATGACAGCATTGACCAGCACAATTGGCAGGAATACCAGGGCTCCTATTTGTGCATTGAAGTTAACAAAGACGCTCTATTAGCTCCATGGGCGTATATGATACTTACCGAAATAGGCAAGCGACACGCAAAAGATGTTTTCTTTACCAACCCGATAGATGCACAGTCGCAGCTAATCAAGCGGAATATAGACGAAGCCGATTTTAGTTCTTATAAAGAGAAATACGTATTAGTTAAGGGTTGCTCTAATAAGTATGTGACCCCTGATATTTATGCTCATATAATAAAAAAGCTGATTGGTACAGCAAAAAAAATAATGTACGGTGAAGCTTGCTCTTTTGTGCCTGTGTACATGAGCAAGTCAAATAAATAATATGATATGGGAAGTATAATTGTAACTGGTTCGTCACGAGGTATAGGAAAAGCTATTGTAGACCGCTACTTAGATGATGAGTGGAATGTATTTGGTGCTTCTACCACAGATATTTCAACTTGGAATGATTGTTCAAAGTATACCCATACTATTCTAGACCTGATTGACTATAAAGAAGCAATTGATTTTTGGGTACACTCATTAGAAAAACTTGAAAAATTTCCTCAGGTCCTTGTTAATAATGCCGCCGTTTTCATTGAAAGTCCCATTAGCTCATCTGACGAGTCTTGGTTGGAAAACTGGAACAAAACTCTGTCGATTAACTTAACAGCTAGTAGTTATCTTGCAAAGAAAGTGATTAAAATATGGTCTGATTCAAAAGTGGAAGGAATTCTTATTAATATTTCTTCACGCGCAGGGCAGCGAGGAGATACCGAAGAATTTGCTGCATATGCTGCCTCTAAAGCTGGTATGATGGCCTTTGTTAAAAGTATCGCGCGTAATTACGGGAAACAAGGTATTACAGCGTTTAGCATAGCCCCAGGTTTTGTTCATACCGATATGGCTATAGAATCGATTAAAACGTATGGGGAAGAGTATCTAACTCAGGGATTGGCACTTAATACCATAGTATCTCCTGAAGATATAGCAACTCTAGCATATCGAATCGGTACGGGGGAGTTTAAGCATTCAACCGGTCAAACTTTCCATATTAATTCGGGTTCTTATCTTTTCTAGAATATATGCAGAGATTTTAACTCGCTTAATTTTAATCCCTGTTTAAGTTTGCTAACTTACCGTATGAGTTCAATTTCTACCCGTAAAAAAGATCATATAGATCTTACCTTGACTGAAAGTAGTCAATACAAAAGACCAACTGGCTTTCAACTGTATCAACTCAAGCACAACGCATTGCCTGAATGTGGACTTGAAGATATATCTTTTCGTTCGCATTTATTAGGTATTGAGTTTGAATTCCCTCTATTTATATCCTCTATGACCGGAGGCCACGGAGAGGCCACCAACTTAAATGCGGAGATTGCTACGTTTTGTGAGCACTTTAAAATACCTTTTGGGGTGGGAAGTCAACGGGTGATGCTTGAGGATAGTACCCACGAAAAAAGCTTTTCCATTGTACGCAAAAAAGCGCCAAATGCCTTTATAGCAGCCAATATAGGTGGGGCACAACTTATTGGGGGAATGCCAAGTAACCGCCTTCTATCAATGATCAGTTCTATCCAAGCAAACGCCGTTATTGTCCATCTTAATCCACTTCAAGAATTAATTCAACCAGAAGGGGACACACAATTTGATGGTGTCTTAAAGGGAATTGAGAAGTTGGTAAATGAATCTTCAGTACCACTAATTGTAAAAGAAACAGGTGCGGGGATTGATTCTGCAGTTGCAAAGCGACTACTGAACGTTGGAGTAAAGGTGATTGATATTGCTGGAGTCGGAGGTACATCATGGTCAAGAGTTGAAGCAGCGCGAATAACTTCAAGACCAGATACAGATAAAGTGGGAAGTACTTTAATGAGAAAATACGAACTTGAAATGCAAGAACGCTTTAATGAATGGGGGAATAGCACGGTCTATTGTCTAAAATCGTTACAGGAACTAGCATGGGAGCGAGAATTTGAAATTATTGCATCTGGAGGAATCCGTAATGCACAGGATATGATAAAAGCCAGATGTTTAGGGGCCCATTTTGTGGCTGTTGCCCAACCAGTAGTTCGAGTATTAAAAGAAGAAGGGTTAACAGGGTTAGAAAAATGGTTTAACTTATGGCGAAAAGAAGCAACAATGATTATGACCTTGTTAGGAGTTCGAGAATGGAGACTCTTAAGTGAAGAACATATAACACCTCATTCCTCATGAATAAACGTTTGCTCGATGAAATTGAAAGGGCAATTCAGCAGTTAAAGTTGCCTAGTGACCCAAGATCCTTATATGACCCATTTCAATATACAATGGACATGGGGGGGAAGCGGATTCGTCCATATTTAACTCTATTAGCGTCTGGAATTGCATCTGGTCAACATAATAATGCAATGCATGCTGCCCTTGCAATAGAAATACTCCACAATTTTACTTTAGTCCATGACGATATTATGGACGGGGCAGAGACAAGAAGAGGGTTCCCTTGTGTGCATAATAAATGGGATCCCAATGTTGCTATTCTAAGTGGAGATATCATGTATGTCTACGCTTTTCAGCATTTATTACACTACGGAAAGAAAGATGATATTGGGCTGAAAGCCTATCACGCAATGATGGAAGTATTTGTTCAGGCAACCATTAAAGTATGTGATGGGCAGGCGTTAGATATGGAGCTTATGCAGCGTGAAAGGGTAGAGGTTGAGCAGTATGTTGAGATGATTGAAGGTAAGACAGGGGGATTGTTATCTGCAGCTCTTGGGCTTGGCGTAATTGCTGGTGGAAGGTTGGATCTTTTAGCTAATATGCAAGAACTAGGTAGATTAATGGGGGTTGCTTTCCAAATGCAGGATGACCTTTTGGATGTGACTGCTGAACCTGAAAACTTTGGAAAAAAGAAAGCTGGTGATATACTAGAAGGAAAAAAAACCTACTTATGGATAAGAACATACGAGCAGTGCACCAACGATGAGCAAGCATTGATGGATTTAGCCTACAAAAGACCTAAAGAGTTACTAGACCATGCATGGGTAAGCTCAGTTACCGAGTTCATGTACAAGTATCAGGTCATTGATGAAATATCTCAACTTATCAACAATAAATACGCCCAGATTTACGATATTATAAAGGAGTTTGAACATCCTGAATACCGCAATGAACTCCATCAACTTATAGACTATTTAACGTCCCGGATAAAATAACTATGCTATTACGACTAGCCACTTTACTATTACTAAGTGTCACACTTTCATGTGCCAACAAGGAGCTTATTAAACCAGGTGAACCAATTGACTCAGCATACGAAAAATCTATTGCTTTCTATGAGAAAGAAATGTATTCGGACGCAGCTTATGGGTTTGATTTGGTTACTCGAATGGGTAGGGGAACTTCGTACGCAAAGGAAGCCCAGTTTTTGTTAGCCGAAAGTTACTTCAAAAATAAGCAGTACTTACTTGCCGCCTCGGAGTACGAACGTTATATTAGCTACTATCCGCAAGATCAACGTAGACAAGAAGTTGAATTTAATAGAGCTCTAAGTTATTATCAGCAATCTCCACGTTACCGACTGGATCAAGGACCGACCATGCGAGCTATTGAGTTATTCCAATTGTTCAATAACAACTACCCGAATTCACCCTTTATTAACGAAAGTGCTCAGAAAATAGATGAGCTCAGAAATAAATTGGCTCTTAAAACCTATGAATCTGGCCAATTCTATCTTCGAACTTTACGATACAAAGCGGCAACTATTTATTTTGATCAAACTATAGATCTATACCCTGAAACCCGGTGGGCGGAATCGGCTTTACTAAAAATCATAGAGACCTATGTTAGTTATGCTCAGCAAAGCATACAATCCAAGCAAGTAGAGCGGTATAATTTAGCTGTTGAGAACTATGAAAAATTTCTACAATTATTTCCGCAGAGTATGCTTCGTTCGGAAGCAGAGTCGTATTATCTACAAGCTGTTAGTGAGATTCGAAAGCTAGAACCGGTCGCTAGTACCAATTAAAACACCAAAGGATGTCAGATAAGCGAATTGGGCTCTTTGGAGGTAGCTTTGACCCAATACACTTAGGTCATTTAGCCATTTTGCGGTCATTTCTTTCAAGTGGATACATAGATGAATTGTGGTTGCTTGTTAATCCACACCCACCTCATAAACAAACTACAGATGCAAGCTATACAGATCGCCTGAATATGGTAGATTTAGCTACTAAGGAAATAAGTGGGTGCTTGATTTCACGGATAGAAGAAGATCTGCCAACCCCCAATTATAGCTATAAAACGATTGATTATGTCATTGACACCTTAGGATACCTTGATGTTTATTTTTGCTTGGGATCCGATAGTATAGATAGTTTTAGGTCTTGGAAAGATTATGAAAAAATACTTGAGAGGGTTAGATTATTAATTGCACAGAGAAAGGCTGATTATACATTGCCAGCCTACCTGAAATCGAAGGCTATAGTAGTTGAGAATGAATTAATGACTATTTCTTCAACTGATCTCAGAGGCAAACTTCAAACGGGAGAACCTTTAGGCGAGCATCTTCATTCAACCACCATAGACTACATCAGTGAACACAACTTATACCGTTGATTATGCCTATAAATCGAAGTCAATTTTTCAAAACCTTAGGATTGGGAACAGCCTTTCACATACTTGAATCGAATGTTCAAAAAGTACCCTCAGCAGGGAATCAGTCAATAGTGCAGGGTAGTTCACCGTTACCGAACATAAAATACGAATCGATCAAACCAAAGGCATTACAACCGGGCGATACAATTGGGTTAGTTTCTCCCGCAAGTCCAGTATATAATCCAGACGATTTCGAAGAAATGCTCGTTAAAGTTAATTCCTTAGGCTATAAAGTGGTACTTGGGGAACATGTGCGAGACCGACGTGGATATTTAGCAGGTACGGATGAAGATCGTGCAAAAGATCTTATGAACATGTTTCAAAACCCAGTAATTGACGGGATTCTCTGTGTTAGAGGTGGTTGGGGTTGTAATCGTATGTTGCCCTATTTAGATTTTGAAGTCATTGCATCAAATCCTAAAATACTTTGTGGGTTCAGTGATATAACTTCTCTACATTTGGCTCTCTGGAAAAAAGCAAGTATGCATACCTTTCATGGTCCAGTAGGAACTTCTAGTTGGAATTCTTATTCCACTCAATATTTCAAAGAGGTAATTGAGAATGGGGGGATGCCGCGATACCAATATCCCGAAAATCATGGAGAGGATCACCTTACCATTCAACCAGGCATGACAGAAGGGATACTCTTGGGTGGTAATCTAACCGTGTTATGTTCTTTGATTGGGAGTGAATATCTTCCTGATTTTACGGACGCAATCTTATATTTAGAAGATGTAGGCGAAGATGTTTATCGAGTGGATCGAATGTTAACCCAACTAAAAATGAGTGGGATTTTAAATAAGATTAACGGATTTGTTTTTGGTAAGTGCACTAATTGTGATGCTGGAGCAAATAGTTTGAGCTTAGAACAAGTATTTAACGATCATATTAGAACGCTAAACATCCCAGCTTTTTATGGTGCACTCATAAGCCATGAAACAGATAATAGTACCATACCGGTAGGAATTAAGGCTAGTATGTATGCAGAATTGGGATCTATACAACTTATGGAGCCCGCAGTAATTAATTCATGATAGTGCCCATTTAAAACAGCAGTATTCCCTTGATAAATGGACAATAAAAGCTATGCATAACTTATTAGATTCACCTGTTACCCTTCATATGGTCATAGCAAGTAAACGTTTTAGAGTCGGTATAACCGCCCATAGATTCAGCTGTTAAACAGGAATGAACCGGATAAATCGAAAGATATGATTGGTCTGCCACCTCAAAGATTAAATCTTTTGGACCAATAATTAAGCCGTGTTCTTGGGAGATTTTATCCAAATATAAACTAGGTTTATCTTTTAAACGGCCATAAACTATTCTACCATCGATGTCTAGGTGTTCTTTTGAGAAATGAACGGATCCACCATGTATCACGATTTGAGCAAATTCTTTATCACCAGATTGCGTCACATGTGTCGGTATATCCAAAGCATTCCGAGCCTTTACTTCAATAATAGGGCAATCTACCCAAACAGCAATATCTTCCTGCTGGCAACTTCCTATATGTTCTTGGCTTAGGTCATAAAAAAACAAGTTACCCGGCGTCAGTACATCGATAACAGAAAAGTCTTCCATCAATGAACAGGTGGGAGTATCTCCATAATAAATGGGCAAGTTGAGAGTTTTCTTTAACTGGGTTATGGATGCCATCAAGCCATCTGAAAAAGCAAGAATGGATTCTTTATTAGGTTGTTGATACGAATTACCTGCATGTATATAACACCCAATTAGTCCTATTTTAGAAAGATGCTGAATGGCTTTAGGGAACTCGGATATGTCTGATAGTTGGTCAATTGGCATCCCAGTCCGGCCATAATTTGGATCTATATCTAGGAGTACTTGTAAAGGTTTGTCGAGAATGTTGTTAAGATATTTCAAATGCTCAATTGAACTAGACAATACCTTTAGATTACACTCATTATTAACCTGGTTAATTGATTTAAAAAGTCCAGGGTGTAAGGGGAGGGCTAGTAAAAAGGAATCCCAATCATCTTGTATAAAATAGGCAAGCATATCTATGCTAGATACTGTAATGTCAGTAACCCCTAAATTACGTATCCATTTCCCTACTTCAATAGATTGGTGGGTTTTAAAGTGTGGTTGAAAATGTTTAGCATTTTGCTGGACTTTTTTACTGATTCGTGAACTATTTCGAAATACAATTTCTTTGTCAAGAACCAAACGAGGTTTTTCAATCATAGGTTGAATGGATGTATTGCTTTTGGAAAAAATGACGTATTTTTAACATAATAAAAGTTTATGAATTGAAAGAAAACGATCTGCAAATTATTGGGCGAATAGAACGAATGGATATACCAGAATGGTTGTTATTTGGTTTAGAAGCAAAAATTGATACGGATGCCTTTTCATCAAGTATGCATTGCCACAGAATTGAAGCTTTTATTAAGAATTCGCAGAAATGGGTACGTTTTAGCTTGCTAGACCCAGAGCATGAAGCCTACAACAATAAAATATTTGAGCTGCCTATATCTGATATTCGAGAGGTAAAAAGTTCAAATGGGTTAACAGAATCACGTTACTTCGTGCGAGCTATAATTCAACTAAATCATAGAATAATTGATACCGAATTATCCTTAACGGATCGCTCTGAAATGAAATTTCCTGTCTTATTAGGTAGGAAGTTTTTAATGAATCGTTTTCTGGTTGATGTAGCTAAGGTGCACACTTCCAAAAAATCGATGCATAACTAACATGTATTCTTGAAATAAATATAAACGATAGGGTTTTATTTTGACACTTCACATCGGAATCCTTTCTAGGAATGCAAACTTATATTCTACTAGGCGATTAAAAGAAGCCATAGAGTCAAAAGGGCATGTTACTCATGTAATTGATCACTTAAAATGTGATATCAATATTGAGCAAGATGATCCGAAAATATTTTACAAAGGGGAGAGCCTTAACTTTTTAGATGCAGTGATACCCCTAATTGGATCAAGTGTTACCTACTATGGGGCTGCTGTAGTGCGCCAGTTTGAGATGATGAATGTTTTTACTGCGGTTCATTCACAGGCGCTTGTACGATCAAGGGACAAACTCAGGTCTTTACAGTTACTTGCCAGTTCAGGAGTAGGTCTTCCAAAAACGGTTTTCACAAATTACTCTAAAGAAGTAGATAGTTTGATTGATTCTGTTGGAGGTGCACCATTGATTGTAAAACTACTAGAAGGCACACAGGGATTTGGTGTAGTATTAGCACCTACTAAAAAGGCTGCCCAATCGATAATTCAAGCCTTTCATAGCATGAAAGCTAGAGTAATTGTTCAGGAGTTTATCGAAGAGTCAAAGGGAGCGGATATCCGTGCTTTTGTAGTCAATGGTCGAGTGGTGGGAGCTATGAAAAGACAATCTAAGGAAGGCGAGTTTCGATCAAATCTACATCAAGGTGGTACAGGGACATTAATTCGATTGAGCCCGAGAGAACGAACAGCAGCAAAAACAGCTGCGAAAGCAATGGGTTTACCTATTGCTGGAGTGGATTTACTCCAATCTAGTAGAGGGCCACTAATTCTTGAAGTAAATTCTTCACCTGGTCTAGAAGGAATTGAACGCGCAACCCAAAAAGATATTACTGCAACCATCGTTCGATTTGTTGTGCAACAGACTTTAGAAAATAGAAATAAACCTAAACGAAGAAAACATATAAAACAAAACGCCTAATGGACGTAGATTTATTATTTATCCCTATGAATTCGGTACAATGGAAAGAATGTTCATCACTAGGGTTCATTGAGCCTAGTCTACAAGAAGGTTTCAAATCGATACGTAGTATAGAAGCATACACACCGACAGTTGTCGAAGAAATAATCAACTTTAAATTTGTAGATCAAAACGATCTTTTACTAATTCTTATTGACCCTATTAGAATACAGATTCCCATTAAAAATGAATTTAATGACATTAAACCAAATAGCGAAGAAGGCGGTTTTGGTAATAGTAAGCGTTATCCAGTAGTTCATTTACAGGGAAAAATATCTATTGATGCGGTTATTGATCGAATTCCTATCCAAAAAGATAAGGATGGTTTATTTCATTTTCATATTGAAACCATTGATTAATGATAATAGTGCTTACCAAGATTATGTATTTTGTCTCATAATATATATTATGTAAAGTTACATGTTACAAATATTTTTACTAATTCACTTATAATCTATGCTCCTCTTCTACAGTTTTGACATATCAATTATATAATTAAGGAGTTTAATGCAATAGTTTATTTTATGGCTTCCTTAATTTTATCAAAGTTAGGTAAGTTACCCGCATCCTCTAGTATCTCAGAGTGTACAATTTTCATATCACTATCAAGAACGAATGCACTTCGTTTGGCTACACCAATCATCCCGAAGTGATCATCGTTATTAACGCCAAAATTAGTTGACTGTATTTTATTGAAATCACTTAACAAGGTGAAATTTAAGCTTAGAGATTGTTTAAAAGCTTTTAGACTGAAAAAACTATCAATAGAAATACCGTAAACTTTTGCATTCAACGATTCATAAAGTTTCATATTATCACGTACCGAGCATAACTCGTCAGTACAAACGCTTGAAAAAGCTAAGGGAAAAAATAGCAAAACAGTATAATTATTAGTCCCTGCTTCAATTGTAATATGAGTCCCTTCTGTGTCTTGTAAAGTTAAGCTTGGTATTGTATCGCCAATTTGGTAACTCATAGGTAAATGTTGTTATTTTAAGTTATTTCATTGTTAATCGGGTATTTAACTAAACTAAAAGTTATTAAAATCATTCCAAGACTCAATAAGATGCTACCTAATAACAAGCCATTCGACGGACCATTAAAATTGATGAAGGGAATCATATATGCACATAAAAAGGTCATAATTGATCCTAAAAATGTCCATTTCCACTTAAAAAGGTAGGTATTTACTCCGAAAATTAGCATCGCAACTAGTATGGCGCCTGCCTGCATTATGAGCTCTAATATATCTTTAATCGCATAACTTGTTGGAATGACTGCAAAGAATATAATCCCAGATAAAGGTAGCAAAGTGAGATAAACTGGAAACCGTGCGAACATCGGCTTAGAGTCTCTAATAATTACAAATAAAGCAGATAAAACTAAATTAATGCATATAAAATTACCCCATGACTCAACATCTCGCACTAAGTAACTTGGTCCAATTAAAACATAGATTTTAACGGTGAAAAAGCAACATAAGCTACCTAAAAGATATATCTTTGTTAGATTTCGTAGATTTAATGAACTTGGAAGTAGAATAATAAAGCATAAAAAAGCTGTAATAATCTCTAATGTATGTTTTACATTCAGAATCTCCATTACTCTCCTACTTCTGCTTAAATACCATCGTTATTGGTACGCCAGCAAATTTATAGGTTTCCCTGATTTGATTCTCTAAATAACGTCGATAATTAGCAGGTAAGTCTTGTGGGTTATTCATGAAAAATTTGAAAACAGGTGGGTTTGCTTTTACTTGCGATCCATACTGTATCTTTAATTCTCTGCCCCTTTTCATAGGCAATGGTCGTTTATGAAGTGTTTTCTCAATAAAGTCGTTTAATTCTGAGGTACTTATTTGCTTCTTCCTTTCTTCCATCACTTCATCACACAATTCCAAGACTTTATGAATACGTTTCTTGTTGGTCGCGGAAATAGTGATAATGGGTATATAATCCATCTGGGGAACCGCCTCATACACCACTTTTTCAAATTCACGTACTGTGTGTGTATCTTTATCTTCAATTAAATCCCATTTATTCCAAACAATAATTAATCCCTTATTGTATTCTTCTGCTTGTCGAAGTACCCGCTTATCTTGTGCATCAAATCCTCTTTCAGCATCTAATATGAGCACTGCGATATCGCATTCACGGATGGCTTTTTCTGTCCTAACGGTGCTGTAAAACTCGATATTTTCCTTCACCTTTACTCGTTTTCTAAGCCCAGCTGTATCCATTAGTGTGTATTCTTTATCATTAAAGGATAAGTAGGTGTTTATAGTGTCGCGAGTTGTTCCTGCAATATCTGTCACTATACAACGTTCATCATCTACTAATGCATTCACTAAGCTGCTTTTGCCCACATTTGGTCGTCCAATGAAGGCTAATTTTGGGATATTTTCTTGTTGTTCTGGTTCATTATAGGGTAACAATTCAATTATTCGGTCCATTAGTTCACCAGTACCAGTACCGCTTATTGCCGAGATAAAATATAATTCATCAAATCCTAAGCTGTAGAATTCAGAAGCTTCTAGCCTTCTCCCTTCATTATCTGCCTTATTTACGACGATTAAGATTGGTTTTTTTTGCCTTCGTAACAATTGCGCAACCGACTCGTCTAGCATGTTAATACCGGTTTTTGCATCAACTACAAAGAGGATTACGTCGGACTCTTCAATCGCAATAAGCACTTGTTCACGTACACCAACAGTTATCGTATCCAGTTCATCGGGTAAATAACCACCTGTATCAATAATGTTAAAATCTACCCCATTCCAATAGCTATCGCCATAATGACGATCTCTTGTAACTCCATATTCATCATGAACAATAGCTTGTCTTTCACCAACAAGACGATTAAATAGGGTTGATTTTCCGACATTAGGCCGGCCGACTATGGATACTGTAGGGAGCATTTACGTAGTTATTTAGCTAAATTATATGCTAAGATACGCAAATATATAAACAGCTAGGATGTTAAAGACTATTTTTGAAAACTTTGGATTCGTAGGTTCTTTGATTCTCTCCCTTGTGATCTTCTTGTTTTCAATTCTGTGGTTAGCAGGTATGGCAGGGATTACTCAGCCTAAAGATGGTGGGAAAGTTCGATATAAGTCTTGGATGGTATGGCTTGCGGTTGTTGTTCCAGTATTCCCAATCGCCTGGATTATTACCCAGATTTGGAATCACTTCACTGTAATGAATACAAGTAAAAAATAATTAACTTAATATACAGCAATATATTACATCATTAACCTGTTAAGTTAATTCGAATGTAATGTTGTTTTAAAATCGAGGTGTAGTTCATCATGCTTGGTATAGTCTCAATATATTTTTTACTTTTAACTGTTGCAATGCACATGTGTAACAAGCCAAAAGTACCCTAAAATATAAGTCAACCAGTTATTCAATCGTACAACTAATTGTACAGCAGGAAACATAAGTTACTCTTGATTATTGTAATAAGGGCGGTTTTTTACCTTCATTCAGATTAGGTTCATTGGTGTCATGGATGAGCTCCCAGGGTTCTAATTTGGCAGTGATGGGGTCTAAAAAGCGAGAGGCTTTAGTCAAGTAGTCCCCTTCTCTCTGCTTAAATGAAGTCCGCGGATAGGTAAAATAAAGCATTTCTTTTGCTCTGGTAGTCGCTACATAGAGTAATCGAAGTTCTTCATCTAGTGATTCTTCACTATCTATAGAAAAAGTACTTGGAATACTTCCGTCTAAGCACTGCATTATTAGTACATGCTTCCATTCTAAACCTTTTGCCGAGTGTATGGTACTTAAGGTGAGTGGTGCTTCTTCTTCTCTAGATGCAAGAGTGTCAGTCACCGTATCAGTGAGAGGTTCCAACACTAGATCGGTTAAAAATGATGGTATATCTTGGTAGGTTTTTGCGATTTGTAATAAGGAGGCCAAATCCTCTTCCCTTTTTGAAGCATCATCGTATAAATCTTTGCAAATGGGCAGGTAATAGTCCACAATTAATGGTATGGAGTCGTGCCAAGGTGTACACTTTGAAGCATTCATGAGGCATAAGCCAAGCTTGTTCAATCCATTAAAATAATTCTTATTCATCCACTCAGAATCACTGAACCAATGTGTGGAATCTTTAGAAGAAGCCCCCCTTTTTTTTCTTTGAACCTCTTGGATCCACAGAAACAAATCTTCTGCTGTTTTTGGACCAACTCCTTCGATGAGCATCAAAACTCGTTGCCAAGCCACCGTATCGTCAGGGTTACTTAAAATCCTAATATGTGCCAATACGTCTTTTATGTGCGCTGCTTCGGTAAATTTTTGACCGCCAAACTTTTTAAACGGGATATCCTTGGATTGTAAAGCAAGTTCTAGTGTAAAGGAATCCCTTGCGTTTCGAAAA
Organism: uncultured Balneola sp.; assembly: GCA_902529365.1. Lineage (GTDB taxonomy): Bacteria > Bacteroidota > Rhodothermia > Balneolales > Balneolaceae > UBA1275. The sequence continues at coordinate 41,972 of CABZWK010000002.1, forward strand.
AGTACAGCAACCTCACCTAAAGCTATTTGATGTTCCCTAAGATGAAGTACTAATTGCGATATAAATTCTGCTTCTTCTTTATCATCAATGGTCTTAATAAGTGCAGGTAAGTCACTAGATTCGCGATTGGTGAAGAGTTTTTTCTTAAATAATATAGAACTTTGCTCGAGCACAGCGTTAGCAACCTCTAGTATCTCGGGCGATGAACGATAATTTTCCTCTAGTTTGATAAGCTCTGTGTTCGCATGTTCTTCTGGAAAACGTAGTATATTTTCGTAATCTGATCCACGAAACGCATAGATACTTTGAGCATCATCACCTACCACGGTCAAGTTTTGGTGGAATGACGAGAAATATTCACACAAGCTTGCCTGTATTTTGTTGGTATCCTGATATTCATCAACTAATACATACTGACAAGTACTTGAAACTAGCTCTAATATTGCTGGATGCTCTATGAAAAGTTTTTCAGTGTTAAACAATAAATCATCAAAATCCATTATGTGATGTTTGGCTTTATAGGACTCATAGATTTTAAAGAGTCTAATGACATTCTTTTCATGAATTAGAAATTGAGGATAGTATTCTTGTAATAATACCCTCATGTCGAGCTGTTTATTTTTGTGAAGGTTAAACAGTTTTGCAAGACTTCGTTTAGCAGGAAAACGCTTTGAAAGATGGTCGATATTGAGAGTATAACGCACATGTTGAATCAGGTCAATGCTATCAGCGCTATCAATTATACTAAATTCATTGTTATAGCCAATATGATTACTGTATTTTCTTAAAATTTGTGTGCAAAATGAGTGAAATGTACCTCCTTGTACATATTGACAACGCTCATCTAACAATTGGGTCGCACGTTCCATCATCTCTCTTGCGGCACGTCTAGTGAAGGTTAATAAGACTATTTGCTCAGGTGGTACACCGGATTCAATAAGCCGTGATACTTTATATATAAGTGTTTTGGTCTTTCCTGTACCTGCCCCTGCTAGTAGTAGTAATCGTTTTGCAGGACTGATCACCGCGCTGAGTTGTTGCTGATTTAGAGCAGATTCATAGTCGATTTGATAATCTATCGGTGATGATGGGGTTGTTTTTCTTAAGTTGAACTGCTTCATATGATCCAATATAATGATTCACTCTTAATATGTAAAATATATGTACAAAGAACAGAATTGTATGTGGAGGGTACGAATTAACCAGATTCTACTCCTCAATTTACACTCTGTATCTAAAAGACACATAGAAGACCTAAATCAAAGTCCGAATCATAAATAAAAGATAATATGGATTTGCCTCTGATTGAATAATAGGTAATATTTGCTCTGATTAGCACCAGTTTTCTAGACTATGGAGTTTTTACAGTGATCACAAATACACCACAGTCTCAAAAGACTAAACCTTAGTGATCAATCAAATAAACATAACAATTAATAAGAATTAGCTGAGAATATGGTAAATGAGCCCAGTTACCTTCCCCAAAAGTATGGATGGATTGAAGTTATTTGTGGAGGGATGTTTAGTGGTAAAACCGAAGAATTAATTAGGCGAGCAAGACGAGCTCAAATTGCTGGGCAACAGGTATTGGTCATCAAACCTAGCGTAGATAATAGATATAGTTCATCTGAAGTCGTCTCTCATAATGAAACCACTATTCCTTCACTTGTGGTTGGTAGTGTGGATGAAATAATTGAAAAAAGCCAGAACTTTAGAGTCATATGTATTGACGAGGCACAATTCTTTGATGACAAACTGCTGCATATTGTGAATGAGTTAGCCAACAATAATAAACGAGTCATTATTGCTGGTTTAGATATGGATTATGAGGGTAAACCATTTGGACCTATGCCCTATTTACTAGCTATCGCAGAATTTGTAACAAAATTACACGCCATTTGTACCAAAAGCGGAATGTTAGCTAGCTATTCTCAGCGAGTCATTGATTCGGATAGTCAAGTCTTGGTAGGTGAATATGATGCCTATGAGCCAAGGGCAAGGCATTGCTTTACACGTGGCATTGACAAAAGAACAAAGAAGCTTTAAGAATACTAACCAATGGAAATACCTTCATGTTAATTGATATTTTAAGAGGCCTTCTGGGAATGTTGGCCATTATAGGACTTAGCTATGCATTAAGTTCTAACAAGAAAGCGGTAAATTGGAAGTTGGTCTTGACGGGGCTTGGAATCCAATTCCTATTGGCTATATTTATTTTAAAATCTAGTGCATTAAGTGATTTTTGGACTCCATTGGGTTGGCCTAAGGTGTTATTTGAGTGGATAGCCAGTTTTTTTGTCATCGTTCTTACCTATACCACCGCTGGTGCGGAATTTCTATTTAGTTCGCTAGCCAGAGGTCCAGAGTACGAAGATTCATTTGGAGTCATCTTTGCTTTTCAAGTACTGCCGACCATCATCTTCTTTGCCTCTCTCACCTCTATATTGTACCATTATGGTATTCTGCAATGGGTAGTGAAAAGAGTATCTAAGGGCATGCAAAAACTAATGGGAACATCAGGCGCAGAAACCTTATCGGTGATTTCTAATATTTTTGTTGGCCAGACAGAGGCCCCTTTGGTGATTAAGCCGTTCTTAGATAAAATGACAAGGTCAGAGTTGTTGGCAATCATGACGGGTGGTATGGCTACCATTGCTGGAGGTGTGATGGCGGCCTATGTAGCTATGTTAGGGCAATCCTTTGCTACAGCCAATGGTTTAGAATTGGTAGTGGCTCAACAACTCTTTGCAGAGCGTTTATTGGGAGCATCACTTATGGCTGCTCCAGCGGCTTTGATCATAGCAAAAATTTTAGAACCTGAAACCGAAAAAGCAGTTACCTCCGGTAAAGTTGAAATGGTTGTTGAAAAATCAGACGCGAACGGGATTGATGCTGCTGCAACTGGTGCGGGTCTTGGGCTTAAACTAGCCGCTAATGTAGGTGCTATGTTGCTAGCCTTTATTGCATTATTAGCCATGATAAATGGCCTTCTCGGTTGGGTGGGTCTTAATACAGGATTAAACTCTGTTATTGGTAGCTCATTGAGTATAGAATGGTTACTTGGTTGGATTTTAGCACCTGTTGCTTGGGTCATTGGTATACCTCTTCAAGATGTGACCTCTGTGGGGTCTCTGATAGGGACAAAAATTGTGCTGAATGAGTTTGTAGCCTATTTAAAATTAGCTGACTTAGTTGCAGCTGCCAATTTAACTCCTAAGACTATTGCTATGGCCACTTTTGCCTTATGTGGATTCGCCAATTTATCCTCTATTGCTATTCAAATCGGAGGAATTGGGAGTCTAGCACCATCACGTAAATCCGAAATAGCAAGCTTTGGGATTAAAGCGGTCCTCGCAGGAACATTAGCAAACTTAATGACCGCTACATGGGCAGGAATGTTATTTTAAAAAAGACACAATCTTTCTTTAAATTTGGTCGTTATTGATAGCTGAATGCTTTGAACTATATTAAGTCAAAGTTTCACCATCCCAAACAATTAACTCAACTATTTATTAAACGTGCTAAATAAAACAATTACTATGTTCACTCGGAAAGATTATTCTACTTCCCTATTTATCATTCTTGCATTGAGCATATTAACGCTATACTGTTCAAGCGCTCCCAATGTAATAAAGAAAAATAAATCTGAATCAGTTGTAGGTACGGTTGGCCCAGAGATAATTGATTTTAACGATTTAATGCAGGGTTTTATGTCAGGTGGTGTCAATCAAGACCCAACAGCAGAGGAATTAAAAGATTTTTTACCTATTTATTTGAACTACCGAGCCAAATTGCTGGCGGCAAGAGAAGCAGGTTATTTCGAGAATAAAACCATACTGGATGAATACGCTATGTATGCAAAACAAGCAGCATATGCCTATTGGTTAGATCGCGAAATTAAACCTACCATTTTCGAACAATTCAAGAGTAGATATAATGAGGAATTAAAGTCCTCGCATGTTTTAATCTCTTTACTTCCACTCGCACCACCAGCGGATACCTTGGTAGTTTATAACAGGATAATGGAGGCCAGAGAATTATTTTTATCCGGAGAAAAGACGATGGCTGAGTTAAATGAGGAGTACTCATCAACCAGAAATGGTCAGTTAATGGGGGGTGATTTGCCCTGGTTTAGCGTTGATGTTACTGTAGGGGCCTTCGAAGATGCTTTATACGCATTGGATGAGGGTGAGCTATCGATGCCAGTTCGCACCCAATTTGGGTATCATCTCATCCATTTAGAAGAACGCAGAGAGCGAACTCCTGATAGAAATATCTCTCATATTTTTATCTCTCGTCGAGGTGATATAGAAAAGATGGATAATTTGTATGAACAATTAGAACAAGGAACCCCATGGATGAATTTAGTTGTCGAATTTTCGGAAGACCGAGCATCGGTATCTAATGAGGGAAATATTGGATGGGTATCTTATAGTAGTCGTTATGACCAAGTATTTATTGATTCGGTAATGAATCTAGATCCCTCCCTGCCTTATTCAAGACCTATTGAGAGCACATATGGAATTCATATTTTCCGGGTTGATTCAGTACAGACATTTAAAAATGAGGCTATAAAGGATGAGTTCTTAACTCAAGAGTTAGATAAAAGCTCTAATTTTGAGCGCAGTAATGAATTTGTCTTAAATTGGTTATCCGAGCAGTATAATCTTCGTGTTAACACTGAACTCATTATCGATCTCACCAATTCGTTCACCCTAGCCGATTCGTTACCAGTTACACAATTACTTCATGTGGCCGATGGATTTAACTCAGATACCTTATTCACTTTTCAGGGTGGTATCACTACTGTTGCAGATTTTTACGATTACTTGATGGAGAATCACTCTAATAAAACACTAAATCAGGTGCAGTCAAGCTGGTTTAGCGACTATCAGGAATATTTCCTCGATTCTGAGCTAGCTAGTTTTACTTTAAACGTATTTCCTGAGTTTTCTGAACAAACCGATTCTTATCATCGAGGTCTTGTGGTGTATCAAATTAATGAAGATTCCGTTTGGAGCAGTGTAACTGTTGACTCTACCCTACTAATGGATCGTTACCTTGACAATAACATCGATTACCGATTTGAAACTCGATATTACTATCATCTTGTTTCGGCTAGATATGATTCTACCCTTAAAAAAGCTGAGGAATTTATTGTTAAAGGAGGACATCCAGATAGTCTTAGAGCTAATGATTTTCCGGTAGCCGTGATGTCAGATTCAACAGGGATATTTCAAGGAGAACCATTTACTCGACTGGCCGAGATGGAAGTTGGAAACATTAGCGAATACTTTACCTACAATAATAGAAAGGCCTTTTTTGTGCTTAATGATCTTCTTCCGGCTAGAAAAATGACCTTTGATGAAGCTTTCAATCGTTTGTTATCAGATTATCAACCTGTTCGCGAGGAAAACTGGTTGCAGCGACTCAGAAATAAGTATCAGATACAAGCGTATCCCGAGGTAATAAATGATAACTTTGTGACTTTGGACTCAAATTAAAAGTGAGTGTCTTCATTTCCCACTGAAATTAGCATTTATCACAACTCCTTTTAAAAGACTTCTTTTAAATATATAAGCGTTGAAAATAGCACACTTTTTACTCTTCATTCTAACCTTAGTTCTCTTCAATTGTGATTTCAAGAGTTCGAATGATGAGTATGTTATTGCAAAGGTAAATAATGATGTGTTATTACAATCTGAGTTATTGCAAAAAATACCACCACAGCAGTTTACCCTCGCAGACTCAGCTCAAATCATGCGTGACTATATAGAACAGTGGATTATGGACCGAATATTATTGCAAGAGGCTTACCGATTACGAATCCATCGTGAAGAGGAAGTAATAGACAAAATAAATGAGCTCACAGAGGACTACATATTACAAATCTCAAAAGACTACATTACCAAAGAACTAAATCCGGATGTGACCGTATCTATAGATGAGGCAACGAATTACTATCAAGATAATAAAGATAATTTTTTATTGAATGAACGATTTATTCGATTCCGATTTTTTAAAACCAATAGCCTCAACGAAGCATCTAGGGCCCGTCAAGAGCTATTGAGAGGAAATGATTGGAAAAATGTGGTTAGAAGTTATGCACTTCAACCAGAGTATACTATTAATCACTCAGAACGTTTTTGGCCAATTACCAGAGCGGCCTCCGATTCTCCAATTATGAATAGATACTTGCAGAGAATTGGGTTAAGTGAAATTTCAGTGATTGAAAAAGTAGGGAATGAATACCATTTTGTTCAGCTTTTAGAAGAGAAACCAAAAGGAGAACATCCGGATTTAGAGTGGTTGCTATCAGAAATTCAACAATGGCTATTGTTAGAAAAAAAACGTACTAGCTTCAAAAGCTATCAACAGAATCTCTACCTCCAGGCAGAAGCAAACAACGAGATTGAAATAAAACTACCTAATTAAACGTATGTACGAACCCAAGATCTTTACTAAACCCCTTTCCATTAGTTTTATTGGGGCTTTTTTCACAATATTACTGTTATTACTGATAACCCCCATCTTGCTTTGGGCTCAAAACACAACGATCTCGCAGCCTAGGCCCACCGATCAGATAATCGCCCAGGTTAATGATCATGTTATATTAAAGTCAGATATAGATACCGACGTTCGAACCTATATATTGCAAAATAGAAGTTATGGTCAGAGTATTCCATTTAGCGAAGCATTATGGTTTAGTTTTCTGGAAAACTCAGTAGAAAACTTTATTCTACTTGAGAAGGCAAAAATTGACTCGGTTATAATACCAGATGACCGAGTAAACAGAGCAATGGATCAACGTATTCAACAACTTATAATGCAAGCAGGATCCGAACAGGCATTAGAAAGAGCTTTTGGTAAGCCTGTTATCCAACTTCGCGAAGAATTCAGAGAAGATTTCAGAGAACAAATGACCACGGAGCAGGTTCGACAGACCTATTTATCAGGTGTAACTATAACTCGGCCTGAAGTAGCTGAATTTTTCGAAAGTATTCCTAAAGATTCCCTACCAACAATACCTGAACAAGTAGCCCTTTCTCAAATTGTTATTATACCACCAGCAAAAAGTGATGCCAAAGAAGCGGCTCGTTTTTTTGCTGAGAGCCTACGAGATTCCATCTTGGTACATGGAATCCCTTTAGAAGATTTAGCTAAGCGCCACAGTGACGGTCCTTCAGGTCCAAGAGGCGGTTTACTACCACTCATGGGGCTTAACGAATTAGTATCTGAATATTCAGCTGCTGCTGCTGCCTTAACTCCAGGACAAATATCCAAAGTGGTTGAAACAGAATATGGATATCACGTAATAGAATTAATTAAACGGATTGGAGATCAGATTGAGACCCGACATATTCTTATTTCGGTAAATGCAGAAGAACTTGATGATGATGTCGCCATTGAGCGATTAATTAGTATTAGAGATAGTTTGGTGGAAATACCTAACCTTGAATTTTCAAGCTTGGCTCGAACAAAAAGCCAAGATCCCATGACTAAAGTAACCGGAGGTAAAGTATTAGATCCTGAGACTGGAGAGCGATACATTCCTTTAAATAGATTAGATGCTAACCTATATCGAACCGTATTGTTACTTGAAAATGTGGGTGATATTTCTGAACCAAGGGCATTTACTCTAAATTCACCGCAAGGTGCTCGTGCTTATAGAATTATTAGTCTAGATCAGCGCATTGAAGAACACATAGCTAATATGGATCAAGATTTTGAAAGACTCCGAAACATTGCACTTCAACAAAAACAATTGCGCGAATACACACAATGGGTAGAAGAATTACGGGAAGAGATGTACATAGAATATCGTATTGATGTGCCTAGTGCTTCTTTATCTCCCCAATTTTAACAAAATAGGACTATTTATATATGATAAAAAAAGTCGATTCGATAGAAAAAGCAAAAGCTTTTTCACAACAATTCGCTGCTCTTAAAAATGAAATAAGCAAAGTGATAGTCGGGCAGGAAGCGATTATTGAATTACTTTTAGTGAGTCTTTTTTCAAAGGGACACTGTCTGCTGGTTGGAGTACCTGGATTGGCGAAAACACTTCTTATTAAAACACTCTCTGAGGCGTTAGATTTAGATTTTAATCGAATTCAATTCACCCCAGATTTGATGCCAGGTGATGTAACAGGCACAGAGGTTATCGAGGAAAACAAAGAAGCTGGTACCAAAGGCTTTCGATTTATAAGAGGCCCTATTTTTTCAAATATATTATTAGCTGACGAAATTAACCGTACGCCGCCGAAAACTCAATCGGCCTTACTTGAAGGCATGCAAGAATATCATGTGACTGCATCGGGTAAAAGCTATGACTTAGACCAACCTTTTTTTGTATTGGCTACCCAAAACCCCATTGAACAAGAAGGAACCTATCCTCTTCCTGAAGCTCAATTAGATCGCTTTATGTTTCAGCTTTGGGTTGACTATCCCACTTTTGACCAGGAGAAACAAATAATTACCCAAACAACTAGCACGATCTCTCCTTCTCCACGACCACAAATGAATAAGGCGGATATATTGGAGTACCAGCAACTAATTCGCGAAGTACCTATACCCTCGTCTGTGCTAGATTTTACGGTATCTTTGGTCAGTAGCACACGTCCAGGTGCTTCCAATAACAATTCTGATAAGCATAGTATTGCAAATGAATTTTTAAGTTGGGGAGCAGGGCCTAGAGCATCCCAAAATTTGATTATTGCAGCAAAAACCAAAGCTTTATCGGAAGGTCGATTCAATATTACTGAGAATGACATAAAATATTTAGCAGTACCCGTGCTTAGGCATAGAATTATCCCTAATTACGCGGCAGAAGCACAAGGATTGAGTTCCGTTGATATTATAGAAAAAATTTTGAATACACTATAAAGGTATTCATGGAATTTGTTGGCTTTCAACATACCTTTCCTGTTTTTTTACTCTCGCTTATTTGGCTAGGCTCTATACTTCTAATTTGGTGGAGTTACTCCAAGGAAAAAAAAATAGATTCTAAGATAAGATTAGGGTTAAGTTCATTACGTACTTTTAGTGTTTCAATATTATTTCTACTTGTATTTAACCCTATTTTTTTTAGTAAAGATCTCAAGAAATCACCTCAAAACTTGATGATACTTCTTGATAGCTCTGAAAGTATGAGCTTAAATAAAGGTGATTATAAAGGAACTGCTACTTATAAGAACGTGCTAGATGAACTACAACAACTTGAACAGCAACTAAACATTTCTTGGTATCAATTTGGAAATTTTGTTCGCCCCTCTAATGCCATAGATAGTATTCGTTTTAACGATTCAGATTCTCGTTTAACCCAGGCAATTCAACAAGTTCAAGCATTAAAAGAGGATTTTCAAGGAGTACTTTTGGTCTCTGATGGTATACATAATTCTACTGTAGATGCAAGTATAGAGGCTGAACTAACAGGACTCCCTTTCTATGTAGTAGCAATGGGTGATACAAATGGAGTTCAAGACGTATCTATTATTGATGTGCAACGAAGTAGCTTAGGCTATTTGAATACTTCTCATGAATTCTTGGTCAGTATTCAAGCAGATGGCTACGCTAATGAACAATTGACATTATCGATGAGTGATCTCATGGGGAATGTACTAGAAAGCACCACTCTTGAAGTCAAAACAAGTGGGCAACGTATCGTTCACTCTTTCAGGGTTAATTTGAATGAGATAGGCTTACAATCTTACCGCTTTAGTATAGAAGATTTGGAAAACGAATGGACGTTATTGAATAATGAACTTCGTACCTCTGTTCAAGTGATTGATGATCAGATCGATGTGGTGCACATTGCCTATCAGGTGCATCCCGATGTTCGTATGATACGAGATATTGTATCTACAAACCCTCAGATGCGCTTGCACACGGTAACCTTACAGCGAGATGGTAGTCTCTTAGAAACGGAACTGGATGAAGATCTAGAGGCCGATGTTGTCATTATTCATGGTGAACCATGGGTAGATATACGAGAACTAACTGAAAAAATTGGATTAGAACTATCGTCAATGCCATTGGTATATCTACATATTCCAAGTCCTGTAAGAAGTAGATTGTTGAATTCTTCTGTTTGGGACCCTATGAATAGTTGGTTTGATAACTCAGTGGGCCGTTTTCAACTGAATTCCAATACCAATGAGACGGTATCACCGGTAAATGCTAATTCTTTGACCTCAAGTAGACATCCAATAGTAGCTGATATTCCAAGAATAACCGAATCTACCCCTAGTCTCTCGGGCGTACTGAGTCGCCCACTATCTCTTTACGATACCATAATCAATGCCCGCTATATTGGAGATCAAGAGGTATTCCCAACGATCCAAGTAAAGCAGTTTAGCTCATCTCGTACGGTGTTGGTTTCACACTGGAATTGGTATTTGTTTTATCAAAGTTCACGCGATCAACTGCGGAAATATGTGGATCAATTGATTTCAAATATGATTTATTGGGTTAACAGTAGTCCCAATGAAGACAACATCCAAATAAATACAAGCAGAACAATCTACTCTTTTAACGAATCTGTACAATTCAATGCAACCTTGTTGAACGATAGCGGACAACCTGAAAATGATTCTTCTGTTGAGATACTTATTTATGAACAGGATTCTATGAATGCAGTATTAAGTTCTGATGATGTATTAGAAACACAGATTTCGACCAATAATACACCAAAAGATAAGTATGAACGAACCGAGTTACATTCCAATATACAGTTGACTCCTTTGGGATCTGGTGAGTACACTGGAACAATTGACATAGATGAGGAAGGTATTTTTTCTTATGACGCCATTGTACGTAAAAATGGTGCTGAAGTAACTAGGAACAGCGGTCAGTTTATTATCCAAAAATCCAATGATGAATTTGTAGTTACGAGTAGAAATAACTCGCTTTTACAGCGTATTGCTACTGAAACCGATGGTTATTTTGTGGAATACAATGAAATTGAATTGCTTAGAGATAGTATGCAAACCACTGGGCTATTTGAAACTGTTGATATTCTGGTCGAGGAGTATTTCTACCCTGTGCAGAAAGTGTTTTGGTTCTTTATTGTGTTGATTTTATTGGGTCTTGAATGGTTCGGTAGGAAAAGCTATGGCTTGCTATAGTCTATGCCCTTAAGTAAGTTGTGTTAGTAACTTCTAATACTGAATTATAGAGTGGGATGGAATTGCTTTAAGAAGTTGATTTTTTCCCGACAAGAAGCTTAATTCGATGATAAAAGAATAGCCAACGACCTGACCATCTAGCTCTAAAACCAATTCTGTAGCTGCTTTTGCGGTTCCACCTGTGGCGAGTAAATCGTCGTGTATAATCACCTTATCGCCTGGAGTAATAGCATCGGTATGCATTTCTAGAGTATCTTTACCATACTCCAAACCATATTCTTTTTGTATTGTTTTGTATGGTAATTTCCCTTTTTTTCTTGCCGGCACAAATCCAGCTTGAAACTTAGTTGCTAAACTTGGTCCAAATAGAAAACCTCTAGATTCTAGCCCGACAACTTTGTCAACTGTAAAAGTATCGAAAGGTTTTTGTAAGGCAGTAAGTGTTAATTCGTTTGCTTTAGTATCTAACAATAATGGGGTAATATCTTTAAATTGAATACCCATTTCTGGAAAATCAGGAATAGTTCGAATGCGTGAGCGTATGTATTCTGTGTCCATGTTTAGAAAGATGAGCTTGAACGGTTACTGAGTTAGAAGCTAAGTATATTGAAATTTATGAACAACAATGAACCTATTTGGCAGCAGCATCAATATTATATGGCTAAAGCGATAGAATTAGCTGAGCAAGCATATGAGCATGGTGAAGTACCAGTTGGGGCGGTTGTCGTCCAAGAAAACAAAATCATAGGTAAGGGATTTAATCAAACTCAAATGCTTCAAGACGCAACTGCTCATGCTGAAATGATTGCTTTATCCGCAGCTTTTGAAGCAAATGGATCCAAATATCTGCATGGAGCTACTCTATATGTGAGTTTAGAGCCGTGTGTTATGTGTGCTGGAGCACTGATGTGTTCTAAAATTGACCGGCTTGTTTTTGGGGCTTCTGATCCAAAATCAGGAGCTTGTGGTAGTCTTTTCAATATTCATGACGACAAAAGACTGAATCATCGTTTTGAGGTAATTCAAGGCATACTAGAAGAGGATGCTGAGTACCTTCTGAAAACATTCTTTGCAAAAAAGAGGACTAAAGGCTAAATCTTCCCGGTATTCAGTATTGACCTATACCAGGTTATCTATATTAACTAAGTAAAAATAGCTTTTTAAAGCGAACCCATCTTCGAAAAATTTTACGTCTGCCCAGTGATGTGCTCAAAGGTAAAACCCAATTGAATATAAGATAGAGTGAAATACCAATACCAAATATTAGTTGGGGTATATAACCATAATAACTTTCATAATAATTCATCATTTCCTGTCCTAACAAATAGGCTAAAATACCTAAAATAGGTGCCCATACTAGCGTACTAGCTATAAAATGAAGTAGGAAATTCGGTAAAGAGTATCTACACAGGCCCGCACTGAAATAAGCGGGGAAACGACTCCCTGGTATGAATCGACTCAACCAAAGTACACCCACTGCATTTCTACTAAACCAATGAGTAAAATAATCTAAATCCTTTTCGGTCATCATCCATCTTAAAGGTACCTTCAGTAACCATACCCTTTTAAAGTTACGACCTAACACATAAATGAATACATCAAAGACAATGACTCCAAGGGCTGACGCCAAAATAGCATTACTCAAATGAAGCACTCCTCGAGAAGCCAATACTCCAGCTGATATACAGGCCAGATCTTCGGAAAACAAAGATATCAATGCGATAATAAGCATTAATGCTGCTAAATATATCCCTGATACTCGAACATAATTATCTAGATTAAATTCCTCTTGAATGGCAGACTCCCAAGGCAAACGGAGAGGTCCTTGCAGAGAAATTTGAGTCATTTTGTTTAATTCAAATGGTAAATCACGAGCTAATGACTGGGTATCCACCACATACATGGTGCTGTCTGACAATAAAGAATAACGTTGCCCAAAGGTATCAATGAGAGGAATTCTTTGATTTTCGTTCATTATCCAGCGGGCGTTTTCTTTAGTTTGAGTTCTAATAATTTTAGAAATCTTGGCAAGTTCAAAACTATGCTGTGTTGCTTGAGATAATTGATATGATGAAACTAGTCTTATTTCCTTTGCTCTCTCCTTCCAATGGTTAAGTTTTCCGAAGTGAGGTAGTGCATGATATAAAAATTGAAGTGTATACCCGTAGGCTTGAATAAAGAGATTATTCAAATAATACCCACCTAGCAAATGTGAATCGGGCAATGGCGTGGGATTCAAAAGCAATAATCTTAGGTTGTTGCTAGTAATTTGACTTCCTATTTCCAGTGCTAAATGAGTCCACTCCTGATCCGCTACAAATAGTATTTGTCCTTTTACATGTTCTATTCGTGTAAGGAGTACATTTCTTAGACCAACTTCCTCTGGATTTTTACCCCCTAAAGGATAGGCTACATAATTAACCCTTTTAACTAAGGTGTCTGCTGTGTAGTACTGCCTTAATCTAGAGTTTAATTGATCGGTGAGGCCAAATGAAATAATTAGCGTGGTCTTGCTGAGAGTGGTATCATCAACTACTTTCGGATTGTTTTCACGCGTTAAATACTCATCAAATGAATTATCAGAGTGTAATGTTAGAGCAGGAAATTTTTGTTGCATGTCTTGCTTCACAAGACCCTGAATATTGGATAGAAGAACCAGAACAGCAAAAACAAATAGTAGACTCTTAAAAAGAAAGGATCTTTTATTGGGCATATTTCTTTAAATTCTTGTATTCAATTTCTGACCACTCAAAAATGGATTCTGTTAATTTTTTTCTTGATTCATCTTTCCATGTTTGGTCTGAGAATGATAGTCTAGCAATGTACCCTTTTTGGGTAAGTAAGGATATAAAATGAGCTGCAAATGATGTATCATCCCACCATGGGACATAGGACGATCCAAATAGTGATTTACCCCCTCCAATTTTGTCCTCATAATACAGTAATACTGAGTGTACCGGGAATTGCTGCGTCGCAGGTATTTCCAATAGTGGCGAATGATAGGGCTTTAGTTCATCACCTAGTGTGGTTGTTCCTTCTGGGAAAACGATTAAACCTCGAGGACTATGTAACTCTTTAGAAATTAATTTATTAACCCTAGATACATCCATTTTCTTTGTTCGGTTAACAAAAATAATTCCCATGAGTTTCATGGCTTGCCCCATGATTGGCCATGACTTCAAATCATGTTTGGCAACGAAAGTAGCTCTAAGTGAAGCTAATAACACCCAAATATCCGCATAGCTGAGGTGATTAGCGACTAGATAAAATGATGGCTTAGGCACAGAGCCTTGTAGGTCTAACTTTCCACCAGTTAATACCATCATACATCGTCCCCAGCTATGAGTAATGAAGCCAACCACCAATGCATAATGAGTCGATAACCAATTAAGTGGGTAACATAGTACAATCAATAAGATATGAACCAAGGTGATCAAACAAATAAGTGGTAGTCGTATAAGCAGTCGTATCCAACCTGTGAAAGTCATGGTCTATAAGTAAAAGTGAAGTTGCAGGATGTGATAATAATTGACAATAAAAATAGACAAGCATTCTTTAGCTAACAAGTAACTATTTCATTTTAAGATTGGGTAAACAAATAGTAGAAACACTATATTAATCAAGCGATACATTCATTGTTTAGGCTGATAACTCAAAAATTAGAATCCTGAGTTAAAAACGTATAATTTCTCGTTTTACATTGGAATGCTCTATCATAAAACATATATCATTGGAGATGAAAAAGACTGGGTAGTTTTTATCCATGGTGCTGGTGGTAGCTCCTCCATATGGTTTCAACAAATAAAGGCTTTTAGAGAGAACTTTAATTTATTACTAGTGGATCTTCGGGGCCATGGTAAATCCAAGGACTTTTTTGAGCAGTATTATAATAATGAGTATACATTTGAAAGTGTGAGTCATGACGTATTGCAAGTTTTAGACCATCTTAGAATAGAAAAAGCTCATTTTGTGGGAGTGTCATTAGGAACAATTATCATACGTCAGATAGCTGAAATGGGGCCTAATCGTATTCATTCAGGGGTATTATGTGGAGCAATAACTCGTTTAGATATACGATCGAGGGTGCTGGTGCAATTGGGAAATTGGTTTAAAAAGCTCATACCATACATGTGGCTATATAGTTTATTCGCTTGGATCATCATGCCTAGATCAAGACATAAAAAAGCACGGCATCTATTTATTCAAGAAGCCAAAAAGCTCTATCAGAAAGAATTTATTCGCTGGTTTGGACTAACTAAACGATTAAACCCTCTCCTTCGATTTTTTAAGGAGAAGGATACTTCTATCCCTTTCTTATATATCATGGGCGATCAAGATCACATGTTTTTATCGGCTGCACGTTCTATCGTTCAATTACACAAACACTCAACACTTCAGGTTGTCACTAATTGTGGTCATGTGTGTAATGTGGAACAGCCTAATACCTTTAACCGAATGGCTATTAATTATTTACAAAACATCTAAATTATAGTTTTTAGGTTCAGCTTTGTATTTATTCTTACATTCGATTTACTCACTCAAAATTCGAAACTATGATCGTACTCAAATTTGGCGGCACCTCGGTCGGTAGTGCTGAAAGCTTATCTTTTGTAAAAGAAATTGTCCAAAGAAACTACTCACAGAAAAAGAAGCAGGTAGTAGTAGTTTCTGCTCTCGGTGGCATCACTAATTCTCTTGTGGATATGAGCCAATTAGCAGCATCTGGCAATGAAAATTATGTGGATTTATTCAATGAAATTGAACAGCGTCATTTACAACTCTGTAATGAGATTATTCCATTAGTTAATCGAAGTGCGACTCTCACCCAGACAAAGGTGTTGTTAAATGATCTTGAGGATATTCTGAGGGGACTATTCTTGGTAGGTGAATTATCCCCTAGATCATCTGACCTAGTATTAAGTTTAGGAGAGCGTTTATCCTCCGCTATAATTGCCGCTTTTTTATCTGAAGACATTCCCAAAACAATACTATGCGATGCGCGTGAGTACATAAAAACAGACGAACAGTTTGGAAATGCCATTGTCGATGCACCCCTGACTTATGAACTGCTGGCAAAGCAAATCAAAGACACTAATGACCTGTATCTTTTCCCTGGCTTTGTCGCTTCATCCAACCAAACAAACCAGATTACTACCTTAGGACGAGGGGGCTCTGATTATACGGCAGCCCTTATTGCGGCTGCCATAAATGCCGAAGAATTGCAAATATGGACAGATGTTAGCGGGATGATGACTGCCAATCCGAGAATGGTAAGTAGTGCTCGAACCATAGATAGTTTATCTTATGAGGAAGCTATGGAGCTGTCACATTTTGGTGCTAAAGTGATCTATCCCCCTACTATTCAACCCGTGTTGGATGCGCAAATACCTGTTTGGATAAAAAACACCTTTTCAGCTGAGGAGAAGGGTACCTGTATAACCGTGGATGGAAGTGCGGCAGAAGATCCAGTAAGAGGAATCTCTAGTATTGAAGATGTGGCATTGTGCACCTTATCAGGGTCAGGTATGGTAGCCGTTCCAAACTTTTCATACCGGTTATTTTCTGCCCTTAGTAAGGCTTCTATTAACGTGATAATGATTACCCAAGCGTCTTCAGAACACACCATTACGGTAGGAGTTTCCAAATTTAAAGCTGAAAGGGCCACAGATGTAATTGAAGCAGAGTTTGAAAACGAGATCAATCAACGCAAAGTTAATAGGCTTAGAGTTGAAAAAGAACTTTCTATTATTGCATTGGTTGGTAGTCGAATGAGAGAACAAGTAGGAATAAGCTCAACCTTATTTGATGCACTATCTCATAATGGAATCAACGTGAAAGCCATTGCACAAGGATCAACAGAGCTTAATATTTCATTGGTTATTGACCGTAAGAATCTCAAAAAAGCGTTGAATACGCTCCATGAGAGCTTTTTTTTATCGGATACCAAAAAATATAGTTTATTTTTAGTTGGTATTGGTAATGTAGGTCAAACATTATTACAGCAAATACATCAGCAAAAAGATTTTTTATCCCAAGAATTAAAAACCGATATCCGTCTTTGTGGACTTGCTAATTCTCGAACGATGCTATTCAATTCGAATGGTATAGATATGACTGCAAGTAAAGATAAGTTAGAAGAGCAAGGGGTTGCTATGTCAATGGATGCGTTTTATGCTGAAATGGTTGAAATGAATCTGCGTAATAGTATTTTCATTGATTGTACTGCAACCTATGATATACCCACTTATTACCAATCTATCTTACGTCAGAGTATTTCCATTGTAACTCCCAATAAAGTGGCCTGTTCATCAAATTTTGATCATTATCTAGATTTAAAAAAAACAGCCACCAAATACCATGCTCGTTTTTTATTTGAAACCAATGTGGGTGCTGGCTTACCTGTAATTTCAACAGCTAGTGATCTGCTTAAAAGTGGTGATAAAGTTTCTAGAATCGAGGCTGTGTTAAGTGGAACGCTAAATTTTTTATTTAATCATTATGACGCAACAGTACCTTTTCAGGAGGTTGTTAAAAGAGCAAAAGATGAAGGATATACCGAGCCAGATCCTAAAATTGACTTAAGTGGAATTGACGTGCAACGAAAAATTCTGATACTAGCAAGAGAAAGTGGGCATAAACTTGAGTTAGATGAAATTCAGAATCAATCTTTTTTACCTGATGATTGTCTAGAAGCACAAACAGTAGACGAATTGTATAAGCGCTTACTAGAGCATGAAGATCATTTCCAACAATTATTTAAAGAGACTAACGAACAGGGTAAAAAGCTTAAATTTATTGCCTCATTTGACAAAGAGTCTGGACATGCTGTAATCGGCTTACAGGCCTATTCAGCAGAACATCCCTTCTATAGTCTAAAAGGTAAAGATAATGTGGTGTTGTTTTACACCAAACGATATCATGATTATCCACTTATTGTGCAAGGAGCCGGAGCTGGCTCAGCAGTAACTGCATCGGGTATATTTGCAGATATCTTACGTATAGCTGATGCCTAATTGAAAAAGGAAATCTTATGAAGGACTGTACAGTATTTGCTCCAGCCACCGTCGCTAATGTGGGTAGCGGTTTCGATGTACTTGGTTTTGCCCTATGTGATATAGGTGATGTAGTACAGGTTAGAGAAAGTTCAACCCCTGGATTTGTAATTGATTCAATCATTGGAGCTGATAACATTCCATTGGAACCAGAAAAAAATGTATGCACTGTTGCAGCTCGGGCTTTGTTGAATTCCTTAGAGAAAAAACCATCGAATGGGTACTCATTTAGTATCATAAAAAAGGTAGCGGCAGGTAGTGGGCTCGGGTCTAGTGCTTCTTCCTCAGCAGCAGCGGTTGTGGCATTAAATGAATTGTTGGGTTCCCCTTTTTCCCGCCATGAACTCATACCATTTGCTATGAAAGGAGAAGCCTTAGCTTCAGGAACGGAACACGCCGATAATGTTGCCCCATCTATTTTGGGAGGTTTCACTCTTGTTCAAAGTTACGAGCCTTTACGAGTGGTAAAACTGCAGTATCCAGAAGATTTGGTAGCAACCATAGTACATCCTCACGTCGAAGTAAAAACGGCAGATTCAAAACGAATCTTGAGGCAAAGCATACCCTTAAAAACAGCCATTACTCAATGGGCTAATGTGGGTGGCTTGGTTGCAGGATTGGCGCAAGAAGATTTTGAACTCATTGGTCATTCCTTACAAGATGTAGTAGCTGAGCCCACTAGGTCTATGCTCATTCCGATGTATGAACAGGTAAAAATTCTATCCAAGAAAATGGGTGCTCTGGGGTGCAGTATATCAGGGTCAGGGCCTTCCATATTTATGTTATCCGATACAAAGAATATAGCTCAAAGCCTGGCAGAATCACTTAAAGACTTATATATGGACAACCTAATCAGTTGTGACGTTTACCTATCAAAAATAAATAAAATGGGTTGCCAAGTAATCCAATAATTATTCGTAGCGTATGAACTATCAAAGTACGGCAAATCCGTTACACATTTCGAATTTTGAAGAGGCTGTATTCAAAGGTCTACCGGATTCTTCTGGGCTCTATATGCCTATGCAAATTCCTCACCTTCCTTCCTCGTTTTTCAGTCAACTCCATGAGTTAAGTTTACCGGAGATTGGATTTCAAGTTCTAAGGCCATTTGTAGGATCAGAAATTAACGAGACAACTTTCAGGAATATAGTAGATGAAACACTTTCCTTTCCAATTCCGCTTAAGCAAATACATGATCAGGTTTATAGTCTAGAATTATTTCACGGCCCAACTTTGGCTTTTAAAGATGTTGGAGCCCGCTTTTTGGCGCGTATATTAGGCCATTTTGCCACCTTGAATAATAGATCTATAACCGTTTTAGTTGCCACTTCAGGTGATACAGGCAGCGCAGTTGCTCACGGCTTCTACGGAGTTCAGAATGTAGACGTAGTTGTACTCTATCCGAAAGGCAAAGTTAGTGATTTCCAACGTAAACAAATGACCACACTAGGTAAAAATATTCAGGCGATAGAAATCGATGGGACATTTGATGATTGCCAAGATTTAGTTAAAAAGGCTTTTCTTGACAGAAATTTACAAGACAAATACAATCTAACCTCTGCAAATTCCATTAATGTTGTCCGCTTTTTACCACAAATGGTTTATTACTTTTGGGCTATAGCACAACTCAAATCTACTTATTCCCCATCTTCCGAAATACCAGTGAATGTGTCAGTTCCTAGCGGAAATTATGGAAACCTTACCGCTGGATTATTAGCTAAAAGAATGGGATTAGGTATCGATCATTTTATCGCTGCAGCAAATGCCAATAATAGTTTTCCAAATTATTTAACAACGGGAAGCTATTCACCAAAACCTAGTATAGCCACATTATCCAATGCAATGGATGTCGGTGCACCTAGTAACATTCGTAGGATTAATGCGCTCTACGATTCAGAGCCGAAAAAGATTGCCAATGACGTAAGTAGCGGAAGTTTTTCGGATCAAGACTGCCTACAAACCATTGATTATGTCTATAAAAAGTACAAATATATACTTGATCCTCACGGTGCAATCGGGTATAAAGCTTTATCTCTAGTCCCAGAACAAGGAGTTAGTATATGTTTAGAGACAGCTCATCCTATCAAATTTAAAGAAGTAGTTGAGGCGGTAATTCCTGATCAAGTTACTATGCCCACCCATGTGGAAAGAAACTTGAATGAGGAATATATTCTGAGCCTAAATAAGGACTACTCAATCTTTAAAGATTATTTGATATCGAGTAGATAAAGTTACAATTTATCCCTTCTACTTAATCAGTTGGATACCTATGAATAATTCATTCTACCATTTACTTCTTATTGCATGCTATGCTTTTGTTAATTTTGCTACGATTGACAAAGTGTATGCTCAAAATTTAGAACGTTTTCAAAACGAGGTAGACGCCATTGTAGAGCGATATGCTCAATACGGTAAAAAAAGTGGTGACATACATACAAATGCCACCAGTAGTGATCAAACACTAGCGGTATTTACCGGGAGTTCTAGCGTACGTTTGTGGACAAGTTTATCAGATGACTTCCCTGAGCTTACGATTTTAAATACCGGATTTGGAGGATCAACCTTTGCAGAACTATTTCACTATCGACACGAGTTAATAGGCCAATATACTCCAGATATGGTAATAATTTATGAGGGTGATAATGATGTTACAGGATCAAATACCGTGGATGAAATATTTGATAAAGCTCAAGAGCTATATTTATATTTGGCTCAAGAACTACCAGAAACTAAGGTTTATATTCTAGCAGCTAAGCCAAGTCCGTTACGTTGGAACCTAAAGCCTTTATACGACGCTCTAAATATCCATTTTGCTGATTTTGCGGTAGAAAATGATCAATTTACATACATAGATATATGGAATCCTATGTTAGGTGAAAATGGTAAACCAATGCCTAGTATATTTTTATCCGACAGTTTACATATGAATAAAGCTGGTTATCTAATCTGGAAACAAACCATTGCTCTTTTTCTGCAAGTATCCAAATAATATGATGAAGTTATGTTATTATTTTATGTTTTTTTGTCTTGTAATTGTGATGAATTGTAATGATTACGAGTCACCTGAACAACTAGTTCGATATTCCTACCATAGCTCACTAGATAATACTTCTCGTGAGTATTACGTCTATTTACCAAAAGGTTATTACAGTCAAAAAGATAAAAAATGGCCTGTTATTCTTTTCTTACACGGTGATGGTGAACGTGGTAATGGACTAGATGAACTGGCTTATACCCGCATTCATGGCCCTTTGTATGAAGCTTGGGCAATGAAAAAAAACCTACCATTTGTACTCATAGTGCCACAGTTACCTATGTTTGGAAGGGATACTTTAGGTATTAGCTATTTACAAAACAGATCACTTTCTAATGTACCTAAGCGATTTGATACCGGAGTACCTACCAGAGCCCCATTTTTTTCTGGCCCCCCAATTCAAAGCTCGCCTATGGTAGAGGAATTCGCTGATGATTTACCATTTTTTAGTGATGGTTGGAATCGCGTGGAGAATGATTTGTTAGCTATCCTCGATACTAGCCATAATGAACTACAAATAGATCCAAATAGAATATATTTAACAGGGCTTAGTTATGGTGGTTTTGGAACTTGGTACATGGGCAGTAAACATCCTGAAAAATTTGCTGCTATTGCACCTGTTGTAGCTTGGGGACATCCTCAAATTATTCCACCCATTGCAAAGCATAATTTACCAATTTGGGTATTTGCAGGTGGTAAAGATCTGACCGTGGAAAAGAAATATTTTTACAAAGGAATGGCCATGCTAGAATCATTGGGGCACACAAAAATGCAATTCACTATTCATGAAGATCTTGGCCATGATGCTTGGAAAAGAGTCTATACAGGAGATGAGTTATATAACTGGCTCCTCTCTCATAGCCTCAAGGATTCTAATGACTAAGTCACATTCTGTTCAATATCTTGACACCCTCCCCGCTTATTACGCTTTCCTAAAACAACTGTATCAGGTTAATGAAATAGCCCTAGATTTAGAGTTTGATAGAAATCGATATGGATACGGATTTCAACTCTGTTTAATACAATGCAGGGTGCAGTCTAACTGCTATATTATTGATCCATTACTTCTTGAAAATAACCTAGAAGAATTTTACACCTATTTAGAAGACCCAAAACATTCTATAATATGTTTTTCATTCGGGGAAGATTTTCGTCTATTGCATTCACTGGGTTGCAATATCACTACCGTTCGAGATTTGGATATTGGACTAAGCTTGATCAATGAAGCTAAGCAGTCTTTAGTGAATCAAATATCTTCTCGACTTGGTGTTCAAACAAGTAAATCGAGTCAAACAAGTAATTGGTTAATCCGACCACTTTCGGCTAAACAATTGCAATATGCATCCGAAGACGTTTTGTACTTATTTGAACTCCGAGATTCGATAATTGAAGAATTAAATTCAAAAAGTCGATATAGTTGGTTTGAACAAGAAAATGATTGGTTATACTCATTTAAAAATATTGAGCCTGAGAACCTCAATAAGATTAATATAAAACCTAAAGATTTGGATGGCCTGAATGAAATCCAAGGCTATACATATAAAAAACTATTCGAATGGAGAGATGTACAGGCAAAAAATCTAGGAAAGCCACCTTTTCAGATAATAGATAATCACTTTCTGAAATTATTAACCCAAAAACATGCGCTAGTCAACAACTGGAAGAATGAACGGGCTGTGCATTATAGTTTGAGAAATAGTTCAATTCAGACAGCAATCTCACAACAGCTATCTTCGTCTATAGAAGAAGCTATTACAAAGGGTTTGGATTCGACTAAACCTGCTAATTCACCCCTAAAAACTGATGAATATGAGGAATTAAAAAAAGAACAAAAAGTAATCAGGGAAGCCAAAAAAAATGTCTTTGGTGTATTAAAAGACGCTTTAGTCAAGCAATATGGAAAAAATGTACAATCATATATTTTAAGTAACAAAGTAATTCAAGATTTAGCCTTAGGTAAGGCTAAGTTCCCAAGTTATCGCATAGAGCTCTTCAGGCAACTATCGACAGAATATTCCTTAGAAATTGAATCCTACTTAGACTAATTTCCAAATTTACCCTTAGCTTCCTTATCTTTATTATCGATTAAAAAAATACATTATGTCTACTGATTCTTCCCCAATTATTGTCACCTCTGCTCTTCCCTATGCAAATGGACCTTTACACTTAGGCCATTTAGCTGGTGCTTATTTGACTGCAGACTTTTTTGTGCGCTACAATAGATTAAAAGGTGAGGATGTATTATTCATCTGCGGTTCAGATGAACATGGAGTGCCCATAACTATTGCAGCAGAAAAAGAAGGAGTTTCACCTCAGGATATCGTTGATCGATATCACGAATGGAATAAAGATACCTTTCAAGAGATGGGCATCTCATTTGATTATTACGGACGAACAAGTAGTGCCGTTCATCACGAAACCTCACAAGAAATTTTCACTGTATTATATGAAAAAGGCTTTTTTAAATTAAAGTCTGAAGAGTTATTCTTTGATGAATCAACTCAAATGTTTTTGCCAGATAGGTACGTTAAAGGAGAATGTCCCAACTGTGGCTATGGTGAAGCCTATGGGGATCAGTGTGAAAAATGCGGTAACAGCCTAAATTCAATAGAGCTAATAAATCCTGTTAGCGCACTAAGTGGGAAAACACCCGTTCGCAAAGAAACTCAACATTGGTATATGCCGTTGGGAGAAATGCAGGATAAACTTGTGTCATGGATTAAGACACGTGAGCACTGGAAACCCAATGTAATGGGACAGATAAAGAGTTGGTTACAAGAAGGCTTAAATGATAGAGCAGCTACTAGAGATCTCAATTGGGGAGTTTCAGTCCCTTTAGAAGGTGCTGATGGCAAAGTACTCTACGTTTGGTTTGAGGCCCCTATAGGATATATATCCGCAACTAAAGAATGGGCCCAACAATCCAATAATCCTGAAGCATGGAAAAATTATTGGGAGAATGATAAAGCTAAACTATATCACTTTATAGGTAAAGACAATATTGTTTTTCACTGTATCATGTTCCCCATTGTACTCATGGAACACGGTAATTTCATACTTCCTGAAAATGTGCCAGCAAATGAATTTTTGAATCTTGAAGGTAAAAAATTATCCACTTCCAGGGGTTGGGCCGTTTGGTTACATGATTATTTAGAACATTTTGAAGCCGATTACCTAAGATATGCTCTAGGTGTGACTCTACCGGAATCTAAGGATTCAGACTTTTCTTGGAAAGATTTTCAAAACCGGGTCAATAATGAGTTAGTTGCTGTATTTGGGAATTTTGTAAACCGTGCTAGTAGTTTTATTGAAAAATATGCCGACTCTATGGTACCGCCTATGGTTGACCCGAAACCTATTGATGTAAAGATGCTCGGGGCTATAGATACTCAGAGGCAAAAAATCGAATTCGCTTATGAGCATTTTCGATTTAGAGAAGTCGTACAAGAAGGTATGCAGTTAGCTCGTCTGGCTAACAAATATTTTACGGACACCGAACCCTGGAAGACACGTAAGACAAACGAAACAGCCTGTTTTAACTCTCTTCATGTCAGTATTCAAGTGGTTGCTGCGCTATCGATTTTAATGGAGCCTATCTTACCCGAAAGTATGAAGATGCTAAGGCATCAAATCGGATTATCTGATTCCACAAAATGGTCTGAAATCTCCTCTTCAATGCTAACAGTTGGGCAATCCCTGCAAGCAGCTACCTTATTATTCCAAAAAATTGAAGATGAATCAATTCATCTAGAACTGGACAAATTACAAAACAGCTTAAAAGACATATCAACTGAATCCACCGTGAATTATCCGACCCTAAAATCACCCATACAATTTGATGACTTTTTGAGTCTAGACCTAAGAGTAGGAGATATAGTTGAGGTAGAAGAAGTTTATAAATCAAACAAATTACTGGCTTTTAAGGTAGATATTGGTGTAGAAACACGAACCATAGTTTCTGGCATTAAAAAGCACGTGAATATAGACACGGTGATCGGTCAGAAAGTAACGGTGGTATGTAATTTGGAAAGTCGAACTATTATGGGCATTGAAAGCCAGGGTATGATAGTCATGGCTGAGTCACCTGAAGGTCGTTTATATTTTGTAGAAAGCCAGGCAGAAAAAGGTAGTATTCTATCATAAAACGGGATTAATAGACCTTAATTTTGCCTGCTAATTTTACATACAAACTCGGGTGCACCTTTCATGAATATGGTATACGATTTGCCCTTCAATCTCCATTGGCTGATCAAGTGAATTTATGCATATACCGCGAATATGATCAGGACGCTATCATTCGATTACCTATGCAACGTTCTACCGAAGGTATCTGGCAACATTTAGAAATGGGTTTTGACTGGGAAAATTGTTGGTATACCTATTCAATTCAGGGCCCAACTAATTCGGCATATTTCGAAGTATCCAAGTTTGAAATCGCGGATCCTTATGCTCTTTATGTAGCAAATACCAATCATTATTTAGGGTTTTATAAGGCCTTAATCAAACGCCCAACCCCATTTGATTGGAGTGAAAGCACACAAGTTTTATTCGAAGATCCAAGTGATTTAATTATATATGAAGCTCATATAAAGGATTTGGTAGCACACCCATCTGCAAAAACGCAAAATCAAGGAATCTACCTAGATTTTATTGAGGCTAGAAAAGGTGGCTTGCATCATCTCAAACATTTAGGGGTAAACGCTGTGGAGTTCTTACCCCTTCAGAAATTTGCATATTATGAACCACCCTTTCGACAGCGAATTGAAAGTGGTTTAAACAACACATGGAACCCTACCTCTGTTAATTACTGGGGCTATATGACCTCGTTCTTTCATGCTCCGGAAACTTTGTATGCCTCAGAGGAAAAAACGGACCATATGGCCCTTGTCGGGATAAATCCAAGAGCTGAGTATGAATTAAAATCCTTAATAAAAGCATGTCATCTGGAAGGTATTGCGGTGATTATGGATGTAGTGTATAATCATGCTTCCCAGTATGATTTAAATCCATTAAAATATTCCGATAAAATTGGATATTATCGATTAGATCATAAGGGTAATTACCTCAATGATTCTTGGACAGGTAATGATTTAGATTCAAGCAAAGAAGCAACCAAAAATCTGATTTTCTCTTCGGTTAAACACTGGTTAATGGAATATAAAGTTGATGGATTTCGGTTCGACTTAGCTGGTATATTGGACTGGTCATGTATAGATGAGTTGACTGATATGGCCCGCTCTATCCACCCAGGAGTTATGCTAATTGCTGAGCCATGGGGTGGCAAATATAAACCAACTGGTTTTTCAGAGCGTAACTGGCCATCATGGAATGATAAACTAAGAAATACTTTTAAAGGTTACGATCCAATACATGAAAGAGGAATATTGTTTGGTGAATGGCCACAAGGTATACACAGATTTACCATAGAAAATCTTTTTAGAGGTACTCTATTAACAGAGGAAAGGGGTTTATTTCATAACTCATCACATTCGGTCAATTATGTGGAGAGTCATGATGGGTATACATTAGGTGATTTCATACGTACTGTACTAAAACATGATCGTCTTAACCATAAACAAGAAACAGAGCAAGATATCGAAGATGGGATTGAACAGGAAGTAATTCGTTTGCAAAAATTAGCTGGATTTATGCTATTTGTTAGTCAAGGAATCTGTATGATACACGCGGGGCAGGAATGGGCAAGAAGTAAATCGATAGCTTCTAATGAAAAACAAGGTTCAGTCTACGATCATGATTCTTACAACAAAGATAGTGAAGTGAATTACCTTAATTTTGATGAAAAAGACCGTTCTATGGAGCTTTTCACTTATTATAAGCGACTTATTGAAATTAGAAATGAAAATAAAGCCCTAAAAAATTCCGATGCCGAGGCTATTGTATTTAAAGTTTATCAAGACCCATTACACATAACCTTCTCTATTGATGGCCATTCTGTAAAAAGTCCATATAATTATTTTATATCCATTAACTGCAATAGAACCGTATCCCATGAAATTATTTTACCCGAGGGTAAATGGGAGGTATTAATAACGGATGAACTTGTACCCGGCGGAGAATATGTGAAGACATCTTATTTGGTACCCTATTCCTCGGGTATACTACTTCGTCAAAAGCATTAGATGGTATACTACACACTTTTTATCAGAAATTTCTACATTGCAAGACAGCACTGACCAAAGTATTTTCAGCACAATCATTTAAAATAGGAGTCTACATTGGCTATACAAACATCTACAGAAAGAGGATCCTGGAATTCTAGATTAGGTTTTATATTAGCTGCGGCTGGATCTGCCGTTGGATTAGGAAATATCTGGGGCTTCCCAACAAAAGTGGCCACTGAAGGGGGTGCTGCTTACTTAATCATTTATTTATTGTGTACTTTTTTAATTGGTTTTCCAGTAATGGTCGCTGAGTTAAGTATAGGACGGGCATCTAGAAGAAATCCTGTAGGGGCATTTAAAGCTCTTACTAGTAACAAACTTTTTCCCTTGGTAGGTTTGTGGGGAGTCATTTGTGGCGTAATGATACTTTCTTTTTATTCCGTTATCGCTGGATGGGCATTTGGTTATGCTTTTGAGGAAATATTTTATTTTCTCGGATGGACTCAGATGGCCGACCTACTTACCGATACAGGAAATGGTTGGAAAAATGCTTTGTTAGCTGTCATATTTATGCTAGCCACCGTGAAGATTATCACCGGTGGTGTTAGCGATGGAATAGAAAAAGCAACCAAAACTATGATGCCTCTTCTCATCGGGATTATTGTCGTTATGATACTTTACGTTCTCACCCAAGATGGAGCTATGGAGGGTGTTAGGGAATATTTACTACCAGATTTTTCTCGTATAACCACAGATTTAATCTTTTCCGCTATGGGTCAGGCTTTTTTCTCACTTTCACTGGGAATGGGCGCGCTCATCACCTATGGCTCTTATCTGAGTAAAAAAGAAAATATCCCACAGGTAGCCGCTTTTGTGACACTGGCTGATGTAGGAATTGCTTTTTTAGCAGGTTTACTCATTATACCTGCTATGTATGTGGCTAGAAGTGCTGGAATAGAAATTTTTGTAGGCGATCAACTTGCGTCTAGTACTGACTTGGTATTTCAGATATTACCAGCTCTATTTCATACTATTGGGGGATTTGTGGGGGTAACTCTAGGAGTTGTATTTTTCTTACTATTAAGCATAGCCGCACTCACATCCACGATTTCATTATTAGAAGTTCCCGTGTCTTATGTCATTGACGAACACCAAATGGAACGATCCAAAGCGGCGTGGTTAGTAGGACTGGGAGTAACCTTTATTTCAGTAATTATAGCCTTTCAGACTAGTTTAATCGGTAGTTTCAGTTATATTTTTAGCGACTTAGGTTTACCTATCGGGGGTTTACTTATCTGTTTATTTATAGCTTTTGTGTGGAAAAAAGAAGAAGCTCTCAATGAGTTGGAGCATGGCTTCCCTAATATCCAACAAAGCTTATTTGCAAAAGTTTGGCCCATTTTTCTATATGCAATTTGCCCTGCTGCTATAGCGTATAACATCATTAGCAACTTCCTATAAACAGTTTAATTTGCTTAAAACTTGTTACTCAGGTTAAGTAGCTTTATTTTTATATATCCATCAACCCAATACTATTAGATGTCTAAAGTATCGACTGCCGATTTTCGCAATGGAATGGTTTTAAATATGGATGGTGTGTTATATGCCATTACTGAATTTCAACATGTAAAACCCGGTAAAGGGCCCGCTTTCGTCCGGACTAAATTAAAAGGTATAGTTAACGACAAAAATATTGATAAAACATGGCGTTCTGGCGAAAAAACAGAAGCTGTCAGGGTAGAAACCAGAGAATATCAATACTTATACAACGATGGGGAGTCTTACTATTTCATGAATAATGCTACTTTTGAGCAAATTCCTGTTTTCCCTCATCAAGTAGAACGTAAAGAATTTCTAATCGAAGGACAGAACTGTACTATTTTGTTCAATGCAGATGATGAGCAAGTGCTTTATGCAGAACCTCCGGCTCATTTAGTATTAAAAGTAGAACAAACAGACCCAGGCGTCAAAGGTGACACTGCTCAAGGTGGGTCTAAGCCAGCAACATTAGAATCAGGCGCGGTGGTTAATGTGCCTTTATTTGTAAATGAAGGCGAGTTAATCAAAGTAGATACAAGAACTGGTACCTACTTAGAACGAGCTAAATAGAACGAACTATTGAACTAAGACTATATAAAACAACATAGTCATCAAATAAAATTTTTGGTAGTGCACAGATCTAATAATCTATTAGGTCGTTTTACCTACCTCCTACATTAATTTAGAAAGAGCTAACTACTTATTATGGATTTAAAACTGATAAAAAAGATTATAGACCTTATCGCAGCCAGCGATGTAAACGAAGTAGCCATCGAGGAAGGAGATTTTAAAATAAAAGTAAAAAAATTATCTGAAACACCTCAGTTCAGTTATACCCAACCGATGATTACTCAATCTCCTCAATCAACCGTTCCGGCTGTCACTCAAAACACCGAATCTTCGAACATGGCGGGTTCAACTACTACTCCTGTAAATACCATTGAGGCACCGATTGTAGGTACCTTTTATCAAGCACCCTCGCCTGATATGGAATCCTTTGTGAAAGTGGGTGATAAGGTTCAATCCGGTCAAACGCTCTGTATTATTGAGGCGATGAAGATAATGAATGAAATAGAATCAGACTGTTCTGGCACAATAACCGAAATATTAGTTTCAGATGGGACACCGGTGGAATTTGGTCAACCACTGTTTTCAATTTCTAAAGACTAGTTTACATGTTTAACAAAATCTTAATTGCGAATAGAGGCGAAATAGCCCTCCGTATAATTCGTACATGCAAAGAAATGGGTATCCTGACGGTTGCCGTTTATTCAACTGCAGATAAGGACAGTTTACACGTTAAATTTGCAGACGAAGCAGTATGTATAGGGCCTGCTTCAAGTAAAGAAAGTTATTTAAAAATCCCATCCATATTAGCTGCCGCAGAAATTACAAATGCAGATGCCATTCACCCAGGATATGGATTTTTAGCAGAGAACGCAGAATTCTCTAGAATTTGTAAAGAGCACAATATTAAATTTATTGGTCCCTCACCCAAGGCTATATCCTCCATGGGTGATAAAGCAGTAGCAAAAGCGACGATGATCAATAATAAGGTACCTGTTGTTCCAGGAAGTGATGGAGTTGTCACCAATTACGAAGACGCTAAAAAGGTTTGTAGTAATATTGGCTTTCCTGTAATAGTTAAAGCTTCTGCAGGCGGTGGTGGGCGTGGGATGAGAGTGGTTTTGGATGCCTCTGAACTCCAAAAAAACTTCGAGATGTGTCGCAATGAAGCTGAAACAGCCTTCAATAATCCTGCTGTTTATATTGAGCGCTTTGTTCAAAATCCACATCATGTTGAAATTCAAGTTCTAGCCGATCAACACGGCAATGCTATTTCTCTTGGGGAAAGAGATTGTTCGTTACAGCGTAGGCATCAAAAAATCCTAGAAGAGGCTCCTTCTCCCCTTGTAACGCCAGCTCTGCGAAATAAAATGGGTCAAGCTGCTGTAAATGCCGCACTTTCAGTTCAATATGAGGGTGCGGGTACAGTTGAATTTCTGGTTAATGATGAACTCAACTTCTATTTCATGGAAATGAATACAAGAATACAAGTTGAGCACCCTGTGACCGAACAAATTACTGGATATGACCTAATCAAAGAACAAATTAAGGTGGCTGCTGGAAAATCTATCGCCGATTATCAAGTCAACCTGTCTGGTCACTCCATAGAATGCCGAATAAATGCAGAAGACCCTGAATCTAATTTTCGACCCTCTGCTGGTGAAATAACTGTCTTTCATCCACCAGGAGGGCAAGGCGTTCGACTAGATACCCATGTTTATTCAGGTTATCGAATACCACCTTATTATGACTCAATGATAGCAAAACTCATTGTTACTGCTAAGACAAGACCAGAGGCAATCATAAAGATGCGTAGAGCATTACAAGAGTTTATTATAGAGGGAGTCAAAACAACCATTCCCTATCATATACAGTTAATGGACGATCCTAACTTCAGTAAAGGGTATGTTAGCACCAAATATTTAGAAACTTTTTTTACCTATAAGGTCGAACAAAACGCCTAATCATAAAATAATTGAACGAAATGAGTACACCAAGTCATCTATTTTACACTAAGGATCATGAATGGGTTCACATTCATGATGATGGTACAGCCACTATTGGTATAACTGATTTCGCTCAAGGCGAATTGGGAGATATAGTTTTTGTCGAATTAAATAATGTGGGTGATGTATGTAAAAAAGAGGATACTTTTGGTACTGTTGAAGCAGTAAAAACAGTGTCTGATCTCTATGCTCCTTTAGATGGAGAAATCATTGAAATCAACGAAGCTCTTGAAGACGAGCCTGAAATAGTGAATGACGATCCCTATGGTCAAGGTTGGATGATCAAAATTTTCATCTCGAATCCTGATCAAAAAACTGATTTGTTAGATTCTGAAGCCTATCAAGCACTTATTTAAAAGCATGAGCCGTCACAATGAATGGATTCTAATTTTAGACTACGGGTCCCAACTCACCCAGCTCATAGCTAGACGTCTCAGGGAACTCAACATCTACTGTGAAATACACCCGTATAATGTCGATTTAGCTCAGGTTTCAACACCTCAACCCTCTGGTATCATTCTCTCTGGTGGTCCAATGAGTGTAAACGACGATGGTGCACCCCATCTTCAGCCTGATATCTTAGAGTTTGACACTCCTATCCTAGGTATATGTTATGGTCTTCAACTACTATCCCACAACTTAAAACCCGGATCGGTTGAACGAGCACAAAAAAGAGAATATGGACGAGCTCATTTGATTGTAAATAATGATCAAGACTTACTTAAAGGTATCCCTCAGAACTCAGTTGTATGGATGTCACATGGAGATCACATTGAAGAGGTAGATTCAGATCTTGAGATCATAGCTCAGACTAAGAATGCTCATGTTGCCGCCATTAAGTATCGTTATAAACCGATCTATGGAGTTCAATTTCATCCAGAAGTAGCGCACACTGAATATGGAACTCAATTACTCTCGAATTTTGCACTTGGTATCTGTGGGTTATTCGGGGACTGGACTGCTTCTTCATTCATTGAAGAACAAACCGAAGCCATAAGAAGAAAAGTTGGTGATGATAAGGTACTTTGCGCATTGTCAGGCGGAGTGGATTCTACCGTAGTTGCAACGCTTCTGCACAAAGCAATAGGTGATCAGTTATTATGTGTATTTGTAGATAATGGCTTATTGAGAAAAGATGAATTTGAAAGTGTTCTACGACTCTATAAAGAAGAACTTCATTTACCTGTGAAAGGTGTTGATGTGTCAGAACTGTTTTTAGACCGATTAACAGGAGTTTCCGAGCCTGAGGAAAAAAGAAAAATTATTGGTAAAACCTTTATCGATGTTTTTGACCAAGAGGTTAATAATATCGATGCCTTTAAATATTTAGCACAAGGCACCCTTTACCCCGATGTTATAGAAAGTGTCTCTTTTAAAGGACCTTCCGCCACTATTAAATCACATCATAACGTGGGTGGTTTACCTGATAAGATGAAACTTCAACTCATTGAACCAGTTCGCGAGCTATTTAAAGATGAGGTCCGTGTAGTTGGTCGAGCTTTAGGTATTCCCGATCATTTTATCGATAGGCACCCATTCCCTGGACCAGGCTTAGGAATACGTGTGGTTGGAGAGCTAAGTCGTGAGAAGTTGAATATATTACGTGAGTCCGACGCAATTTTTATAGAAGCACTAGTTGAATCTGGTTTGTATAAGGAGACTTGGCAAGCTCTAGCGGTACTTCTACCTGTACAAAGCGTGGGTGTTATGGGCGATGAGCGAACTTATGAGTACACCATTGCATTAAGAGCAGTAACCTCTACCGACGGTATGACCGCAGATTGGGCACACCTACCTTATGAGTTTTTAGCAGAAGTTTCGAATCGCATTATCAATGAAGTTAACGGAGTTAACCGAGTGGTCTATGATATCAGTTCCAAACCACCTGCTACTATTGAATGGGAATAATAGATAAGAAAGGAAAATGGCTTTAACTATGAACAAATCGGTTGTTTATTTGTTATTGATTGTAGTTTTATCTGTGTTAGTGACGGTTTTATCACTTCAACCAGTTGACGCTCAAACAGTACCCTCACTATCTCAAAATCAAGAATTACTATCTCTTTATGAACAGGGTTTAGATAGTGCTATAATTCAGCAATACTCTTCTCCAGTTACCGATGCAGAATATTATTACCTCGCTAGTAGTTATGTACGTTTGGGTCAGTACAACCAAGCCCTAATTCTCCTATCAACGTTGATCAATGCTTCGAATTCTGAGCAGTCCCTTTGGTGGAGTGCCGAGGCAAGCATAGCCCAGTCTAGGGTACTTTTCTATCTCGGTAATTATGCTAGTGCTTTAGAGCAGGCATTTGATTTATCCATTCTTTCTACATCGACCTCAGATCAGAAACGCAGATCCTCTATGTTTGTGGACGATATTTTAGAATTCTTGAGTCCTTCATCTTTAGCCCAATTATTCACTAATCATTATCCGTTTGAGCTTAAAGCCAGTATACTAGAAGAGCTTATGTATGTTATACCATATGAGCTTGCCAACACTTTTTATTCAGAG
The DNA here is from genome assembly GCA_902529365.1 of uncultured Balneola sp. GTDB lineage: Bacteria > Bacteroidota > Rhodothermia > Balneolales > Balneolaceae > UBA1275. The sequence continues at coordinate 75,933 of CABZWK010000002.1, forward strand.
TTACAGCAATTGGCTTTAGCATCAGGCGAAAGTAACAACCTAACTCTAAGTAGAATTGAACGGCAATTATCCACACCAATTCAATACCGAAGTAGATATAATCCGACTAAACAGTTTGGTGCACCAGATGGGTTTCATTATCGTTTAGGAGTACTCTTACCCACTTATTCAGTGGAAAATCCTAGATATGCCGTAGTTCAAGATTTATACAAAGGTATGTCCTTTGCAGCAGAAGAATTCAATGCCAACACACCAGACGCAAAAATGTTCCTTATCTACAAATCGACCACAGATTCGCTCTCAGCGGGCAAACAGGTAGATACTGAATATTCAGAAATTGAACATTTTGCTCATACTCAAATTTCTTCCTTAGTAATAGGTGATCGGGTAAATGCTATTATTGGTCCACTTTTCTCTAATGAGGCTCCTCTATATGCCCCATTGGCAGAAGAATATGAGATTCCACTATTTCTACCCTTAGCCAATGCCGATAGTCTAGATCTTCACAATAATTATATGTTTCAAGTGAATCCTAGCTTTAGTTCTCAGGGGTCTATTTTAGCCAGATATGCAGTAGAAAGCCTCGGCTTCGATACACTAGGTATTCTGGCAGAAAAAGGGAGCTTAGGTGAAGCAGCAGCCCACTCCTTTCTCAGAGAGTCAGAACGACTAGGAGCTTTTGTCGCGTACGACTTTATAGAAAATCTCGAAGAACAAGGGTATGGAATCACAGATTTTACTCAATATTTCACCACCGATACCTTAGATAGCGTAACCATAATTGATGCGGTTTACGCCCCATTTACAGGGACTATTGCTCAAACTCTTATCGAATCCCTACTTACAGACTTAGAAGCTATGCAAAGTACTATAGATATTTTAGGGTCAGAAGAATGGGGTGGTGTAAACATTAATAGCAGTAGACTACCAGAAACCGATGTATATTTCAGTAGAGGGTATGACGTTGACACCACACAAATCAAGACCCAACAATTTACTATATCATACGAAATTCGCTATGGTAGCTCACCCACCAATTTTAGTTATATAGGGTACGATGTAGCGCATTATGTTATGCGCGAACTATACGCAGTAAAAAATCATAAGGCTTTAAAAAATCGCATAAAAACCTCTTCTCCCTATAAAGGGCACGCTTTCACAATCGATTTCCGCAACACTCATATAAATTCATCCGTCTTTATTCAGCATATCCCCTCTTTATCTACTCAAAATGAGGATAACTAGCTCTATTAAGGCGTTGATTGTTCTCGTTGTCTTTTGATTCGATACTGCTCTTGAATCCAGTCTCTCCAGATTTTACTCGCCTTCTGATGATCCTCATAACTTGTACTAAAGGTATGTGTGCCTTCAGGACTCGCCACCATATACAGATAGTCATGCCGTTCCGGCCGAGCCGCTGCCTCCAAACTAGTATAGGATGGATTGGTGATAGGTCCCGGTGGTAAGCCATTAATTTGATATGTATTGTATGGATGTTCGAAACTGTAGTCTCTGTACAACAATCTTCTTCGTTCGCCCAACGCAAAATTTACTGTTGGATCTGCTTGTAGCCTCATATTACTTTTGAATCGATTCCAATAAAGCCCCCCAATCCTTTTTTTTTCTTCCTCAAATTTATACTCCCATTCAATGATCGAGGCCATAATTATCACCTCCTCCCATCTGGTTGATGTAAACGGCTCACCCTCAATCAGAGTAGATAATGCTTTAGTATTCTCTTTAATTAAGCGACCGATAACCGTTTTAGGCGGATCTGTCCAATACACTAGGTACGTTTCTGGATACAATTGTCCAATTACTCTGTCAGTATCAGAATTAACCGTAGCTAACCAGGTACTGTCGTTAAGAACCTCGAAAAAATCATCCTGTTGATATATGCTCTGCTTTTCGAATTGCTGAACTATTGATTGAATATTCTGCCCAGGTAGTACAGTCAATCTTATAGGATCTTGCAAACCCCTTCCAAGTTTTTCCAACAATTGATCCAACGAACAATTATTGTTTATTAGATAATGACCTCTCGGCACCGATCTCCAGCCCGATAAACGCCTAGCCCAATCAAAAATTGCAGGCTCCATGGTTAAGCCCTTTTTTGCTAATCTGCTAAAGACACTATCCATTGGTTGTGAGCGCTCAACATATAATGATATACCAACATCAATAGAAAGTGATTCTTTGATAAAACTATCTGAGTGTAACAGATAATTTCTAGGTGTGAATACCAATAAAAAGGAAGCGAAAAAAAATACTATCTGAAGTACAAAGGCGTTCATAAATTGTTCGATTTATACGATAAATGAGTTCAAATGGAAATGGACTGTAAAACGATATCAAGATAATCTAAATAATTTATTCAATAAGATTTTTCTCCTTAGCTTTTTGAAACACATCAATCAAAAAAAGTATGTGATCGGTTAAGGTAGTTCCGATGAGCTCCACTCCTTTATGTATATCGTCACGTGAAACATTCGCAGCAAAATTTGGAGTTTTTAACTTTTTTGTAACCGATTTAACCTTCATTCCTTCATACCCAGTGGGTCGCAATAAAGACACCGCATGTATAAATCCCGATAACTCATCACAAGCAAATAAATAGCAATCCATTTCAGACTCAGGTATTATACCGGTTCGATCAGGGGCATGAGCTAGAATGGCATGTTTTATCTCATCGGTGAGCTCAACTTTAGGGAATATGTGCTCTACCGCATAGCTTGGGTGCTGATCTGGATAGACTTCCCAGTCGAGATCATGTAATAAACCACACAACCACCAATCGAGAATACTTTTCTCGTCTTTCTCTTGTTTTTGGGCGTATGCTTGCATGGCTACCGCAACCATATGTGAATGATTTATCAGAGAATTTGTTGTTATGTATTCATGAAGTAATAGTTTGGCAGATTCTTTTTCCATAACGACCTTAGGATGTTAGTTGATGGTTTATTCAATCGATTAAGTATCTTAGTTGGTTAAGACTATGATGCACCACAATATAATGTTGAACAAAATAATAAAGTCCTTCAAACAATTAACTATTCAAGATAATGTATGAATAAGTCAACTATTCCATTTCATAAATGCATGTTTAGGGTACATTTTAATACATTCATTGCCATATTCGGCATGATAAGTCTACAGTGTATGACAAATGTAGAAGAAATTACTGGCGAACAAGTACAAAATATATCCTTTCAAGCTGAGGTTCAGCCTATATTACAGCAATATTGTGTCTCTTGTCATGGAAATACCGCAGGTATAAATTTGGATAGCTATGATGCAGTTATGAATAATAATGGTAATAATTGGAAGGAAAAGATCGTGGTTCCAGGGGACGCAGAAAATAGCGGTTTATATGATGTCTTGTTAGAACGTCCGCAATTTCAGCTTCAGCAAATGCCTACTGGGGGACCATATTTAACGGGTGACGAAATAGAAATCATTAAAACATGGATCAATGAAGGTGCTAAAAACAATTAAATCGAGCAATAGCTGGTACCTTAAATTGGCTCTAATGCTTGTATACTTACCAATTCCAATTTTGGCGCAAAGCTACTATGCAGAAAACGGCAAAGCTAATTTCACCTCTAGTGTTCCCTTATATGAATTTACGGGTACAAGTAAGCAGCTGACGGGGCTTATCAACTTTAACGATAATTCCGTTGATTTTTATTTGGATTTGGAGACCCTGGATAGTGGTATAAAAAAACGTGATAAAGACATGAGGTTAACACTCGAAACAAAGAAATTTCCCTTTGCTGAATTCTATGGAAGCCTTTTGGATAGTGTAGATCTAACAAATTTGAATCCACAAAAGGTTAGAACCCGTGGTAATTTTAGCATTCACGGAGTAACCCGGGAGATTGAGGTAGAAGGTGAAATTACCGTTGAACAGAATGCCCTACATCTAAAAGCCAATTGGGAGATTCGTTTGGAGGATTTTAATATAGTACCTCCCTCCTTGTTAATAGTTAAAGTCGATCAAATCCAAAAAGTATCAATCGATATACGGCTAGATAAACAGTAAATGAATGCTATTTTTAACCTTATTTCATTCTCATAGTATATGAAATCAATTTTTTGCACCTTCCTTTTACTACTAGTAGTAGAATCAACACAAGCCCAAATGGAACGGAAGCGTTCGATAGAGAATCTACCCGATCCTGAACTATTCCTAAGTACTTCATTGGTAGCAGCTCAAACCGTTAGTATTGTTCCTAAGGGTGAAATACAAAGTGCCATATCGCATTCATTTGGGAGTATTCGTAGTGGTTGGGGTGATTTGTTTGGTCTCGATAATAATGCAGCGGTTCACCTTGGTTTAGATGTTGGTATTGCGCAGAATTTAAGTCTAGGAATTGGCAGAACAAGCGTAGACGATGTGTTTGATCTGCGTTTTAAATGGATGCCATATCGACAAAATAGTTCAAATAGCCGACCAGTGAGCGTTGGATTTTACCTGAATACTGCGCTAGAAACATTGGAAGAACGTCGGTTTAATTATAGCTTCACTGAACGGCTTAGCTATCACAGTAGCTTATTACTTGCCCGTCAATTTGGTCGAAAAATTACACTTCAATTGAGTCCCTCTTTGTCTCATTTTAACACGCTCATATCGCAGGTTAATAACCCCCTTCAACACACCGTGTTTAGCACTCTATTTTTGGGAAGATTGCAATTAAATGAACGAAACTCGCTTTCATTTGAGACCGTGCCTATTCTTTCTGATCCAGAATCTATACATCATTGGGCCTTTAGTTACGAAATTGAGACAGGCGGACATGTTTTTCAACTATTCTTGCAATCAGGTTATCTTTTTACGGAACAATACATCATCAAACAGACCACAGACTCTTTCTGGGATGGTGATATACGTTTAGGTTTTGCTATACATCGGGTGTTTCAGATGAAGAATATATGAGGATACATTCTTTTGTGACCAAGCATGGGATGGATAAATGCAGATGATTTCATTAGTTAAGAAATTACTCATAAAAACTATTTGTGTTGTTCTAGTTGGGTATACATCAACCAGGATAGATGCGCAGGAGACAAGGACCAACTCAAGCATAGCTGAAACGCTAAAACCAGAGAATAATGTTTTTTTTGTAGAATATTCTCATTCCCCAACCTCGTATATCTTTTTGGGTAAAACTCCCTATTCTTCTTCACAGAGAACAAGTATTGGTTATATAACGCCCAATACTATTCCCTTTTTTATTGGCTACTTAAACTTTAGCGCACGACTTCATCCCATCATAGAGTACACTTATTCCAAGCGCGATGCCGGTGGAAGCTTGGATACTATCCGAGGCTGGTCTTTAGATCCCTTCGGGTTAAGTTCAACTGTTCAATTTAACAAAACAACTCACCTACGAAATACGGTTTATGGTGGATTTACTATTATGCCTTATACCTTTCCAACGGACAAAGGTCGCCGATTAAATTTCAATTTTGAGTTGCAATCCACTATTGAGCAAGCATTTGGAAAACAATTTGTACTTTCCTTTGGGGGAGCTTTACATCATATTTCAAATGCACAAACTGGGAAGCAAAACCCTGGTATAGACTCTATATACATGTTGTTAAGATTATCTTATCTTGTCGATTAAATATAAATTACGATACTAGATCCTTTTAAATTATGTCCATCCAAGCAAATCTTCATACCTCTAAAGGCATTATTCATCTCGAGTTATTTGCCGATCAAACTCCAAAAACCGTAGCCAATTTCGTTAATCTAAGCCTACGTGGTTTTTATGACGGCTTAAATTTCCACAGAGTAATTCCAGATTTTATGATCCAAGGTGGCTGCCCTCTGGGCTCTGGTGTAGGAGGTCCTGTTTATCGCTTTGAAGACGAATTTGTACCTATATTACGTCATAATGAGCCTGGTAAATTATCCATGGCAAATGCAGGTCCAGGTACCAACGGGAGTCAGTTTTTTATTACACATGTGGCAACACCTTGGCTAGATGACCGTCATTCTATATTTGGTCAAGTTGTTAGTTCAGAAGACCAAGAAGTTGTAAACAGCATACAACAAGGTGATACCATCGAGAAAGTCGAAATAATTGGATCAACCGATGCACTTCTTTCTCAAGTAAAAGAAGTGACCATGTGGAATGAGTTACTGGATGAAGGTTGATCTAGAAAACATTCCTGAAAAAAAAGGATTTCGAAGAAGAATACATGTAATTATATTCGGTTCGGATACCTTTGCAGGTAAATTATTCGATATTGTTTTAATCGCAGCTATAGCACTTAGTGTGGCTGTGGTAATGTTGGATAGCATTAGGGATATCAGGGCTAATTTCGGTGACTTACTATGGAAATTAGAGTGGTTCTTTACACTACTATTTAGTGTGGAATATCTATTTAGAATTGCTACAGTAAAAAAAATTAAGCAATATGTGTATAGCTTTTACGGGATTATTGATTTCCTAGCCATTCTACCTACCTATTTAAGCATTCTCATACCAGGTACGCAGTATCTTATAGCTATACGAGTTCTTCGAATACTGCGAGTATTCCGAATTTTAAAGCTAGCTCATTATTTATCGGAGGCTAATTTTATTACCAAGGCCTTATGGCAAAGTAGAAGGAAAATTCTCGTTTTTCTGTTTACTGTTGTAATAATATGTGTCTTTGCAGGATCCATTATGTATGTGGTTGAAGGTCCGGAAAATGGCTTCAGTAACATTCCAATTTCCATATATTGGGCTGTTGTTACCCTATCAACAGTAGGTTTTGGAGATATAACCCCTATTACACCGCTCGGTCAATTTATTTCTGCCATAATTATGATACTGGGCTACGGTATTATAGCGGTACCCACTGGAATTGTAACCTATGAGATGACCAAAAGTACTCGTAAGCTACACCGTTGTGTAGAATGTGGTAAGAAAGACCATGAGAAGGATGCATTGTTCTGCAAACACTGCGGTAAAGAACTGTGAATATGATAAAATTGTGGTAAGGAACTTTTAAAGATTCCAATCGTATAAACTGTTCGAATCAAAAGTATATTCGATCCTATGTATAAGATATATATTTGTATTGTAACCCTTGTCTTAAGTACTTTTCTGAACCCAATTATAACTTCTGTATCCGCCCAAAATAATACTCATTTCACGAGTGAATTAATTGATATTGAAAACCAATTAAGAGATTCTACATTAACCTATACTAAGTGGAGAGTTACCTTTCTTAATAGTTTAGGCACGAATGGAACTTCATACCAATAGTATACTGCACAATATTCGATTAATCTTAAAGGTGGAATTCATGGTGGTTTAAATGGACGAGAATTGGGTTTGTTATATAATGTAGAAACGAATTATGTTCATGGCTTTCAAATAGCGAGACTTGGTAATGTTTCACTAGGAGAAATGTCAGGTTTGAATATCGCTGGTATTACCAACTATGCCCAAGGGCCAATGAAAGGGCTTCAACTTAATGGACTTGCAAACATCTCGGAAACAAGTATTGAGGGTTTACAGCTCGTTGCAGGACTTAATGTGCGTACAGGTGTTCTAAGTGGAATGCACATAGCTGGAATTGCATATTTAAGCCAAGATAATTTGACGGGGCTTAACCTGGCGGGTGGATTTAATGTAACCAATAAAAATATCGAAGGGCTTAACCTAACGGGTATTGCAAATATAAGTAATGATGACATAGATGGCTTAACTATTGCAGGTATTGCTAACCTATCTGCTGAAGATCAATCTGGGCTAATAATGTCAAGTTTTGCTAATGTTAGTTGTGATTCTATGGATGGACTCATACAAACAGAAGGAGTAAACATTGCTAAAAAAATAGTAGGTTTATGCTTATCTGGAGTAGCAACCTTATCGAATGATTTTAAGGGACTTATTATAAGTCAACTGAATATTAAAAAGACAATAACAGGCCTTCATGTAGGCTTTATAAATGTTGCCGAAGAAATTGACGGTGCTTCAATCGGTCTGGTTAGTAGGTATAATAATGAAAGAAAAAACGAAGACATCCACTACTCCGATGGTGGGTTCTCAGATATGGGTTTTACAACTGGGATTCACCGATTATATAATCAAATTAGTGTAGGCTGGATTTAACCTCGTCATAAGACTATTCAAACAAGAAGAAGTGGAACGATTGAACTTTCCCTTAGAGCGTAATTTCTAAGTTTTACGCATGATCTTGTTAAAGAATCTTGTATTGAAAGTCTTTCTAATCTAAGCTTTATGGGGCCAAATTTTATTTTGTGCCAATCTAACCAGTAGCAAGGCTATACCCCACTGTACTAGAATTGTGGCTAATGAGTAAGGGCTTAGTGGGTTAAACCAATCATCCGGAGCGTATTCAGCGACACTTAAATACATCCACCATCCAAGTAAGGTGATTACTTCAATTGGTACTACATAGGTAATGACAATGTCCCACCATTTACCTAATGGTTTAGTTTCCCCTGGTTGATGTACTAATTCTTCTCGGAACCTTGTTGCGCCATATTGAATGACTGCATAAGAGATAAACGCACCTGAAACCATAAGACCAACCCCCCAAACAAAATCTTGATTTCCAAAAAAGGTAAGACTCAAAGCGGAAGGTAGTCCAAACACAAAACCTGCTGTACCAGTTAAAATGGTTGCTTTTTTACGGGTAAAACCTGAGTCTACAGCTACTTTGACGACCAACTCAATCATAGACAAGAGAGAGCTAAATGCAGCAAAACTTAGACCCAGGAAAAATAAAATAGAGAAAATACCGCCACCCGACATAGTTGCGAATAACTGTGGCATCCAAATAAATGTAAGACCGGTGCCTGCTGGTCCTGAATTCTGCATTATTTTTAAAATTTCAGCATTTGACATACTATTTCCCAATGTTCCAAAAACCGTGGAAAAAATAATGATAGCAGCCACTAATGAGATAACATTATTCCCAATACCCGTCTGGAACGCACTGATAGTTATCCGATCATGGGTTCGCATATAGGCGGCATAGGTAAGAATTAACCCCCAAGCTGCGCCCGTATCCCACGCATTTTGAGTAAGTGCTTCAAGCCAAATTCTTGGCTCTGTTAACGTATTCCAATCTGGGGTAAATAAGTACCGAATACCCTCCCAGGAGCCTGGTAAACTTATCGCCTTAACTAACGAAACCATTAAAATGGTAAAAAGTAGTGGGATTAATATTTTGTTCACCTTCTCTATAGATGAAATACCTTTGATAACTACCCAAGAACCTAGTAGCATGACTATTCCGTGAGTAAATACGGGTATTCCCTGTGCATGAAAAGAATTCCAAACACCCATCGCTTGCTCATAACTGTTAGGTAGTCCAGATTGAAGTGACTGTGATAAATAATACAAACACCAACCGGCCACCACACTGTAGTAAAACATGATGGCGGTAGCGACAAGGCCTATAAAAGCACCCATCCAAGCCTTATTTTTACCTGCTATTGCTACATAGGATCCAACAATACCTTTACGCCCTTTCTTTCCAATTCCATATTCAGCAATTATAAGTGGTATAGACCAAAGAAATAAAAAGCTTATCCAGGCCACTAAAAAAGCACCTGCTCCAGCTTCACCTCCATTTTGAGCCGCTATTCTTGGGAAGCGCCATATATTACCTGTTCCAATGGCGATTCCTAGTACACTAAGTATTAGACCCCATTTAGTTGAAAAACGCTGTTTTTCTTCAGATTTCCCTTCTATCTTTTGCATCTATTTTTTGGTCTTTGATAAGAAATTCTTATTTGACTGTGGTATCTTAAATTATGTCAATTAGCCTTGTTCTGTTTTGATTCAAACAACGCTATCCCTATCATTAAGGGTGCGTATACAAGGCAGCGACAATCTATTTTTATGTTGTACCAATTTCAATCATCATTGTTGTAAGATTATACTAAATGTTTGACTCACATCAGAAAACAAATAAGTGGCTTGCTCTAGCTACCTTTTTCATCTCCCTTGTTATTTATAGTTTAACCATGGCTCCTACCGCTAGTTTTTGGGATGCAGGAGAATTCATTGCAGTAGCACATGGTCTCCAAGTAAATCACCCACCGGGGGCTCCCTTCTACTCAATCTTAGGTCGGTTATTCTCTATGTTTATGCCCACAGAGTACGTAGCCGTAAGCATTAACTTTATGAGTGTACTTTCCTCAGCACTTACAGTTATGCTACTTTACCTAATAGTTATTAGGCTTATCCGTGAGTTTAAACCAAATGTCAATGAATGGGCATCAGGGGATAAAATCGCCCATTATGGAGGGGCGTTAATTGGCAGTTTAACCTTTGCGGTTACCGATACATTCTGGTTTAATGCGGTAGAAGCTGAAGTATATGCAATGTCTATGTTTTTTACGGCTATTGTAGTGTGGTTAGCTCTCAAGTGGTCCGAGCATCATGAAAAGCCGTACAGTGAACGTTGGCTAGTACTCATTGCTTATATGTTTGGATTGGCTATTGGTGTTCACCTTCTCAATCTATTAGCCATATTTTTTGTCGCACTCATCGTATACTTCAAAGTGAAGGATACCATCGAGATAAAAAGTTTCGCCGTAATGGGGGTAATTGTAGTCTTTTCATTCTTCTTGATATATCCCATAACCATTCAAAAACTTCCAGATTGGGCGTCTAAAATTAATGATGCATCCTACGGGTTAATTGGTCCGTTTACCTTCATATTCCTACTAATAGGTCTATTGGTATATGGAATTTACTACACTCAGAAACATAAGCATCGTCTTGCCAATATAGCCCTAATTAGTTATGTGATGATTATAATAGGGTATTCATCATACTCTGTTATTATGATACGATCTATTGCTGACCCCCCTGTAGACGAGAATGACCCAGAAACTGTGGAAGACTTTGTGAGCTACTTAAAACGTGAGCAATATGGAGATACCCCAATACTAAAGGGAAATTCTTATGATGCTGCAACTGGGCAGATTAATACACAAAAAGAAGTCTGGCTTCCTCGTAGACATTCACAGGCACCTAACCACTTATCTTTTTATGCTCGATATGACAGTGATTTAGAGTACTTTTGGGACTATCAAGTGCGTCATATGTACCTACGCTATTTCAATTGGAATTTCGTAGGAAGAGCAGCTGATATTCAAGATACTGGTTGGCAATCAGGGTTTGACGAAGAAAAGTATCCAGAAAACCGAGCCAGCAATGCGTATTATTTTATCCCGCTTCTACTCGGACTTCTAGGGGTGTTATATCATTTCAAAGCAGATAGAAATCGAGCATTAGCGGTATTTATTCTATTTATTGTAACTGGTCTAGCCATTATTGTGTTTTTGAACCAACCTCCCTATCAACCAAGGGAAAGAGATTACGCATATGTAGGCTCATTTTTTGCATTTGCTATATGGATAGGATTAGGGAGTGCTGGTTTACTCGAATTCGTACAAAACAAGCTAAAGAACACCACCGTAAGTTTAACCGCCTTGGTTATACTACTGCTTGCATCCCCCGTTTGGATAGCGTCGCAGAATTGGGATGATCATGATCGTAGTAATCGATATGTCGCTCCAGATTATGCTAAAAACCTACTGAATTCATTAGCTCCAAACGCGATTGTATTTACCAATGGGGATAATGATACATTCCCACTTTGGTATGCACAAGAAGTAGAGGGAGTTCGTACCGATGTAAGAATTGTTTGCCTAAGTTTATTAAACACGGATTGGTATATAAAACAACTAAAAAATCAGTGGTCACACGAATCAGCTCCATTACCCTTTAGTTATACGGACCAACAGGTTGACCAGATTACCTCACGCATTGACCGATGGGAACCAAAAACTATTACCATACCTGTTAACAAAGAGACTTTAAGAACAGCCTTCTCAGAGGATCAGAAATATAAAGAAGCTATAGGTGTACGGCCAGACACTAGTTTGCAAATACTAAAAACAGGCGTCCATTTTGAGATACCTATAGAAGAGTTAGATGATGAATTAGAATGGCGCGTGGAAGGCCGCTTATACGGACGCGATCAGCAAGGAAATGGTATTTTCTACATGCAAGTTCAAGATTTGATGATTATTGATTTGCTCCAATCCAACAATTGGTTACGTCCCATTTATTTTGCAAATACGGTATCATCAACCAGTATGTTAGATCTTCAACCCTACTTCAGAACGGAAGGAAAAGCCTACCGAGTTATACCCAAGCGGTTTAATGCAAGAACCATGGGATATATTGATCCTGCTATTCATGCTAAGCGCCTACGTAATTTTTTGTTTACTGAATGGAATAATCCAGATGCCTATTTTGATGAGAATATACGTCGAATGCTAAGTAATTATCGATATACGTTTTTACAGTTATCTGAACGCTTTCAAGAGCTAAATGAGCCAGATTCTGCTCAGTATTGGTTAGATTTCTCTGAGCAAAACATACCATTCAGACCAGATGAAGAGAGCTATAATATTCAATCTTTATTCGCTATTAATTATCTCAAATTAAATGCTCAAGATCAGGCTGCAGCCATAGCAAAAAGGATTAAACCTATTATTAACAGAGAGTTCATCAACGATTTTGAAGTCTTTCAACGATACCAACAAGAATTTGATGAATTGAATAATGAATTCGAAGCCTCTAGAAGATCAGGTGATGTCAAAAAACAGCGTGATTTAAGGGCTAGTGTTCAGGCCGCTTACAACGAAACGCAACGACTTGGCGAGCAAATTATACAGATACGACAGTACCTAGTAATTGCCCAGTATTTACTCTACGAGTCTGGAAATGAAAATGAAGCATCTGAGATATCACAAGAGGTAAATTCACTTCTTCTAGGAACTCCATTCCCTACCTTACCTCTTAGCAAGGAAGAATGTGATCAAGAAGTACGTAGGTATGGGATATTGTAAACCAGCTAATGCTAAGTAATTAAAATACAGGTACTACAAAGGAAGATAGATTAGACTCGAGAGTATCATTTTTTCGTAATTTAATTTATACTACCCCAACTTAAGTGATGAACCATCACACATCCTTTATGATACATACATTCACAGCTAAAAATATTGAAACTATTGCTAAGGTTTTGGGCACTCAAGCAAAACCTTTGGGTGAAGATGTTTTTCGTTTAGAACTTACCCATACAGAAACAGACAGAAAATTAGCTCTTGAAATACACCTTGGATTACTTGTTCAAGGTGAATCGATGAATATGGTGTCTGTATATGCAAGTAACACCTTTCTCCAGCTACATAATTGCACGGCATTTGTAGCAAGTGATATTTTACATCAAGTCACATTTTTTGGTACATCAGGAAGTAAAACGTCGGGTTTAATAATTGAAAAAGAAGCAGGTTGTAGTTTATATGCCAATGTGAATGAAGCAATTAAATCTGGAGACTTTACTCAACTTCCAGAAGACTTGATGATGTGTGGTATAGCCTTGTCCCTAACCGAGTCAATGGATGATGATTTTAGCTTTGAGGACTAGCTGTAATCATCTTAAATGTATGCCTAATTTAAATAATATTCAGCTTTTCAACATCACAAAATTGGATTTTCCTGTTGCTGAAAATACCATTAATAAGGTATTAAATTTATTTACACAACGACATTCATGCACCATCGAATTCGTTGAAATTGTTCTTGTCGATGAGGAAGAAATAAGACGTATTAATCGTGAATATCTTCAAAAGGACTATGTTACCGATATTATCAGTTTTCATTATCATGATTCTAATGAAACCAAGGATATACTCATTACTCCTGCCCTAGAGGGTACTATGTACTGTTGTTTGCCAAGGATTATCGAACAATCTACAGAGTTTAACGTAGACGTTAATACAGAGTGTCTACGAATTGTGGTTCACGGTTTATTACATATCCTTGGTTATGAGGATTCAACGGTGAAACAGAAAGAAACAATGACCACAGAAGAGGACGCGATCATCCAACAGATAACCATCTAGTTTTTTTGGTAAGTACGTGCTGTTACATTTTTTTGAACAATTAAGCAAGAGTGTTGGGCGCTATTGGAAACAATATTCCAAGCCAAACGAATGGACTCTCCCCTCTTCTAGTGACCAAGAACTACCAACTCAGGGCTCACAAAAAAATCACACTAGATTAAAAAAAATACTCCTCACACAAGGGCTTAGGTGGTATCCATTTTTTGTATTAATTGTCTTTGCTGTAAGTTATTTATGGGATTTCACAACTCAAGAAATCATATTAATGAATAGCTCCTATTCATTAGAACATTTACTTAAAATATTAAGCGTAAGTGGTTTAATAGGGTACACTACTAATTGGTTAGCCATTACCATGCTCTTCAAACCAGTACATAAACGACCTATCATGGGTCAAGGACTCATACCCCGTCAAAAAAATAGAATAGCTGACCGATTGGCAAAAACCATTTCTTCTGAACTTTTACATCCTGAGCTCATTAGTGAATATGTCCATCGTTCCGCTTTCATTCAATACTACAGAGAGCTATGGGTACTTCGTTCAAAGGATATATTGTCAGACAAATCTTTTAGATTAGAGGTTCATCAGATTATTTTAGAATTGGTCTTTCGAATTCTGAATAAGGATGAATTTAGAATGAGTATTGCCTCAACCATTGAGTCCGAGATTAACCGAAAATTAGAAAACCGAACTTTAGATCGTATCGCATTAAAAACCTACACCATGATAAAAGGGGCTAATGTTCAGGAATTAGTCAATGAAGCACTCATGGACTTACCCGTTGAATTAGAACGTCAAATCGAACAATTAGATGGTCTATTTGACAAATTACCAGCTCTAATTGATGAGCACGTTGGGACCATAGAGACACATATCACAAATTTGATACATGAACTCATCAATCGGTTAGACATTTACCAATTTATAGCACAACATTTGAAAGAGTATGATGAATCTAAAATTGAAGCTTTAATTCGAACTTCAACCAATGAAGAATTACGGTACATTCAACAACTTGGGGCTGTGATAGGTACGATCGGTGGATTAGTGATATGGAACCCAGTTTTTAGCATGATTTCAATCGCAATACTATTAATATGCTTGTATCTTTTAGATATGCTTCTATATAAAATTCAAAAATAATCAGACTTATGTCCTACATAAAATATGGATACCTATTATTAAGTAGTGTTATTTTCTTTTATGGTTGTAGCACAAATAGAGCCATCACATATAATGATCAAATAACTGGCAACGCGGTAGATACCGAACAGCAATCTGACAGCACTGCTAAACAAAATATAGTGACCGTAGCTAAACCCATTGAAGGTTGGCATTTGTTGGGAGCTAGTACCACTATGGAAGCATCCGCTAATAAATGGACTAACCAAGGTATTGCGCTCCATCAAGCTTATTCTTTGCTAGATTCGACCACACGGAGTCCAAAAAAAGTTGTTGTGGCAATCATTGATTCGGGCACTGATGTTGATCATGAAGACCTTAAGGATAATATTTGGATCAATGATGATGAAATAATTGGAAATATGCTGGATGATGATGATAATGGATATGTAGATGATGTGTTTGGGTGGAATTTTATAGGAGGTCAAGATTCGAGTAATGTTAATTATGATACCTATGAGTTAACTAGGTTATATGTTAAGGGGCTTGAGCTGTTTTCTTCTTTTAATACTTTGACCAATATTCCTGACTCATTAAACGATGAGTATCTACAATTCAAAGAAATAGAAGAAGAATTTGAAACGGAGCGCTCTTCCCTAGAGTCAGAAATGATTCAAATAAAACAACTTCAGCAAAATGTCGAGAGTATCTTATTCTTTTTGGGTGAATCGTCCCTTGATTCAGTAAATGTGAATAACTATCTAAGTGAAGAAATAGAGCCATCTATACAGATGCAGGAAGCATTAGGTTTTGTTGCATTATTACAGGATAATGGAATTAATGAGGAACTTATTGAGGAATACATAGAACAAATTACTGTGCAGTTAGAATATGGGTACAATATATCCTACGACCCACGTAGTATCGTTGGTGATGACTATGAAGATCTGGATTATCGTTTTTATGGAAATTCCGACGTTAAAGGTCCCGATTATGATCATGGCACTCATGTTGCAGGTATTATAGCAGCCAACCGTAATAATAACATTGGAGCAAATGGGATAACACAAGCGGAATTGTTGATCATTCGTGCTGTTCCAAATGGAGATGAACGCGATAAAGATGTGGCAAATGCAATACGATATGCAGTAGATAATGGCGCAAATATCATTAATTTGAGTTTTGGTAAATCATATTCACCCGAATTGTTTTATGTTCAACAAGCAATAGAATATGCGGCACAAAATGAAGTTCTTATGGTTCACGCTGCTGGAAATGATGGGACTAATTTAGATAGTGTTGCTAATTACCCTAGCCCTATAATTAGCGATGGCTCATCTAGCCCGTACGTAATTACGGTCGGAGCTTCTGGTTGGCAGGGTATTAATGAACTAGCTGCCTCCTTTAGTAACTATGGGAGGTCAACAGTTGATCTGTTTGCACCTGGTGTAGATATTTATTCAACTATACCAAACCAAGAGTATCAGTTAAGTAATGGTACCAGTATGGCCGCTCCTGTGGTTTCAGGTTTAATTGCTCTTTTAATGCAATACTTTCCTGAATATTCCCCGCTTGAAATAAAAAATATTATCGTTTCATCGGTAGTAAAAACCGATGAACAAGTCATGCTTCCTGGTCAAAGTTTAGAAGCGCAATATGTTCCCTTTAACCACTTATCAAAACATGGTGGTATTATAAATGTTTACAGAGCGGTTAGGGAAGCACTGAAAGGATTAGAGAATTAAATGAAATTAACCACCGAAGAACTGTTTATTCGGCATGCAAAAGCAGATAAACCGAGTCTGTTATCTAAATCGATTATATGTCTTCATAATATCCGAAGTGCCTACAATGTCGGAGCTGTTTTTAGAAATGCGGATGTATTTGGTATAAAGCAGGTATTTCTTTCAGGTTTTACCCCTACTCCGGAAACTAATATTGAAGTTTCGAAAACAGCCATTGGGGCTGAAAAACAGGTTCCTTGGAGCTATTTTACACTTTGGAATGCTTGTAATGAAAAACTTCAGAAGATTGAATCTCAAATATTTGCGGTAGAACAAACCAAAAAATCTAAACTACTCACCGAATTTGATTTCAACGAAGTTACCATACCTAACATGGCCTTTGTGTTTGGAAATGAAGTTAAAGGCCTAGACGATGAAGTACTAGTTTCAGCTGATCATCACTTGATTATACCTCAGTTTGGGACCAAACATTCACTAAATATATCAGTAGCTTCAGGCGTCGTAATGTACGATTTGTTGTGCAAATCTGTTTAGCAACAGATGTATCAGGGACGCACTGAATAAAGGCTATCAGATTCAAAAGTTCTGCCCATTGCCCTGAATTGACGTACAAATGGTAGTTTTTTCCTAACAGAAGGTGCAAACTGTGAATATTCAATCATAAATAGCCTAGAAGTTGATTCATCAAAGTAGGTAAAGTTGACAAATGGTCCTCCCATTGCACCATTAATCATTTGCCAAGTACCTAGTGTTTCATAGCTAAGATATCGCCCTTTTTGGAAACTAGTACTTTCAACAGGCCTTCGATATTCTGTTGTAATAAACATGGAATCAGTTCTACCCTTGATAAACTGTTGATTTAATGAATCCCTGGTTCGGTTGATCCAGTCATCGTCCAGGTAGCTAATGTCTCTTACATCATCCTGCCACCATACCCACATCCATCGATCATTGTCCGGTAAAAATCGGCGATAGCTAATAAAGTTGGATGTATCAATTCGTTTGATATAATCATGTTGAATCCTGACCATAAAACCATGGTCATTCCATAAGGAGTCACTATACTGGGTTTGTTCTTTTTTCTCATACACAAACCAATTCCATCGCAAAAGCTCTTTATCCAATGCGTTGTTTAATAACGCACTTTCGGTGTTACGGATTTTAGCCGCCAATGCTGAATCAGTACTTGAGCTCAATATTAAAGCGTATTGATCTTTATACCATTGGTCAATAAGTGGAAAGGCAAAGCTTTCACCACTCCGGACACGCTGCTCTGTACCCTCATCTAAGAAAGCCCGTACTTGGGCTGCCACGGTCGTTGAATCATCAATTGGTGCAGCAAAAATGATATTTTTATACCCCATAATACGTTCTAGTTGCGATCGTGAACGTATATGCATAAAGGTTAGGTCATAATATGGCTCAGGGTTTGGTAGACTAAAAACAAATTGGCCAAAGGTTTCCCGTATAGCGTTGGCCGTTTCACTATCCCATTCAACGGAATCCATAACCACCACAAATTCCCTGGTATCACCCTTCGATCGTTCTCGGAAGTCCGTATTACAAGCCCACGAATGGACTACTAGTGTAATAAATGCTACATAGGATAAAAAGCGCATCGAACAGATTTTTTACTAAAATTGATAATCAATGGATTCATTTGACGGTGCCTGGAATGAAACCAATCCAATGACGTTTGTTTAGGAGTTACGATAGCCAAATTTGAGTTGATGTACAAAATCGAACACCACCTCCTTCCAGTGTTCGCTAGGGTAGCTGTTTCTGATGGTCTCTATAAGAGCACTACCCACAATAAACCCCTCCACTTCGCTAGAAATATTTTGCGCATCAGTAAAGTTTTTTATCCCAAAACCCACCATCAAGGGATTTTTTGTGATATTTGCCTTCGATCGTTGAATAAATTTATCCACAGATTGTTGAACCTCGCTCCCTTCCCTAGCACCGGTTACCCCAGTTACAGAGACGCAGTATACAAATCCGTCAGACTTCTGATCACTTAGCTGCATTCTATCATCACTTGTGTTGGGTGCAATCAAATAGATGAGTTGAATTCCATTTTTGCGGGCTAATTCTTCAATCATACCCCCTTCATCGAGTGGTAAATCTGGTACAATTAACCCATCCACACCTGCCTTAGCTGCAGTGGTAAAAAAATTCTCCAATCCAAACCTAAGCATAGGATTAATGTAGCCCATTAAAACAACGGGTATTTCCGATTCCTTTCTAATATCTACGACCATGTTAAAAATACCTTGGATCGTAATCCCTTTGGATATCGCTATGTTGGATGAGTATTGAATGGTCGGACCGTCTGCTAATGGGTCACTAAATGGAATACCTAATTCAATGATATCGGCACCGTTACGTTCAAAACCTAAAACTAAGTCTACGGTTTCAGTTACATCAGGATAACCAGCCGTGATGAAAAGACTCATTATCTTCTCATTCTTCTTGTCTTCGAAAACCTTATTAATTCGATTCACTGGGTTAAATACTGTTTAAAGGTACTTAGAAATAGTTTCCATGTCTTTATCGCCTCTTCCAGAGCAGTTCAACACAACAATTTCGTCCGGAGAAGTGGTTGGCATAAGTTCTTCCAACCAAGCAAAAGCATGAGCGGTCTCTAGGGCCGGTATTACTCCTTCCATTCTCGATAATAAGGATACTGCTTCAAGTGCTTGGGCATCGGTAACCGCGCGATATTCTACTCGATTTGTATCATGAAGATAGGCGTGTTCAGGACCAATACCAGGATAATCTAAACCAGCACTGATGGAATGAGCTAATTCGATTTGTCCTTCCTGATCATGAAGTAAATAACTCATAGATCCATGTAGCACACCGGGACGACCTTTCGTTAATGTGGCTGCAGTTTGTCCTGAATCAACACCTAATCCACCCGCTTCAATACCAATGATATGTACATCATTATTAATGAATGGATAGAAAATACCCATAGCGTTGGACCCCCCACCCACACAGGCAATAAGATAATCAGGTAGACGGCCCTCCATTTCCATTAACTGCCGCTTGGTTTCGTCACCAATTATTCGATGAAAATTTCTTACCATCATGGGATATGGATGTGGTCCTACCACCGAACCAATGATATAAAAAGTATCCTCAACATTGGTTACCCAATCTCGGATTGCTTCATTTGTAGCGTCTTTTAACGTTTTGGAACCACTACTGACACCGCGTACCTCGGCTCCCATCAATCGCATTCTGTCGACGTTGAGTTTCTGACGCACCATGTCTTCCTCTCCCATGTATACCACACATTCAACACCGAATTTAGCACATGCTGTAGCCGTAGCTACCCCATGTTGGCCTGCGCCTGTTTCAGCAATAATACGTTTTTTACCCATTCTAAGGGCTAATAGTATCTGACCTATAGCATTATTTATTTTGTGTGCTCCCGTATGACAAAGGTCTTCTCTCTTTAAATAGATTTTTGCATTACCGTAATGATCTGTTAAGCGGTTGGCAAAACTTAGCTCGGTAGGACGCCCAACATATTCTCGTAGTAAGTAGAGATACTCTTTCTCAAATTCAGGATCTTCACTGGCTTCTTTGTATGCTTTTTCAAGCTCATTAAGGGCAGGAATTAGGGTTTCGGGTACAAATTTACCCCCGTAAGCACCAAAATATCCCTTTTGATTGGGTTCAGAATAAGTGGTTTTAGTAATGACTGACATGATAGTGAGTTGAGATTAAGTCCAGTTTAGTTTGACACAACAATACAATAAAAAGGATGCCTACGTTTAGGTCGTTGAATTCACGGTTTCCATCAATAAAGATAACTTATCGAAATCTTTTATACCTATACTTTCTTCTATCTTAGAAGATACATCAATAGCCATTGGAGGGTTCCCTGAAAGTACTTCTAGGGCTTCATTAACGGTTGCATGTGACAAACCACCTGAAAGGAAATAAGGCAAAGGGATATCCAGTTCATTGATGAGTTTCCAGTCAAAAGATACACCAGTGCCACCACTTTGGCTACCCACTTTAGTGTCAAACATGATGTATTCACATACATTTTTATAGCCTTGAAGTTCTCGTGAAAGGTCCGCTGAATTAGTCTGTTCGTCCACAGAAAATACCTTAATTATGCGATGATTTTCTGAAAGTAATGAGCAATATTCGGTGGATTCTTGGCCATGTAATTGAATCATGTCCAGCCCCACCATCCTAGCTGTTTCAGTCACAAAACTAAGTTCTTGATTTTGAAATACTCCTACTTTGTATGGACCCTCAACCCATTCACTAATTGCACCTACCATAGCAGGTTCAATGTATCGTGGGGTTCCCTCGACAAAAATAAATCCTACATAGTCAGCACCCGCTCCGGCAGCGAATCGGGCATCCGCTAAGTTAGTAAGACCACATATTTTCACCTTACTTTTTTTCATTTAATAATCATGTTTGATGTATAAATTTTATCGGATATGCTTGATCAAGTCTATATATTTTGAGCATATAAATTAAGTCTACCACTCTAGGGTGAAGTATTGGGTATATCAGCAGCTTCTTGAGCTGCTATGACCAGTTTTTTAAGTTCTTCACCAACATTGGACTGTCGCATTAAGTGTTCGCCTATTAGTACCGCATGTATTCCGTTTTGCTGTAGATACTTTATATCCTCAACCGTAGAGATACCACTTTCAGATACTGTTATAGTTGATTCAGGGGCCATTTTTAATTGTGATACCCCCCGATGTACATTTACATTGAATGCTTCTAAATCACGATTATTTACCCCAAGAATGGATACTTTTTCATAGTCAATACGTTCTTGGTCAATTGTATCGTAACATTCGACTAAAGCATCTAAATGTAGCTCCTTAGCCACAGATAACAGCTCATCTAGTTGAGCATTAGAAAGTATACGAACGATCAATAAAATGGCATCTGCGCCATAGGCCTTAGCTTCTGCTATTTGATAGGGATCAATGATAAAGTCTTTTCGCAAAATAGGAATGCTTGATTGTTTTGCAATATCGTTCATATACGACAAATGTCCTTTAAAAAATGGCTCATCGGTTAGGACTGAAATAGCAGAAGCACCTGAGTTTTCATAGATTCTGGCGAGGGTGACAGGTTCAAAGTTTTCTCGAATGATACCCTTTGAAGGAGAAGCTTTTTTAACTTCAGTTATGAACTTAACCTCTTTACCCCTAATTGCTTGAGAGAAAAATCTTACTTCTTTTTCATATCCCCATTCCGATTCTAAACTCTGTAAACTTCGTTCTGAAATTCGCTTTTTGAGATCAATCTTGGTTTGGGTGACTATCTTTTCAAGTATACTCATATTAACTAGCTTGAGTCGCAGTGATGAACTCATTAAGTTTAGTGAATGCTGCACCTGATTGAATGGCTTCCTCGGCTAATGTTTTAGCTTCATGAAGATTTTGTACATCGGTAACAGCATGTATGGCAAATGCTGCGTTTAGTACCACCATGTTTTTTTGAGCTTCTGTAGCCTTATTGGCCAAAATATCGGTAAAAATACGTGCATTCAACGATGGTTCTCCACCTAAAAGTTCGGCCATTTCCACACGGTTAAAGCCTAATTCTTCAGGTTTAAACGTTCTTTGCTGTGAACTTAGTTGCTCTTTTACTTCAAAAAAAGTGGTTGGATTGCACAAACTTATTTCATCGAGGCCATCTTCGGAACTAAAGGTATAAGCAAATTGGGTATCTAGTGTAGCCAATATTTGAGCCATTTGATGCGCCACATCTTTATTATACGCTCCTATGACATAATTTCGAACACCAGCAGGGTTTGTCAAAGGCCCGAGTATGTTGAAAAAGGTACGAAAACCGATGGCCTTTCGCGCTGGCATAACATATTTCATAGCTGGATGAAACATTGGAGCATACATAAATGCAAAACCTACACGCTCAAATACCTGCGCAACCTGATCTGGATGTAACTCTATATTTGCGCCAAGGATTTCTAATACATCGGCACTACCGCATTTGCTCGATGCACTTCTGTTTCCGTGCTTTATGACGGGTACACCTGCTGCAGCTGTGACAAATGCCGTTATGGTCGATATATTAAAAGTACCAGATTTATCTCCTCCAGTACCAACGATATCTACCGCGCCTGTTATATCAGTTTCAACTTTAAGCGATTTTGACCTCATTACTTGAACAAAAGATGATAACTCTTGAATAGTCTCTCCCTTCATCTTCATTGCCGTTAAAAAGGAGGCAATCTCTTCGGAGCTAACTTCCCCATTCATAATACACTCTAAGGCATAGACAGCTTGGCTGGAACTAAGGTCAAAGCCCAAGGTAATTTTTTGAAGTATTTCTTTGAAACTGTAACTCATGATTATCTGTCTTAATTAGGCTTGGGGCTCTTATGTAGGTTATCCCACTTAATTGATTAAGCGGTTGGAATGGGTGCCATCAACCCGTTATACTTTATCACTGATGTAACCAATTTTTGATCATTTGAGGTCCATCAATGGTTAAAATACTTTCTGGATGGAACTGAATTCCTTCAATAGGATAGGTTTTATGACGCACGCCCATCACGATGGTTCCGGTATGATCATCGGTCATCGCGGTCACTTCAAGAGAGTCAGGTATGCTTTCCGGATTCAGTACTAACGAATGATATCGTGTTGCGATGAATTCTTTTGGGATAGAGCTAAATAAGTTGCTCCCCCCGTGAGTAACCATGGAGGTTTTGCCATGCATAAGACTAGGAGCATGCACAACCTTGGCTCCAAATACCTCCCCAATAGCTTGATGACCTAAACAAACACCCAATATGGGTATTTTTGGGCCTAATTCAGCAATTACTTGCTTTGTCACACCAGCATCTTCGGGTTTACCTGGACCTGGTGAAATTAGTATTTTGGTAGGCTTTAAGTCTTTGATTTGATCAATGCTACATTCATCATTCCTAATTACTTTGTAATCCTCAGTTTGTTGTGCGACTAGATGAACCAAGTTATAGGTAAAAGAGTCGTAATTATCAATAATTAAAATCATACCGTGCCTCAAAAAATTCTATGTATTCCAACCACTTCTCGTATGGGCTGCATAATTTTTTCGGCCTGAATTTGAGCTCGTTTGCCCCCTTCTCGAAGTACATCAAACACCCTGTCTGGATTCTGCTTTAGTTCGTTTCTGCGTTCGTTAGCTTCCGCGAAATAATCCGTCATAAGGCCTAATAATTCTTTCTTAGCATGCCCATATCCGTATCCACCGTCTCGATATTTTTGAGCTATTTCTTCTTTTTGTTCTTGAGTGGCAAAAAATGTAATTAAGGCAAATACATTATCCGATGTTGGATCCTTAGGTTCTTCTAAGGGGGTTGAGTCCGTTTGTATGCTCATTATTTTCTTTTTCAGTGCTTTAGGCTCTTCAAAAATAGGCAAGGTATTATCATAACTCTTACTCATTTTCTGCCCATCTGTTCCAGGTACAGTTGCAACTGATTTGACGATATATTCTTCCGGCTCTATTAAAAAATCACCCTCATAAGTTCGGTTGAATTTACCCGCCAAATCTCGGCATATCTCAATGTTTTGTTTTTGATCCTCGCCTACTGGTACAATATTTGAATGGTAGATCAATATATCTGCTGCTTGCAGTATCGGATAAGTGAACAAACCTATGTTAGGACTTAAGCCAGCGGCTATTTTGTCTTTATATGAAACTCCTTTCTCCATTAAGCTAATGGGTGTTAGGGTAGATAAAATCCAGGCCAATTCAGTTACTTGAGGCACATCGGATTGAGCAAAAAAAGTAGCTTTATCAGGATTTAGGCCAAGTGCAAGATAATCCAATGCTACCTCATAAGTATATTCTCGTAATGACTTACCATTCTTTAAAGATGTAAGTGAATGAAAATTTGCAATAAAATAAAAGGCTATACCCTTGTCTTGCAATGCAATATGTTGCCTAATTGCACCAAAATAATTACCAATATGTAGTTTTCCGGAGGGTTGAATGCCGGATAGTATTATTGGAAGGGTTGATTCGTTTTGCATAGTAATTTAGTTGTCTCGAATATCTAAGGCTGTACTTAGCGCCTTGACCAGGGCGCCAGCTTTATTTACGGTCTCTTCAAATTCATTTTCTGCTATACTGTCGGCGACAATTCCTGCGCCAGCTTGAATATACACCTTATTACCTGTTACTACCATTGTTCGAATGGCAATACAGGTATCCATATTACCCGAATAGTCAAAATAGCCGACAGCCCCTGCATAGATTCCCCGTTTTGTGGGTTCCATTTTATCGATTATTTGCATGGCTCTAATTTTGGGTGCCCCACTGACAGTGCCGGCAGGAAAGCATTGCATAAGGGCATCAACCGCTGATTTCCCCTCAGCTAATTGCCCAGAAACATCACTAACAATATGCATAACGTGGGAATAACGTTCAATTACCTGATTTCTGTCCAACTGAACCGAACCTGGCTTACTTACTCTAGATACATCATTTCGTCCCAAGTCAACCAACATAATATGTTCAGAAATTTCTTTTGGGTCCTGTTTTAAATCAGCTTCTAACTGTAAATCTTCTTTTAAGGTTACCCCCCTTTTCCTTGTTCCCGCAATCGGTAATACTCGTACTCTCTGGTCTTGTACACTGACTAATACCTCGGGTGAACTACCCACTAAAGTAAATGAGTTAAAATCCAGATAGAACAAATAAGGTGACGGGTTAACCATACGTAAGGCACGGTAAAGCATGAAAGTATCTCCTGACATCTCCGTTTCAAACCGCTGTGATAATACTACTTGAAAAATGTCACCTTCATAAATATGCTGTTTCGCTTTTTCAACCATACTAGAAAAATATGACTCTTCCATATTACTAGTAAGTTGATCGGGATCAATAAAAAAATCGGGTGCTTTGTTCACCCTTCTATTTACCTTAGCCTCCATTTGGTCCAAAGCAAATTGAGCCTGTTCATACCATTCATTTAGCAGGCTATCGTCTGTTGTAGCTTCCTCAAGACGGACAGTGTGAATGAGTATAACTTGATGTTTAACGTGATCAAACGCATAAATTTCATCATAAAATCCCCATACAGCTTCGGGCAATCCTAAATCATCATAAGGGGTGTTCGGCAAATACTCAACTTGCCTAAAAGTATCGTAAGAGGAGAAGCCAACAGCCCCACCTGTTAACCTAGGTAATCCGGGTAAATGAGGTTCCGTGTATTTAGTGGTACAGGTTCTCAAGGCGTCAAAGTATGAATCGAATTCAGTTGCCGTTCCATCCTTACGCTGTAATTCTGTTCTTATCCCATCAAACCGTAGAAGCTCGTAGGGATTACACCCTAAAAAAGAATATCTAGCCAATTGATCACCCCCTTCAACAGATTCAAAAAGAAATGGATGATTGCTACCTTCTCGAATATTTAAAAAAAGAGATACAGGAGTTAATGTATCGGCTAACAACTGTCGATATACTGGTATAGCCGTGTATGTTTTGGCTAAGTGCTTAAATGATTCAACATTCATTTTACTAAGATATGTAAAAGTGTTTGAGAATTAGGTGATTCCAAAACATTCAGTTTGATTAATAAAAAAAACCCACCTTTTATATAAAAAAGTGGGTGAACACTAGGGACAGTTTTACCTATAATGTTGACAAACTTTAGAGGTTTGGATTAAACAATAATAGACAAATATTATAAATAATATACTTTAGATGTTGTCTAATTGCAATGAGCGTTGACATATAAATCTGAGTAGCTTAGCTGTCAAAAAATAGACGGCTCTTTGAGCAAATAAATAGAAAAACTTGCCTTATATTTTATATCTATAAAGAAGCGGCTTTCAAAGCCTTCTCCAAATTTTAGATACGACATGCTGGATGTTTAGTAAAGTAATTTTATCTATACTTTTTCTTGCCATTTTAGGTAGCATCCATTGTGATAGCCTACCAGATACTCCTACTCAATCCTATGCATATGTAGATCTGAGCCATTTTCGAGTTGAACCAACGGATGTTAAATTTGATGTAGAAATGGATGGGTTCAAGGATACTACCCTCCAATTCACCCTATATGCTCAACTCCATAATTCTGAACTGTTAGAGTATTTAGGCTACATTATACGAGAACCAAGGACAGGTGTGATTCTTCTACAAGAACAATTAACAACCCCTGTTTCCGATCCTTTACCTATTGAAATACAGGGAACATTTAACTGGGAAACAAGCACGACGAACTTTGAGCAATTGTTAGTTGAGTTATACGCTTTGGACCGGTATGGCTATGGTATACAACATCAAGCTACCCTAACCATAAAAGGTATTGCAAGTTCACCACCCCAAATAATTTGGGTTAACAACCCAGGCTCAGTTGAAATCCCAACCGGTTCTACCACCTTAACTATTTCATTCCAAGCTAAAGTAACAGATCCTGATGGGCAAGAAACCCTAGATCGTGTATTCATTGCATTTGAAAATGAAGATGGTAGCATCCTAGTACCCAATCCTAACATCCTAACCGATACAGGTACTGGATTGGATGAAGTAGCGGGTGATTCGGTATTCACCATCACCTTCTCTGTAAACAGTTCTAACAGCCCTCAAAATAGAACGGTTTTATATTACGCAAGGGATAAAGCGGGACTTTTTAGTGATACATTAAAATCGAGTTTTAATATTATCAATCCTTAATATGCCAAAATTCGCATATTTTTTGGTGTTAGTGGTGACATTATGTTGCCCAATAGCTACCCAAGCACAATGGCTTGGGCCTTTGAACGCTGATTTTGAGCAGTTTAGGCAAAATGGTATATCAACCGTTGAAACCAGTAATGGCTTTGTTTGGATCTCCCCTCTGTTAAACGTTGCTTCAATTGAACAACCCTATCACACTTGGGCCATCCCTGAGGGTGTGGATAGTTTAACTAATGGTAAAGGTCGAGTGTTCTCCATAGCAACCCAAGGGGACACTATTGTTGCTGGTCTAGGGTTTAGCTCATCTACCCCTGCAGGTACAGTGCCCGCAGGTTATGGATACTATATTAGTATAGATAACGGGCAAAATTGGGATTTTTCACCCTTCCCATTAGACCGCTACATAGATGAGGATACCACCTTTGTCTACGGGGGAATACAGTATAACAGAGCCCGAATTATTGTTCCCGAGCAATCACCCCCTTATAGTGTAGCAGTTAAAGACGGTGTTCTCTTTTCTGCTAACTGGGCGTCTGGTTTACTTCGAAGTACTGATCTAGGAAACAGCTGGGAACGTATTAGCCTCCCACCTTTTGGAAATTCTACCATGCGACCAGACGGGACCCGATACATCTGGCGAAATTGCGTTAGTGGCTCAGCTAATGCCTGTTCCCAATTTGAAGAATTATATACGGCCGTCAGTGACGATAACCTGAAGGGATTCGCAGTACACATCGATCGCAACAACCGCGTTTGGTACGGTAGTGCGGGGGGAATAAATGTCTCTGATAATGCACTCTTCGCCCCTATTGACTCGATACGATGGGATAACGTGGGCTTTAGCTATGATCCTAATGGTCTTTTAGCCCGTTGGGTTATTGAAGTTGCAGAGGATCATGATCGTGATCGTATTTGGATGACAAATTGGATCGCGGAAAACAGTTCTTCCAAATTACAGGGCTTAGATCGATACGGGATTGTGTTTACCGAAGATGGTGGCTCCAGTTTTGAACAACGACTCATCGGTCAAAAGATTCTCTCTATTGGCTTTTTCAAAGGTGATGTATGGGCTGCAGGTGAGAATGGTTTATTCCGTTCTAAAGATCAGGGTACTACTTGGGAGATGATA
The DNA here is from genome assembly GCA_902529365.1 of uncultured Balneola sp. Lineage (GTDB taxonomy): Bacteria > Bacteroidota > Rhodothermia > Balneolales > Balneolaceae > UBA1275. The sequence goes on from CABZWK010000002.1 coordinate 104,585, forward strand.
TCGGTGCCCATTACAGCAACTAACCGTTTAAACCCCAACACCTCGTATCAGAGTATTAGTAGCACATCTGATTATTTGTTTATTGGCACCTCAGATGGATTGTTGTGGACCAATGACCCTGATAAAGGCTGGAATATCGAACGAGTAAATTTCCCGCTAAGAGGAGGTAATCAATACAGTCCGGAGGCCGCATCGGTCGCAACCTATGCGTACCCAAATCCCTTTTCACCAAATCTACATGGCGAGCTTAGAATACGTTTCGAGAGCACATCAATCAGCACAGCAACCTTGCGAATAGTAGATTTTGGTATGAATTTAGTGCATGAACAGCAGCAACAGGTTCCGCCTGGGGAGTTCGAAATAATTTGGACGGGCTATAACGATATGGGTTCTAAAGTGAGTAATGGGGTTTACTTTTATGAAATCACCCAAGGCTCGACTAAGATTAACGGAAAAATCTTGGTCATCGATTAATGAAGAACGTACGCCCAATCTTTGTAGCTCTCACCACCTTGCTGATATTGATCACAATACAGTCCACTACTGCTCATGCCCAGTTTGGTGGATATACCGGGTCCAGCCTTCAGCTAGGCTTTGATGCGCAAAGTGTCGCGCTTGGTGATGCAGTTAGTGCCGGATTCAGTAAACATAATCCGATGGATAGTACCTATTTAGAGGTTCAACCCTACTATAATCCTGCTTTAGCTGCTAGTAACACCTCCAATACCCATTTTAGCTTGAGTGTATTTCAGTTGGGTTTGGACAGGCACTATCAGAGTCTTGGTGCTCGATTAGCTCTTCCTCCCAAAGCAGGTTTGTTTATAGGATTAATTAGAGCGGGTGTCCGTGACATAGACACTCGTAGCTTAAGTGGTTATCCTTTAGGAATGGTTTCTACCTCAGATGTACAACTTCAATCAGCCTTTGGCATACGATTAAGTGAGAGGGTTCACGCGGGTATAGGATTTAAAATAAACCGGGCCGATTATCATGCCGAAATGAAAGCCTCTACTAGTGTGGGTGTGGATATAGGTATGCTGCTCAAGCTAAGCCAACATACCCATTGGGCCTTCGTTGTACAAGATTTATTAGCGGAACATACCTGGAATTCTGGAGATCTATACAATCAACCTCAATCGAGAAATCGAGTCGAAGCGATGCCTTTAAGGCTAAAAACGAGTGTCAGTACGTATGTAATGGATACCAATTTGTTTGCAGAATATGAGATAAAACGATTTAGTTCGGAGGTTACTACACGAGAATTATTCCTGTCAGATGGTGCATCTGTACAATATGTAGAAACACTTGAAACACGTTTTACTAGTGCCAGTTTTCTCCGTGTAGCAGCTTCCCGTTCACTCCACCCTTTTTTCCGCTTACATATGGGTTGGAACCGCTACTTAGGTGATGTATCTTCAAATGAATGGCGTAGCGGATTTAGTCTCTCTATGCCCTATCAACCTGCATTAAAGGTAGATTATGGATTTTCAACCAGTAGTGATCACTTAAAATCTACGCATATTTTTACCCTACGATATATTTTATGATATTCTGTCTATGACAACTAATACCTATTTTCAAAAAAACTGTTCTTCTTATCTACGGCATTCTCGTACACGTTTTTTCATATATAGTTTGTTATTTCTCTGGACAAGCCCGGCCACCATACATGCCCAGCGTTCGGGCGTGGCTTTGCTGGACGTTGCCCCTAATCCATTTGCTCTTTCCCTCTCAGAAGCAGGCAGTGCTTGGGGGCAAGGCGGAAGCAACTCCTTTGGTAATCCCTCTTTGTTGGTTAGCTCGGAGCGATCTTCCATTGAAATCGGATATACGAATTGGATTGCCGATACAAAAAATATCTTTGGCTCCTTTCATAAAAAACTAGACAATCGTGCATTTGTCATAAGTTTTTACAGTTCAGGACTTCAGGATTTAGAGCAAAGAGACGAGCCCGGGCCAACCAATGGATTATTTTCAGTGCAGTATCTAAGCATTTCTGCGGCCTACGCTCAATCATTTAAATGGTTTAATGCAGGCGCGAGTGTGCATTATATTAGCGAAGAAATCTATCCCTATCGTTCAAATGGATATGCCTTTAATATTGGCTTATCTCGTTCCTTTGCTAAAGATCGGATTCAATTAGGCAGTGCGTTACGAAGTTTAGGAGAAATGCAATCACTAGATGTAGAAGCAACACCACTACCAAAGGCTTGGATTAGCGGACTATCTGTAGGTTTATTAGAGTGGAGCGGTAGTAAAAACCCTGAATTACCAGTATTTATGCGAGTGCATGCGGATTATATCTACCCTCTCAATGATAATTCTGGTTCAGCTCAAGGTGAATTTTTTAATCCCAATCCATATACCAAGGTGGGATTAGAGCTATTAATAGCAAAAACCTTACAACTTACCAGCGGAGTTAGAACAGGTAATACAGCACGTCCCTATTCATTTGGTGTGGGTTATGTACTTCCAGATATCCGATTTAATTACGCGATTATCCCTTTTGATACTGGTTTTGGGACTGTGCACTCGGTTGGTTTACAGTACCTATTTAAGTAGAAGTTTGTCGGTATCATGAACGATCTACCTTATGAATCTTAGAACTTCCTATACTCACTTTGAAAACATCACCGAATGTTATGAGGATATGTTGCCCCGTGGTTCTTTGGTGCTTGTTTTCCCACCCATTCGAGAAAAGTTTCCAAAGACGGATTATCTCTACCTCTTGTACTCAGATTTGTTGGAACAAAGTCCGGCTCCTTATTCCTTAAAAAGCATTAATGCATTAAAGCATCTTTTACTGCCCTTTCTTGCTCTTAGGCACCGCGGAAAAGTCGGTTTGCATTATCATTGGCTGGAGTTCCAAGATCTAAAATCACTCTTAGCTTTTCCTTATAAGCTACTGTGGTTTAGTCTGTTCAGTGCTTTAGGTACACCTATCATTTGGACGGTTCATAATTTAGAGCCTCATGATCGAAAATGGCTTGGGCCTCACCGGTGGCTTCATCGTAGTATGGCTAAGCAAGCTCAGAGGCTGCACATACATTCAGAAGCATTATTGGAGAGAACGTCTAACTATTTAGATATTCCATTGGATAGTAATAAGTGGTGTGTCGTACCTCATCCTAGCTTTCCAGCTGACATTAAAGAGCGATCTATTGCCATTGATGAACTGAACAGGCGTTATTCCTGTACGATACCCGAGGATGCCACTATCCTTTTATTGTTTGGTAATATAAGTGCCTATAAAGGTATATTGGAGTTTGTTGAGTTGTTTATCGAAGCTATTGAAGCAGGAATTTCGAGAGACACAATACATGTTATCATAGCCGGACCAGTGAAAAAGGGTCAGGAGACGTACCATCAGCACATAACAACCGCGATTACACAGCTTCCACAATATTTTAGCCATCTCCCCTATTTTTTTCCTGAAGAAGAATATCCGTTTTTACTTTCTGCATCGGATTATTGCCTCTTTAATTATCAAAACATCCACAGTTCGGGTGGTTTAATGATGGCCTTATCATACAGCAGAAAGGTGATTGCACCCGATATTGGGATATTTTCAAGCTATCGTAATGATTCAAGGGTTCAACTTTTTACGGGAAAAGATGAACTATGTCAGATCATTGACCGATTACATTCCTCAAATCATAGTACTAGGCATGAGTAGCATCACCCAGAAAGTAGCGAGTTTAGCCATTGGAGACATGGTAGCTAGAGGCTTAGGCTTTGTAAGTAGCATGGTCCTTGCACGGGTCTTAGGGCCCGAAAGCTATGGGATATGGACTACTGCCTTAGCTATTTTTAGTTATATGCTATGGTTTTCGGATGTAGGAATTATGCAATTAGGAACCAGAGAAATGGCAAAAAAAGCCGATGAACAAGTTTTTAGTGCTGCTGAGCTGTTTTTTGGTAAGTGTCTATGGGCCCTTATTGCATTGATTATTTTGTTTATAATCTCACCATTTTTACCCTATTCCGAGGAAATAAATGCACTGATTTGGCTCTTACTATTTAGTTTGATACCCTATGCTTTGCATACGGAGTGGTTATTTTCAGGAAAGCAGGATTTTTTTAGTTTACAAGCGGTTAAAGCACTTCAGGCTACGGTATTTTTTGGCTTTATCGTGTATGGTATTCAACAAGCAGATGACCTAGAGAAGCTACCGGTCTACTATGGTATATCGGTGGGGATTGTATCCCTATTACTATGGGTAATTAGCCTGCATAAAAGGCATTTGGTCTTTTCAAACCACACAGTAACAAAAAACTCGATTACTAGCTTAGTTTCTCTTATTAAAGAATCTCTTCAGCTTGGGCTTGGATGGGTAAGTAGCCAAGTCATTCTACTATTTCCTCCACTTATATTTGCATTGGTTTATAGTGAATCATTTGTGGGCTGGTATGGGGCCGCATTACGCATAATTATGCTCTATATGGTGCTGGATCGTATTTTCGTGCAACTCTTGCTTCCGAACCTATCCAAAGGTTGGAATAATAACACGGCAACAATGAGTATTAGGATTCAGCAAGCCTATGTATACCACACCTTGCTTGGGTTATTTGGTAGCTTCGGGATACTATTTTTTGCGCCCTTTGTTATACCACTGGTTTATGGGGATTTGTACACTGAAAGTATCCCCATGCTCCAAATACTCTCACCTCTATTGTTTTTAACCTTTCAAAACAGTGTATTTGCGACCTCCTTAATCGCTACGCAGCAGAGTACATACTATTTAAAAGCGAATCTATTGGGGGGAGTTATTTGTGCTATATTTATTGGAATAGGGACTTATTTTCTAATAGATTATCCAAATTATGCTCTCTTTTTTATTGTACTTAGTGAAGGGATAATGATGTATTTAGCCTACTATTTTTTCAACAAATATGGCCTGCTTAAAACAACCTTCCCCTTCTATCCTATGTACGTATCATTAGCCGTTGGCTTACTAAGTTATTTATGGTTCATGGGGAATCCAGTGTTTATGGGTACCTTTACCTTTCTACCCAACATCCATCTAGCAGGATTATCTAACTGGTTGATGTTTAGCCTTATACTTTTAATGGCCTTCATCCCACTCTTAGTGACCAAGACCATTAGAAGATCGGATTGGAGAACCATTCGAGAGCTAATGAAACACAGGCCACAGCCATAAGGTAAGCTCATGAGCGATAGACCACATACCTTAGGAATTGGAGTATTTGGACTGAGCACCGGCTTAATGTCCCTCTTGGACAGTATAGGGGTGAATTATGAGGAATGTGATACACAGAAATTCGATGTACCCTCTAACTCGGTATATATTGTACATCGTGCACTAAGTAGCAAAGAACAAAACTGGTTACATAGCCAACAGGAAAAAGCTCATACCTTAGCCGTACTTTTTACACTGGAATCCGGTGTCCATCCCAAAAGTACTTCGGTGCAAAAAAAATATTGTGCTAGTGTACATAGCCCACAATTAATGGCAGGCCCATTGTCCCATCTCAGTGTGATCGATTGCGACTCAAACGTCATTTTTTACGGCGGGAAGCAAGATCTTGATGGAATATGTTATGTAGAAAGGCGAAAAATCAAATCTATAGAGCAATCTATTTACCTAGGCATACCTTTGGAGGCTTCTGTATCGAAATTCTCATACACTAGAAAAGATTTCCCAAGCCCAACAGGCCATAAACCCAATGAAATAGTGTCACGCACTCATATAGGTCACCTACAACACCTTATACGTTATGCTCTTGAGCAGCTATTTTATTCCATTGATTTACCTTTCCTAAGCAAGTGGAACTTCCCAACCAGCCAACCGATTATAACCCTACGTATTGATAGTGATTTTGGCACGGAGAAATCCTTACATGCCATCTATGAACTCGCCCATACCTACTCAGCCATACTAACAACCTTCCTACATGTTAAAGCTCATGAAGATTGGCTAGAATGGTTTACTCAATGGCCTAAGCATGAACATTCCCTACATGGCTATGAACATGCACACATACGCTCTTCCTATCCTTTGTATCAAGATGTCGAAAATGGGTATCAAGCCATGGTACAAGCAGGAATGACACCTAGAGGCTATGCCGCTCCGTATGGCATCTGGAGCGAACAACTTTCCAAGGCCCTAGATGCTTATCCCTTTTCCTATAGCTCTGAATTTACGCATGGCTATGACAGTCTTCCTTATTGGATACCTGACTCATTAGCCAGTAAGCCTGCCCTATCCGGCAAACGTCTGCAGATTCCAGTGCATCCAATTTGCACCGGTAGTCTCCACCGATACCGGGCCGTTGAAAAAGACTTTAACGCCTATTTTAAGCACTATATGGATGTCCAATATGGCATGCAGCAACCTATTATGCTGTATCACCATCCCCTACAACCAGGTTTGAGTAGTATTAAATTTATTATGGAGTACGCTCAAGAATTAGATTTACAATGGCTTTCTTATCATGAATGGGCTACTTTTTGGCTGCAAAGAGCCTCAGAGCGAAACGATGTTTATTACGATAAGAAAAAAAAACGGTTGATATCCAAGGATACGCCCAACATGTTGTATGAATTAAAGCAAAACAACTGTGACTTTGCTATCATACATCCTAATGATTGGGATCCTCAGAACATGCTACCGACTCACACACTTTCTTTCCAAACTAAAAAGAGCGGAACAATGGCCGATAAAGAATACCTACAAAATCGTTTTTCCAATAAATGGCAGCTCTGGAAGGAATCCTTTATTCAACATAGAAACAGAATTCGCTTATGAGTAAAGTATTGCGCATTGGTATACTAGCCCCTCCGAGTATCTCCTTAGTAAATGGTGGTGTACGAACACAAGTTAGCCAAACCGCAGAGGCACTACAGCGTTTAGGGCATAAAATCGTCTGGATACAAAGTAATGAACCGTTCCCTTCGATCGATATACTACATGTTTTTGTGGCCAGCAGTGAACACTGGGGATTGTTGCGCCAACTGAACTCTAGTCCTCAACTAAGCGGTAAAGGTCGAACGCCTATTGTCCTATCCCCCGTTTTTTTTACTCCAAAGCATATTCAGACAACGAAGTTCAAACTAAGTACGGAGTCTGTTGTGGGAAAAGTTTTTAAGGGCATTAGCTCCGAATACGGTATAAAAAAACAAATATGCCAACTGGCTGATCTAATTCTACCTAATACACGAGCGGAACAGAATCAAATAAACCAACTGTTTGACATTCCTTTTGATCGTATGCAAGTCATTCATAATGGGGTAGAAACACATTTTATGCAGACTGAATCAGATGAATTTGAGCAGCGATATGGGTTAAAGGACTTCGTTTTATTTGTGGGACAGGCATCATCAACCCGAAAAAATATTCTTAGACTTATTGAGATAGCACCGAGCTTAGACGCACCTTTGGTGGTGATCGGTGACTTAGGCAAGGATGCATATAGCCAAAAGTGTTTAGACTTAATTAAAGAACATAATGTTGTTCATTTAAATACCCTTGAACACCACTCTAGCCTATTAGCTTCTACCTATGCTGCGGCTAAAGTTTTTGTGCTCCCCTCGCTTTTTGAAACACCTGGTATAGCCGCAATGGAAGCTGCACTATCGGGTTGCGCAATTGTAATTACTCAAAATGGGGGAACCAAAGAGTATTTTAAGGATATGGTAAGCTATATTAATCCAATAGACACCCGAGAATTACGAGCATCGATAAATGAGCTACTTAGCACCGATGTGGCGCAACTCGAAGCCCAAAACGCACAACTAAGAGATCATATTATAACCCATTATAGCTGGGATACTGTCGGCTCAATGAGCTTAGCTGCTTATGAATCGCTGCTCCGTTGAAAAAACTCTCTTAAGCCATCAACTATTCCTTTCAAAATATAAATGAGAATAACCGCCATAAGTCCTAATTCTCTAAATAGTAGTATCAGGGTAAAATACCCTAGGAAAAGAAAGGATTTGAACCCATTTTGTTGGAAGGAAACACGATCCATTTTAGGAACCTTGTCAAAAGGTAAGGTACTCAGCATAAGTACGGATAACAGAATAATCAAGGGTCCTAATACACTACTTACTCCGTTTCGAAAAATATCAAAAAACTCTAATTGGTGATGAAAACTAAGATAGAAAGCCGCCAATATAATGGCTAAAGATGGAATGGGTAAGCCGATGAAATGATGCTGATTCGGTGTAAGTCGGGTATTAACATTAAAACGAGCCAAACGAACAGCGCCACACATAGCGGGGACGGCACTAATTAACATACCTAGAAACTGAAACTCGTGTAAAGCAAAGGTATAGATAAGGAAAGATGGAGCCACACCAAATGAAACAATGTCACTTAATGAATCTAGTTCCACTCCAAAATCACTATCTGCATTCGCTAATCGCGCAATGTATCCATCCATTACATCAAAAAACCCAGCTGCTACAATGAACCAGGCTCCTCGAAATAACTCTCCTTCAGAAACAGCTACGATAGAGAGGAAGCCAGAAAAAAGGTTCATTAACGTAAAGAAACTCGGAACCGCAATTTTGTGATTTACAGGAGGCTTAGATTCCCGTTTAGCTAATCTTTTTTGTTTGAAACTCTGATATCTATGTTGAATAGGGTATTTCATTGTATGGCTAATTTAGCAATAGTAGATTCACCAGCAACTACTTTATCCCCCTCTTTTACGAGTACGTTTGCAGATTGTGGAAGTACAACATCCATTCTACTACCAAATTTCATGAGTCCGAAACGTTTACCTCTTTCTAAGGTATCACCCTCATTTAAATAATAAACTACGCGGCGAGCTAAAAAACCGGTAATTTGACGAAATAAAATCTTTTGCCCGGAAGTGTGTTTCACCCCAAATTTTGCCTGCTCATTATCCATAGTTGCTCGGTCATCCCACGCCATTAAATATTCTCCGGTTTGATAGACCAGGTACTCCAAAACACCACTCACTGGGATACGATTGATATGTACGTTCAAAGGGGAGAGAAAAATACTGATTTGAACAGCCTCTTGCTCTAGATACTCAACGGATTCTACTTCTTTGACTACAACGACTTTCCCATCTGCCGGTGATAAAAGTACTTCCTCTGATAGTTCTATTGGTAGAGTACGTTCTGGGTCACGAAAAAAGTAGATACTCAGAAACCATACTGGTAGAAGTATGGAGCTGAGGCTCATACTAACCAATAAAGGGAGGTAATTCCAGCTTAGAAATAAAGTTACGGCTGTGAATACTCCTATTATTGTAATGGTAGGAAATCCTTCGTGTGCTATCTTCATTAGAAGAGCCTCAACACATCGTTAAAGATGACAAACACCATCAAGCTAACCAACAACAAAAAACCAATATTTTGTGCCGCAATCTTTACTTTCTCAGTGGGTTCTTTACGAGCTATTCCCTCATAAATCAAAAAGGCTAAATGTCCCCCATCTAAGGCCGGTATCGGGAGTATATTCATAATAGCCAAGGTGATACTTAACAAAGCTGTTATTTCCCAAAACCCAATCCATCCCGCTTGATCAGTGGCTTGTTTAGTTAAGCTCGCGATGGCAATAGGCCCGCCAAGATTTTGCCGAACAGAAATGTCACCAGAAAACATTCTAGAAAAGCCCCCAATAATACCCATGGTTTGTTCCCCAACTTGCTCCCAGCCTTCTTGAATAGATTCTCCAAAACTTAGCTTCGTGGATGTCGCACCTGCTTGTGCTAAACTAGGAGCAGCTATTCCTATCGTTCGGTTCTCATAAGGTTCAATACTCAGCGTTAATCTCTGCCCTTCGCGTTCAACTACGAAATCAATCCCCCCTTCTGAGCCACGTATAGCTTGAGTTAATTGTAACCAGTAGTTAACAGGCTCTGCATTGACTACTACAAAACGATCACCTGGTTGTAACCCTGCATCCTCTGCGGGCGATCCAAGAGCTATACTCGATATAATTGGAGGATAGACATTAATTACGTGAATAAAGGTTTGTTCTTGCAAACTGTCTAAGATAGTTGATGGAATAAATAGATCCATTGTCATTCCATCACGCACCACTTGATACGAAAGGTTGCTATTGGTTAACTCAGAAATAGAAACTAGTTCCTCAAAAGCGTCCACATAATTTCCATTTACCCCGACAATTTTGTCGTCTGTTTGAAAGCCAACATTCTCAAGTAAACTACCCTCAGGGACATATATACCTGCAACCTCTTCAATCGGTAAACTCAATTTTCCTTGACTCCAATTCATGCCTGAATAAATAAAAAAGGCAAGAATCATGTTAAATATGACTCCGGCAGTGATTACCACCATACGCTGCCAAATTGGCTTCGATCGATATTCCCAAGGTTGTGGTTCGGCTGCTAAATGTTCGGTATCCATACTCTCATCTACCATGCCAGAAATTTTAACATAGCCACCCAGCGGAGTAGCACCAATACAATAATCGGTGTCTCCTCGTTTAAATCCCCAAATACGTGGAGGAAAACCCACGGAGAATCTTTCGACTCTCATTCCAAACATTTTAGCCGCCAAAAAGTGCCCTAATTCATGTATAAATACAAGAATCATTAGTGCACCAATGAAGATGAGGATTGTTTGTGTTAGTTCAAGTAGTTCCATATTGACAGATAGTTCTTGCGTAAGCTCTGGTTTGCTGATCTAATTCTACGAGTGAATCATAACTCAAGGTCGAATTAAAGCGTATTTGGTTAAGACAACGTTCAATAATTATTGCTATATCAATATACTTAATTTTACCCTCTAAAAAGTACTCGACTACAATTTCATTAGCCGCATTTAATACTGCAGGGCCTCCTTTGTGGAGTTTTACTGATTCCATGGCTAATTCAATGCATGGGAATCGTGAGTAATCCACTGGTTCAAAATGAAGTGTATGCATTTGTGTCCAATCCATACGTGAGCTGTTTAAGGGTAACCTACGGGGATAAGACAATGCATATAAAATAGGGACTTTCATGTCAGGTGGACCAAGTTGTGCTTTGGTTGAGCCATCTACATAGGTCACCATTGAGTGAATGATACTCTCCGGATGAACTACTGGTGTAATCTTTTCAATGGGCAGGTCAAATAACCAATGCGCTTCTATGATTTCTAAACCTTTATTCATCATGGTTGCGCTGTCAATGGTAATCTTAGAGCCCATACTCCAATTAGGATGTTGTAATGCCTGTTGCACAGTTACATCCTTCATTTTTTCAATGCTAAGAGTCCTAAATGGACCACCACTTGCGGTAATAATGATTTCCTCAATTGATTCTTTTTCTTCACCAATTAGTGATTGTAGCATTGCGCTATGTTCGGAATCGATTGGTATTAAACTACCTTGGGAATCCTTCAAAAGTTCGGTAATAATTGCTCCGCCTACCACTAGACTTTCTTTATTGGCTAATGCTACTTTTTTGTGAGCTTTCAACGCGTAAAAGGTCGGTGAGAATCCTACAAAACCTACCAAGCTATTCAATACAACATCAATTTCAGGCAGGCATACTAGCTCATTTAATGCGAGTGGGTCATCATATGTTTTAGTTATCGTAGGGTCACCTAATTGTAGGTTCGTATGAGTATGGTCCAGTCCTGTCAAAACTGCGTAACGAACACGGAATGTTTTGGCTTGTTCATTCAAAAGCTTCCAATTTTTATGAGCACTTAACAAAACAATTTCGAATAACTCATGGTGCTCTTGAATAATTTGTAACGCTTGTGTTCCAATGGAGCCCGTTGATCCTAGAATAGCAATTCGGATCTTCTTATGTTTCATTTCACCCTATTTCGTTCAATTTTATCACAGCAGCCATCCTTCCAGCTTTATTTGCTTCTCTTCTATAAGAATAAAAATCACTTTGATCGTTAAAGGTGCATCCTGTATCCATAACAATGTGAGAATTTAGTATTCCAATACTAACAAGTTGCCCAAAAATATAGCCTTTTAGGTCCACATACGGTTTGGTATTTTTGTTTTTTTCTACAAACTGTTCTGGAAACAAATTGGCAACCTCCTCCCCTACTTCAAAGGCATCAACTGAAATACATGGGCTTATATAGGCTTCTATAGAACTTATTTCAGCCCCTATTTCTAACATAGACTCAACAGTTTTTCTGACAATACCCTTTTGAGCCCCCCTCCAACCAGCATGGGCGGCTCCAATAACCTGATTGGTTGCATCACCCAGAAGAACAGCACCACAGTCGGCGACCTGTATAAGTAAGGAAATGCCAAGTGTTGAACTTACAAAGGCATCTGTATCAGGATAGATCCCACCTTTCGTCACCACCTTAACATGGTTTGAGTGTATTTGTTGGGCTATTGCAATATGCTTTAACGATGTATCAGTCTCTTTGGCTAAAACGTGTAATTGTTCTAAGATGATATCTTGATTTTCATCGGAATTGAACCCTACGTTCAGCCCTTGGATACGTGCATTTTCGACGCTATGATGAGCATTTTTTTTACTGAACCAACTCAGAATTCTAGATTCATTTAAATTACGGGGACGTATAAATTTAAGAGGGGAAGACATGTGCTAAATGTTCCTTGATTTTTGGCATTGGAAAAGAATGATCTGTCCATAATTCAAAGGAACGTGCTGCCTGAAATATAAGCATAGGCAAGCCACCAATTGTAGTACAATTATACTTCGCAGCTTGGCGTAAAAAAGTGGTATTCTGTGGATTGTAAACGATATCATAGCAAATGGAATCAGCTAAAAACTCGGCAAAATGTGCGTCAACTGGAGATTGTTCAATATTTGGTTGCATGCCAAGTGGTGTGGTATTTACAATCAAATCCACATCAAATGCATGGTTTACCCATTCATCATAAGAAATCAAATTTATAGGCAAATCGTTCTTTACAAGTTTAGGATTTCTACTTACTACCCAGCATTCATCGACTCCCATTTCTCTAAGCCCGTGTATTACTGCCTTGGTCGCGCCACCGTATCCAAAGATTAATGCCGAATCCAATTTAATATTACCTAAATCCTTCAGAGGCTGTACAAAACCATAACTATCGGTATTATGCCCTATTAGCTCATGATCTATCTTCTGAATGCAATTAATTACTTGCATGTCTTCCGCTAAATCAGAATGTCGATCAACCGAACTAAACAGTGTTTTTTTGTATGGCAGGGTGATGTTTGCCCCTTTAAAATGCACAGAATTAAAATGAGCAATAAGACTAGGGAGTTCTTGAACAAGAACCTCAACGGCAACATACTGCAAATCTAATGCATGATGATGTATAGCTAGATTATGCATAATAGGTGAAACACTATGTGAGACTGGATTTCCAATCAACAGCAAGTGATCTCTTGAAGAGACAGGGTCGAGTAAGAATTCAGAAAACTTCATATAAAAAAAAGCGCAACCAATGGCTGCGCAATTTAGAATAATAGTTTTATTGGTTTAAGCTGTAACTTCTTCTGTTGGCTTTAGAGAACCTTCTTTGAAGGAATCGCTTTCAGCTAGTTTTTTAAAAGATTCTAAATCTTTAACTAGTTGATCCGCAGATTGTTCCATAAAAGATGCTAATCCCTCAGATGGATCGCCAAAGAATGTACGATAGTCTAAAGAAAACTCTACTCTAGTTCTATTACCGTTATCAAGCGGAGTAAAACGGATAGTACCTGTTTGGTTTAGATTACCATTGATAGTAATCCAAGCAAAACGAGTATTTCGTAAGTTATCGATTAGATTGGTAGTCCAGTGAAAAGTTTCACCGTTAATAGTTGTTTTATATTCAAAAGTTTGGGAATTGATTCGGTCTACAGAATCAATACGCTCTAGAAAGTTAGGGAAATCAACTGGATTGCTTAAAAGTTCATATACCTTTGATAAGGGTAAGTCGATTTCTATACGTTCGTGCGACATAAAATGTACCTTGGTTCTTGTAATAATAGTTATTTAATAAACGATGAACCATTCATGGGGAAACAGGTTAGATTCATCCATTATGTTATAAATTTACACATAATATGTATAAGCCTCAATGACTAACCCGAATAAATTTATCCGTCCGATTACAGATATTGCTGAATCTCTAATGCTATGGATTCAATAGGATGAGCCCCATCTAATACGATGAATCGAGGGTGCTCTTTGACCATGAGCTCATACCCCTCAAATACTCGGGTGTAGAATTCATTACCCGCCATTTCCATTCGGTCTCGGGCGCGTTCTGATCGCCTCTGCGATGCTAAATTTAAAGGCAAACGTAAATAAAAGGTGAGATCGGGTATTAGGCCATGCGAAGCCACTTTATTCAATGTAACAATTTCTTTTAAAGGTAAAACTGATCGACCATACCCCTGGTACGCTATTGTTGAATCATAAAATCGATCTAGAATAACTACTGACCCATTCTCCAAATCAGGGATTATTTTTTCCTGTACTAATTGTGCGCGAGCCGCTGAGAACAAGAGCAATTCCGAGATGGCAGATATATCATTCTTTGAATCTAAAAGTAAAGATCGTATTTCTTCGGCAATGTACGCTCCCCCTGGTTCCCTATATACTTGTACATGTTTCCCTTTATCTTCAAGGTACTGCTTCAATAAATTGATTTGGGTTGATTTACCACAACCATCTATGCCTTCGAATGTTATTAGCATGTTTGAGTGATTACCATTTTTCCGGATAGTCCAGATCCAAGGGTTCTTTATTCAATATCAAACTAAGTGCTATATATATAAATAAACTTGAACCCCATCCCATAAAAAAGGCCAAAACAAAAATAGAACGCACCCACATAGTTCCTATTCCGAAAAAATCGGCTAGACCACCACAAACACCCCAAAGTTTCTTGTCATTCCTTGACTTATAAAGTCGCTTTGATCTTCTTTGTTGAAAATAACCCCAAGAATAAGTGGTTGAATCTGCTTGAAAGGTATTGGTTCTGCCACGCTCGGTATATGGTTTGTTTTTATCGTATTGAGTGTTACCCGATGACGAAGGCTTTGAATCACCTGAACCAAAAACATCAAAATCTTTAGTACCAACCTGCTTATTAGTTGCCGAGTGATATTTATTATACTGAGAAGCTTGTTTTGAATCAGAACCGAATCCCTCATACCGGAGTGGTTCATTAGGATAATATTGCCCCCCAAACACATCCTCTTTAATTTTATTTTTTTTACTTTTCTTTGGTTTTTTTTCACCTATAAAGCGACTACTGACTGCGGTAAGTAGTAAAAAAATACCGCCTAGGAACGGAAGAGCATCAATAGACTGAGGTCCAAAATCCAAACCCATTCTGAATAAAATAAACCAGAAGGTTGTTAGTACTATAAATGCACCCGAAATGGTAGCTGAGTTAATATAACTAGGTTTTTTTTCTTGTTCTTTCCCTAAGAAATCTTCGAGTGTGTGGTCTAGGGAACTCTTGCTAAAAGGTATTTCTTGTTTTGTTGTACTATCAGTTGTACCAGGGAATCTAAAGGATTTATTTTTTGTCTTGAACATGCTTAATAATACGATAAAATTGAGACTAGGTTACAATAAATGAATCCCTTTCTCGCTTATAAAACCATCCAAAGCTACATCCCATGGATCTTTGGGCAAAGAGCATACGTTAAAGCCATCTGCAAGTAACCCAATTTTAAGGGTTGAGTGAGGGATTTCGGATAAAAACCCATCGTAATATCCAACACCATACCCCAGCCTAGTCCCATGTTTATCAAGAGCTAGTAAAGGCACCAAGACTAGATCTAGGAGTTGTAAATTAGCCTTTATTTCAGAAACAGGTTCGGGCACACCCCAGTCATTTTCTTTAACCTCATTTACATCCAGTAAATAACTATGTCTTAGTTGCCTATTCGCTTCCATGATAGGTACTACCGTCTTTTTACCTTGAGCTAAGCAGTATTTGATAATCTCATGAGTATCGACCTCCCTATGTTTAGCAATGGAGATGTAACTATGTACTATTTCCGCTTGTTTAAAAACATCCCATCCAATCAAATTCTTACGAATACCTTCATTGGAACTTTCCCACTCTCTTTTTTTAAGGTTAATTCTTTTACTTTTAAAATGCGTCCTTAATGATTGTTTGAATGATTTGGTTCTTAAATTCATAACCAACATATACTAATTAAAGGTCGATTATGTAATGTTGAGAGATGTCGGTCTCATAATCCAGTAATTCACGCAATAGATCCTGCCAAAAATTCTTTCCATAATGGAGCATGAAATAAGTTGGATGTAGTACGCGCTCCATAGGTCCTTTTGGAAATAAATAGGACTGAAGAAAATGTAATTGTCCTAATTCACGCTCAAATTTCGATTCATGAACCTGTTTAGCTTTTTTCTTAAGCGATTGAATGGCCTTATGAATGTCATTTTCTGTCTTTCCTATTGACCCTTCCAAGGTTGGATCAAATGAGAGAATATCAAGAGCCTGAGAACGGTAATATTGAAGCATATTAAGCTCTAAATCATCGATTTTAGCGTCCGGAAACTGCTCGGCTAAGCTAGCCAACCAATTATTCTTCAGTGTAGAAGAGCTGGCTTGATAACGAGCCAGTGAAAATGGAAATTTTTCCATTAATCGATGAACTTTTTTCTCGCGTATAGTTGCAGAAAAACGAGGTATAAGGATGGGCATATCCATGCCAAAGAACTCATACATCGTTTTCATTTGACCATGATATGCTATTTCTGCTGGACCACCCACATAGGCAATAACAGGTAGTAAATGATCTTGAAGGATAGGTCGTAAAAATACATTAGGCGAAAACTTTTCCGGATGCAACTTAGTAAGCTTTTTGAGTTCATCATGAGTCAATGTTTTTGATACACCATTTTGCTGGAAGGAATGCGAATTAGTTGAATCACGATATAATTTAACTCGCTTAGCCTCCTCATTGAACACAAACCATTGACTATCCATTACAGTTACCTGACTCTGCCCTGTCTTTTCAATTACACATGCGGTTTGATTTTTTAGCAATTCCGTAATCGAATAATCATTGGTTACCGCTTTCTGTATTATTGGGCTAAGGAGCTTTTTAATACTTCCGTGATTACTGCCAGCTATTAAAAAATCGTATCCGTCAAATACATTAGTAATCCACTGAGAAAAGTTTTGCGAGTGAGTCTTATCCTCAGAATAAGCCTCTTTGGCTTCTTCTAAAAAGGATTCAATCCAAGTATTCTTCCTGAATAGGGCACTTGGCTTGATGTTCTTGCGATCTAACTGCTCTTCTGATTTATCTGTTGTTGCTTGTTCATTAAAATATTGCTTGCTTAACCAATCAAAGAATTCATTTGTAACAAGAGGGCTATCCCCTTTAATCTGACCAACGGGCATTCCAACTTGTTGTTTCAACAACTCCTGTTTAACATCCGCATGGAATTGACGAACTAACGATTCATGCTCGAAATAGCCTAAATCATTAGAAGATTGATACCAATTAATTTGATTAATTTCAGCATAATCATGATCCTCATCAGCCAGCCAGAATACCGGAATAACAGTTTTAGCTAGTTCTTTCGAGATACGTTTACTCCATTGTATGGCACTCATTAGTTTGAAATAGGTATAAAGTGGCCCACCATACCATGAAAGTTGTTGTCCTGTGACTACACAATAACAATCTTCCTGTAATAATCTAGTTCGAAGAGTTTCCTGTGATTCAACAATACCTAAGTATTGGTGAAGCTCTTTAAGCGCCTCGACTATTTCTGCTCTTGAGCTAGTAAAAGTCGATTCTAAAGAGTTAACTTTTTTGTTAGATATATCTTTTAATGTATTGCTAGATAATGGAAAAAAACTATAAAAAGATTCTAATTTAGAATCGCCCTTTGTGTAGTTTGATAAGAAGGAATCGGGATGTAAGTCAGAAAAAGGAATGGGGCTAAATTTCACGATATACTTAACCTTTTAGTCGTTGTATTTGATCTCTCAAACTGGCCGCTTTTTCATAATTTTCAGTTTCTATCGCTATCTGCAATTGTTCATGAAGCAATTCAAGTGGGCTCTTCTCTTCTTCAGTTGTATGCTTATTTGGTTTTTTCGTCGGATTCGTGTGACCCTCCTTGGTGGGGTTATCTTCGTGCTCTACCCCTGCTTCTTCCAACAAAAGCTCATCAACATAAATAGGACAAGAAAAACGAACCGCTAGGGCAATAGCATCACTAGGTCGGGCATCGACTTTATGATGGGAAATTGGACCTTTAATAGAAATATTGGCATAATAGGTACCTTCTTTTAAATGATGAACTACTACATATTCAATTTGACCGCCTAAATCAGTTATTATTTGCATAGTCAAATCATGTGTCATCGGTCTAGGTGGCTTTATTTGTTCCATTTGCAATGCGATTGATTGCGCTTCATAGGCCCCAATAATGATGGGTAGACGCCGATTTCCACCTGCTTCAATTAAGATAAGAGCATACGCAGACGTTGTCCTAGTACTCGTGGTAAGCCCAAAAATTTCCATTTCGACCATGAATTCAGCGACTAATGTATGTGCTTTAGCAGTATCAGTTTCGCATTGGATACCGCTTATAAAGTAAACGTTAATCCATTTTGCATATACTGCAAAGATAGCATTATTTAAGGTCGAACTAAAATACCTCTTGAGCTACTTTATAGACCGACTCACTCTTACCCATTGAATAATAATGTAAGGTGGGAACACCAAATTCAATGAGCTCCTTTGATTGCTGTATAGCCCATTCAATCCCAATTACTTTTGCCTGATCGTTATTTTTGGCCTTTTCTAGTGCATTGGTTAAATCATAAGGTAAATCGATGTGAAATATCTGTGGTATGATCGTAAGTTGTCGTAGTGATGTTATTGGCTTTAAACCTGGTACTATAGGTATACTAATGTTCATTTCCCGGCATTTAGTAACAAAGTCAATGTATTTTTGAGTATCAAAAAACATCTGAGTGACGATATAGTCGGCCCCTTTTTCCACTTTTTGTTTTAAATACTTCATATCCAATTCTAAGTTGGGAGCCGCCATATGCTTTTCTGGATAACCAGATACCCCAATACAAAAATCTGAGTGATGGGCTTGCTCGAGTTCATCATCCAGGAATATACCCCGATTTAAATCTACCACCTGTTCTACTAACTCGGAAGCGTATGCATGTCCACCTACCTCTGGCTTAAAGTCTCGATCTGGTTTACGTGCATCACCTTGAAGCAACATAATATTATCAATGCCTAAAAAATTTAGATCGATCAACGCATTTTCTGTCTCTTCTTTTGTGAACCCACCGCAAATTATATGGGGCACTGCATCTATTTTATATTTGTTTTGGAGTGCTGCACAAATACCCACCGTACCAGGTCGTTTACGTACCGTTTTTCGTTCCATAAATCCGTTGGAAAGTTTTTTATATTCAAACTCTTCACGGTGATAGGTTACGTCTATAAAAGGTGGATTAAACTCCATTAGGGGATCTATATGATCGAAAAGAGTTTGTATATGTTGTCCTTTTAGTGGAGGTAAAACCTCAAAGCTAAATAGGGTTGTATCAAAAGCGTTTTCAAAGTATTGCGTTATTTTCATAGTTAAGCAGGCTGTTTATTAGATTTTTTAGTAGAGGTTTTCTTTGGTTCATAGCTAAGATGCGAACGAAGCCAACTTTCTGTTTCCTCGACAGACATATCTTTACGTGCACTGTAATTACATACCTGATCATGTTGAATGTTACCAAGGGCAAAGTATCGAGAATCGGGATGGGAGATATAAAAACCACTTACCGAACTCGCTGGCAACATAGCAAGTGATTCTGTAAGACTAATCCCAATTCGTTCTGGCACTCCGAGCAATGAAAAGAGTTTCCATTTTTCGGTATGATCAGGACACGCTGGGTACCCGGGTGCAGGACGAATACCCTCATACTGTTCGGCAATAAGCGCTTCTTTGTCAACCGCTTCATGACTATAGCCCCAGTATTCTGTGCGTACTTTATAATGTAAATATTCTGCAAATGCCTCCGCTAAACGATCGGCTAAAGCTTTCACAAGTATAATAGAATAGTCATCCGAATTAGCTTCAAATTCATCGATTAATGCAGAAATATTCAAACCTGCTGTGACAGCAAACAACCCTAAATAATCCACTCTGCCCTGATCCTTTGGACTAATAAAATCGGCTAGTGAACTGTTGGGTTGTCCACTTCGCTTTTTGGCTTGCTGTCGGAGAAACTCAAATCGTTGGATAGGTTCAATCTTTCCCAGAGTTAGTTCCTGTTCACTGTAAGCAGGATATAATTCGACTGATTCGTGAGTTCTGAGAGCAGGATATATACCAAATATTCCTTTCGCAGTCTGTGGGCAGTCGCTACGCATCCGATCTAATATCACCTGTGCATCCTTCCACAATTCTGTAGCCTGCTCGCCAACGACATGATCCTGCAGAATGACGGGGTATTTTCCGGTAAGCATCCATGTCTTAAAGAATGGAGTCCAATCAATAAAGGGAATTAACTCGTCTATGCTCTCTAATTCTAGTTGATGAGTACCCTGTATCTTAGGTTTTCTAGGTTCATAGTTTGCCCAATCTGTTGTCCATTTATTAGCCCTAGCATGATCTAAATCAATATATTCTTTCTTTTGGGTCCTTCCACCATATTGCAGCCTCATTTGCTCATATTCGGCTTTAATCTTGGCTAAATAAACAGGGCCATATTCAGCGCTTAAGAGATCATTACTTACGGTCACAGCTCGGGATGCATCTGAAACATGGATAACCCCAGGTTCGTATGCTGGTTCAATTTTAACGGCGGTGTGTAGTTTGGAAGTAGTTGCCCCACCAATTAAAAGCGGCATGCTAAGACCGGTTTTCTTCATTTCCTGAGCAACATCGACCATTTCATCGAGGGATGGGGTAATTAAGCCGCTAAGCCCAATCATAGCCACATTATGCTCAATAGCAGCTTCAATAATCTTGTGCGTGGGTACCATGACTCCGAGATCAATTACATCGTAATTATTACAGGCAAGTACCACTCCTACTATATTTTTTCCAATATCATGAACATCCCCTTTTACCGTTGCGAGTAACACTTTGGTACGTGAAGTATCTTGTTTGAGAAGTTCTTTTTCAGCTTCTAAATAAGGGGTTAGATGGGAAACTGCTTGTTTCATAACCCTTGCACTTTTAACCACTTGTGGTAAAAACATTTTTCCTTCGCCAAAGAGATCTCCAACTACGTTCATCCCATCCATTAAAGGACCCTCTATGACTTCTAGAGGCGAGGAGAAATGGAGTCGTGCTTCTTCAACATCATCGATGATAAACTCGGTTATTCCTTTGATCAAGGCATGCTCTAAACGCTTGCTCACCCCTTCTTCTCTCCAAGCGAGTTGAACTTTTTCTTTAACTTGTCCGTCATCCTTATACGAATCGGCTAAATCTAAGAGTCGCTCAGTTGCATCCTCACGCTTATTCCATAGCACATCCTCAACACATGTGAGTAGTTCTTCAGGAATTTCGTTATATACTTCTAATTGAGTCGGATTAACAATGCCCATATCCATACCATGTTGAATAGCATGGTATAAAAAGGCCGCATGAATGGCTTCTCGCACTTTGTTATTTCCGCGAAAAGAAAAGGAGACATTGCTTACCCCACCAATGATATGTGCACTAGGTAAATGCTCTCTAATCCATTTAGCTGTCAAGAAAAAATCCACTGCATTGTTACGGTGTTCTTCCATCCCCGTTGCTACTGGAAATATGTTAGGATCTAATATAACGTCCGATGCATCATATCCTAGGTCGTCTACTAGTATGCGATAAGAACGCTCGCAGATTTCAATTCTCCGCTCCAATGTATCGGCTTGACCATTTTCATCGAAGGCCATGGCGATAACAGCTGCACCAAATTTTTGAATAATTCGTGCTCGCTCGATAAAAATCTGTTCTCCATCCTTTAAAGAAATGGAATTTACCACCCCCTTTCCCTGCAGAGTTTTCAATCCCGCTAGAATGACATCCCATTTTGAGGAATCCACCATTATTGGTATTCGAGCTATGTCAGGCTCAGAGGCAATAAGGTTTAGGAAGTGAGCCATTTCCTGAGCGCTATCCAATAGGCCTTCATCCATATTTACATCGAGTATCTGAGCCCCCCCTTCTACTTGGTCACGGGCAACATCTAGTGCCTGCTCGTACAGACCTTCTTTAATAAGTCGTAAAAATCGTTTAGAGCCCGTTACATTGGTACGTTCGCCTACGTTAATAAAATTGGTATTAGGGCCTAAGATAAAGGGTTCTAATCCACTTAGCCGTAAGGGTGAGGGTTTCATAGCTGGTCCTTTACAGTACGCACTCTTGGCTCATATTCACTAGCAAGTGCCGCTATCTGTTTTATATGCTCTGGGGTAGTACCACAACAGCCCCCTATAATATTGATCATATTCTCTTGCAAAAATGGGCGTAGTTCTGTGGCCATTTCCTCCGGACTTTGGTCATACTCACCAAATTCATTAGGTAATCCTGCATTTGGATAGGCACTTATAAAATGTGGTGCATTATTGGCCAAAACCCGAATATAATTCTTCAATTGAGAGGCTCCTAAGGCACAATTTAATCCAACACTGAGTATTGGCGCATGAGATATCGATATGAGAAAGGCTTCAACGGTTTGTCCTGATAGGGTTCTCCCGCTTGCATCGGTAATGGTACCTGAAATCATGATTGGAAGCTGTTGATTGCGTTCGTCAAATAGTTCCAACAATCCAAAGATAGCAGCTTTGGCATTCAAGGTATCAAAGATAGTTTCAATTAGTAGTAAATCGGTACCTCCATCCATTAATCCGCTGGCCTGCTCTTTATACGCCTGCGCTAATTCATCAAAATGAACAGCTCTATACCCAGGTCGTGTTACGTCGGGTGAAATTGATGCGGTACGATTGGTCGGGCCCAAGGCTCCTGCTACATATTTAGGCTGTTCGGATGCAAACTCTTCTATAGCCCGCTTGGCTAATTGAGCACTCACTTTATTCAACTCGTAGGCATAGTCACTCAAATCATAGTCTACTTGTGCAATGGAGGTACTAGAAAACGTGTTGGTCTCCAAAATATCGGCTCCTGCATCCAAGTAGGCAAGGTGGATATCTTTAATTATATCTGGCCGAGTCAGAGATAAGAGGTCGTTGTTACCTTTCAGGTCAACATGATGATTGATGAACCGATCCCCTCGAAAATCTGCCTCTCCGAGTCGGTGCTGCTGAATCATGGTTCCCATTGCCCCATCTAATACCAATATCCGATTTTCTAAATCTTGTTGTATCATTTGTCCTTAATTTGAGAATAAAATTACACATAAGAATTGAACAATACCCAAATTTTAGTGTCCTACGTTCAAGTGCAACTTCGAGCCTTTATATATTGACCATAAGGGAGTTGCTAATGCCAACTGCACACTTCCAAAGTCGGTTCTAAAGGAATAGCTAAACCCAGCCGACCATACTGTTTGATTGGTACTCGGTACTTCCATGTTGGGCTCAAAAAATTGAAAATAGGCTCCTGCGGTAAAAAATTCCCAGTAATCGTTGTCTTTCATGCGGATTACATAACTAGTTTTGAATCTATAGGCCCATTGTGCATCGAATTGACGCTCATAAAAACCAGGCAGGCTTTTGGCACCACCAAATACAATGGCGTAGGTCCAAGATAATTCATCAGCCCAAACCTTATCGTACATCTGATTTAGTCGTACAAAACCTGCGCCTATTATTGGTGATTCAAGTGTAGTTTTAAGGTGCAATGAATGAAGCCATTGAGTCGTATTTCCAGGAAATTGACTCCCTATCTGTGTACTTTTTTGATGGGTTGATCGCAAATCTAATTGAGTAGTCAAGTTCCATTCAGCTATTTTAGAACGCTGATAAGTCCCCAATTCCACAGCGATACCTTGGTAGGAATGCAAATTGGTTTGTAGCTGACGGTTAGAGCTGCTATTCTCCCAAGCTAAATTCAGACTATACTCTCGGTCCGCATCTACAAGCAAACGTCCTCCTAAGCCAACTATACTTTGTTGATATACACTGTCTCTTTGTTCAAGCTCAATAAAAGCGTCTAAGAGAAATTGCTCATGAATAGGTTGCTGAATCCGGAGTGAAGTTGAGGTATAATCGATATCGGTTCGTGTAAATCGAAAATCCAAAGCCTGATTAACCTTCCATAGTTCAGGAATCTGTAACTCTAGATCACCAACTAACATCCATCTTTTCTCATCTAAGGGTACCACCCCTAACACACCTTCGACCGAAGTTCTAGGGATACGTGTACCCGATCTTTTATCCAGTTGGTTTACTGGTTTACTAGTTTGTATACTTATATATAATTCAACCTGCTGTTTTGTATGGTCTTCTTTGAGTTGATCAATCTGAAGCCATTCATTGGAAGCTAGTGGCCGCTGCTTTTTGACTAGCACATTTGTAACCAATTCACTTATCCATTCATCGTTATAGGGTTTATTCAGAAGTGTATCTACAATGACATCGGGATTTAATGTCATTATCGCCACTGACTTATGTTGCTGACCTACGCCAGGTGTATAATTCGTGGTTTTTGGTTGATTGAGGGTTGCATCAACCAGTACAAATCGGGTTAATTTGTAGGGATATTTGGTGGATTGAGCATACACAAGAGGTGTGAAACCTATGACTAACAGACTTATGCAGATGAGAAAAATTGAATGACGGTGCAGGTGCAATGCGGTGAGTTAGTGTTGATTATCTGAACTTGTTCATGATCAGCTAAAGATTCTACTATAGTCTAGAAGCCATAAAATAGATAGTAAAAAAAAATTGTACTAACTATTCTTTTTGGATTTAAATGTGATTAATTTAATTGGTTATTCGTTGTTTTTTTTATAGCCAATAAGCAGTCTTGTTTAACGGTTTTTTTCTTTAGTCTTATCTCATTTTTAAGCTTTCACTCTAATCTTTTCATTTATTTCCTACATGAAAAACAGTTATAAAGAACTTATTGAGCAGACGTACTACTTTCCCCAAGAAGGTTTTGATCTATACGATGGCACTCTTCATTTTAATGGAATCGATCTTAAAAAAATAATAGATACCTATGGTACTCCCTTTCGAATTAATTATTTGCCAAAAATTAGGGAACAAATAAAAGAAGCTAGAAGTCTCTTTAATAAAGCAATGGCAAAGCATTCCTATGAAGGTTCGTATGAATTTTGTTATTGTACCAAGTGCTGTCACTTTAGTCATGTGGTTAAAACAGCGCTTAAGGAAAACGTATCATTGGAAACATCTTCTTCATTTGATATAGATCTGATCTTAAAACTATACGAACAAAGTGCTTTAACCAAAGAAACCACGATTGTTCACAATGGTATTAAGACCGAAGAGTACATTGAAAAAATTCGATTTTTACAAAAGCAAGGCTTTGAACATACCATCACCATATTGGATAGTGTTCAAGAACTAGATCGAATTACTATGCATAAACTAGACAGGCCAATAAAAATCGGACTTCGGATAACCATTGATGAAGAGCCTCAAGCAGCTTATTACACATCTAGATTAGGTATTAATAAACGAGAATTATTGGAACTGGTAAAGGAAAAAATACAGCCAAACCCCTTACTTGAGCTTCATATGATTCATTTCTTTGTAGATTCAGGGATCAAGGACAATTTATATTACTGGGGTGAGTTCAAAAAAGCTCTGCAATTATACACCCAGATTAAGCAATTGGCCCCATCCCTCCAAGCCTTAAATATTGGTGGTGGCTTTCCAATTAGAAACAGCTTGGGATTCGAATATGATTACGAATACATTGTGGATGAAATCGTTCGAAACATCAAAATAACCTGTGTAGAAGCACAAGTTTCAGTACCTGATATTTATACTGAATTCGGAAAATATACCGTTGGTGAAAGTGGGGCAGTTATCTTTAGAGTTATCGAACAAAAACAACAAAACGATACTGAATTATGGTATATCATTGATAATAGCTTAATGAATACCATACCTGATGCTTGGTCCATTAATGAAAAATTTATTCTACTCCCTATTAATAAGTGGGAACATAGTTATAAACGTATTCATATTGGTGGTATAAGCTGTGACCATTCCGATTACTATAACTCTGAGCAGTTAAATCAACAAATACTTTTGCCTGCGTACGAAGATAAAAAAGATGAGGATCCTCTGTATATTGGATTTTTTCACACGGGTGCGTATCAGGATGCAATTTCCGGGTATGGGGGCATAAAACACTGCCTAATCCCGTCACCACGACAAATTGTAGTAGACAAAAATGAACATGGTAATCTTATAGATTATCTTTACAGAGACGAACAATCGGTCAGTAATATGCTATCCATTCTAGGCTATGATGAATAATGCTATTTTCTATTGGAGTCCTGTTTTCAATCCTCTAATTTGGACAGTAGCACTAACACTCCACCTAATAATAAGAAAATTACAATGTCGATTAATATGGTTTAAATAATCGACATAACCCTCCTCTAACTCAATTAACTATTTTTACTATTAATTTAACTTTATAACGCTAAAAGGCAATGTCAAAAGGTCCAATTTCTACTTTTTTACAAATGAATTTTAAGCACTTTAATGCTGCCGCATTAATTGAAGCTGCCCAAGCCTATGAACAGAAGTTACTGGAAGGACATTCTATGTTGGTAAGTTTGGCCGGAGCAATGAGTACTGCAGAATTAGGGATAAGTTTGGCAGAAATGATTCGGGCAGATAAAGTTCATGCTATTTCATGCACAGGGGCTAACTTAGAAGAAGATGTTTTTAATTTAGTGGCTCATAATCACTATAAGCGCATTCCTAATTATCGAGACTTAAGTCCTTTTGACGAACAAGAGCTGCTCAACAATCATTATAATCGAGTCACAGATACCTGCATACCTGAGATGGAAGCAATGCGAGTAATTGAGGAGCATTTAGTCCGGCGTTGGGTCAATGCCGCTAGTAATGGAACTCGGAAGTTTCCCCATGAATATTTTTATGACCTACTGTTGTCAGGAGATATTTCATCATCCTATCAAATTAACCCGGAACACTCTTGGCTACTAGCTGCCGCTGAAAAGAATTTACCCATCGTTGTTCCCGGTTGGGAAGACTCTACCTGTGGAAATTTCTTTGCTTCTCATTGTATCGAGGGCAGAACCAACCCACAGGTTGTAAGATCCGGGATAGAGTATATGATTGACCTATCAGCATGGTATCAGAAAGAATCTGTAAAGGGTATTGGATTCTTCCAAATTGGTGGTGGAATCGCTGGTGATTTCCCCATTTGTGTGGTACCTATGATTGAACAGGATTTGGGTATCTCAGCGCCTTTATGGTCATATTTTTGCCAAATTAGTGATTCAACCACTAGTTATGGGTCCTATTCCGGGGCTATTCCTAACGAAAAAATAACATGGGGAAAATTAGGTGTGGATACGCCAAAATTTGTCATAGAATCTGATGCAACCATTGTTGCTCCACTAATTTTTGCGTATCTACTAGACAAATAAATTTTTCGGAATTAATGTCTTCACGCCTAATCACTTCAAATAAGAACTATACTCGTCTTCCTAAGCTAGATAGCGTCTTGGACCTGTATGATTCTCTACTGCTGCCTAGGCTCGTTGAAGAGAAGATGCTTAAGCTTTTACGACAAAATAAAATAAGCAAGTGGTTCTCGGGTATTGGACAAGAAGCCATTTCGGTTGGGGTGACTAAGGCCTGTAATGATGAGGATTTTCTACTCCCCATGCACAGAAATTTGGCCGTATTCACAAGTAGAAATGTACCTCTATACCCCCTATTTTGTCAACTTTTTGGTAAAGCTGATGGCTTTAGCTCGGGCCGTGAACGTTCATTTCATTTTGGCAGCTTAGAGCACAGGATAGTTGGTATGATATCGCATTTAGCGGCTATGATGCCTGTGGCAGACGGTTTAGCACTTGCTAATAAATTACGAGATAATCAATCAATTGCGGTATCCTTTTGCGGGGATGGAGCCACTAGTGAGGGTGATTTTCACGAAGCCTTAAACCTGGCTGCTGTTTGGAATTTACCTGTAGTCTTTATCATAGAAAACAATGGATATGGCCTATCCACACCAACATCACAACAATACGCATGCGAACACTTAGTAGACCGTGCCATTGGCTATGGTGTTAAAGGTATACAAGTAGACGGAAATGATATATTTGCTGTAATGGATGCAATGAAAGAAGCACGAGCCAGTGCTTTAAAGGGTAAACCTGTGCTCATCGAAGCACAGACATTTAGAATGCGGGGACATGAAGAGGCCTCTGGGACGGCGTATGTGCCCAAAAACATGATGGCTGAATGGGCAAAGAAAGATCCCATTGTGCGTTTTGAACAGTATCTTCGTCAGAGTTTCGACTATAGCGATCAGCAATTTTCTGAACATAGCATACGGCTTAGAGAAGTATTTAAAACTGACTTAAACAAAGCACTAGTGGCCAATGATCCCAGTTTTGATGAGGAAGTCGAACGAGCAGCTATTTTTGCTCCTCAATATAGATCTAGCTCTACTCCTGAGGCTAAAGTAGCAAAAAATGTGGTTGAAAAACGGTTTATAGATGCAATTATTAATGCATTATCACAGAGTTTACGAGAAGACGAAAATGTGCTTCTTATGGGGCAAGATGTAGCCGAATATGGTGGAGTTTTTAAAATATCTGATGGGTTCCTAAACGAATTTGGTGAACAACGAATTAGAAATACACCCATCATAGAATCAGGTATCTTAGGGGCTGCTTTAGGTTTATCATTGGATGGTTTTAAGCCCATTGTTGAGATGCAATTTGCCGATTTTGTGAGTTGTGGGATGAATCAAATCATTCAAAATATTGCCAAATCGCATTACCGTTGGACGCCGGGAATTAATTTGACCATACGCTTACCTCATGGAGCAGGTGTTGGAGCTGGGCCATTTCATTCACAATCTCCAGAGTCATGGTTTATGCCTCATGCGGGCCTGAAAATTTTAGTACCCTCTACTGTGGTTGATGCCCAAAACATGCTATATAGCGCCATATTAGAACCTAACCCTGTTTTATTTTTTGAACATAAAAGACTTTATCGTAGCCTAAGAGAGACGGTACCTGTAAAGGCAGAATGGACCGATATTCATGCCGCTAGGGTACTACGTGAAGGGAATCACATGAGCATAATTACTTTTGGCTGGCCAGTTCATTGGGCTTTGGATATTGCTAAAGAAATGGAAGAACAAGGTATTTCTATTGAGGTCGTTGATTTAAGGAGTTTAGCTCCTATCGATTGGTCAACTCTGCTAGGTTCTGTTGAGAAAACGAATCGTGTTTTGTTACTGCAAGAAGCCTCGGAAATAATGGGTCCCATGAGTGAGATTGCTTCTTATCTTTCAGAGCACGCCTTTCAGTGGTTAGACGCTCCTATCAAAAGA
This sequence comes from uncultured Balneola sp., assembly GCA_902529365.1. Taxonomy (GTDB): domain Bacteria; phylum Bacteroidota; class Rhodothermia; order Balneolales; family Balneolaceae; genus UBA1275. The sequence goes on from CABZWK010000002.1 coordinate 134,013, forward strand.
GTATCATCTATCCATACTCCTATCCCATTCAACAAGAATTTAGAAGATGGCTATTTAGCACAACATCGCCTCAAGGAGCAGGTATTGGACTTATTAAATTTCTAAGTTATTACTTAGTTAAATTTAAGCGTAGTTATGCGGATGAATGAGGCGTTTGATAAGCAGGATTAGTATTCCATTAACGTCCATCGTTGAAAATCCTTTGATTGCTCTATCAGCGTCTAACAATGCGTTAAATATTCCCATCATATCCGCAGCAGTATACCGATTTGCATCGGCGGATAAACGCTTGTAATAATATGGAGAGTTTATGTGAAGAGCTTTTTTTATCTCATTGTCTGATTTAGAAGCCTGCTTAAGCCGAATGATCTGCCATAGTTTTAAAAAATCTGAATATAAAAAAGCCACAATACGAATAAGTTCACCGGTATCTGATTTACTTTGTTGAAGGATTCTTTCGGCAATAAAAAAGGCTTCTTGAATTTTTTTCTGGTTTATAGCTTCTTTGAGTTCAAACACATCGAAACCTCGATAGGACCCAACGATAGAACGGACTTTATTAAGGTCAATTTCACCTTCACTATTAGCTGTATAGGTACAAATTTTATCTATTTCTGAAGATAAAAGCTTTAAATCATTGCCCACTAATTGTGCCAGTAATTGGGCAACTTGTTCACTTAAGTTGGTTGAGTATTCTTGTTTAGCCCAGCCCATTACCCAGCTAACTAGCTGATGATCTGCCAGAGGATCAAATAATAAAGTATGTATTCCGGCCCCATGTAACCCCTTGCCTAATCGAGTATTTTTTGGAATTTTAGTCTCTAAATGTATTACAAAAATAGTTTGAGGATTCGGGTGCTTTAGATAGTGCAAGAAATCATCTTGCAAATTAGCAGGCATTCTTTTAAAAAGATCATTGGCATTTTTCACCACAACCAATCGCCGCTCAGCCATCATAGGATAACTTTTGACTAATTGAAGGACAGCTTCTAACTGCACCTCATTTCCATAGAGAAAATCACTATTGAAATCACGTTCATGTGATGGAATTATTTGAAGAATTCGCTGTAAAAATCGATCTATAAAGAAATGCTCACTCCCTTCAATCACATAAATTGGATGAACTTCTCCCCTGTTTAATGAAGCAATTGCTGCGCGAAAAAGCTCAAGGGATGAATTCTTTGGTGCCATGTTACGCTAAATGAGCTAAGGTTATTTAGGGCGTTATCCTTCCCATCATACGAGGGAATGCAATGGTCTCTCTAACATGACTAAGTCCGCATATCCAAGCAACCGTTCGCTCTAACCCTAAGCCAAATCCAGCATGGGGAACACTTCCAAAACGTCGTAAATCGATGTACCAATCAAATACTTCTGGGTCCAATCCCTCTTCCTCAATTCTAGCGAGAATGACGTCCAAATTATCTTCCCGTTGACTTCCACCAACTATTTCACCGTAACCTTCTGGCGCTAAAATATCCACTCCAAGAGCATAGGTATCCGTTTCGTCTCGCTTCATATAGAAAGCTTTTATTTGAGCGGGCCAATGGGTTACCATAACAGGTACATTAAATTGCATGGTTAGTACCGTTTCATCACTGCCCCCGAAATCGGAACCCCAAGTAAATTCTTGGGCCGATTTTTTCCACCTTGGAATATTGCGCAAATCTTCTTCTATCTGATCAACTCGAGTATGGATATCAATAACACGTTTTTCTATCTGCTTCTTTCTCCATTTTTTTGCAGAACCATGTTCTTTTTGAATAGCATCTTGTTCCTGGATAAGTTCTTCTTTTTCTGCTTTTCGTTGTTGAATTAATTCATCCAACACTTTAGCTGTTTTGTCCGAGTTAAGTATATCAACAGCATCATCGTATTTCATTCGTATAAAATCTTTTTCAACCAATCGTTTAAGAGAACTAGTATCTCGTTCCAATAGCGCTAGTTCATGATGATATTTCTCTAGAACTTCAGCAACGATAGATTTTAGCATATCTTCTGCTAAATCCATATTCATTTCTAGGTCATAGAAAGCCATTTCTGGTTCAATCATCCAGAATTCGGACAAATGTCGACGTGTTTTGGATTTTTCGGCTCTAAATGTCGGGCCGAAGGTATAAATTAGACCGTAAGCCATCGCCAGTGCCTCTCCGTAAAGTTGACCTGTTTGCGCTAAGTAGGCTTTATCGTTAAAAAAATCAGTCTCAAATAAGGTAGTACTCCCTTCTGCTGCATTGGGGGTAAAAATAGGTGTATCTGTCTGAATAAATCCTTTTGATTGAAAAAAATTATGTATGGCATATATGATTCCATTTCGCACCCGCATAGCAGCCCATTGTCGCTGGCTACGCAACCATAAATGACGACGGTTCATTAAAAACTCAATGCCATGTTCTTTAGGTGTGATTGGATAATCAGCCACTAATTGAATTACTTCAAGCCTCTTAACTTGGAGTTCTACCCCACCAATACTTCGTTCATCGGATACTACAAAACCATTTAAGCGAATGGAGGATTCTTGCTTTAAACTAATCGCTGCTTCCCAGCTCTCTTCAGACACTTCTTCTTTATTAACTACACATTGGCAAATACCAGAACCGTCTCTACATTCGATGAATACCAAGCTTCCACTGCTTCTCACATTGTACACCCAGCCAGCTAGGTCAACGTCCGTGGAGATATGATTTTTTAATTGATGAATATACGTCAATTGTCTTTTCATTCTTTTATCTATGATTCTATTTTGGGATTAGTTTAGCTTCAACAAATTCACTTTCACTCATAAACCCTTGAGCAAAAGTCATAATATCTTCGGCAGGAACTCGATCAATATGCTCAACTAGTTCATCTAAGTCTACATGACGCTTATAATAAATCTCACTTTTGGCTAATCGCATCATCCGATTAGATGTATTTTCTTGACTCAAAAGGAGTTTCCCTTTCAATTGAGCTTTTGCTTCTGATAGTTCTTTACTTGCTATTTCCTCTTTTGCAAGAAGGTTTAGCTGTTCTACTACTAATTCATGAACATGGTCAACGTATTCTTTATCAGTACCAACATAGACCCCCCAAATTCCTGTTTCCAGAAAACTTTGGTTAAACGTTTGCACCGAATAACAGTAGCCATATTTTTCTCGAATATTTTGATGAAGACGAGAACTCATGCCACCACCTAATAAGGTGTTTGTAAGTAAAAGTACATACTTTTGTGTATCATCAAAATGTAGCCCTCGTCTGCCCCATATATAATGTGTCTGTTCAATACTTTTTGTCAGTGATAGTGGAGTAGTATTCAGAGGACTTAATACATTAATAGGGTGCTCTACCAATTGTCTATCTTGACTTATAAGTACCCTTTCACAATACTTTAATACCGCGTCATGATCCACTTTCCCCGCAACAGCTACAATTAAATTTTCAGGGGCGTAACGATCTCTCATGTACTGAAAGAGATCTGCATCTGAAAATGAAGATACCGTTTCTTCATAACCTAAAATTGGCCTGCCAAGTGGGTGGTTTTGGAATAAATGACTAGTGAATTCTTCAAACAAATAATCATCTGGGGAATCACGGTACATTTTCATCTCTTCTATCACAACCTTTTTTTCCTTTTCAATTTCCTCTTTCGGAAAGATTGGATTCATTACCATATCTGATAACACACCTAAGGCTGTCGTTAATTCAGTGTCGAGGCAACGAGCATAGTAACAAGTGTACTCTGTAGATGTAAAAGCATTTAGGTAACCACCAACAGATTCCATAGACTGTGCAATTTCAAAGGCCGTTCGATTTTTGGTTCCTTTAAATAACATATGTTCTAAAAAATGGGTTACCCCCGCCTGTTTCTGCGTCTCATGACGTGCACCGGATTTTACCCAAATACCTGCAGTCACACTTTTTACACTGGGAATATGTTCGGTTACAACGGTTAAACCGTTAGCTAAAACTGTTTTGATTATAAAATCTTCCATATATATAAGGTATTAACTCTGGCGAAATTTGGATAGTACTATTTGTTAAATCTATTCAAGTACGCGATTATACTTTTCATTGTTAGTCCGAATTGTAAAGATACAGCAATCACTTAGAATCTACCTGGCTTTGTACAATCAATTCTTAGCAACTAACTTTTTTAACCAAAAAAGGCACTCCCTAATGGAGTGCCTTTTAAAGAATATGCGTTACTGTTATGATCAGTCACGTGGCATGAGTGCTTTTCTGGATAGACGCAATTTTCCACCATGTTCTACTTTAAGTAAAACAACATCTATTTCGTCTCCCAGTGCAAGGTAATCAGAAACCTTTTCCACTCGTTTGTGATCGATTTCTGAAATATGCAGCAAACCATCTTTACCAGGCGCTACTTCTACAAAGGCTCCAAAGTCTTTTATAGATTTTACTATCCCTTTATAAGTGGCTCCTTCTTCTAAATGACCTACAATCATTTTAATTCTCTTTTTAGCTTCTTCCGCTTTTGCTAAATCATTGGCAGAAATAGTAATGACTCCTTTACCTTTGTCATTTTCTTCAATGATGATTTCAGTACCAGTTTCTTTTTGAAGAGTCTGTATTACCTTCCCGCCAGGACCAATAACCGCACCAATGTCACTACCATCAATTTCCATTTTCAGGAATTGTGGAGCATACTGCGAGAGTTCTGGTCGTGCAACAGAGATACTCTCTGTCATTCTTTCAAGGATATGTAGTCGTCCAACTCGAGCTTGTTCTAAAGCTTCCTCAATTATCTCAAAACTAATACCTTGAACTTTCATATCCATTTGACAGGCGGTTATACCATCAACAGAACCTGCGGTTTTAAAATCCATGTCACCCATGAAATCCTCTTCACCACGAATATCAGATAATACAACAGTATTTTCTTCACCGACAATCATACCCATGGCAATACCGGCTACTGGTTTTCTAAGGGGTACACCTGCGTCCATCAATGCCAATGAGCCTCCACATACAGAAGCCATAGAAGATGAACCATTGGATTCAGTAATATCAGAGATTACACGTACAACGTAGCTAAACTCATCAAAACTAGGCATCATTTTCCTAAGTGCTCGTTCTGCTAGGTGTCCATGTCCAATTTCTCGTCGTCCAGGGCCTCGCATAAAACCAGCTTCTCCCACAGAGTAAGGAGGAAAATTGTAGTGGAGCATAAACTTTTTTGCTTCCTGATCAAAAAGAGTATCTACATTTTGTTCATCTCTTTTTGTTCCCAAGGTAACGGAAACAAGAGCTTGAGTCTCTCCTCTGGTAAAAATGGAAGAACCATGTGTTCGAGGGATATAACCAACTTGAGTCCAGATATCTCTAATATCTACTGGTGATCGCCCATCAATACGTCTTTTTTGAGTTAAAATCATGTTCCGCAGCTCATCTTTCTCAATCTGACTCAACAATCCTTTTGATTCTGAGATAAATGCTTCATCCTTTTCTTGTTCTTCAAGGGTAGCAATGACTGCATCTTTAATTTCTTTGATCTTGGCATTGTACTCTTCTTTACCAAGACCAATACCGATGACAGCCTTCATTTTTTCTTCTGCTAGATTTTTAACTTCTGACTCAACACTTTCATCAGCTTTAGCAGGTATAAACTCACGTTTTTCTTTGCCTAACTCTTTACGTAATTCATCCTGGAAATCACATAATGTTGCTATAGAAGCATGGGCAACTTTAATGGCTTCGAGCATTTCAATTTCAGAAATCTCATCCATTTCACCTTCGATCATCAAAACAGAATCTCGGGTACCACCTACCACCATATCAATATCGGATTCTTTTAACTCGGTAACTGTAGGATTAATAATATACTCACCATTAATTCTACCAACTCGAACTTCACCCATTGGGCCGTCGAAAGGGACGTCGGATAGGTGTAGTGCTAAACTAGCACCAACGGCACCTAATACATCACCATCATTCTCATCATCGGAGGAAATTACTGAACTAATTACTTGTGTATCATTGTAATAGCCTTTCGGGAATAGAGGGCGAAGGACACGATCAATTAATCGACTCGATAAAATCTCTTTTTCGTTTGATTTCCCTTCTCTCTTCATAAAACCACCAGGAAATCGCCCAGCAGCTGAAAAACTTTCTTTATGGTCGACCGTTAAAGGGAAAAAATTCTGACCCGGTTTTGGTTCTTTTGCACTTACTGCGGTACATAATACCATAGTGTCACCCATACGAACCACAACGGAACCATCGGCTTGCTTTGCTATTCTACCTGTCTCGACTGATAGTGTTCTGCCAGGTGCAAATTCAATACTTCTAAAATCTTCTTTCATTATTTATCTCTTTTGTTGCTTTATCCCACAAACATAAATGTTTTGTGAGAGAAAATATTTATAAAAAAAGCTCCAGTGTGGAGCCTTTCGATTTATTTACGAATACCAAGTTCTTTTATAAGGACTCTGTACTTTTCGATATCGTTTTTCATCAAATAATTAAGTAAACGACGTCGTTTACCTACTAACTTAAGCAAACCTCTTCGTGAGGAATGGTCTTTTTTATTAGACTTTAAGTGTTCTGTAAGATGATTAATTCGGTGGGTAAATAAGGCTATTTGCCCTTCGGTTGATCCCGTATTGGTACTATCACCACCAAAATTGGTGAAAAGTTCTTTTTTTTCTTCTGCGGTTATGCTCATGTAATTGGAATGTTATCAATTCTATATTAGTCTTGAAATATACGCTTTTTTATGCAACAGAACAATAAATCTAAACAGCTACTTGCAAATTAAATACGTCGCTTTTCTAATATTTCTAGACTTTTCTTCATGTCTAAATTTAGCTGGGTTACTAATTCATTTGAACTAGTAAACTTTTGTTCATCACGAATTCGATCTATTAAGAATACTCTAAGGTTTTGCCCATAAATCTGTTCATTGAATGAAAACAAATGAACCTCAATACGTTGATTTAGCCCATTAAAAGTCGGCCTATTACCTATGTTCATCATCCCTTTGTACATATGGCCATCTAATTGCGCAAGAACCGCATAGATACCCTCTCTTGGTATGAGCTTATCTCTATGACTTAATTGAATGTTCGCTGTTGGGAATCCAATGGTTCTACCTCGTCCGTCACCATGCACTACTACGCCCTCAAAGCTGTATGGCCTCCCCAAGAATTCTTCTGCCTGGATTGCATTTCCATGCATCTCTAGAGATTGGCGAATCTTAGTACTACTAATCGTTAAATCACCCATTTCTTTTTTGTCCACTATCTCAACCTCAAAGTTTAGATGTGAAGACATTTTCTGTAAGGTTTCAGCATTCCCATCTCTATTCTTTCCAAAGTGATGATCATACCCAATAATAAAATACGATAGGCCAATTTTAGCGGATAGTATATTGGTTACAAATTCTTCTGAATTTTGGAGTGAAAAATCTCGCGTGAATGGAATGATACACAAAACATCCACACCTATTTCACTCAAATGCCTTGAGCGTTCATCTAAGGTCGTTAACAATTTGATACCATCATCTCCCGCATGAATTATACTTCTAGGATGTGGATCAAAGCTAACTACCACACTTCTACATTTATATTGTTTAGCCTTTTGTACTAGCCGCTTCATCAGAGACATATGACCTTGATGTATACCATCAAATGTACCCACTGTTAGCACTGTATCCTTTTGATAAAGGATGTCATCGATGTAACGAATCTCTGTCATAAGATCAAAAAGTTAGAAAAAATATTACTTAATCAAAGAATCAAAAACATTGATTTCAATAGCTTTTTCAGTCTTAAAATCACCAATTTTACTTCTTTTTAACCCACATAGGTGAGCACGTGATCCTAATGCAATGCCAAGATCATGGGCTATGCTACGAATATAAGTTCCTTTAGAGCAGCTGATCTTGAGTTCTAATATATCATCCTTAAATGAATGAATATGGCTTGAATAAATGTGAACAGGCCGTGATTCTAATTCAATAGTTTTACCTTTACGCGCTAATTCATACAGCTTTTTACCATCTCTTTTTAAAGCTGAGTACATAGGTGGTATTTGTTGAATTTCACCGTTAAAATGATCAAGTAAAACCTGTTGTATATCATGTAAATTGATATGTTTACAATCAGCTACCTCATCGACCTCTGTTTCAGCGTCATAGCTTGGCGTGCTTGCACCAAACTTAATTTGGGCAATATATTCTTTGGTTTGTGACTGAATTTGATCGATACTTTTCGTGGCCTTCCCAAAGCACAATACCAACAGCCCATCAGCCATAGGATCCAAAGTTCCAGCATGTCCCACCTTTTTTCTTTGGATTCTGGAACGGACATATTTAACCACATCAAAACTAGTCCAACCAAGTGGTTTATTAACTAGTAGTATACCAGCTATAGTATCTATGGCTTCAAATTCAGAAGGAAAGTTTAATGAATCAAAAATTGGAAAATCAGTCCATTGCATACTGCTAGCGTAATGACCTATTTACTTCTTTTCTATTTTTTTAAATAGCTGTTCTATAGAGTCTACGTATTCACTAGTATCGTCTTCATAAAAATGAAGCTCTGGTATTTTACGCACTTGATTTCGTATCCGAGAGGCTAACTCAAATTTGATCTGCTTTTGTTGATCGTCCAGATACGAATATATTGTTTTGGGATCACGATTTGGCGAAAAAACACTTAAATATACCTTAGCAATCGATAAATCAGGACTTAACTGCACTTTAGTGATGGTTACAAAACAGCCATCAGGCTGGAAGTTACGCTGAATAATTTCCCCTAAATCTCGACGAAATAATTCATTTAACCGTTGTAAGCGGATACTCATGTTAATTTGATTCGTCTAAGGTTCGTTTTTCTTCGGTCATTTTATAGCTTTCAAAGGAGTCTCCAACCTTTAAGTCATTATAATTCCGAATACTGATTCCACATTCGTAACCAGAACTCACCTCTTTTACATCTTCCTTGAAACGTTTTAAAGCCCCAATTTCACCATCATAGATGACAACTCCATCTCGTATGATGCGAAGTGGGTTGTTTCGGTCAATTTTACCATCAGTAACATAACATCCTGCAATGGTTCCTACTTTTGATACTTTGAAAATCTCTCGTACTTCAACTGAACCCATGATCTGTTCTTTTATTTCGGGAGATAACAAGCCTTCAAGTGCATCTCTTACTTCATCCACTGCATCATAAATTACACTAAATAATCGAATATCTATTTCCTCGTTCTCCGCAAGTTTTCTAGCCTGTGCGGTAGGTCGAACTTGAAAACCAATAATAATAGCATCGGATGCAGAAGCTAAAAGCACGTCCGATTCTGATATGGCACCAGCACCTGTGTGAATAATACTCACGGATACTTCTTCGGTTCCTAATTTTTGCAGTGCACCAGATAGAGCTTCAATTGAGCCATCTACATCTGCTTTAATAATAATGTTGAGTTCAGATACCTCGCCTAGGGCCATTCTTCTGGATAAGTCATCCAGAGTCATATGTTTGGTTTTTCTGAGCGCTTGTTCACGACGAATTTGTTGACGTTGATTCGCTATTTCTTTTGCAGTTTTTTCGTCAGTTGCAACACGTATTTTATCACCTGCTTGAGGTATTTCATCAAATCCTGTTAGCTGTACAGGTGTTGCGGGTCCAGCATCTGTGATTCGTATACCTAAGTCATTCTCCATTGCTCGAACTCTACCATAACAAGGTCCAGCGACAAATGGGTCCCCCACTTTTAGTGTACCATTCTGGACCAAGATATTTGCCACAATACCTTTACCCTTATCTAATCTAGATTCGAGTACAACACCATCTGCACGCCGATCGGGGTTAGCCTTTAATTCTAATAATTCTGCTTCAATCACTACTTTTTCAAGTAAATCGGCAATTCCCATACCAGTTTTTGCTGATACCAATGCAAACTGTGTAGATCCTCCCCAGTCTTCGACAATAACCGAATGGTCGGATAACTGCTGCTTTATCGTATCTGGTGAGGCACCAGGTTTGTCCATTTTATTAATGGCAACTACCATTGGGACACCAGCCGCCTTCGCGTGATTAATCGCTTCAATAGTTTGAGGCATAACCGAGTCATCAGCAGCAACAACTAGAATTACTATATCAGTGGCTTGTGCTCCACGTGAACGCATAGCGGTGAACGCCTCGTGACCTGGTGTATCTAGAAAGGTGATTTTCTTTTCTTTATGTAAAACCGCATAGGCTCCAACATGCTGAGTGATACCCCCAGCTTCACCCTCTGCTACTCGTGCTTCTCGGATATAATCTAACAAAGAGGTCTTACCGTGGTCAACATGCCCCATTACCGTTATAATGGGTGCTCTACCTTGTAAATCAGCTTCGTCATCGACTTCTTCTTCAAACTCTTCAACCATTTCCTCTGCATCGATAAAGACAACTTCTTTACCAAATTCTTCAGAAACTAACTCAATAGTTCCGGCATCTAAACGTTGATTTATCGTAATCATGAGTCCAATACTCATGCAGGCAGAAATGATATCTGTCACACTTACCTCAAGTTCTTCTGCCAAGTCATTCGCAGTTATAAACTCAGTAACCTCGATAACTGAATTACCTTGCGCGTCTTGTTCTTGCTGTAACTGTAATTCCTCTTCTCTTTCTTCCTTACGTTGTCTTCTTCTCTTGCCTCGTTTATTTCCGACCGTAGAACCACCCTGAATTTTTTTCAGCGTTTCTTTCATCATACGATCTACATCAATCTCATCCACCTCGTTTTTACTAACCTTCTTTTTAGACTTCTTCTTAGTCGTTACAGTTGGTTTGGAAGTAGATGTTTCTTGGGTTCCCACTGGTGTATTAGGTCGGTCCTTTTTACGCTTTCTTTTCTTTCTAGGTTGTCCATCAGAACTTATATCGCTAGTAAATGCAGCTTTACCTAATACTTTTGTTCCTTCAAGCTTACCAGCACGCCCTCGAATGATGTCTTCTTCACTTTCTACATCCGATGTTGGGTTCTGAGGCGAAGTAGTCTCCTCACCCTTTTCCTTATCGTCTTGTTTTACTTCTACAACTGTCTGTTCATCCTTACTATCTTTGGATGCATCTTCACTAGTGGATTCAGTAATTTGCCCAGCTAATGCAAGAGGTCCAGTCATTTTAGATTCAGAAGTCTGCTTTTCAACCTCATTTGTTTCATTTAACTTATTAGATGTAGTTTCGTTATCAGAATTTGTAGAGGCCGAAGAGCTTGTTAATTTTTCTTCTACAACCGCAGTAACACTCTCAGCTGGTTTGTCTTTTTCAGTATTTGGCTCTAAATTCACTTCAACTTTATCTTCAGGGATCTGAACTTCGCCAGAGATCTCTTCTGTCACCTCCACTTGGATAGGAGTGGTACCCTCATCCACGGATTCAAGTGTACCAAGTAGATCATCTTCAATTGAGACTGTAGATGTTTTATCTATAGGACCTTCGTCTTCCATTGGCTCCAAATATTGATCTACCGTAACGCTGTCATTACGCTGATTCATCATTTGATTGCGTCTTGACTCATAAGCTTCTTTAGCGCGTTCATGATCTGCGCTTTTGGCTTTGTCTTCCCCATAAACCTGCTCTAGGACAACATACATGTCGGGTGTAATCTTAAAGTTTGGACGATTGGAGGCAGTAAGTCCTTTGCCTTCTAATGTATCTACGATGGATTGAGTAGATACATTGAATTCAGAAGCTACTTTGAATAACGGTTTGGGTCTATTTATGGGCATGTATAAGTGTTTTGTATACGGTCTAAACTACCAATTTATGATTGAATTGTATAATCCTAATCCTCAAATTCGTAAGCAATGACTTCAATAATTTTACGAGCCAATGCTTCATCTATATTATCGTTGGTTCGACTAACAATTTCATCGGCATTCAGTTCCAACACCGCACGAGCCGTATCACAACCAATTGAAAATAGAAGTTGAATGGTTTCATCACCAAAATCATCCGTGAACTCAGCTAAATCGATATCATCTTCTTCTTCTACTTCTCTATAAACATCAATTTCACATTCGGATAATTTTGAAGCAAGACGAATGTTAACACCACCTTTGCCAATAGCTTTAGAAACCTGATCAGCAGGTACTAAAACACTAGCTTTTTCTCCCTTTTCGTCTAACTCAACTTTCATTACGTCAGCAGGTTGAAGTGCTCTTTTAATGAATTCAACTCGATCTTTGGTGTAATTGATTACATCAATATTCTCGTTCTGTAATTCCCGAACAATCGCATGAATTCGAATTCCTTTCATGCCAACACAAGCGCCAACGGGATCAATTCGCTCATCATGTGACTGAACAGCCACTTTGGAACGATCTCCAGGGGCTCGGGCTACTTTGACTAAGTCGATAATACCGTCAAATACTTCAGGTATTTCATTTTCAAATAAACGTTCTAAAAAGAGTTCAGAAGTCCTCGAAATTATTACGGTTGGGTTGCCATTTTTCATGTGTACACCAGTTACAACTGCACGAATGGTGTCCCCTTTTCTGTATCGGTCTTTATAAATTTGTTCATTTCGAGGTAGTAAGAGTTCAATCCCATTATGATTCACCAGAATATCTTTATTATGACGCACCTGATATACATCACCCAGAATGATTTCGCCTACTCGATCGGTATAATCTTCATAGATGTTGTCTTTCTCAATTTCTCGGATGCGTTGCGCTAATTGTTGACGAGCCATATTCACTGCTCTTCGTCCAAAATCCAAGATGTTAACTTCCTGAGCTAACTCATCGTACAATTCGATATCAGGATCAATTTTTTGGGCATCTTCTAGAGATATTTCACCTACAGGATCCGTTAATTCTTCTGACGGTACAACTTCCTGTACATGCAGAATTTGAATTTCTCCTCTATCTGCATTCAAAATCACCGAAAACGCATCATCCGTTTCGTATTTCTTTCGAATCATTGTTCTAAATACATCTTCCAATATGGTTAACAGAAGATCTCGATCAATACCTTTTTCTTTTGCTATTTCAGCAAAAGAGGAAATAATTTGTTTAGAAAAATCAGGCTGCATTGAGGTTAAATTTAAAGTTAGATTGTAGGGATAATTTTGGCTTCAATAATGTTAGCAAAAGGAATTACTATAGTTTCATCTTCAACGATTAGTTGAATATTCGTGGAGTCAACATCCTTTAATCGCCCCATGATTTTATCAACTTCTTCATTGTCTTTTCGATATCGCACTCTGCAAGTACGACCTACGTTCTTGGGATATTGACGAATATCACTCAAAGGTCTACTCAATCCGGGTGAAGAAACATTGAGCCGATAACGACCTAGTTCTACGTCAAAAGCCTCAAGTAAAAAGCCCAATTCACGGCTAATTTTAGAACAAATATCAATTGATAGATCCTCCTCTTCTTTGTCGAGATAAATCCACAACTCCATGGGCGTAGTGTGTTTGATTTCCACATCTACCACAAACAAGCCGTGCGAAGAAGCACATTCCTGTGCTAATTCGAAGATTTTATCCGTGCTGGTTTCCATGCTGTTTATACTGAGTAAACTTTTGCTTTAACTATAGTTATAAAAAATAAAAAAAGCGGGAACCTCTCGGCGCCCACTACAACGTATAATATAGGTTAAAATGGCGTAAATTTCAATTTCAGAAGAATTATAAAGTGCACTCTTTAGATTAATACACCTTACCTCCTCAAAATAATGTTGTTCCTTTTTTGTAGTAATGTCTATTACTTTATACTTTATTAAATTAACTATCCCTACTAAAAATAGAAGATACATGAGCATGTTAGATATAACGAACGAACATACTCATGACTAACCCCACAAAGTAATTCACGTTTCTTTTCAATCAACCTTACGATAACTATTGATTATTATGAAGATTATAGGTCTATATCTATTAGCCGCAATTTTTTTCACCCTCCCTTTACAAGCTCAACTTACCAAACCGGGTGCCACAAGCACCCTACAGCTTATGAACAGTGTACAAGAGCGCAATGAGCACAGAGCTCAATCAATACTGCACTCGTACCCTATTCGTAATGTCGGTCCTGTTACCATGAGTGGCCGGGTATCTGACATCGCTGTGCATCCGGATACTGCGAGGATTTTTTACGTGGGCTTCGGTTCGGCCGGTATATTTAAGACCACCAATGGCGGAGCTACTATGCAACCCGTATTTGACAACCAAGGTGGTGCAATGGGAATAGGTGACATAGCCATTTCGAATTCTAACCCAAATATAATCTGGACTGGTACTGGAGAAAATAATTCGAGCCGAAGTACCTATGCAGGTACCGGAGTCTATAAAACAACTGATGCGGGAAATACTTGGATGCTTATAGGTTTGGAAGGTACTCAGCATATAGGTAGGATTATTATTCATCCCGAAAATCCAGATGTTGTATGGGTAGGTAGTATGGGTGCATTGTACTCGAAAAATGAGGATCGGGGGGTTTATTTGACCAAAGATGGTGGACAAAATTGGGAAAAAACTCTTTTCATTGATGATAACACTGGAGTGATAGACCTGATTATTCATCCCGATAATCCAGATTTATTGTGGGCCGCTACTTGGGAACGCTCCAGAGAAGCATGGAATTTTGTTGAGAGTGGTGCCGGTTCTGCGGTTTATCATTCAAAAGATGGGGGAAATAACTGGGAATTAGCATCAAATGGCCTACCTACCGGCACAACTTTAGGGAGAATTGGCCTGAGTATAAGTGCAGATAATCCTGATCTTATCTATGCCCTAATCGATAATCAAGATGTTCGTAAAGTCGAGTCAAATAATGATGGAAACAGGGGATTACAGGTTGATGAGTTTAGGGACATGAGTTCAAAAGATTTTTCATCACTAGATAATGAAGAACTCAATCAATTTTTACGGCGTAATGGTTTTCCAACTAAGTATACCGCTACAAGTATTAAGGAAGACATTAGTGCTGGTAATTACGCCCCTAATGCCCTAGCCGACTATTTGGGTGATGCGAATGCAGAGCTTTTTGACACAGAAATTATTGGCGCTGAGGTCTATAAAACGGATAACGGTGGGGAATCATGGGAAAAAACGCACGACATAGCACTAGACAATGTTTACTTTACGTATGGTTATTATTTTGGTGAAATTCGAGTAGATCCCAGCGATGCCAACACACTCTACATAATGGGTGTTCCTATGTTAAAATCAACGGATGCTGGTAAAAATTGGTCGCCCATTGCCGAAAACCAACGTATTCATGTAGACCACCAAGCTTTATGGGTTAACCCCAAAGACGGAGAGCATCTTTTGCTGGGTAATGATGGTGGCTTATACGAAAGTAAGGATGGAGGGGAAAACTTCATTCATCATAATGTAGCTCCAGTAGGTCAATTTTATACCGTGAATGTAGATATGGATACACCTTATAATATTTACGGTGGTCTTCAGGACAATGGGACATGGAAAGGCTCCTCTAGGTCCACACCAAACAGAGAACAACCTTGGGAGCGTCTTTATGGTGGAGATGGCATGCACGTTAACCCACATCCTGAGAATAGCGACATTGTTTACGTGGGATTTCAATATGGTAACTATGTTCGAAGAGATCTAAGTGATGGAACCTCATATAGAATAACCCCACGGCACGAAGTGGGTGAAGACAGGTACCGCTACAATTGGAACACACCCGTTGAGCTCAGTCATCATAATCCTGATATAGTATATTTTGGCTCACAACGCTTAAATCGGTCGTTTGATGAAGGAAAAAGCTGGAAGGCTATTAGTCCTGATCTAAGTTATAACCTACCCAATGGAGATGTTCCTTTTTCCACCATTACTACTATTGCTGAGTCCCCCCTCTCTTTTGAAATTATTTGGATTGGAACAGATGACGGAAAAGTTCAACGTACCACGGATGGGGGTGCTACATGGATAGATGTGAGCGAAGGTCTACCTGCCTACCGTTGGATTTCAGAGGTGCATGCCTCGTCTCATGACCCCTCAATAGCTTATGTTTCATTGAATGGATATCGGTTTGATGAATTTGTAACCAATGTGTATAAAACCACTGATTTTGGTGAAACATGGGTATCAGTTAAAGGCAACTTACCGGACGATGTTGTCAATATTGTGGTACAAGACCCTATAGAACCACAAATTTTATACGTTGGGCTAGATCACGGTAGCTATATAAGTTTAAATGACGGAAAAGAGTGGCATTTGCTAAATAATATACCCAACGTTGCCTCCTATGATATGGTTGTTCATCCCCGTGATTTAGAATTGGTAGTAGCTACACATGGACGTAGTATTTATGTACTCGATGTGACTCCTTTTCATGAGGTAGTTCCTAGGATAAACGAATCCACAACTTTATTCAGTCTCAGTGATATGCGCTACTCTAGTAGATGGGGATCACAATCGGTAGACTATCGTGATCCATTTGAGCCAAATTTTGAGGCGTTATTTTTTGTTCAGGAATCCTCATCTAGAAAAAGAAACCAAACAACGGATTCGTTCGAAATCGCCATAGACGTTAAACAGGACGAAACGTCCCTTTACTCGACCACTATGGATGTACAAAAAGGATTTAACACCTTTCACTGGAACCTATGGAGCCCAACGATGAACAGTTACCTTGTAAGAGGTACTTATACAGTTCAAATAACCAATGGATCAACAACTCATGAGCAATCTTTTGAAATTAAATAAAGTAGTATTCCCTACGATTCTTTTATTTTTTATTGTTTTAATAAGCTGCGGCGATAGTAAAACTTCAAAATCCAACTCTTCTACCTACAATGGACGAGTAGTCATTCCAGAACAAACAGTACATTTCCTTGACGCTGACATGGAGCAAATTAGCAGCGTGGAGGTGCAAATATCGGATGATGTAATGGAACGGAGTCAGGGATTAATGGATGTAAGAGAACTTCCTGAAAATCATGGGATGCTTTTTATTTTTGACAAAGAAGAACCCTTAAGTTTTTGGATGGCAAATACACCACTACCCTTGGATATCATGTATGTGAATGCAGATAGTATCATTGTTAGCATATACCATTCAACCACCCCCTTTTCTGAGAGAGGCCTTCCTTCTGGGGCCCCAGCTAAATATGTGGTTGAAACAAATGGTGGTTATGCTATCACCCACGGGATTGAAGAAGGGTATCGCATTCTGTTTTAAGCTGTGAAGTTAGCTGTGATACCTTTTTGTGTAGTGCTTGTATTGTCTCGTTATTGTAAAGAACTATATCACGATCCTTATCAAGATGTTGAGTAAGGTGTAATGAGGATTGATGCTTTATTCTAGCGTCAATGTCCATATGTGTTAAATGTGGTCTTTTTGATAATCTATTTCTGCGTTTTTCTTTGCTCGATTGAACCCAAATTATAAAGTCTACGTCTTTAGGGCGTCCGTTTTGGAGTAATAATGCGCTTTCTTTAGCAATAATTTTTTGACCTTGTTCGGCAATTTTAAATTCTAGCCTCCTCACTTCTTCGTATACTGCAGGATGAACAATTGCATTTAGTCTACCAACTTGCCCTTTTTTAAAGGCTTTTTCGGCTAAGTATCCCCTGTTTAGTTCATTGCCAATGTACGCATCGTCCCCAAACTCCGCTTTAATTTGTGCACACAGGTATTCATTATTTTGCATTAGTTGTTTTGCTATTGAATCAAGGTCCAATACTGGTATACCTAACTGAGTAATAAAGGCAGCGACAGTACTTTTGCCAGCTCCAATCTCCCCGGTTATACCCCACCGGCATATAGGTTTGACTACATTTTCCATGATTAGATATCGCTTAAACTGGGCCGCCCATAAGTTTCATAATCTACGTTATAATGGAGGCCACAACTCTCTTTTCTAGCCATTGCAGCTTGAATAATTAGGTAGGCAATACTTATTAGATTACGCAATTCAAGTAATTCAGGAGTTAAACTGGTTCTATGATAAAACTCTTCTACTTCATTATATAAAAGAGTTTGTCGCCTTAGCGCTCTTTCTAATCTCATATCACTGCGTACAATTCCTACATAATCCCACATTACTTGTTGAAGCTCTTCACGGTTGTGCGATACTAAAATCCACTCTTTATTATTGAAGGTGCCCTCGACACTCCAATCGGGTATTCTAGTTTCAAAATCAATGTTATTATATTGGTTTAAAGCATGGCTTACAGCGGTGTCCGCATAATGCAATGCTTCGAGCAAACTGTTTGATGCTAACCGATTCGCCCCGTGAACACCAGTACATGCAGTCTCACCTATGGCATAAAGGTGTTTTATTGAACTTTGACCAAATTCATCAACCCGTATGCCTCCACACAAATAATGGGCAGCAGGAACTACTGGAATATTATCTATAGTGATATCTAAACCGTATTTTACGCATTCTTTGGCAATATTTGGGAAGTGTTCCAATAATACAGAAGATTCAAGACTGGATGCATCTAATAAGACCGCTTTGTCTCCGCGTTTTTTAAGTTGATCGTCTATAGCGCGAGCCACTATATCCCTTGGGGCCAGTTCACCTCTTTTATCATAATCTTTCATAAAGGCATGCCCGGATGAATTCCTTAAAATAGCTCCAAAACCGCGTAATGCTTCGGTAATTAAATAAGAATCAGCTTCAGGAATTTGTAAAGTGGTTGGGTGAAATTGTACGAATTCCATATGCTGTATATGGGCCTTTGCTCTATAGGCCATGGCAATACCATCCCCGGTAGCAATGGTGGGATTTGTGGTATGGGCATAAACCTCACCTATACCGCCGGTTGCAAGCACCGTTTTCTTAGCTAAAAATGTCTCTACCATTCCTTCTTTACAATTCAGAGCATAAACGCCAAAACAGTGGATTTCAGGTAAATATTTCACCTTCTTGCCTAGATGATGTTCCGTAAGCAATTCCATTGCAAAAAAATATTCAAAGACGTCAATGTTAGGATGATTTTTCACTTTTTTCGCGAGAACATTTTCAACCTCTCTACCCGTCGCATCCGCTGCATGAACAATCCGATTTTCGGAATGCCCCCCTTCTTTTCCTAGGTCTAATTGATCTCCTTTACGAGTAAAGCCAACCCCATAATCAACCAGCTCCTGAATGAGTTTTGGGGCTTTATACACCATTTTTGACACTGCATTGGTGTCACACAGTCCTGCACCTGCTACTAATGTGTCCTGAATGTGTTTTTCGAAAGAATCATGATTTAAATCCATTACTCCAGCAATCCCGCCTTGGGCATACCAAGTATTGGTTTCTTTGAGTTCATTTTTCGTAATTACTGCCACTCGTGCAGATTCTGCAGCTTTTAAAGCGAAGGAAAGTCCTGCTAGACCACTTCCAATAATAAGCATGTCATATTTATGCATGAGCTTGTAGTAGTAGATATGCTTTTATGAAATCATTCAAATCCCCATCCATAACCCCTGAAACATTGAATGTTTCATGCCCGGTTCGATGGTCTTTTACTCGTTGATCGTCAAATACGTAACTTCTAATCTGAGATCCCCATTCATTTTTCCCTTTTGTTCCTTCTAATCTAGCTTTCTCAGCCTCCCTAATTTCTTTCTCTAGTTCGTAAATTCTTGATTTCAATAAAACCAAGGCTTTCTCCCGGTTTTGGAGTTGAGATCGCTCCTGTTGACACTCTGCTACAACTTTTTCATCACGGCCATCGGATAGTTTACCTGTCCAAATAAGTCGAACTCCTGTTTCCACTTTATTTACATTCTGTCCACCCGCACCTGAGGAGTGAAAACGTTGTAGTTCGATATCCTTCTCGTTAATGTCTAGCTCAATGGTATCATCAACCAGAGGAGAAATAAATACGGAACAAAAAGAAGTATGGCGTCGAGCATTACTATCGAAGGGTGATACTCGTACCAATCGATGAACACCGCTTTCCGCTTTTAAAAATCCATAGGCATTCTCTCCCTGAACCTCAATGGTAGCACTTTTTAATCCAGCTACCTCACCATCTTGATAGTCCATAACTGAAACCTTATACCCATTTTGATCGGCCCATCTCGTGTACATTCGATACAGCATTTCAGCCCAATCCAGACTCTCTGTACCTCCGGCACCGGGACTAAATTGGACCACTGCATCACGATGATCATCTTCTTCCTTGAGCATATTTTTTAGTTCAAGGGAGTCTAATTGGGAAAGAAATTTTTCGGTTTCAATTGATAATTCTTGCTCAACAGGCTCACCCATTTCAATAAATTCTAAGTAAACCATAATACTTTCCTTAAGACTGTTAAGAGTATCCCAATCCTGAATCAAGGATTTTTGATATCCCAAATCCTTCATGACTTTTTGGGCCTCTACCGGATCATTCCAAAAGGAAGGATCCTGTGTTTGCTGGGTTAACTCAATGATTCGAATACTTCGTTTATCGTAGTCAAAGATACCCCCTTAGCGCATCTAACCGCTGAAAATGTTCCTGTAATTGTTCGTTCATAACCGCCATTCTATATGTCTATTTTCGTTTCCGATTTACCCTATTCAATGTACCCAATCCCAAGAGAAACCCAACCAATAAAGCACCCACTATGGCATTTTCAGGATGTATTCTGGCTTTCCTTCTCAATATTCTATACTCTTTTTGATATTCGTTCATCAGCCAATTCCATTGAGGGTTTACTTCTGAAGACGAAGACTTTGATCTAGAAAACTGCCCATTTATTTTGGATGAAAAAAGTATCTTACCAACTAATGTAATACAGTTCTGTAATCGGCTTGCAGTTGATTTCTTATTTCCATTCATTTTGTACAAATCGTAAATTGTTTACCATAAATAATGTACGAAATTTTCCACTTTGTAAATGGTAACAGTGTAGGTAAAAGAGATGTCCTGTGTCAATGAGCATACCTCTATTCTTTACAAAAAAACTAATCTATACCATAAGCTGGGAAGATGTGACGATTGATCAAAATCTCCTTCAACTCGATCATAATTCCTCCATATTAACCATTGCAAGTGCGGGGGACCATCTTTTTAACTATGCATTAGAAGGAGCCTCTAATATTCATGCGGTAGATATCAACCCTATTCAACTGCATTTGGTTGAGCTAAAAAAACATATTATATCAGCATATGATTTTGATGTATTTTGGGCGTTTTTTGGTGTGGGTAAAGTACCAAACTACCTTAGGTATTTCGAGGATTTATTGCCCCATTTAACTCCGCAAGCTCAATCCTTTTGGAGCCGCAAACAACATTTTTTCGACCCTCAAGGAATGGGATTTTATCGATACGGTACCACAGGTTGGTTATCACGATTATTACTGTTTAGTATTCGCAGTATGGGCGTGGAAAAAAGCATTACCGAGTTTATACATACTGAAGATATCCAAATAAGACAGGGACTATTCGAGCCATTGTGGGATAAAATGACTCAGCATTGGTCATTAGCCTTATGGGTTCACCCTTGGGTACTCTATCTTGGGGGGATTCCGATGAGTCAGCAGCAGAGCATAGGCCCTTTGCTTCCATTTCTAAAGGATACTTTATATACACTTCTGGTTGAACAAAAACTATCTGAAAATCCATATTGGAGATTATATTGGGATGGATGCTATGACCCTAGTTTTGCACCAAGATATTTGCAATTATACAATTTCTTAAAGTTAAAGGAGTGCATTAATCATATTACATTAGGTCACTCATCATTACTAGATTTATTAAA
Source organism: uncultured Balneola sp. (assembly GCA_902529365.1). Lineage (GTDB taxonomy): Bacteria > Bacteroidota > Rhodothermia > Balneolales > Balneolaceae > UBA1275. The sequence continues at coordinate 155,668 of CABZWK010000002.1, forward strand.
CAACAACGGCTCAATGTCTTATACACATGTTAACCTATTGGATCATCAAGACTGGTTATATAATAATAATAAGGGCTTTATTGAGCTTAAAGAGACCTGGGATCGCCTAAATGAACTCCCATCTGTCACTAAAATTCTATTTCGATCTTCCTACGAAACAGCACCATGGATAGATGAATTAGTTGCTAAAAAATTTATAGTGAAACAAATGAAAAGGAATGAATTGAGAGAAGACCGCGTGTACAGCTACTCGAGTACTTATTTAATTAATCGTTAATCAAGCCAATCAATGAATGAAGCACAGGTAATATCAAAGACAGAGCGACATCTTAACCGCTATTACCGTTGGAATAGTCATCAATACGATGCTACCAGATGGGCTATTTTATGGGGTAGAAAGTGGCTTGGTGATAATCTAAGAATTGAATTAAAAGAGCTAACTAAAGAAAATCCTACAGTTCCTTCTGCACCTTCTTCTACACCTTGTATAGTTGAAATTGGATGCGGTACAGGATATCACCTTTCTGCGCTGGCACCGGTGTTTAAAAACATTGTTTTTTATGGATTTGATGCATCTAATCATATGTTAAACAAAGCCTATAAAAAAATACGGAAGCTCAAAAATGTACAATTACGTGAAGAATATTTTTCCTCGAACACACTACTACATTCATCCGTGGACTGCTTTATCTGCTCCTATTCAATGAGTATGAATGAAAATATACCTACACTCATTGAATCTATACATCAAAATATGAAGGATTCAGGAGTACTTTATATCGTTGACTTTTTGTCGACTTCTTCAAATTGGTTTTATCGCTGGATGATGTTACATGGGGTCTATATTAATTCTGAAATCATAGCAGAACTACAAAGCACCTTTGAATCAGTAGAGTACGAATCAAAAAGAGGATTCTTTGGACTATACCGTTATGGAGTGGTGAAAGCGATCAAATAAGAAAAGTTAGACTTGCACCGATTGGTCTTTGTATTGTAATTCGTATAGTTTGCGGTAGATGCCATTCTCTTGCTCAAGTAGTTCTTGATGCGTGCCTACTTCCCGTATTTGACCTTTGTGCATTACCAGGATGGTATGAGCATCCTGTATAGTAGAAAGACGATGTGCAATAGCAATGGTAGTTCTACCTTTCATTGCTTTTTTGCTAGCAATGTTGACTAGCGCTTCGGTCTCAGAATCTACACTCGAAGTAGCTTCATCAAGAACCATAATAAGTGGATTGTATACCAAGGCTCTAACAAAACAAATTAATTGTTTTTGCCCCATAGACAATGCAGAACCCTGTTTTTGAAGTACATATTCATATTCACCAGGCAGTTTTTTTATAAAACGACTTGCTTCTACATCTTCAGCTGCTTTTTTTACTTTAGCTAAACTAATTTGTGGGTTCCCTAATGATATATTCTCATAGACCGTGCCAGTAAATAGTGAGTGATCTTGTAATACAAGTCCAAATAACATGCGAAGTTCTGATAATTCAAGTTCTCTAATGTCAATCCCATCGATACAAATGCTCCCTTTTTGGATTTCATAAAATCTAAGTATTAGGTTGATAATAGTAGTTTTTCCTGCACCTGTTGCTCCAACTATAGCTAAGTGCTCCCCAGGTTGTACCTCAAAACTTATATCTTGAAGGATCCAGTTTCCTTCATCATTGTACCTGAACCAAACATTTTTAAAGCTGATGTGCCCTTTTGGATCTTTAAGAGCAGAAGGATTGTTAGGAGTATTTATTTGATGTTCGGTGTCTAAAACCTCAAATATTCTTTCTGAGGAGGCTAAAGCAGATTGTAGGGTATTAAATTTTTCTGACAAACCGCGTATAGGTTGGAAGAATTGACGAGCGTATTGAATAAAAGCTAACAAAACACCAAAGCTTACCCCTCCCATTAGAGCTCTTCCTCCACCATACCACACTATCAAAGCCATAGCAAAGGAAGCAAATACTTCTACCAGTGGCCAAAAAATGCTGAAATAGAAAATGGTTTCTACATGGGCTTCTTTATGTTTTTGATTTATTTTTTGAAATTTTTCATGTTGATATTGTTCTCGATTGAACAACTGAACCACTTTCATCCCATTAATATGTTCTTGAACAAAGGAATTCAAATGTGAGATTTGATCGCGTACTTTCAGAAAACTAACTCGAACGCGTTCTTTAAACCAAAATGTGGCATAAAATAGGACTGGAAGAATAGCGATAGTGACTAAACTAAGTTCCCAATTCATTGAGAACATGAAGTATAGTATAAAAAATATTCGAAACAGGTCGCCAATAATGGCGACCACACCATCAGACAATAGTTCACTTAGCGCCTCTACATCAGAGGTAGTTCGAGTGATTAAGCGTCCAATAGGACTTCGATCAAAATATTGCACATGGAGGCTTTGAATTTTTTCAAATACCGCACTTCGTAGTGAGTATAAGGCATTCTGCCCAAACCATCTAGTTAAATAGGTGTTAACAATGAGTAAGATAAATTCTCCAAATAGAGCCCCAAAAAGTAAAAGAATAACCGTAAATAGGCCTTCAAAATTATCAAAGGCTATATAATCATCAACGGCAATTTGGGTTAATTTGGGTCGAACAGTTCCTAGATAAGCAACTGCTAATGAAAGTACTATAGCGAGTACTATATATCCGACAAAGGGCTGTATGTAAAAGTAAAGCCGCTTAATAAGTGTTTTATCAGCGGCTTTCTTTAAAGTTTTAGCCATAGCTTATTGTGGATCCTTACTAAAAAATTTAGCCAATTAATAGTTTAGAACCGGTTAAAATCATCATATCCGGTTCTGGGTGTTATCGATTTATTTGGTTTAGAATCATTATACCTGCTATTTCGGTCGGAATTATTGTAATCTCTATTTCCTCGAGAATTACTTCGATATGAACTCCCATCGCTTTGCCGGTAACGATCTCCTCTATTATCTTGGTTACTGGTTCCATATCGCCCCATATTTCCACTAGGATCACCATCTTGGCTTTTCCGTGGTCTGAAGTTTTTGGATCCTGATCGATGTCCACCATGACGCCCTCCGCCAGAACGTCTACCGCTAGGCCTTCCACCACGATAATTACCGCCACCGCTGTGTGGCTTTTTCTTGGTTATATCAATCAGTTCAACTTTTGGTTCTATGATACCTCTCTCATGTGAGGGATCAGTGAAAATTGGACGTAATTCATGGGCCAACCAAGTTGGATAGAATCCTTCTCTTGCCTCTTTGAGTAATAAGTGCAAGTTGGTGTAGCGTGCGGAGAAGTGCCCAATCACTAACAATTTGGTTTGGGCTTCTGTAGCTACTCGAGCTGCATCAGCAGCAGTAGAATGTCCGGTTTCTTTGGCTTTATCTGCCAATTGATTACCAAATGTAGCCTCATGGTACAATATATTGGTATTCATGGCTAGTTTAACAGCATTTGGACAGTATTCTGTATCTGTTACATAGGCAAAACTATCGCCAGGTCGTGGGTGCCCAACAATTTCATACGATTCAATTACCGTGCCATCTTCTAATGTAAGATTATTACCTGCCTTAAGTGCTTTGAACTGTTCGTCATCGGTAATTCCATACTGCTCAGCCTTTGCAGCATCAACTTTACCTGGCTTATCTTTTTCTTGGAATCGATATCCTAGACAGAATTTTTTATGCTTAAGTGGACGGGCCTCAACGTAGTAATCGTCGGTATTCAACACTCTTATCTCTTCTACATCATCATTGACTTCTACAAAATTTAGATCGAAACTGATTTCTATGCCAGAGAAGCCGAGATTCCACTCAACAAACTTTTTAATTCCTTTTGGACCGATTAAATTTAACTCTTTTTCCCTTCTTTGAAGCTGTAGTGTAGATATCAATCCCATTAAACCTGAGTAATGATCCACATCGAAATGGGTGATGAATATACTGTCAATTTTAGATCTTTTTAATCCAGCTTGTAGCATACACATTTGTGAATTTTCACCACAATCAAATAAAAATACACTTCCCTCTCGCCATAGGGCTACCGATGGTAAATGTCTGATTGATGTTGGGGTTGCTGAGGCGGTGCCTAATGGTACTACGATCATTTTGTTTTTCTCCCTTGATTCATGGGTGGTTGCAATCAACAATCACACCTAATAAATCATGTATTAGTATTATATAGTTTGTAATTCTTGTTCTATTAGTTGTTTGTCGTACATCGACTTATAACTTCCTTTTTGTGAAATTAACTCTTCATGAGTTCCTGCTTCCTTGACTTTACCGTCTTCTATGAAATAAATGTAATCGGCATTTTTTATAGTTGATATCCGATGACTTATTACTATAACCGTAACCTTTGTCTCATCATTTCTTAATGATTTGAGAATTGCATCTTCTGTTTTAGTATCAACTGCGCTTAATGAATCGTCTAAAATGAGTATTTTTGGCTTTTTTATAAGTGCTCTTGCAATGGCTGTTCTTTGTTTCTGACCTCCAGATAAGGTTATACCCCTCTCGCCTAATATAGTCTGAAATTTTTTATCAAAATCCAAAATATTATCAAGAACTTGTGCCTTTTCTGCAGCCCATTCAACATCCTGCATTGTTGCTCCCTTTATTCCAAAGCCAATATTCTCTTCTACTGTATCTGAAAATAAAAAATTATCCTGAGGCACAAATCCTAAAGAATCTCGTAATGACCGTTTAGAATAGTTCTTTAGAGGAATACCGTCAAGAAAAATTTCACCTTTAGTGGGTTCAAATAATCTAGGTAATAGCTGCACTAATGTACTTTTTCCAGAACCTGTTCGACCAACAATAGCTACTTTAGTGCCCGCTTTAATTTTGATGTTTAGATGCTCAAGTGTAGGTACTGTTGCATCCGGATAATTAAATTGGACGTCTCTAAATTCTATATTGCCTTTGACATCATTTGTGTCGGAGCCTATGTCTTGTTCTAACTCATGGTACGCTTCGAATAATACTTTTATCCTCTGCCAAGAAGCGATAGATTTTTGAAATCTATTTGTTGTATAGCCTAATGCGGCAACTGGCCAAATTAAATAGGCTACATAAATTAGAAATTCAGCTATGTTGCCTATGCTTAATTCTTCAGCAATAACCATCTGACCACCCTTCCAGATAACGATAATCAACGATATTCCAATCAAGAAATTAAGACCTGGATGAAAAAGAGACTCGATTAAGTCTAATCGGAGTTTCTTCTCTTTATACTCTTCGTTTAACACGTCAAATTTTCTTTGTTCTGACTCTTCTTTATTGTACGCTTTAACTAAACGTATGCTTGTGAAGGTTTCTTTAGCTTGATCTGCTAATTTAGAGTATTGTTCTTGAATGATAATCGAATGCTTGTGAATATATCCGGTAATCCAATAGGCAAACAAAGATAATAACGGTAGCGGCAATAAAGCCCACACCATTAAATCGCGGCTAACTATGTACATCATTGCTATTACGAATCCGGCTCTTGTTATAGTATTTATGCTGTACATGATAACCGGCCCGAAATATTCCCGAACTTTGTTTATGTCTTCCGTTGCTCGTACATAAACCTCCCCCTCTGTATATTTTGCATAGAATACAGAAGGTAAGCTGAACAGGGCATGCAATACATCGTTCCTTAAATCATACTCTACTTTTCGCGATGCAACTATGAGCGTTTGCCGGGTTAAGAAAAGAAAGAAACCATAGCCACAAACAGCTGAAACTAAATAGAGGGCATTCGTTGCTAAAATATTCCCTTGTACTGAATTGAAGAGAGTGTCAAATAGTGATAAAACCTCAGATTGTTCGGCATTTAACTGCTCAACCCTATCCATAGTTTGACGAATAAGTACGGGTATCCAAACTAGAAAAAAATTAGCTGCGGTTAAAAATAGAGCACCAAGTGATATAGTCCACTTGTAAGGTGTGAGATATTTATTAATGAATAGATGCAAAGAAGCTGATTAGTAAAACAATGACAAGTTGAAATCTGATAGACCTTAAAAACTACTTAAAAACATACATAACTACCCAAAAAAGGGACCACTCTTTAGGAGTGGTTCTTTTGAAACAGAATAGTGTCAAATACCTATTTATTATTGAGTAGCGTCACGGTCTAAAAATTCTTCGAACAATTGAGTATGTCGAGAGTCCATAGGAATTTGGTAGCCTTTGATGAATACCTGCTCGATTTGACTCAAAGGTTCGAAAGGATCACCAGAACTAATGAATAAATTAGCCTGCTTTCCAATCTCCAGACTACCTAAGCGATCGGAAACACCAAATATTTCTGCTGGATTAATAGTGAGAGCTTTAATTGCTTCTTCTGTTCCCATTCCATAGGCAGCTGCGTAGCCCGCATTAAAAGGTAAGTTACGCACATTCTCCACTTCCCCAGTCATAATAGCAACTTTAACCCCCGCTTTCATAAGTGCAGCTGGATTTTCGTATGGGCGATGAATGTGATCGTAGGAACGAACAGGAGTATAAAGAGTAGAAACTAAGCAGGGAATTCCAGCTTCAGCAATTTTTTCTGCCACTCTCCAGCCTTCCTCTACTCCAGCAAATACAATATTTAAAGATGAATTGACCTCATTGGAAGACCATTCAATCGCGTTCATAATGTCTTTTTCACTAGATACTGCAATAATTAACGGCGTTTCGCCTTGAACTAATGCACGCATCGCTTGCAGTTGTTGATGCTTTTCAGGCTTGGTTTTACCCATAGGATCAGCCTCATACTCATTCATCATTTGGTCATAAAAACGAGCATTATCCAACAACTTATCTAGATTTCTTACCGCTTCTTTGTATCGTTTTTCAGCTTGTTCAGGGTTTCTAGGTCCCCAACCTCTGCTTTGTGCGCTTGGCCAATTAAGTACCATACCAGCAGTGGCATCAATGGCCATTGAATCTGGAGAGTACCCCCAAAGGTCCATAAGTGCCGCTTGACCTGACACCAATCCACCTTGAGGCGCGGTTATAACATGAGTCACCCCACTCACTCTTGTGACAGGAATGGAAGCACTGTGTGGGTTAAAGGCTGTAAATGCCAACATGTTGGGATTCATATTCCCAACTTCTCTATTATCTAGAGTTACAGGAACTGCGTTAACTTCGACTAAACCCAATGAAGTCCCGCTGTCCATAAAACCCGGGAATACATGCTTGCCGGTGGCTTCAATAACGGTGTAATCATCCCCCACTTTTGAACGATCGGTTCCAACGTATTCTATTTTTTCACCGTCAAGTGTAATCACACCATTCTGGATAGTTCCTTCGGTTACTGTGTGTATAGTTGCATCAATAATGGCAATTTTCCCAAAATTTGGCTTATCGGTTATCTGAGCTTGCACTGTGAATGTTCCCATCAACAGTAATGCAAGAACAATATTCCATTTTTTTGATTTCATCATTAAACTCCTTTTTACTTACTGTTGAATTAATTCAAATACATCACTCATGCAAGAGTCTTCTTCTCTACCCTGAATGAAGGTGTTATACTCCGCCTCTGTATAAGAATCTTCGCTATCTACAGCGATTCTCATATCGACTGGATCCATGTAAAGGTCAAAATATTTTTTACCATCAACATAGGTATGCTCTACTTTGGAATAAATGCTAAGTGGGTGACCACTCCAAATAGCTACATCTCCTTGTTTCCCTATTTTTAAACTTCCAACCATTTCATCAATTCCAAGCTGTTTCGCTGGATTGATGGTAATCATCTTTAATGCGTCAGCTTCTGAGGTTTCTCCATATCTAACAGTTTTTGCAGCTTCATGATTCAGATGTCGAATAAGCTCATTGCTATCACTGTTTATACTATTAGTCACTCCATTTTCATTTAAAATGGTAGCATTGTAAGCCGTAGAATAGTATACCTCGAATTTATACGCCCACCAATCAGCAAATACTGAAGTATAAGCTCCATTTTTTGCAATTTCTGGAGCTACCTTAAAAGCTTCGTTTGCATGCTGAAACGTATAATTCGTGATACCATAATCATTGAAGACCCGCATGAGCATGAGAATTTCATCTGCTCTATAAGAGTGGCAATGAACCAGTATTTCGCCATCGATAATATCATTTAGCACATCGAATCGGAGGTTTTTTGCAATGGGAACCGGTGGAGTGGTTCTACCTCTTCTATCTCCTTCATAAACCTCTTTTGCAGCTAAATACGCCTCTCTTTTGATTCTATAATCAAGAGCCTCATCAAAATGACTTCTAATAATTTGTTCTACACCCATTCGAGTTCTTGGTTGAATTCCGTTACCCTGTCCATGCACACGGGTTGGATTTTCACCCAGTGCAAATTTAATGGTTCTTTTTGCACCATCAAATCTCATTTCATCCTGAGTTACTCCATAACGAAGCTTTAATGTTTCTCCCTGTCCGCCAATAACATTGGCAGAGCCGTGCATTAGGTGAATGGATGTTACCCCCCCCTGCCAAAGCTCGATAGATGGAGACGCTATTAGGATTAATAGATTCCTCCATAGTTACTTCTGCTGTTACGGGATTTCTGGACTCATTAGTACTCACTGTGTTTAGGTGAGAATGTGCATCAATGATACCGGGCATCACATATTTACCGGTACCATCTACCACGGATACTCCTGAGGGAGCACTAAGATCAACACCTATTGCCGTTATGACGCCATCAACAATAAGGACATCACCATTCTCTATTATGCCATCGGTAATCGTCATTAAGGTGGCGTTCTGAATGAGTACTGATCCCTTTTCCTGTGCTATAGTTGCTACTGAAAAAACAGCTAAAATAAGTAGTGTTGTTAAGGTATTTTTCATGGTTAGTACTCCATAAAGTCATTGATCACACCCTGGCTAACCTGGATGTGGATATTAGTTCCTTTTTCAAATAAAGGGCCGTCAGTAAGTATTAGATGTGCACTATTGCCCTGTTTTATGGTGCCAACTCGGTTAGATATACCTAATATATTTGCATTGTGAACGGTCATTAGTCCAACAATGTCATTTTTCGTTAAGGTACTGTTCTCTGTAATTAGATCAACTTTCTGTTGTAATTCTTTAGGACTTAGGCCTGCAGAAGTAAAGCCTGTAGGAATACCCGCTTCTAGTAGAGCAGACACATTGTTTATTTCCTTTTCCCATGCCTCTTTTTGTTTTGATCGAAACATTAATTCTTCTTCGGTTAGTTCTTCCGTTTCAGCGTCTCCAGAATCTCCTTCCTCATCTGATTCACTTCCTTCCTCATCGTCTTTTTTAGCTTCCTTTTTTTCTTTCTCTAACCAATCTGGCATCTCTGTAATATCAAGACTAGCTAGAACAGCGATATTTCTAGCTTTTAGTTCATTACTTAAGGCAGAGGCTTCTTTTGCTGAAACTAGAACCACATCAAAACCAAATTCGTCCTGTAGCCTAAACAAGCGTTCTATTTCTTCCTTAGATTCCACTTCGAAATACAATGGGTACTCTTTATTAATTAAAGGAAAAAGTGCTTCTAGCACATCATTTTGCTCGGGTTGAGTCATTTCTGAGTGTTTTTCGAAATACATCATATGCTCTTGCAAAGCAGTTGCATCATACATGAGCTGCCGGAAATAAGCCATTACTCCCATCTGAGTTGATGGATAGGCCCCACTGCCCCAACCTCCAGGTGCGGTTTCAAAACTCCCTTGTAATGCCAAAGGGTTTGCAAAGACGTGTGCTTGTGTGAGCTTAGGTGCCGATAAATTGAACGGTTGTACATGCCCAGGTAACATTTGACCATCTAGACCAAGAGCAACCAGTGTGAAACCTGCTTTCATGGCGGCTTCAAAGGCTTTATCCTCGTTTAAATAATGCTCTGGAACTCTTTGTGGTTGTGCCCCAGCGCGATCATATGGTGGTTTACCGGGATTTTCTAATCGCGGCAGATCCCTTGGTGTCTCTGGACTACCCCAAGTAGCCATCCCATCAATAAGACCAGGATAAACGTGTAGTGAATCACCAGCATCGATGATAAAAGCGTCAAATGGAATTGATTCGTTCACCCCAATTTGTTCAATAACTCCATTTCTCCATACAATATCAGCGTTTTTAAGAGTGGCTCCATCGGCCATGTGAATCGTCACATTAGTTATGGCATGCGCAGGTACTTCTTGTGCCATTAATGGCATCTGTGGCCATGCCAATAGCATAACCAATATGCTTGCTATACCTATAAAAGTTGTTTTAATCTTCATAGTGCATATGTTGTGTTAATTAATAATGAGAAGTGACGAGTAAAATCGCTACTCATTCGTTAAAGATTGTAAAATTAAAATGACTCACTTAGCTCCATCCAGAAAGGTACTTCAGTACTTAAGTGATTACCCGTTGACTTTTTTAATTCTTTAATAATTTTTTCTTTGGGTACACTTATTTGCAGATAATATTCATAATAACCAGAACCTTGTTTTCTGAGGACAGTTTCATATTTTGGGGCCATCAGATCTATTAACAAGTAGGTGCTACTTCGAAGTGCTTGTATTATAGCTGGACTAGACCAAAAACTATCATCTTCTTGCTGCATTCTAACTAGTTCAACTTTATCGTCGATAGTATTTAATAATGCTATTTGTGCCACCGTGTAGCCGTGCTTGGCTGCGGCTAAAGAGTCCTCAGATTGAAAACTCAAAAAGTAATGTATGCTTGTTGAATCACTTAGGTAGGAATCCGCACTATACCATTCGGGGAGTATTGAACTCCCAGAATCTTGCTGAATCAGGCTATCCATAGTTGCACAAGAGTACAACAAAAACATAGCAAAAGTAATATACACTAGAGGCTTCATAAACAGTGTTTTTTATTTATCTAATGGAATATAAATGTGATGTAGACTTTTATCTTCTCGCCTGACTTCTAACTGTACTGATATCTTATTTTCATTAGCAGATAACCCATTAAAATAACTTTGTAATTCTTGTGTTGAATGTACTAGATTTCCGTCTATACGTATAATTTGAACTTCATTTCTAAGGCCTCGTTTAAATGCGTTTGAAGCTGAGTCTACTTCTTGAACATACAAATCAAACAAGTTGGGATTTTCAGGCTTAGCAAAACCTACTATGTCAAATCCTAAATCTGTTGATATCCAAAGCCTACCCCTAGATAAATCATTTTGATCAGGTTTGGAGCGACCTTCATCTTTTTGTGTAGGCACATTTGGTCTAGATTCCGACGCTGACTGGGCAATGCTAATTTCAGGTATCACTAATTCTTCTAAAATAACCGAGCTTAAAAAGGATGAATTATCACGCCATATGGTAAGCTGGGCTTCGGTGTTAGGACGTAACAGGGCAATCCTCTCCTGCAGTGCATTAGAAGCATTAACGGGAAATCCATTCACTTCAAGCACTATATCACCCTTCTTGAGTCCTGCCAAATCTGCAGGCCCATTGGGTGTTAACGATATAATTTCTACCCCCACTACACTTGGAATTTCCAATTCTAAGGCTCTTTGATAGTCCACAGATTGAATCTGTACTCCCATTAGAGCCCGCCTCACACGACCAAACTGAATAATATCGGAAGCTACTTTAATGGCTAAATTACTAGGAACAGCGAATCCATACCCTTGATAACTACCACTTTGTGAAGCAATGGCTGTGTTAATTCCAATGATTTGTGCGCTAGTATTCACCAAGGCACCCCCACTATTTCCTTTGTTTATAGCCGCATCTGTTTGGATAAAACTTTCGATTCTCATGCGGTCATCAATCATTTGTACGTCTCTACCTAATGCGCTTATGATACCCGCTGTTACTGTAGCTCTCAGTCTAAAGGGATTACCAACAGCCATGACCCACTCACCTACTTGAACTTGATCTGAATTTCCCATTATAGCAGCTGGTAGATTATTCGCAGGTATTTTTATCACCGCTAAATCCGTTGTGGGATCCGAACCGATTATGCGTGCTTGAAATTGTCTCTTATCATTTAATACTACCTCGATACCCTGTTCTCTGGCTCCTTCAATAACGTGATGATTAGTAAGTATATAACCATCCTGATTTATAATAACACCGGAGCCAACAGATCGTACACTTCTAGGTAAAAATCGATTCCAAAAATCGTCGGAGAAATCGTGATTTTCATCATCAGGTAAATCAACCGGGATTAATGTTTCTATGTATACGACGGATGAGGTTACGATATTGGCGACTTTTTTAAATAAAAATCGCTCACTGATATTTTCAAGAAATTCGTCATCTATGAATACACTATCACTTTTTGAGATACTGGTATACTCAACCTCTGCAAATGAATGCCGAGTACTGCGATCTAAATAGCTATCCCAAACAAAGCCTATGCTGAGCCCTATCAACAGTATTAAAAGGTAAGTTAGACGACGATTTGTATTCATGTACGCTATTGAAAAGTGATCAAAATGAATGTAGTCTTTTTAATTCTTGGCTATTGATTAAGATACCACTAAGTCAAAAAATTGTTGCGATCGTTGTGGATTGTAACCTTCTATATGATAATGAAAATAGGCATCCAAATGTTGTACCATTTCAACCAATTCATTTTTACTTAAATCAATAGTTAAAAAATCTTTAGATCTACTTGATAACACCTTCACAAAAAACTTCGTTTGTGATAAATTAAACTTTTTCTCACCCGTTTGGGTGGAAACCTCGCCAAGTAACCCACTTGGGATATTTAAATACGACTGTTTAGCCATCTCACTAAGTTCACATTGTAAATCAATTCCACAGCAACTCATACATCGAATTTGAATGTAGGGCAGCAAATGCGCTGGTACTTTTTCTTGTTGAATTAGCCAGGGTAAAAATTGTTTTAAAAGCAGAAATAATTCTGTGTTTTTTTCATGCTCATGTATCAATGCTGTTATTCGCTCCAAGACTTGAAACAATAAAAGCCAGGTGGTGAAGTCACGTCGCAAGCTAGAAACTGAGTGAACTAAGTCGGCCGATCGTAAATCCTGAACCGTACGGTTGGTTTTATATGCAAAGCCGATATTCAAGGTATTACCCGCCTCTACTACGCCACTGAACGGACCTTTGGGTTTCTTTGCTCCCCTAGCCATAAGAGCAAATTTACCATGCGATTCTGTGAGGACGGTAATTATTTTACTTGATTCTTGATAGTCAATGGTTCGTAAAACTATAGCTGTGGCAGTCTCTAGCCCCATGATATGTTGATTTTAAGTGCGTGTATCTCACTAATTTAAGTGAGTAAATCAGTTTTTCTATGCATCTAAACATAATAATTTCTACCATTGGATAACTATTGTTACCATGATATCAAAAGAGATTCTAAAAAAAATTCACAAACTAGAAATTCAAACCAAAGGATTGGTCAATAATCTATTTGGCGGTGAATATCATTCGGCCTTCAAAGGAAGAGGTATGGCCTTCTCAGAGGTTAGATCTTATTCATATGGAGATGACATTAGGCAAATCGACTGGAATGTGACAGCTCGAACAGGTGAGCCTTTCATTAAAATATTTGAAGAAGAAAGAGAACAAACGTTAATGCTCTGTGTAGATATTTCTAATAGTGGAAAATTAGGGACTAAATTGTACACGAAGGCAGAATTAGCTATTGAAATCTGTGCCGTACTGGCTTTTAGTGCGATTCAAAATGGTGATAAGGTTGGTTTAGTGCTCTTTAGTAATGTGGTGGAAAAAGTGGTCCCGCCAAAAAAATGGCAAAAAACATGTCCTCAGAATCATTAGAGAGCTTTACACCACCAAGGCAACGGGTAAAGGCACTAGTATATCCACTGCATTGAACTATGTTAATCGATTATTGAACCGTAGATCTATTGTAGTATTAGCTTCTGATTTTCAGGACACAGAGTATGACACAGCGCTGAAAATAACGAATCAAAAGCACGATCTTGTTAACCTTAGTATTCGGCACCCATTTGAAGAAGAACTCCCAGACTTAGGCTTATTGCCTTTATTCAACTCCGAGACAGGTGAACAAGTCATGGTAGATAGCTCAAACAAAAAAATTACGAGCTCATCTTCAGTCAAAGCTTAAGGAAAAACATGCTGCTTTTGACAAGCACATGGTAAAATTACAAATGGAATCTATTGTTGTGCACACCGATAAATCATATATACGACCGCTTATGAATTTTTTCCAACGTCGTTTAAGTCGATATTAGTATCCAATACAAGCCCACCTTGGCCTAACAAATACGAATATTTCTGAACTTCAAGAAAAAAATGCATCCCTGGCTGAAGCAGTCAACGATTCCTGAGAGGGCAGCTCAATCGTGACCGAGTTAACAGGGTCGTTGTTTTTTATACAATGTATAGTGCAAATGAACCCCTGTCACCCTTCCTGTCCGTCCTACATATCCAATAACTTGACCTTGCTTCACCTGCACCCCTTTTTTTATTCCAGGGCCAAATCCATTAAGGTGTAAATAGGCTGTTTTATACATTCCATTATGTTGTATTTGCACAACATTCCCATTGACACCTCTATACCTAGACTCAATAATTTCTCCATCACCAACCGCAATCACAGGAGTACCAAGTGGTGCAGCATAATCGGTACCAGTATGTGGCATTCTTTGCTTCAAAACAGGATGAAATCGATTGTAATTAAAACTAGAGCTTATACGTTGATTGTACTTAAAAGGAGCTTTTAGTAACGCTTTTTGTATTCCATTCCCTTCCGCGTCATAATATCCTTGTTGTTGACCATCCTCGTAATAATAAGCTTGATAAGGTCTATTTTGGTGTACAAATTCAGCTGCTAACACCCTTCCTACTCCAACCACTTCCCCTTCTGATATGAATTCTTCGTAAATGGCATGAAACTTATCCCCTCGATACAACCGAAAAAAATCAATCTGCCAAGCGAATAATTCACTTAATTCGATACCAACACCAACAGAATGTCCTTGCGATATTAGTGATTCATACAGTGAGAATTCAATCAATCCTTCCACCTGTCGAAATCGTATTTAAATGGGTTTAACAGATGCTTGAACTAAGATTCCATCAGTTAGATCTACTTTAACATACCGTATGTTTGACTCCATGATGATAAGAATGGGGGCGTAGTACGCTTCGGGAGTACTATTATGAAGTCTGTACCGATAAAATATTTGATTTTCTTTAAGAAATCGAAAGCCCAGGCTTTGTTTTAATTCATTGGATACTTGTCTAATAACTTGCTGTGAAATGCCCATTTCATTCAAAAGAACATACAAGCTTTGATTCGCTTGGACTTGCCCACGTTCTAAAATTCCTATATCCGAGGAGTAACCAAATCCATCGATTGGAAATTCTTCGCTTATTTCATTGAGTTCTTGTGAATCAAGTTCTGCTATTTTAGGTTGGAATATACAGCCAAAGTAACCTAAAGTAGCATATACAATCAAAAGAACCAGAAAATAATGGGACATATTAAAATGCAATAGGTAGTAATAAAGATCTATGGTGCAAAATCTAACAACACAAAACTCTTGTCTTCATTGTTACTTAGAATCGAGGTCTGCATAAATCTGATAGATGAATTTCGAATAATCTACAATTCCTATCATTTCAAACAAAATAAACACCTAATTAAGTGTTATAGTTATTATTTTAAGTTGCTTGAATGGTATAGTTGAAGGTCGACGTAGTTGAAACTTCTATCGCGTGTAATAATTAAACGGTAATCAGAAACTATGCACATGTAGTAGAGACTCAAACTAAACATATAGACCGCTTATGATATGCAACCATTCGAAGGAAAGTTATATTAAATGTACTCTAAAACAACCTTGAACACTCGTTTTTGGCGAATCACCTCAATACTTTGCTTATGCATTTTATGTACTGACTGCGGCTCTAATACCCTTCATGCACAAACGAAGCTTAGTACCGACAACCAAATTTCAGCACAACTTCGACTAAAGTATGGTCCACAAATATATTCAGAGGTGGATTCTGTTCGTATCTCGACCCCTTTCAACATCGTTCTAGTTACCCCAACCGATATCGAAGATGAGATCATCTTTCCAGATTCTAGTTCCTTCCCTCCCACTCTTTTTCTTTCTCAAGCCAGTTACGGATCTTCCACCACCGAAGATAGTGTTCAGTATACATTTCAATATTTTGGAAATCAGGATCTAAACTTGAGTGGCTTACGCATATTGTACAAAGTTAATGAAGACACCGCTTCCATACCCATACCCACCATTCGTTTACCTTTTAGCTCAAGGCTTGAACCCATCATTTCACGTGGCGATTCTCTTACGCTTAATCCAGTTAAGCCGAATTTTAGCTTTTTTAATCCTTGGTTATATGCTTTACTAATCGGAATCATCGCAACATGTTTGTCACTAATATGGTGGTGGTATAATAGTTC
>CABZWK010000003.1 GCA_902529365.1 uncultured Balneola sp.
CCGGAATTAGTGGAATAAGCAATAGGATCAATTACCAATGGTACCTCAATGTAGCCTGCCTTACCTACACCCTGGGCTGGATAAAGGATATCTTGTTCATGCTGTAATGTGCTAATTCGAACAAAATACTGCAATTGAGACCCAGTGATTATACTGGGTTCCAAATCAACACTAAGTAGCCCGTTGATCAGCTGCATTGAGCGTTGACGGAAGCCCATGTTTCCATCGGTTCGGTAAAAAAATTCGGCTTCGATTATTTCTGCAGGTCGGAGTCCTGGTATCTGAAATTCCAAGGATGCTGTCGCTTTTTGGTTGATGAAAATAGGTACTTGATGCTCTATCCAATAGGGAGATGTCCCGTCTCCAAATACATTAATCCCACCTATACTCACGGCCCTTGTTTGGTCAAAAGCACCTATTCCAATCAAGGAACCATCTTGGTTATGTTGGGCATATAGCTCGGTCCCAATTGCTCCAAGAATTATAGCAGCAAATAAATACTTACCGTTAATTTTGTCAAAGGCTTGCCGTGTAAACATAGAGAGTAATAACTCTTTTGGACCCGAGAAAAAATATTATTGGTCAAATTTTTCAAAAATAGTCAATGGTATTTCACGAACCTGACCATTTGCATCTCGGAATCGAACGATTACCGTACGCTCAATAAGATCTTCTTCCAAATCTTCATAGCCTTCTCCAAGATTTTGAAGCTGATCGTCGCTAAGTGTACCTGATTCTACAGAACTTCCCCCTTCATCGACCTCAGCATACATTTTCTCAAACAATGAAACCGTTTGACCTGAATTCAAAGCAGTAACGTTTACCTGCCCCTCTTCTACCCAAATAAACCCATCTGCATTATTCCCAAATACGGTCCCTTTCACCGAAGCTAAGGAACGAGAGGTCTGA
The DNA here is from genome assembly GCA_902529365.1 of uncultured Balneola sp. GTDB lineage: Bacteria > Bacteroidota > Rhodothermia > Balneolales > Balneolaceae > UBA1275. The sequence continues at coordinate 910 of CABZWK010000003.1, forward strand.
ACATCAAAACTTCCAGAGCCCACAGGCTCAATTTCTAGTCGAATTTCTCCTTGTTCTAAATCTATTCTACGGTTGGAAAGACGAGAATTCGCTAAGCTCTCACCACGAATAATAAGCATCGATTCCGGTTTAACTTTAGCTACACTATTATCAGAGGTAAAGATAACGAGTGCATAGCCAGACTGCCCGGTTGCTAAGGTATCTCCATTGAAAAGCGGCTCCCCTATATTTTCACGTAGATCTAGCACATAAGCCCCTCTATCCTTTGACAATAAATCTACTTCCGGTTTAAATCTTCGCACAATAGCCAGAGGTCTAACTTGGGCTTCTATAATCCCATCAGCAACTGCTTCGGTCGGAGGTATGGTCGACAATGGATTGGTTTTAAACCCTTCAGGTAATGTATCAGGGGCTAAATTTATAAAAGAGAAAAAGAGGATAATAAAAAGAGATTTCATAATGACGTTCTTTTTTGAGTGATTAATTTCCTTCAATGACCAAATCGCCATTTTGAAATTTTTCGATGAGTTCAAGAATTTTTTGTACGCCTATTACACCAGTATATACTTGCCCATCAATTTCAATATTTTCAAAACTATAGCCAGTTTCTAACAGTAGATTGTATGTATCCTGCCCAACCAATTGAACGAGAGCTTGCACGGTTTCTTGATCCACTTCAACCACAGTAGATTCGCTACCTGGATCAACCAGAGTAAACTCCCATATTTCAGAAACAACTTCATTTATACCTAATGCAGTATTCATCGATGTCACTACTTGCCAGTAATAAGTTAGTCCAGGAACAAGAGCCTGCACACCATTGGTTGGATACTGTAATGAATTACCTCGTATATTTTGATCTAAGTACTCAAATTGCAGTAATGATCCTCCTATATCTGTTGCCTCAGAACTTTTTGCACTTTCTAAGAGTGATTCAGGGCTATCTGATCCATTTCCTGATACAACCAACACACGATAAGTCAATGACGCGTCACCTTCCCAACTTAGCTGCGGAATAGGGTTGCTGATGGCTGCCTCAGCGCCTACCAAATCACCTGGGGTTCTTAGCAAAATGGTTAACTCATCGACCACTCCCCCTTCCGATATGTTACCCCCCAGTTGGATGGTTTCATTGGCTAAAAGCTCTCGACGACCTTCTTCAGTTACTTGATAAATACGCACAGCAAAGCTGTATTGGTCGTTTGGTAGGGTAGTTCCCGATAGATCTTCAACAAAATTTTCACCGGTTGATGTAAGCCCACCATCGAACTTCATTTGGTCGGATATACCTGGAATTTCTTCATTTTGGATATCATTATTGGTTGCAAAAATAACCTGACCTGGGCTTAGGGAGAAAGGATAGGCCGCTTGTTGACGAATCCTGGCTAACACACCATAACTAGCTGCTTCCACATCAAATTCAAAATAAAGATTCTCTAATCTTTCTGTTGTGTTGTTAACTAATGACCCAGATATAATCACAGGCCCCCCGCCTTCCGTATCTACACCTAGACTTGAGAGCCCGAGCACTTGGGCTTGCTCCAAGATGGGTGAAAGGGAGAACTCTAGAGTAACTTTATCAGACTGGCCAAAGGTTTCAATTGTGGTCAAAAACCAAATCAATACCGCAAAAAACCCAATATTTCCTGCTTTTTTCATATATAAATTATCCATAATTACCTCTTTTAATTGCATTTTCAAACCATGCTATCGTTAAGGTTGTTCAAACAAATATAAATCAAAAGCTTGAGCACTTAAAATAAGATGTAAAAAAAGCTCTTCCCTTAATTAGAAAGAGCTTTGTGGAGCTATGGGGATTCGAACCCCAGACCTTCGCGCTGCCAGCGCGATGCTCTAGCCAGCTGAGCTATAGCCCCTAAATAAGGACTTAAATATAAGTGTGATGGTAAATTAATCCTAGTTCATTTATTTTTTTGTTTGATAGACTCCAAAGGTTCACTATTTTCACATAAAATACTTAAACGTTTTTAATATCAATCAAACCTTCTGAATAGGAGTCAAACCTATATGAAACGAAGAATAAACCTACTTGTCCTCACACTATTTTTATCTGCTGGAGTTCTCAGCCAATTTGGCTGCGGGCCCAAAGAAGTTGTTCCACCTGTACCTGTCGATACTGATGGTGACGGACTTACAGACGTTCAAGAACTTGAACTTGGACTTGACCCCAACAACGCTGATACCGATAGTGATGGCTTAAGTGATGGAGTTGAAGTAAACGAAACTAATACCGACCCAAACAATGCCGATACAGATGGCGATGGTTTGAATGATGGTGATGAAGTGAATACCTACAACACCAATCCAAATAATACCGATACTGACGGCGATGGTCTAAGCGACTATGACGAAGTTATGACCTACAATACGGATCCAAATGATGCTAATGGCGACGCTGATGGAGAAGGTCTTAGTGACGTAGATGAAATTAATGTCCACAATACTAATCCTACCAATGCTGACACCGATGGTGACCGGTTCAATGACGCACAAGAAGTTGATATGGGTACCAATCCAAATGACGGGTCAGATCCTGCTTACATTGCTGAAGATCAGTTGACGACGATTACCTTTGATTTTGACCGGTCTACCGTTACGGACGCATCTGCCCAAGCACTAGCTGAAAACGTTCAAATGCTTATGAATGCACCTGCATTTAATGTTCGTGTTGACGCATACACCGATCACGTGGGTGGCGATCAATATAACTTACGTTTGAGTTTACGTAGAGCAGCCTCTGTGGTGAGTTTCTATACTCAGAATGGAATTTCTGAAGACAGAATCGAATCTCGCGGATTGGGTAAAGCTCCAGTAGAGTGTAGTGAAATGGAAAAAGAGAGCGGAACCAACGGTTGTGAGAAGAACCGTCGTGCTGAGTCTCAACCAGTAAGTACACTAAAGTATAATCCAGATATGTAATCGGATTTTAAAATTATTGATTGTATGATTGTACAGAGGGTCTTGATTATTCAAGGCCCTTTTTTTTGGCATCAATTTTGTTTATCGATAGAAAGAACCCTTTCAAATCCTTCCTATCCACTCGTACGTCGCAAGTGCCCTGAATCATTTACATTGATTACCCAAGTTGAAGCCTAGCTGTTCTAAAGTTGAACTCAAGTTGTTCTAAAAAATACGTGAGAGGGAAATACCTGGATACAACCCGGGGGCATCTAATCGATATGCAAGATCTAGTCGAATTAGACTGAAAATGTTGCTTAAGGAAACGCCAATCTCAGTGTGTACCCCCTTCGTGCTTGGTAACATAGTACCTGGAAACTCCTGAATAAAATTCAATTGACCAGAGTTTTCCCAGGTTTTACCTACACCACCAAAGGCAATAATACTCAAGCCTTTTTTACCTGCCCCTTTCCAACCTAATGCTTCCAGTGGAATGGACCGAAAGTTGTGTTCCGCATATAAAGATGCATAACTCGCCCCCTCGTAGGGGATAAATGTTTTCGTTTTAAACACCCCAAAAGGCCCAAATACCCCCAAGGCGACATCTAAGGCTCCATTACGCTGAATAGGAATTCCCCCAACAAAACTACCGGCATTTATTTTCACATCTAACACATTAGGAATGAGCCTACGCTTATAAAAGGTTTTAAAACGCTGATACAATTCTAATTCAAATCTAGCAAAGTCCCAATCGCTACCAAGCACTTCATGCGATGTTTCTATACCGAGATATAAATTATTCGCTTCTACTACTCCTAGGGCCTCTTTTCCACTTCCACCCTGAATTTCGATGGTAATTGATGATAATCGGCCATCATTTATAGGTGGATTCATCCGTGCATTATTGTCACTAGCCCTAAGGTCATAACTTGTTTTATAATCAATACTACTATGATTTTCTATAGAATAATAAAGACGCGCATTCGAACGCCGCCCAAGAATGGTACCTTTCATTCGATGTGTGAATCCAATTTTTGAGTACTCATTACGGTAGTAATCATTGTAATCGTCAAAACCAAGAAGAATGGGAACAGCCTGTACTGGACTAAAATAGTAGGTATTGTTTAGACGCGGAGTGGTAATGTTACCGGATTGTGCCCAAATTCTATTTCTCCGATTTTCTGGATCTAACACCCATTCTCCCTCAATTCTTGGGCTCCATTCTTTGTAACCAAAACTATATCCTACTACCGCTTTTAATTCTAATCTATCTTTTTCAATAAAACGTCGTTCCAAACCTATACCAGTATATAAGGCATCTACACGGTTATATCGTGCTTCTACTACTACAATATTTTGAGTCACTCTAGAACTAGCCTGCCCAAAAAAACTAGAATCTTTAGTTGTCTCTTGGAGATCATCTTCCTCTTCCATCGTTACAAACTTGGCCAAAAAGCCGGTTGGTTGAAAAGATTTTTCAAGACTAGTCGTGCTATCTAAATTGGCATAAGCACTTACTTCAATATTTGATAAAGGCACTACATCCAAACTTCGAATAAACAAAGAATCCGATGACTGAATCGATGTAGAATCTACAGTAAAGGTGTTTTCTAACAAAAAGACTTGGTCTGGTACCCATTGATTAACCACATAATCACTCAACTTAGATATTTGTTTAAAACCAATGGGTGGAAATTGTAGGCCTGGTAAACCAATCTCAATTTCTCCATCTAATCGAAAATCTACCGGCAACCAAAATTCCCCACCAAAATTTGAGTATTGTTGCTCATAAAAAATATTGAATTCTTGAATAGGCGGAGGGAAAACCACTACTTCATTCGGTTTTAATCGAACACTTAATAGTGCAAAAGCCTCATCTAACACTTGTATAATCCCCGTGAAAAGTGGCTGAAGTTCACGCTTAGGACTTACTTCAATCTCATACACAATTGCATCATCTATGCTATTATAATCCAGCAAGGTAAAGTGGTAATAGTCCAATGCTTCAGGGTGAGTAATGCCCACCATATTGAAACCTGTTATATCCAAATTATCGTCATAAAAATTAGGTGTATAACTTACACCTGCAAAGTTACTTGCCTCATCCATGTTGGCCGTCTGCCTCTTGGATTTTAATATTTCTCTAACTCCTTTCTCTCTATCCCAATAAAGCTCAGATAAGCTCTCATTAATTGATACTATGGCAGTATCTCTTTTGATTTGTTGCCGAGTATACGCGTCCGCTTTATACCTATTCAAATTTGAGCGCCACTGCTCTTTACTTTCTATTACCTTCTCCATTATATAAACAGCTGGATCTTCTTCGGTTATGATAACTGCATCCATATTCACCACTGCAGGTTGCATCTGGATAATGACTATTTTTTGCTCACGTACGGTTACTTCCACGGATTCATACCCAATGAACCTTGCCACTAGTGTCACTGGCAATGTGGGTGCTGTTATCTCAAACGCTCCATCAGCATTGGTAATAGTCCCTGTATACGTATCCTTAATTATTAGATGCGCAGCTGGTAACGCTTCACCCGTTTGAGCGTCTACAATAGTCCCTTCTAATTTGACCTTATCCAATACTGTTGACGCAATAGCCCACTGGGCTGGGATTAGTAAGGCTATGAGTTGAGTAATAATGCCGATTAAAACAGCTTTTTTTATGTATGAAGACATGTATAGATAGGGTTAAAATCAAAAATAGATGTAAACTAATTATACCTATTTCAACACGAATAGTTTCACTTAAATATTCAAATCAACCCGGTTGAATTGGTCTAATACAAACAACCGTTTAATCAAATAGCCTATTTATTTAGCACCCGAAAGGCAGGCACTACTAGCTTTTGAGAGGGATGATACTGCCCGCTTAGTAAACCACGACGGATCATCCTGAATAGTAGCTGCCCCTGTTTTCTCATTCTTTTGTACTCCTTCGTATTGTACTATACATCGCTGTACATTTAAATCTAAACGTACGATTTCGGTTTTATTTAAAGCGGTATGCTCCTGAATACGTGTATTAGCTTTTTCAAGTAAGTCCACACACTCGCAGTGAGTGGGAGAACGAGCTAGAGTTATTCAATACATCGATAAAAGCACTCCAAGGAGTCTCACTTTAGTGTTCATTTTGTCTTTGTTAAATCACGATTAATGTGTTTGTAAAGAAGAGGGGGGCTTATTTATTGGATACCGTACTCACTGTCTCCTTACAGCTAATATGATTGAAAAAGGCGAATCATTTAAATTAAGAAGTAGCCCTCAATATTATGATTCGTTCACTATCTATTTTAAACCCAACAAAAATAGTACTTTAAAAACATTTGTTAACATTAGCTTTACTTTTTGTTAACAATTTGGTAACATTAGAAAAGGAATAATAAATCACGAACGATATGAAAAAAATAATCATTGGTTTTATAGCTCTATTTTTTACCAGCGCAATTAGCTTCGCTCAGACAGATGTAGAAACCTACCCAACCAACACCCAACTAACAAAGTTGCCAGGCGATCTTTACTCAGTAACTATCACGGATTATGAAGGTGATGTACTTCAAAAAGGAATGTATATCAAACAAAATGATAAGATGATTCGACATGGTCTTTGGAAACTGTTTGACACAAATACTCATGAAATAGTAACCAAAACCGAATTCGTTTTTGGAGAACAAACCTGGGTAGAAACATATATTAATGGAACGTTATTTCACTACAGCAAAGAAGAGATAACCATTAATCGATTGCATCAGCGGCTAGCTAAACTGGAGCGAAAAGTTAACTCTTAGTTAACCTTAGAAATACATATTAGGCTTATATTAAATAATTTAAATGTTCAACATTTATATGAACCTTTATGTCCAACGTAGATCAGCCCAATAAGTTTTCACGTGAACAAAGCCTAGTTCAACAACTTATCCCCTACAGCTTTTATTCATTCATCAAAGAAGAGCGTATATTTATTGGCCTACTAGGCATCTTCTTCTTTGCAGCCGGTATTTCCTTCCCATATGCTCACATTGCTATGTGGGTAGGTTTCTTTTTTGCCGGGTATTCTGCCATAGCTAATGACAGTATTCAAACGATTGGCACTTTCTTGGCCTCCAACCAGGATAAACCTTGGTGGATGCTTTGGATATATATTGGTGGAATTTTTTTGGTCACAGTCACCGTAAGTTGGATTCTGTTCGATGGAGATGTTAGTTATCAGCGTCTTAGTTCCAAGGGGTTCAACGAAACCCCAACCCAATTTACTTTTTTACAAGTAGCAGCTCCTCTTTTTCTTCTCATTCTAACCAGATTGAGAATGCCCGTCTCTACCACTTTCCTCTTACTTAGCTGTTTCGCAGCATCGGCTTCCAGTATTACAGGGGTATTAGGCAAAAGTTTAAGTGGCTACTTTTTAGCATTTGCCGCTGGGCTTACTGTTTGGTTGGTAGTCACGAAAACACTCGAAACAAAATTCAACAACACAAGTCCAAGAAAATATTGGACTCCCGTCCAATGGATCACCTCTGGAAGCTTGTGGGCCGTCTGGGTAATGCAGGATGCAGCCAATGTGGCGGTATATCTCCCTCGCTCATTAAGTACAGGACAATTCCTTGTATTTGCTCTGTTTATTTTCTTTGGTCTAGGAATTCTATTCTATCTAAAAGGGGATAAAATTCAACAAATTGTAACCGAAAAATCAAGAGTTACTGACATACGATCAGCCACCATTATTGACTTTATCTATGCTGTTTTACTCATCTACAAACTAACCGTGAGTACAGTGCCCATGAGTACAACTTGGGTATTTTTAGGCCTACTCGCAGGACGAGAAGTGGGTATGAGTCTTACTGGAAAGGGCGTCCATCTTGGGCATCCTATGCCAAAAGTACTTAAAATGGTCTTTCGAGATTTGAGTTATGCTCTATTCGGGCTATTTATTTCTATTTTGCTAGCGGTTTCCATCAACGAAGACGTTCGTAGAGAAATTTTCGCGATGATTGGGCTATAAAAGAAGTAAGCCCGCATTACGAACACATATTCATCAATCACGTAATTCCGTTTTCTTTTTAATACTATTGCTTGCATATTCCCGAATCAATTAAGTAACACATCTGGAGTATGGTCTTACGAGCACTAGATTGGTCGATTATAGGGATATTTTTCTTAATTCTTTTGGCTATTGGTTGGGTAGCCTCACAATCAGCGGGTAAAAATACGTCTGAGTATTTTCTTGGGGGACGTTCTATGCCCTGGTGGTTATTGGGTATATCAATGGTAGCCACCACTTTTTCAGCAGACACCCCAAATCTAGTGGCTGGATTAGTGCGTGAAGGTGGAGTGGCCAACAACTGGGCTTGGTGGGCATTTCTGATAACCGGTATGGTCACGGTGTTCATATATGCAAAGTTATGGCGCCGATCTGAAGTTGTAACAGACTTGGGTCTGTATGAACTTCGTTATGGCGGTAAAGCAGCTTCATTTCTTCGCGGTTTCCGGGCACTGTATTTAGGTATTTTCTTTAACTGCTTAATTATGGGGACCGTTACCTTAGCCGGAATTAAAATTGGTTCTATCATGCTGGGTTTAGAACCCTGGGTTATTGTACTTTCAATTTCCGTTATCGTGGTCCTTTATTCCTCTTTAGGGGGAATTAAAGGCGTTATTTGGGCTGATTTTTTCCAGTTTGGAATTGCTATGACTGGGGCTTTTTATGCCGCCTACATTGTATTACAAGAGCCAGAAATTGGGGGGTTACACGCCTTGATAACACATCCAGATGTGGTCCCAAAATTGAATCTTATTCCCGATCTTAGTGATACCTCATTACTTATTACTTTATTTATTATCCCGATAGCCGTCCAATGGTGGGCAGTGTGGTATCCTGGCTCAGAACCAGGTGGTGGGGGCTATATTGCACAGCGAATGCTAGCCGCTAAAGATGAAGAAAATGCTATTGGTGCTAGTTTACTTTTTAATGTCGCTCATTATGCACTGCGCCCTTGGCCATGGATTATTGTGGCACTCGCATCTATTATCATCTATCCAGATTTAGCCTCAATAAAAACAGAATTCCCTAACATAAAAGAACAATATCTGGGTGATGATATTGCCTATCCGGCTATGCTAACCAAGCTAGGCACAGGATGGTTAGGTCTAGTTGTTGCCTCACTCATAGCCGCCATTATGTCTACCCTTAGCACCCATTTAAACTGGGGCGCATCTTACTTAGTGAATGACTTTTACAAGCGCTTTGTCCGACCCCATTCAAGTGAAAAACACTTGGTTGCTATGGGTCGATGGACCACCGCTTGCTTGATGATTTTATCAGCAATCATGGCGACGACCATCTTAGAAAATGCAACTCAAGCCTTTGACATACTTCTTTTATCTGGAGCAGGATCGGGTGCTATTTACTTGTTGCGCTGGTTTTGGTGGCGAATTAACGCTTGGACTGAAATTATGGCGATGGCCTCGGCTACAATCATGGCTTTTGTACTAGTCCTGCTGGTTCCTGATGCTTGGATTGAAAGCTCTCTATTGGACGCCGCTGCCGTTAAACTGCTCATTGCCGTAAGCTTTACTAGCTTGGTATGGATTGCTACCACCTATCTGACTAAACCAGAAAGCATGGAAACCCTCATTCGATTTTACGAACAAGTCCAACCAGGTGGGCCAGGATGGAAAAAAGTTATAGATACGGCGGAAAAACAAGGCATTCTATTTTCTGAAGAACAAAAAGGATGGGACTTACCCCAAAGTCTTCTAAGTGTAGCTTTAGGAACCATGGGAATTTATGCAGCCTTATTTTCTACTGGAAATTTTATCTATGGCAAATGGGCGTGGGGGTTCGGTCTCATGATCATTAGTTTGACCAGTAGTTTTTTAGTAATTCGACTTTGGAGACAATTAAAAATTAACTAATACCGTACGATGGATCGAAAAACCTTTATGAAAAAAAGCTCATTAGCAGGAATTTCCGGAGTACTCGGCGGCGGAGTGACAACTAGGGCAGCAAACGCATCAACCCGTTGGGAGAGTAGATCTAAGACGGTCAAAAAGGGTGCTAATGATCATATTCAAATTGGGTTTATAGGAACAGGACTTCGTGGACGGAATCATGTAAATAACCTGCTAGACCATCCGAAGGTGCAGTGCGTGGCTATTTGTGATATTGATCCGGATGCTATTGATCGAGCTTCGAAAATTATTGAGGCTAAGGGGCAACCCAAACCCACCGTATATAGCAACCACGAAAGAGCCTATGAGGATATGCTGGCCAAGGAGAATTTGGATGCGGTAGTCATCGCAACCAATTGGAGATGGCATACGCCTATGTCACTAGCCGCGATGGAAGCGGGAGTGTACGTTGGGGTAGAAGTGTCTGGTGCATTTTCTGTGGACGAGTGCTGGGAGTTGGTGCGCACACATGAGCGTACGGGTACTCACCTAATGTTTATGGAAAATGTGAATTATCGCAGAGACGTAATGGCCGTGCGTAATATGGTTCGGGATAATGTATTTGGGGAGTTACTGCATTTCCGGGGTGGATACCAGCATGATTTGCGTACAGTAAAGTTCAATGACGGTCAAGGTGGGCTGCTATACGGGGAGGAATCCTACGGGGAAGCTCGCTGGCGTACCGAACATTCATTACAGCGTAACGGAGAATTATACCCTACGCATGGGCTAGGACCCATTGCCACATGGATGGATATGAATAGAGGGAACAGACTCACAAGTTTGACCTCGCATGCGACCAAGGCCCGGTCGCTCAAACATTTTGCGAAAAAGCATCCCGATGGAGGACCTAATCACCCTTATGCAACTAAAGAATGGAAACTGGGTGATGTTATTAACTCCACCCTCACGACGGCCCGAGGAGAAACGATTATTCTAACCCACGACACCAATTTGCCTCGACCTTATTCCCTTGGTTTTCGAATACAGGGAGTGCAAGGCTTGGCCGAATTTGACTATTATACCCAGCGGGTTCATATCGAAGGCGTTTCAGAAAATCACCGCTGGGATGCTGGATCTGAATGGTTTGACAAGTACGATCATCCCCTATGGAAGCAGTATGGCGAAGAAGCCGCAAATTCCGGTCATGGAGGAATGGACTTCTTCCTAGATCGGGCCTTCATTGAAAGTGTTAGGAGACAGGTTGCACCTGTGATTGATGTATATGATGGGGCTGTGATGCGGGTCATCACCCCATTATCTGAGCGTTCAATTGCCGAGGGCGGTGCTCCGCAGGAAATACCTGATTTCACCCAAGGTGCATGGATGCATCGCACACCTGTATTTGGCCTAGGGGATCTCTAAACTTCCTATGCAATCCATCTCACTGGTCATACTTGCAGCAGGTTTAGGTAGCCGATACGGAGGCCAAAAACAAACCGATGGCCTAGGACCGAATCAAGAAAGCTTGCTCGATTACGCAATTTATGATGGGTTATTGGCCGGGTTTACTCAGATCGTTTTTGTGGTTCGAGAATCGATGATGCCTAGCTTCAAAGAAGCACTGGAAGCTAGATGGGAAAGCTATAGGAGTAAGTACTATCCCGAAGCTTGTTTTGAGTGCGTATTACAAAAAATAGACGATCTACCAGAGGGTTGTGAACAACCAGTGGAGCGTACAAAACCGTGGGGAACGGCACATGCTCTATGGGCTGCTCGCGAATGTATTCATGAACCTTTTGCCATGATTAATGCCGACGACTTTTATGGACGTGATGCTTTCCTTCGTATTGCTCAACACTTAACAACGCTAGACAATCATTCCTTGGACGCCTGTTTGGTTGGATATCCGATCACTCGTACACTTTCAAAAAATGGTTCCGTCTCTAGAGGTATTTGTGAAATTACGAGCGGCAATCTAAGTCGAATCGTTGAGCGAACCCACATAGAAACCGATGGAGCCTCTATTTGGTACAAAGAAAACGAAACCGTTAAACTATTAGATGATACCGAAGTTGTTTCAATGAACTTAATGGGATTTAGTTCAGCAATTTTTACTGTACTTGAAGATCTTTTAACCAATTTTTTCACCGAACAAATTGAAGGAATGAATCCACAGCAACTCTCAGCGGAATGCTACGTACCCAACGCACTACAGTCCTGTTTCGAACGAGGTCTTTCGGTTCCGGTACTCGAGAGTAATTCAGTCTGGTTTGGAGTTACCTATCCGGATGATGCGCCTATTGTACGTGATTCATTGCTCGATTTAGTACAAAAAGGGGCTTACCCAACACCCCTTTGGACGCAGTAAACTATGTCAATAAAAAAAAGATCCTCGTCAGAGCTAATAAATAAAGTACATTCATTCATCCCTGAGGTACCGGTTGATGAACTTGAGGTGCAGCAACTAGGGCTTGGCCACATTCATGAAAGTTACCTCATTCAACAATCAGGCACACCAACCTGGATTCTCCAGAGAATTAACACACAGGTTTTCACCAATCCCGAACAGGTCGAAAAGAATCACCTCACTTTAGTTGAGTTATTCAAAAGGGAATCCATAGATACGCTAGGGATTCAACTACCTGAAGTGGTACCCTACTCTGCTCAGAGCCTGTATTATTGGGATTCAGACCATCAGCCTTGGCGACTGTATACCTTTTATGGTGAGCATATTTGTTATGAATATTGCTCTTCGCTTGAGATTGCTCGAAAGGCTGGCAAAGCGTTTGGTCGGTTTTCACGAGTGCTTAATAAACCTGAGAATGAACCGGAAAAGCATCATCCAGAAAGAGTAGAACCTAGTCTTGAGAATACCGTTACAACAAAAACTGTCGGGATCGCTGAAGCATTCAAGCCAACACTTGACGCCTTCCACAGCATCCACCATCGAGCTCACCAACACCACGCCTCACGGGCAAGGTACAATGGGCCCTTACAATTAACTACCAAACAGGGATCTCACTTGCTACAATTTGACCTTGAGGCCTGGAACATCACCATAGAAAAATACCTCCCTTCGCTTATGGGCATGGAAAATGCTCTTACCAGCGAAGAGGGCCACCGTTTTAATCGATTATCCCATAATGATGCCAAGCTGAATAACCTGCTCCTTCACTCTGAAAATGAACCCGCCGTCATACTTGATTTAGACACCGTGATGCCCGGATCCTTGTTGTTTGATTTAGGCGATGGCCTGCGTAGTATTTCGACTTCATCTAAAGAAGATGAACCAGACCTAACCCAAGTTCGCATACATTGGGAGTATCATCAGCAGTATAGAGAGGCTTTTTTAGCCGAAGTCGACTCATTCCTAAACCAGGATGAACAGCGCTATATCTCCTTTGCTGGCCCTTATATGACCTTTATCATGGGTCTCCGATTCTATACCGATTTTCTAGACGGTAATCGCTACTACTCTTCCCACTATCCAGAACACAACTTGGTACGAGCTCGAAACCAGTTCCACCTCTTCCATCAAATGATGGAAGAGGTAAACGGTTAAATCATATACTTTGAGTGGTTGTAGCGGTAAATCCTACCAGAAGATAGCGTAAAGAACCGCCGTAATAATTAGCACGGTATACGCACCAATATTAAAGGATCGACTCGTTTTGAAGGTTTCCGAAGTGGTAATAATAGCTTTCGGGTCATCATCATTTGGATTAGTCGTCAAAGAAACACCTGCAATTACAACAATGGTAAGGATCAAGGTGTAATACATTTGAGTTAAAAATGGCAGTTCCAATGACGGTACCTTTAACAATAATGCAATCACAATGGATGAAAGCACCCCATAAATAGCGGCTTTGGTAGTAGTTTTCTTCCAGAATAGCCCCATGATAAAGACGGCTAAGATCCCTGGACTCACTAAGCCTGTATATTCTTGAATATATTGAAACATCTGAGGAATATTGCTTAATTGAGGTGCAACTAGAACTGCAATAATCAAGGCTACAATAGCTGTTAAGCGACCCACTGTTACAGTTTGTTTATCTGTAGCTACTCTATTGAAATAGGGTTTATAAATATCCATAGTAAAGATAGTGGCTACCGAATTAAGCATGGAAGCTAAAGAAGAGACAATAGCGGCTGCAAGTGCTGCTACCACCAAACCTTTGAATCCAGGCATCACAAATTCACTAATTAACCAAGGGTACGCCTTATCGTTATCAAGTCCACCACCTGTTTTGGTAAAGGCTTCTACTACTCCAGGAATCGTATTAGTTCCCTCAGGCTGGGAAAACATCACATAGGCAACAATTCCAGGAATAACGACAATCAAAGGAATGATGAGTTTTAAAAATGCTGCAAAAACAATTCCTTTTTGAGACTCCTCTAGAGACTTAGCGGCTAATGTCCTCTGGATAATGTATTGATTAAATCCCCAATAATATAAGTTCGCCACCCACATCCCGCCTACCAGTACTGCAATTCCTGGGAGGTTATTAAACTCCGGATTATCTCGATCCAAAATCATATTAAATTTATCTCCGGCTACATCATAGATATGGTTAATTCCGCGTAACACACCACCGTCTGGAGTAACTTGATCCAAGGCTATGAAGGTTGTTACAAGTCCGCCTAAAACCAACAAAACAACTTGTACAACATCAGTCCAGGCTACAGCAGATAATCCACCATAAATTGAGTAGGCTGCTGCAATTAATGCCAAGCCAATGAGAGAGGCCCAAATTAAACTCCCATCACCTACCCCAAAAATAGTATCGAGTGCTTTAGCACCCAAGAAAATGACTGTAGTCAGATTAACAAAGACAAATAAGGCAATCCAAAATACTGCCAAAATAGTTTTTAAAGTGGTATTGAATCTTTGTTCAACAAATTCTGGAATAGTGTATAATTTTTTCTCAATGAAAATGGGTAAAAGGAATTTTCCAACAATTAACAAAGTTATGGCTGCCATCCATTCATAGGTGGCAATGGCAAGCCCCACCGCAAAGCCAGAGCCTGACATACCAATTATCTGTTCTGCTGAAATATTTGCAGCGATTAGAGAAGCTCCAATCGCCCACCAAGGCAGCGATTTGCCAGCTAAAAAATAGTCCTCTGCATTTTTTTGGTGTCCATCTTTGTCACGAGAAACCCAAAGCCCAATTCCTACTATCATCATGATATAGGCGACAAAAACAATAATATCAATGGTCGCAAATCCGCTCATATGTGTATATTTTTTTTGGTTAGTTTAGCGCTTAATAAAAGGAATTTTATTAACATTTAGAATACATAACTTCTTTTTTTACTTTATACTCCAACTTGACTTAAGAATTAAACAGAATTACGTTATTTTTATAATAATGACAAACTCCCCCAAATAAATTAGCACATTCATGAAAAAAGCACCTCTATTATTATCATTAATGGTATTTACCTTGATTGGATTCTCTTGTGGTGAATCAGAAGCAGACAAATTGGCCAGAGAACAAGCTCGAATAGATTCCCTTCGTATCGCTGAACAAGCAGCATTAGAAGCACGCATGCAAGCAGTAGAAGACAGTTTAGCTGCAGTAGAAGCAGCGCGATTAGCGGAAGAAGCTGCAAAAACGGCCTATACATTCGATGAGTATGGCACCTATGTGCTTCAAATAGGCGCATGGCGCTCAGAAGTAAAAGCAAATCTAATAGCTGATCGATGGTCGAGAAGAGTTTCGGCAGCCTATGTTGTCCAAGGCGGCGATGAAACTAATGGCGATGTTTGGTTTCGAGTTCGCATTGGTTACTTCCCAACTATGCAAGACGCCCAAAGCTTTGGCACAGAAATGGGCCTGAGCTACTGGGTAACTACTCGGAACTAAAATTTGGTAAGCATACCTAATGACTGTTTAATCATATCTAATGCGTAAAATAAATTGTTATTTTGTGGTAAAATATTTTAGTTGCTTATCTCGCAAGCAATTAGTTAATTGAAGCAACGCTCAAGTAGCGTCTCTCTTGATGAATAGTCAGGGCATTATATCGGAATGATGTAATGCCCTATTTTTTTGCATCAACTTATCTATATTATACGTATACGTCCCTGTTACGTACTAACTTCCCATAATATCCTATCGTCCTGAATACGCTGACTCACTAGTTATGATGAAACACTTTACGATTACTAAACGCCAAGAAGAGCATATTGCGATTCTTGAAATAAATGGAGAACTAGATGCTCATACTGCCTTCCAGCTTGAACAGCAGTTTAAAACCTTAATTGAAACAGAGGCTTACCACATAATAGTAAACTGTTCGAACTTAGAGTATATAGCGAGTGCTGGGTTGGGGGTGTTCATGGCCTATATTGAAGACATTCGAAATCTTGGCGGGGATATTAAACTATCAAATATGACCGATGGTGTCTATCACGTCTTTGACTTATTGGGTTTCCCTAGTTTATATGATATTCATAGAGATGAATCTGAGGCACTTAGTAGTTTCAAAAACCAAAAGTAGTCCAGTTTAATATCTTGAAAGCTTCAACATCGCATAGCATTAATGTATCCTCCTCTACTGAGAATCTGCGAGAAGTGCGCAACTTTGTTCAAAAATTTGTCCAACAAATTGATTTGAATAATAACGATTTAGACGAAATCATTTTAGCGGTTGATGAAGCTTATACCAACATCATAAAACACGCCTACAATAACGATCCCAATCATAATGTAAAAATAGAATTAGGTATCTCTACAGACACACTATGGGTAAGACTTAGCGATACTGGTTCTCATTTTAATGCGGATGAATATCAACCCCCGGATCTTTTAAAAAGAATTAAAAATAAACAACGTGGTGGCATGGGTGTTTATTTAATTAACAAACTTATGGATTCGGTGGAATATTCTAGCGCCGGTAAAACCAATACCATATTGATGCGAAAACGGGTTTAACAAATGAATGAATCTAGTTCAAATGATCGAGCCCTTCAATTAGGGCGTTTTGAACAACGTACGCTCTTAGAGACTGGCCGAGATTTAATTGAGTCTCAAGATCCAGAATTCATTTTAAACAACTTACTTCTGATCAGCCTTGGGAAATTAAGAGTAAGTAGCGCCTGTATCATCGTACACAGGCCAGGTGAAGACCGTTATGTCATCTCAAAAGGAAAAGGTCATTTTTCTCATCTTGAAGGTCAAATGCTTACCCATGAGCCCGAAATCGGGAGCTTAAAAAAAGGGGTCTACCACTCCAGCGAACTCCCTGAATTTTTTTTGGGGCTAGAGCTCCCAAAGGATGCTGTGATGTTTCATTTGAGGACATCTACCCATCATATAGGGTTTCTTTGTATTGAACCCACCTTTAGATCTGAGGCTATTACTACACAGGAACAGGATTTCATTGAAAATTTATGCCTCATTACCTCAGCTACACTTTCTAGTTCAAGAATGTTTAAAGAACTTAAAAAAATAAACCGACGACTCGACAGAAAAGTCCATGATTTAGATTCGCTTTTTGAATTAAGTAAGGACTTTAACCAAATGCAGTCAATTGATGAGTTAAGTCGGACCATGAAGTTTGCTCTATTAGGACAACTTTTCGTAAATCGCTTTCTATTTTTATTCAAAGAAGGGGGGCGGGCAAGGGTTTTGGTTCAATCTGGTCTTCAAATAAAAGCCCCAGAATATAATCCCTTGGTACTTTTTGACATACCTAGAGTAATGGCAGTCGAGACTATGACTAAATTTGGGGGTGATAGCTCCTCAACATATGAACTAGAAGCTTGGGCTACCTATTTAAACCAACAAAAAATTCATTATGTATTGCCCGTTCAATCTCAAGGAGAGACTCTAGGTGTTATAGGCATAGGCAATAAAAGTACAGGACAGGCCCTAGCTGGTGATGAGCTTGATTTTGTTCTATCATTGGCCAATTTAGTTGTTCTTAACATTAAACGAATTCAATTACTGCAAGAACAACTACTTAATCAACAATTTCAAAAAGAATTAGAGCTAGCTCGAACCATTCAGGAGGGCTTACTACCAAAAAAATTACCCATTATAGAAGGTTTGGATTTAGCAGCCATAAATATTCCCTCAAAGCAAATAGGTGGCGACTATTTTGATTTTTTACGGTTGAATGATGGAGGACACCTATTAAGTATAGCCGATGTTACAGGTAAGGGTGTTCCAGCTGCTTTACTCATGGCTAATTTGCAAGCTATGATTCACGCCTTAGCCTTGCAGGATACCACTCTCGAAGCTGCTACTGGGACTATAAACGATTTTATACACTCGAATACCCCAGCAGATAAGTTCATTACCTTCTTTTGGACTAAAATTGAAGCTGACGGTAAAACCCTCAAGTTTGTGAATGCTGGTCATGACTATCCCATTATTTTTCGCAGAAGTAAAACTGACCCAATGAATGAACTTAACGCAGAAGTTGAACAATTCGAATTGAATGAAGGAGGTTTACTCTTAGGCGCTCTTCCTACATTAGCTCCCTATACAGTTTCGTATTTTACCTTAGAAGCCAATGATGTAGTAATTTTCTTTACAGATGGAGTGACAGAGGCTATGCACCCTACAACGGAGGAGGAATACAGTCTTAAACGGCTAAAAAAAGTTGTCTTAGGACACTTAGATAAAACAGCGGAAGAAATAAAAAATGCCATTATATCCGAGGTCAACGAATTCTCAAATCGTATACGATTTGATGACCTAACCCTCATTGTGGTCAAGAAAGAATAGAAAATTAACCAGCTATTTTTAAGTTATTGAATCCTAAAATTCCTTTAGGTTTAGGCCTATATTCATGACTTAACACAATAATTGCCTTATAGGTATTATATCTATTTAAAATATTTTGAACGTATTGAACCGTCTCAATTCCTCTGGCATATCCGTGACGAGTTTTTTCAAAATACTTTGGCTCCATCTTTTTCAACAAAGACGGTGATACATTTGCCCATTTATTAGGATCTTTATTGTGATCCATTGCAATTCTTCGGGCATCGGCTATGTGTCCAGCTCCGGCATTATAGGTAGCCAAAGCAAAAGACCAGCTTTCCAATGAATCCATATAAGAATAATGCTGTATATGCTCGGATAAAATACGGGCTCCTTCTCGAATATTTATTTCAGGAATAAGTAGCGAATCGACGGTTTGTTCTAAATATTTAGGGATTACCTGCATAATACCAACAGCACCTGCCCAACTCACTACCGCCGGATCAAATTTAGACTCTTGAGCAGCCACCGCAGTAAGTAAAACCCAATCCAGTCCATATTCTTCGGCCACTTGTTGCATTAAACTGTCATAAGGAGATAGTGCCCCCATTTTTTGCTGATCTTTAACGGGATTAAAGTAATCGGCTATTTGCCGACTTCCTTCGAAATATTTTTTGCGTAGTACGTTAAGAAACTCACTACGCTTGGGGGTTCCATTTTCATCGATCCACATATGTTGAGATAGAAAGGAATTCACTTTTTTTTCTAATATTGGCGCATTGGTGCGAACTGCCCAGGCAATATCATCATTTCGGGCGAGAACAGGGCCTTCTATCAATCCGCGCATATACTTTTTTGACGCCTGTAATATATGGTCATCCGTAACCGTAGCTAGAACTTCTCCCCTGGCTAAGTCCATAAGGATACTTTCAGTGGAACGCTCTTCTTCTATGACATTGAGTTCCAAATTCCATCCCATGTCCATTAATCGTCGCAATACGGGATAGTAGGAGCTATTTTTTTGGATAGTTATAGGAATACCTTCTAGCTCATTAACCTGATAGGGAGTATACCCTAATGCCGAGGATACAACAACCACCTGATTTACTTTATTATAGGAGCGCGAAAAACGAAGCCATTTCAAGCGTTCTTCGTTGATCCTTAGATTATCCGCAATGATATCTCCCTTCCCATTATTCAACAATTCAATTGGTGATTGGTTGGGCGCAGGTATTATGACTTCAACGCTTAGACCGTGAGATTTGGCAAAAGCCTGAACAAACTCATATTCAAAACCAGCCTGAATACCATGATCTAAAAAATAACTCCCCGAACTATAACGAGTGATCATCCTTAGAACCCCTTCTTCTTTTATCTGACCAAAATCTCTAGATATTGGAACTGAAAACTCGCTAGATATAGATTCAATAGCTTTGTTATCTTCTATCTTGTCACTACAAGAAAATAAAAGAAATGAACCCAAACTCAAGTATAGAGTCTGTTTATAGCGTTTCGATATGGTAAGAATAGATGACATTCTTTTTAGTCTTGGCAGGAGATAAATCATTGTTTTGCTCCTAAGACATTGATAAATATACGGAATATTTTTTAATGATTTTTCTTAGTGGCTTTATTGTGGCTATAAGATCTTCTAAAGCTTCATTATCGGTATTTTTTAGCCCATGTTAAGAGGATCCCTAGGAATATGACCCCCATTCCAATCAAGGACCAAAACAGAGGTACTTCTCCAAAAATAATAAAGGCTACTACCGATGATAATACAGGTTCAAAAAGAATGAGGGTCGATAGTAAGGTTGGTGAAACAAACTTAACCGCGTAATTCAAACTACCATGCCCAATAATTTGAGGACCTAACGCTAGAGCCACTCCCACCCATAACAAAGAAGGATTTAAGAGCTCCCTAAGCCCTAAACTCTCCCCACTAACCGAAGCTACGATTCCGTTCAAGAGTGGGGAGTCGGATGCATTAATCCAGCCCAAATGTGCTGCACTATACAAGGCGAATAAAACGATAAACGTGGTTGCAGCCGCCCAACCATATACAGGTGCAACATACTCTATCCAGCTAGTTTGTTGCCGAATATGATTGCCAACTAAGAAGTATACCGCAAAAATTATGGCCGCTAGCACAGCAAGGGCATTCCCAAATACAGGATTTGGATACATACCCTCGGCAGCTTGATCACTAATTCCTAAAATAATGGATCCAATAAATGCAATGAAGACACCTACCCAAACAGTCCATTGAAAATGATACTTAAACGCTATTCTCTCAACTAAAATGAGCAGTATCGGATGAATGGTTACTAAAACAGAAGCTGAGGCTATAGAAGTAAAATAGATGGAACTAATCCATGCAATCAAATGAAGGCCTAAGCTAGCGCCAGCTAGGGCCATCCACCAAAATTGTTCCGATACTTCGCTTTGCATACCCTGTATTTCAATGGATGAACCTTGGGTATCCCTAAACGTTTTCCTTCTATACCAAAAATAAAAGGGTAACAAAATAATATAAGCTGTAAGGGTTCGTACGACCGCTAACAAGAAAGGTGAACTATCTGAAGCAAATCGAACTAGTACAGGAGAAAAGCCAATTGCCGAGATTCCTATTCCCATGATTAGGAATACTCTCCATATGGGGATCTCCTGTGTGGGGTTATCGCTATGCATTTTTTTAGACTGCATTACTATTTAGTTTAACGCAGCCGGTCCATAGATTTAACAAGTTCTTCATCTTTACGAACCCCACGAACAGCTAAAAACTGCACACCGAATGAGGTAGTAACCAGGCCAACACCAATTGCTTCATCCCATAAATAGATGCCTATTCCGCCAAGTGAAAAGAGAATTCCAAAGGAACCACCCACTAACATAATTTGAAATAATTGGGCTATCCGAATGGTTTTCGTCTGCTTTGTTCGATTCGAATATTGAAAAATAGCCCAAAAGCTAATGACCACAGAAAGCGCCGCAACACCAACAAGCCCAATCCATATCCAATCCTGCGGCCCTTCTACAGCTCTTTTAAAGAGTGCAGTAGCAAACATGGATCCATTTAGTATAATACTACTTATTAAGTAGACGGTTTGAATACGTTGAATCATACGTCAATAATTTATTCCTTTATAGGTGTGATTTCTTTGCGAGCAAAAAATAGTTGCTGCAGAGATTGTTTACCTCGCTCAATGACACTGTATAGCACAGGCACCAACAATAGAGTAAGGAAAGTAGAAAATAACAGTCCAACAATTACTGCTATAGCCATTGGTCCCCACCAAGCTGCCTGTTCACCCCCCCAATAAATGTATTCTCCTAGATGTGTGAAAAATTCGAGGGGGTTATTAACCAGTGTGATAAAATCAAAGTTAAATCCAACTGCTAGTGGAACTAAGCCCAAGGTCGTGGTTATAGCCGTTAAAATTACCGGGCGAAATCGGACTTTACCCGCCTGCACTAACGCTGAGCGTAAATCAAAACCGTCTCTAGTTCGTAAAATATCCACATAGTCAATAAGTACAATAGCATTGTTTACTACTACCCCAGCTAAAGAAATTAGCCCCAAAAAGGCCATGAGTCCGAAAGCCATCTGAAAGGTTACCAAACCATAAAATACTCCTGCGGTCGACATAACAACAGAACTAAGAATAATAACCGGTTTTACTATGGAATTGAATTGAGAAACCAAGATAAATGCAATTAAGAAGACGGCAATCAAAAATGCTCTACCTAAAAAAGCAAACGATTCGTCTTGTTCCTGCTGCTGACCCGTCCACTCGTAATCATATCCTGGGGGTAAACCGTTTAAATACACAGCTAATACTTGCTTAGCTTCTGCTAAGACCGAATTGGATTGATAGCCAGAACGGACATCTGCACTCACCGTTATTACTCGCTCAGATTCTTTGTGCCGTATTCCACCGAAGCCGTCACTAATTTCCCAGGAAGCTACTTCAGAAAGAGGTATTTGCACCCCTTCATGAAATACCGTCAAATCCGATAGTGTGCTTAAATCGTCACGATATTCTTTTGCAAGGCGTACGACTATCTCGTATTCTTCCTTCCCATCTCTAAATTTAGATGCTTCCACTCCATTTATAGCTTGACGAACCGTCATTCCAATCATGTTGGTATTAAGTTCATATAAACCTGCTTTTTCACGATCAACTTCCACTCGTATCTCGGGCCGTGAATCAGGTAAATCTGTTTCTAGACCATCCATCTTAGCGAAGATTGAATCCGCTTCCAAGGCACTTAATACATCATTTGATATTCTTGTGAGTTCAGCCATGTCGGCACCAGAAATTTCCAAATTGATGGGAGGACCGGTAGGGGGTCCATCCTGAGGTTTTTCTACGGTAATTTTAGCCCCTGCTATAACTCCATTAAGATCATTTCGCATGTACTCCATCGCCTCAAATATATTTCCCTCACGAAGTTCATAGTCAACAAAATTTATGGCTACCGTTCCTTTGTGAGTAGAATTACCACCCCCACCAGCAGGGTCACTTGATATGGCGGCGCCAGAAACAGCTAATATGGTATTAATATCACTGGCTTGCGGGATATTTTTGACTCGTTCTGCAACTTTATTAACAATAGATCGAGTAAACTCTACATCAGAACCTACTGGGGTTTCAATTTGCACATAAACATCTCTTGGGGGTATGTCTTCTGGAAAGAATTCAGTCCCGGGATTGAATACTCCCAAGACAACAAAGCTCATGATAAGCACAAAAAAGGCAATTCCAACCGTTTTTAGACGGTTATTTAGGGCCCATACAAGGGAATTTTCATAGGTGTCTATGAACACATTCAATCCCTCTGCTTGCCACCATTTACCAGTAGGAGCTAACACATATTTATTTAGTAGCCATAACAATACCCCTAAAACGATGAGCATAGTCCATGCAATAAAACTACTTAGCACCAAGACTAGCAGCATCAAAGCCAACATGCCATAAAGTATCTGTTTACCCCGCTTGGTCAACTGTACTTTGTTGGTATCACCATCAATAGTCATGAATAAAGCGCATATCACCGGGTTAATAATTAGTCCAACAAATAAAGAACTACTCAGGGTAATGATTAGTGTTTTTGGTAAGTACCCCATAAACTCTCCCACCGTACCAGGCCAAAAAATCATTGGGAAAAAAGCCGCAAGTGTGGTGGCTGTTCCTGCAATAATTGGTCCAGCAACCTCTCCTGTACCTTTTTTTGCGGATTCAAAATTATCATACCCTTCTTCTAGATACCGATAAATATTCTCTACAACTACGATGGCATTATCCACCAACATCCCTAAGGCTAAGATCAATGAGAATAAAACAATCATATTCATGGTTATGCCGAGTGCACTTAGAATGATAAACGACAAGAACATAGAAAGCGGAATGGATATCCCTACAAAGGATGCATTACGTACCCCTAAGAAAAATAGCAGGACTCCAATAACCAAAATTAGTCCAGAAATGATATTGTTTTCCAAACTGCTTACCATATTCTTTACATCTTTGCTTTGATCATTGGTAATTTTGTAAGTGGTTGTAGGGGGCAGGATAGGTAAAGCGTCATCTAAAATGGCACTTACCCGATCATAAGTTTCTAATATATTCTCACCTGTACGTTTTTTTACACCTAGGGTAATTACTGGAGATTCATCCAAGGTTGAGTAGGTTTCTCTCTCTTTAAATCCAAAGGTCACGTTGGCAATATCTCGAAGATAAATAGGTTTACCCTCGTTCACCTTTAACACCACATCCTCAATTGGAGCCGTCTCTTGATATTGACCTGGCACACGCAACAAAAAACTCTTGGTTCCAACTGATATATCTCCACCAGGGATGGTAACATTTTCAGCACTAATCGCACCAATTATATCACCAAAACTAAGGTTATAATATTTTAATTTAGCCAAGTCTACATCAACCTGTACTTCTCTTTCTAACCCACCTGTAAGATCTACCCCTAATACCGTCGGGATTGCTTCGATTTTATCTTGTAGGTCCTCAGCTATATCTTTCAGTATCTCTAAGTCGTAATCTCCCGATAAGTTGATCTGCATAATGGGAAACTCACTCAAATTCACCTCCTGAACCAAGGGTTCCTCGGCATCTTCAGGAAGTTCTACTTTTGCTAGATCTACCTTCTCACGTACCTTTTGAAGAGCTTCTTCGATATCAATACCCGTATCAAATTCTAAAACCAAACTGGAATAACCTTCCGTCGAGGTAGAAGTCATTTCTTTGATTTCAGAAATATTCCCTAATTCATCCTCTAATTTTCGTGTCACTAGGCTCTCCATATCCTCTGGTGATACACCAGGATAAAGCGTGACTACAAAAATATTAGGTACCGTTATGTTAGGGAATGATTCTTTGGGAATGGTTAGATAAGAAATCGTACCCATGATGGCCACTAAAGCAACCAAGACTATAACACTTATTCTGTTATTTATGGCAAATGTGGAGAGCCAAAATTCTTTTCTGTTATCTGTATTTGTCGTAGACATAATCCTTACTTGAATAGTTTTTATTAGTCGAATGCAAGTACGGGACCCGTCGAATTAACCACATTAATGCGCACCCCATCATTTAAAAATGCCGAGCCAATGGTGATGATTTCGTCACCGGGTGCCAAGCCTTGATTAATAACCACTTCGGTTTTAAACGATGGACCTAATTCCACTTTTCGTTCGCGGGCAATATCTTTTCCTTCTGAATTGGTACCCTTGACATACATGACATAACCGTCATCTTTTGAGTACACGAACTCCTCACTTACCACAATAGCTTGGTCCAAACTCAGTGTATTGAGCCGTAAATTAGCTATCATATCCACTTTGTAATAACTCTGACCACTAGGAAGACGAATATCTATTCTAAAGGTTCGATTAGAAGGATCAATGCTATTCGCTACATACACAATAGTTCCCGCCAAGGTATCTTGCACTTGCGTATCAAACCATACATCGACTCTATCGCCTAACTCAACTACATTGGCATACCTAGCTGGTACTCCTGCAGATATAACAAATTGTTCTGCCCCAATTAAACGTATAACAGGCATTCCTGGGGCAACCATCTCACCCTCTTCTACAAAAATTGTTTCAACTACCCCATTAAAAGGAGCAATTATCTCGGTATTCTCCAGATCTACAAGCAATGAAGCAAGGGCCGACTTATTTTGATCAAATGCGTACTTGGCAGTCAAATAATCAATTTCAGATCCAATATTTTCTTCTTCATAAAGCGTTTGAACACGATTCCAGGTCGTCTCAGATTGTGCGACCATTGCCTCTAACCGGGCTACTTCTTGGCTTAATTTAGCGTCATCGATTCGCAAAATGGTCTGCCCTTTGCGAACTCGTTGCCCTTCGCTTACCACATGCTTTAACACTCTACCACTTACTTCTGCAGAAAGCTGCACATCGTCTGAAGTTTCAACCGTACCAACTAAACGTAGAAAGCTATTAAACGTCACAGGGCTAAGTACTTCAGTTTCCACATTCACCATTTTGATAAGCTCCTCTTGTTCGGAACTTTCGATTTCACTAGAAGAACAATTTTGGAAATTGACAGAGAATAGCAGTAATAAAAGTAAAATACTCCATCGGGTTGATGGATTTGAAAATCGAAATTCATTGATGATAGGGGTTCTGAAAGATGAGTTCATGGGATGTTTACGAGTGATTGTGTTTCTAAAATTTATGCGACGCATGTTCATAAAGTCTGGTATAATGATGGCTAGGGTAAATATTGTTGGTTTCTAAGGAATAATAAAATGAATTAGTCTACAAATGGAACTTTACCAACAGCTAGATCGTAGTTAGCTTTTGCTGTTAAGTAACTAAACACGGTCTGGGCATAATTTAGTTCTGCTTCCTTAACTTGTAATAACGCTTCTGTTAATTCGAGTGTTGATCCTAGGCCGTTATCTAAACGAATTTGTGCTCTATTATAGCCCTCGATTGCTTGCTCTATCGCTTCTTTTCTAGCTTGAGCGATTTCAAAAGATTCATATACTTGTTCCATCGCGGTTTGTACCTGATGAGAGGCATTATCCTGAGCTTGTAATTGTTGGAGAACCAAATCCTTTTTCGAAATTTGGATCCTTTGCAGATTGGACATTCGCTCCCAGCCAGAAAATAAAGGCATATTTACCCTCAAACCAATGGTTTGAAAACGGGCACTGTTCTCAAAGAAGGTGGGTGAATCTGGTTCTGCTGCAGACCATTGTAAATTATAGTTTGCAGTAATGACAGGAAGAAAACGAGCTTTCTCTGCCTGGATTTCCTTGTTTTTTAGATTCAAATTAGCCTGTAAAAGCCTCAAATCACCTCTTTGTTGATCAAGACCTAGCCCACCTCCTTTTTGTTGGCTTGGTAACTGGGTCATCCGATCTACTTGTTTAATGCCCAAATTTTCTTGGCTAACTGCTTGCTCGCTGTAAATATCAAATTGGTTCAAATCACCTTTTACCTCATACTCCAATTGAACAGGAATTCCCATGATCAATGCCAATACTCGCTTGGCTTCGGCTATATCATATTCGGCTTCAATTAAAGATGGCCGTAGATTACTTAGTTGGACTTCCAATCGCAAGACATCATAGTCGTCCAACAAGCCCAATTCCGCCCTTTTTTTGTTTTGAGATAGATTTTCCTCAAATCGATTGATTTGAGCAGCTTGTAAACGTGCAACTTCTTGAGAAATAAGCATGCGGTAATATGCTTGTCGAGCCTGAGTAATTACGTTTTGTGCTGTAGCTCTATAGTTCTCAGTTTGTACCGCTCGAAAAATAGTAGCTGTGCTAACTCCAACTAGTGCAGGCCCTTGAAAAATATTTTGCTCTATCGTAAACCCTCCCTGCCAATTATTATCCGTTCCAAAAGCAATAGGCACTAATTTATTAGGGTCACCGTTTGGATCGAATACTGATTCAGGAATAAAATTTACTGGTATCTCTACGTTACGCGTGTAATTCATGGAAGTAGAGATATCAGGAACTAAATTAGAATAAGCAATAAATACCAACCGTTCGGCATCTTCGACGGATAAAGTTGCTCTACGGAGATCTGGATTGTTTGCTAAAGCTATGGTTAGTACATCCTCTAAATCCCACTGGGTATCACTAAAGTTTTTATAAACAGATAGCGTGTCAACCTGCGCGTTAATCGTACTGCTGGAAACAAACCATATTAGCAGAAACAAACTTGATATAGTGAGCCGTGAGATTTTTGAAATCATTGTTAACGTAAATATTCGTTTAATGGAGTTCATAAAAGAAAAAAATATGTTGTCCTGTCGATGTAGTTTAGCAAAGCTTTGTATACTTTAGGTATCTGCGGCTATGCCACAACCGAGTATGTGCATATAAGCATTAAAAAGCTCATTTTCTTGCATTCCTATACGTTCTAGTAGCTTAAAGTGTTCATAATTTTGATGCATATAACTGATTGTTACCACACCATGGGAAGTTGACCAAAATAGAAGAGCGAGCTGTTCAGCGGGGAAATCGTTTTTAATCGATCCGTCGTCAATACCTCGTTGGATAGCCTCAACCATTAACCGGAAACCCTCTTGCCTATTTTTGGTACAGAGCTCTAAATAATCACTTTCTCCACCAACCCCAGACGAATGAAGATTATCTAAAAATTTCATTGAACTGTAATACTGCGGATGATCCTTTACGTAATTCAAATATCGTTCACCCAACTCACGAACGAGCATGAGTCCATTGCGATTGGATTCGAGTACTTCTTTAAATGAATTATTGAGAAGTTGAGTGGCTCGATAACAGATACCCAACACCAAATCGTTTTTATTCTGGAAGTATTGATACAGCGACCCTTTGCTTACCTCTGCTATTTCCGCAACATATTCCATGCTTAAATGATCCAAACCCTTCTCTATTAGAATAGACTCGGCAGCATCCAGCATGGTACTACGCTTTCGCTCTTTCTCTCGAATTCTACGTTCTGTAATACCCATAGGGGAGATGAATGATAAAAAGGGTTATTAAATAGTGATCATAGATCATACATTGGTTTTATTAATAAAGGTATAGATTGTTGAATTAATTTAATTGCTGTGTCTATACCTCTAAAAAAGCAATGATAGTGAATGAGTATCTGTGAAACCTAGCCAATAAATGAACGCGAGTCAATAAATGACTAAGATTCAAAAATACGGACTTTCTAAAACAGGTCAAATAGTATTCTTAAGTTTTTTTTTGAACTCAACAGTTAATAGCGGAACTTAAGTGACCTTTAATTCATTCGTTAATACTATGAGATTATTTTACCGCGAATGTAATTTACTTATTGAACAAGTTGACTACAGAACCTACCCCCACATTATCATTTGAAAGAGTCAACTATGATGCTGAAAAAATACATCCCTGATGTACTACTCATTCTAATCGCCATCATCTGGGCATTGAATTTCAGCGTGGTCAAGGTAAGCCTTCAAGAAATCGATTCTCTCAGCTTCAACGCGTTGCGTTACATTCTAGCGGCTGGGTTACTTGCCTACACCACGCGAGCAAGAGGGTATTCCCTGAAGGTTGATCGGGAAGATTTTTGGCCCCTAGTAGGTATCGCCTTGGTGGGTAATGTACTTTATCAACTATTTTTTATAATTGGCGTCGACCATACGTATTCGGCCAATGCCGCGGTTATCCTAGGCACAATACCGGTTTGGGTAGCTCTGTTATCTCACTTATTCACCGATGAAAAACTAACTCGCTATAAGTCCATTGGAATTGGGCTAGCTTTCATCGGTATTGTAGTCATTGTTACAGGTTCTAAAGCAGGTATTTCAATTGCTTCAAAGACATTTGTGGGTGATGTGATTATTCTATGTGCCGCTATATCCTGGGGTGTATACACTATTATGGCCAAACGTTTTCTTAAAAAATATCCCAGCACTCAATTCACAGGCGTTATGTCTATTATCGGGATGATTTTTTTGCTCATTATCGGCCTTCCTAACCTGACACAAGTCAATTGGACAGGAATTTCACTTAAAGGATGGGGAGGGATCTTTTATAGTGGCCTGCTTTCAATAGGGCTCGCCTACTTAATTTGGAACAATAGTGTATCTAAGATTGGAGCGGTACGAACTGCCGCATACCAAAACTTAGTCCCTGTACTTGGTTTGGTATTTGGGGTTGTATTATTACAAGAAGCCCTAACTGTACAACAATATTCGGGCTCCGCATTAGTCATTGTAGGTATTATCTTCTCGCGATTTTAATTGTACGCACGTCTATCTAAATCGTATATTAAGAACAATTATACTGTTATCGATATTTATGCATTTATTCTCTACTCGCTTTACAAAGCTCTCATCATACTGGCAATTGTCTGGAATGTACCTCTTAAGTTTGGTCCTTTTTTCCAGCGTTGCACATGCTCAAAATAATAGTGAACGTAATCGCGCAAATTTTGGAAGTGAGTACACCAATAATTACTACGTAGATGAAGCAGGGCTTCAACTTGCGGTCAATGCAACTCCCCTCGATAATTTTTTAGATCCTAATACCTACGAATTAGGCCCTTATGATGTTATTAGTTTACAAGGTATTGGGCTTACAGAATTCAGCTATAGGGCAGTATTGGTTAACGCTTTAGGGGATATTGTAACTCCTATTGCTGGAAAAATAAACCTAAAGGGACTTACAATCAATGAGGCTGAAACTAAGGTCAAAGAACATTTTTCTACCTACGTTTTAGATACCGAAGTATTTCTAACCCTTGATCGACCTAGACCAGTAAATATTCATGTGGGAGGAAATATACCCAATCCTGGTCGCTATGTGGTTCCGGCTGGTACACGCTATGACGCCCTTATTTCCGGCTTTGAAATAGGAGAAGAGATTATTTCACCTCTGGTAAATGTTGAGAATAAGCAACAAATCATATCGACCCGTGAAACCATTTCTGGGATTAATTTTGACCGGCTCTCGGCTACACAAAGCGAAGAGGGTGAAGTTGCAGACTCTCGATTTAGGCAATTAGCCCAAAAATATGATATGCGGTACATAAAAGTGAGCTCAAAAGATGATTCTACACATTATATAGATTTACATGCTTATTTTAACTCTGGTCAGGAAAAATTTGCACCCTATATAACTGACGGCGATCAAGTCACTTTTATAGACCACTCATTTGACCGTCCCACTATTAGTATTTCCGGAGCGGTGAATACTCCATTTACAGGTAGTTATCGAAGCGATGATACCTTCGAAAAATTGTTATTAATAGCCGGTGGATATCACCCTCAGGCAGATTCCACTCAACTTATTCGAGTGTACGAACAAAATGGTGAACAAATTCGGGAAGAACTTTCCTTGAACTCAACCAATCTTACAGAGAAACTCGTAAGTGGGGATCAATTGATAATACCCTACAAAAAAACAAAACGAAATAAAGGCAATGTACAAATAGAGGGTATGGTTGCTATACCAGGGATTTATACCATTGAGAATGGGGAAACAAAGCTATCTGATGTTTTACAAATCGCTGGAGGTTTAGAGAAAAATGCCCTAGCATCAGCAGCTTACCTAGTTCGAGAATCAGCCAATCAACGGGGAGTCTCTTCAGTAACCGATATTAATATGACGCTTCTAAGTAAAAGCTACGATCAGTATTTAGAGGGTTTTGACTATTTAGAATTAGAAGAAATTTTATCCGCCAATCGTATGGCAATCGACTTGACCAATGACCAAGCCCTAACAGAAGTTACCCTTCAAGATGGAGATCGAATTTACGTCCCTAAAGATGACCGAAGTATTCGAATTATGGGTCAGGTGAACAATCCTGGTTTTTATGCCTACCAATCAGAACAAAGTGTTAATGAATACCTTCAAAGAGCCAATGGCATGACCATCGCAGCCGACAAGGAGCGTACATTCATCATAAAAGCCGGTAGTAGAAGTTGGTATAACCCTGACAATACAACCATTGAATCCGGTGATATTATATTTGTTGACCGAATACCTTTACAAGATGCGCGTTCAGGGTTACAGAATCAAATAAATATAGAAACATTAAAGAATAGAAGAGTCCAATTAATCATGAGTGGTGTAGGGGCACTTACTAGTGTAATTACTGCATATGTAGCCGTACGGCGATTAAACTAATCGCCAAAGTAGATACATTTAGGTATGAATAAAATGGAAGAGACGCTTAAAATAGGGCTCATAACGCACCTATTTCCCTCTGAACGTGATAAGTATCGAGGGAAATTTATGTATGATCAATACAGAGCAATACGTGCTATTCCGGATATGAAACTGCGGCTCACGGTACCCACACCCCGAGCTGTTCCTGGCACTCAACGCTGGAAAACGAATCAATCCCCACTGTATCAAGTAGCTCCCACCGATGAGCGCGTATTTTACACCTCTCTTCCCAACCGTAAAAAACCTCTTTTTATCCAAAAAAACATTTCCAAAGCTCTTCTCCAGAAATTAGTATACGAAAAACCTGATGTACTACACATACATTGGTTATATCCTGATGGCCTAGCCATTCCCTCTCTTAAAGAGGCTGGATATCCGATATTGTTGACTGTCCATGGAAGCGATTGGTATAAGAGTATACTATTTCCTGAACTAAAGCCCTTATTATTTAACGCACTCCTGAAAGTGGACCGTATTTTGTGTTCAGGTCCCCAATTAAAGGCTGATATTTTGCAAGAATTACCTGCACTTGAGGACAAAATCGAGGTAATTTATAACTTCATCGATACTCAGGTTTATACGGTGCCCTCTTCCTTTGAAAGCCTACGCGCTATGAAACTATTAGACTGGAAAGACCAGCAAGCCCATGCACTATGCGTAGCTAATATTCGGCATGAAAAAGGCATTGATATACTGGTTGATGCACTTAGTCAGCTCCAAAAAAATCTTAAATTTGAAGAACTAAATCAGGACCAACCTCTGTTAGTTCATATCATTGGAATGCAAGAAGAGGGTGAGTATCTCGACTCTATACAGGCAAGACTAGAAAGCCAGCCCGAATTGCCCATTATTTTACATGAACCTGTTTCGCCAGGCCAGCTTAAAACTTACTATCAAGCAGCTGATTTTTTCATTCTACCTAGTCGTAGTGAAGGCTTCAATGTTTCCCTACTAGAAGCAAGTTCATGTGGTCTTCCCATCGTGGCTACAAAAGTCGGGGGCAATGACCTTGTGGTACGATCACATCACACAGGAAAGCTAGTCGAAGCTGGAAACCCAGACGCTTTGGGCAAAGCAATTTTGAGTATATATAGTCGCTTAGATAGTTTTAAACCGGAATCAATTCGGAAAAGAATCGTAACTGAATATGATTTAAGTATACTAACTGAAAAACTAAGCTCCCTCTATTCGCGACTATATAGTAAATTTAGAATGGCTAAAAATTAAGGCCACTAGCATCATAAAAAGGCTATTTAACATTAAGCCACTAATGAATTGTGAAAAAACCATATAGGAAACAAAACTAGCCAAAAATCCTAGCCCTACCGCCTGCATCCATTTGTTTTCATGGACATCTCCATTATCATGAACATCCCTGAACCAGCGCATACTTTCTAAAGCCTGTCGAAAAATTAGGTACATAATCACGATGAACAAAATAAAACCGAGTAGACCTAATTCCGCAAAAACCATATAAAAGTCGTTGTGCGGCTCAAATATCCATTGCGTTTTTTGTGGCGGGTATAAATATTGAAAGTGAGTTGAGAAGCCTTGGAAGCCTACTCCTAGCAAATAACTATCGGCGATCATAGTCAATGCCCCCATTGCTAGTACTACCCTGAATTTTGTAGAATCATCCCCCCCTTCTACAAAAATTCCGACGATTCGGTCCCATAGAGAAAATACCAGATTTTGAACCGTTGGACTAATGAGTAAAACCATGAACAATGCGATAATTCCGTATAAAAGAATTGGATTCTTTCTCTGAAACAATTGTATGGTCATAATACCAACAAAAAGTGAAATCCAAGCGGACCTAGAATAACTAAGCAAAACCGATGCAAGCATTACCCCAGCGAGTCCGAATAATACCAAACGAAACCACTTCTTTGTGCTAACCCCCATCCAAGCGACACAAATAAGAATGGGTGTAAAAAAATTACTAGCAAACACATTAGGATCATTTTCAGCACCAGTAGATCGGATGATTCGCACACCTTGTTTCAAATAATTAAAGGCTAAAATTTCAGGATTCGCATAGATTTGATACAGATTAATAAGCGCAACTACCACTCCACTACCAATAAAGGCATACACTCCGATGCGAAGGTGCTCTGGTTGCTGAATCAAATTATAAACCAAGTAAGTCATCCCTAACAACACCGAAAAACGAACTGCATAAAAAACCGCTTGTTGGCGCTCAGGAGTATAGATGCAGGATAAAAAAATGAGCCCCAAAAATAAGGCATACCATTTTTCCATCCCGTACAATTCAATACTTGAATCAACACTCAAAAATTTAAGCAATAAGAAGCCTCCAATTGAAACAACAAGCGCGAGTTGAAATAAGGTAATAGGGATGACACTTTGCTCTGCCAAATAGAACAAACCAGAGGCGTAGGCCCCCATAATTAAGGGGGCTACAAATAATAAGCTATGCAACCTTCGGTAGACCAATATCTAGCCTTTAACAAACGGAAGAGTTAGTAATTTATCATACAACTCCGGCTGTGTCTCTCGGATATGAGCGACCCAATGTTCGTACCATAAACGAAGCAACAAGACGATAAAACCCAAAAGAAAAAAGGCAATAACAATAAATGCCCGCTTTGGATAAAATTTATAGGTGGGAAGCGTAGGCTCATCAATTAACGACAAGCCAGAGTTAATTTCATTGAAATTGAGCTTTTGTTGCTCGTACTGTGGATATAATACCTTATAAATCTCCTGTTGTATTTCCACTTCCCGAAACAAGCGATAATACTCGGCAAATAACGGTGGCATTTCACTGACCGATTTAAAAATATCGCCCTGTGACACTATGCTGCTTTCCTTGTTTAAATATCCATTATATAAACTATTAAGCTCTTCGTAGGCTACTTGCGCT
The DNA here is from genome assembly GCA_902529365.1 of uncultured Balneola sp. Classification (GTDB taxonomy): domain Bacteria; phylum Bacteroidota; class Rhodothermia; order Balneolales; family Balneolaceae; genus UBA1275. The sequence goes on from CABZWK010000003.1 coordinate 35,542, forward strand.
GTTTTATACCGAGAACTTTCCACGCCTAAAGTTTGCTTAAAAAGGGCCATCTCAATTTCCTTTTCAACCATTGCTGATTTGATTTCAGCAATATTTTCAACCATGGCCCTAGCCTGTTCTTCTACTTGCAATATTCCATTTGCTTCCTGAAATGTAATCAAAGAATCTTCGGCTTGTTCCATCTCCAACACATTTTGGTCCAATCGATTTTGGAGCATCAAATAACTGGACTCTATATTCTTTTTATTAATGGATAAGGCCACTGAATCCAATAAACCGTACAGATACTTCGTCATTTCAAAAGAGCGTTCCGGCGACGCATCGATTACCGAGAATGAAACTGCTATGATAGCATTAAAACCAATTCCACCCTCTCTCATCTCCTCAATCATGATATTATTATCAAGTTTTTCTCGTACGTTCTCTAACACATCAGAGGAGTATACCTCAAATAAATCAAACTCCTCAATCATCTTATCTTTAATCTGGTTGCTACGTAGCAAGACCAAGGTTTGATCGGAACTAACATTATCCCCACTCACCGACAAATTAGCTAGACCACTTAGTAAGCCCCCGCTTGAAAAATTGATGGAATTACCCGAGTTAATTATGTATGTCAGATCGGTTTTATATTTCTTAGGCCATAATAGTGCAACGGCTAATCCCAGAAGGGTGAAAAAGCCCATAATTGCGATTACTTTCTTCCACTTTTGAACTAGTACTAATACTATATCCAACAAATCTATTGTCTTATGTTCCGTCATAATAATCTTATAACTCGTTATAAAGAGTGGTTAATTTTGATGCTTCGTGATCCCACGAAAATTTTTTAGAGTGATACAAGGCATTCTTAGCATAGCTTTGCCAAAGAGCTTTATCTCCTTTTAATGTATCCAATGCTGATATCAATTCCGCTGGCTTTTCTGGGTTTACTGCAATACCCACTTCGAGTGGATCTAATAGATTTTTCCACTCTGAAAAATCAGTGTAGATAATAGGAATACCAAAGGCCATATATTCAAAAAACTTTGTAGGATATTTCTCCTTGTAATGGTCACTGTAGGGAAAAACGACCAATCCAGCTAACCAATTCCGTTCGGCATATCGCTCCAAAATCCTTGAAAAAGGCACATAAGAATCCACCCCTTCCCAGTGAATTCTATTCTCTAAGCTTTTTTGAGCATCTAGGGTTTTATCGAATGTTCGTTGGTAGGTACGACCAATTAAATGTAAATGCACATTTAATGTGCCTCGTATCCCCTCGATATACTTTAACACACCTCTCTCAATCTCAATATTTCCAGTATAAAGCACATGTGACTCTCCTTCTTTGTTTACGGGTCCAGGCTCCAAAGAAATCTCCTCTTGCTTTACGGATATATTTTGGTAGTTGGCCACAATAACACCGTTTGGGAACCGTCGCTGATAATATGACTCAGCCAGCACGGTAGGCATAAGCATATGTGCAAGCCCCTCAATCCAACCAATCAAAAATGACAACAAGCCCTTTAATGGCCCTGGAATATAATTTCTATGGCGTATAACCGTTTTATTGTCTTCATGAATATCATAAACTGTAGTATACCCCATCGCTCGATGAGCCAATGCCCAAGGAATTAGCTCTGGATCATGAAAATGAATAACATCCGGCTTTAAATTTCGTGCCATTTTAAACAGCATCGCAGGTCGAATCAACTTAGCTAATATACTTTTATCAAGCATAGCTGGATTCTGATTCCAAATCCTATGCAATTGAACACCGTCAATAAACTCATCTAAGGAATCAGGCGTTAACAAATGTACATCAAACCCTTGTGCGGCTAACGAGTGACATTGCTTCAAAAAAATTCTAGGATCTTTCCAAGAATGAACGGAGGAAATATGGACTATGCGCATGGGCATGCACTGTAGCTACCAAGAATTCTTGGCAGAAAAGAGTCTCTTAAAGACTTGGAATATAAAGCCAGAAGAATGTCCAACCTGCATGATGATTAATGAAAAAGCCGTATGGAAGATTTTGGAAAGTGGATTAGGCTGTTTCTTATCTGATTTCCAAATGTTCTTACTAAAATTGGATCGATTCACCCACACTACCCGAGTAGATTCTAACAGTACAAGTCCTAAAAAGAACAGGGTCACTGGTATGGCCCACAAAGTTTGATTACTTAACACATCTGCTACAACGTAGCCAATATAACTCAATAGGAATATGGTTGGAAGAAAACTTCGTAGGGGGCTTGAGAATGGATGTAAGAGAAGGGTTACAAATCGGCCTCGACCATATCGAAAATATTGTGTCAACAATCCCTTAAAACTAGAACGAGGATAGTACCAACACTTTATATCAGAACTAACACGAATACATGGACCGTGCTCTTCTAACAATCGTAAATTCAACTCTGAATCCTGATTGGTAATATTAATCTCACTGAACCCACCCAATTTTTTTAGATCCTGGGTCCAAAAACATCCTAAAAATACTGTATCTGCGAAGCCATTGTAGCTATCTTTCATGTATTTAGCCCCACCGTTACCCAAAATACTTTTTACCGCTAGTGAAATACCTGTTTGAACAGAATTCTGAGCTAAATAGCGCTGAGCCCCACCTACATTTCTAGATGCATCCATTTTTAAAGCCTTGATACACTCCTCTACATAATCATTGGCATATAAGCAGTGTCCGTCTGCACGTAAAAACACATCCCCCTTAGCCTTTTTGATCATCTCATTTAAACCAAAAGACTGATATTTATTGGGATTTTCAATTAAAATTACACGGGAATCCTTTTCACTCCACTTGCGAATTAGCTCTCTGGTCTTATCTATACTACCTCCATCGGCAATAAGAACCTCAACTATGTTGGGATAAGACGAATGGAGAAAACTAGACAACAGACGATCTACGTGTTTTTCCTCATTATATAGAGGTATGGCTATGGTAACTGAAGGCCATTCTTTCGCCACTGTAATGCTGTCTGATTCAGCCGCTGGGTCTAATTTTTGCTCAACAAAAAGTTCCTGCATCTAATCGATTGTTTAACCACAATGTGGTAGATAATTATCTCGTAATTGGTATTGGTTGTAGCTTTGTTTCTATAAAAGGCAGTTGTTGAGCTTTAAATTGTGATCTAAACTACTTTATCGCATCGTAAAAGTCAACATAGAACAATAAAGTACGACTATATAAGCTTAAATCCTTGTGCCCCCACTTAACAAATAAAGTATGGCCATACGTACGGCAACTCCATTGGTTACCTGATCAAGGATAATGGCGCGCTCATGGTCGGCCACCTCGCTCTCCATTTCAACACCACGATTAATTGGACCTGGGTGCATGACTTTAAAATCGGGGTAGCGTTCTAAATGTTCCAATTTTATCCCAAAGTTCTCATGATATTCTCGTAGACTTGGGAAAAATTCAGTTCCTCTATCTTGACGCTCAAGCTGAATGCGTAGTGCCATAGCCATATCACACCATTTTAAGCACTCTTCAAGGTTATAGGAAATTCCTACCCCCATTTGATCAATAAATTTTGGCATCAGTGTTTTGGGTCCACATAAAACAACTTCTGCTCCTAACTTTTTTAACCCAATAATATTCGAACGCACTACTCTACTGTTAGTAATGTCACCAATAATGGCAATTTTAGCCCCTTTTATACTTCCGTGTACTTGCTGTATAGTAAACAAATCAAGTAATGCCTGGGTTGGATGTTCATGTGCCCCATCCCCAGCGTTTAAAATAGCCGCGTCTACACACTGGGTTAAAAAATGAGCAACACCAGGGCTCTCGTGCCGTACTACTACCATATCAATTTTCATTGAGGAGATGTTGCGAATGGTATCCTTTAATGACTCCCCCTTTTTTGTGCTGGATGTACCCGCCGAAAAATTAACAACGTCGGCACCCATACGCCTTTGAGCCAGCTCAAAAGATAATCGCGTTCTAGTAGAATTTTCATAAAATAAATTCACAATCGTTTTATCTCGCAGGGTCGGTACTTTAGGCACGGGACGATTCAAAATCTCACGAAAGGAAACCGCCTGATCTAATACATATTGTATATCTTGGGCGCTGTAATCAGACAAGCCCAATAAGTGCTTTTGACTGAATTCATATCCCTCATGTGTGCTGATATCGGTGGAATTTTTATTGTTACTTAGCTTATTCATGGTCTGAATTTATTCCTTCGAGGCAAGGTTATCATTCAATGCATCATCTCCATCAACCAGATATACAGCATCCTCGCCATCTAATTCTTTAACTCGTACCCGAACTTCCTCGGTGGCATATGTAGAAATTTGAACACCTACAAAATCGGGAGCTATGGGTAATTCGCGATGGCCTCGATCGACCATGCAACAAAACTGAATTTTCCGAGGCCGTCCATATGCCATAAGTGCGTCCAAAGCAGAGCGAACCGTTCTGCCGGTATAAAGCACATCATCTATTAAAATGATATCCCGTTCATATAGATCAAAGGGAATCTCCGTCACCTTTACATCGGGCATTTTAAGCTTAGAACGAAAATCGTCTCTGTAAAAAGTAACATCTAAAACTCCAAAATCAATATCAAATCCCAACTCTTTCTCCATGACCAACTTAATCCGTCGGCCCATATACACCCCTCGTGTTTGCATGCCCACTATGGCTAATTTTTTGGGATTATCATAGGATTCTAGGAATTGATGAGCAAATCGCAAGTAGGTACGATTTAGATCCTCAGCATCCATGATTTTAGAAGTACTCACTTCGTAACAGCAATTGGAGGGTTAAGCGGATAAACCCGCATGAATAACTAAGTAAATATACTAAGCTTTTTCGAGAATTCGATACTTCATTCTGAAGCTGCTAAAAAATCTACTATACGCTTTGCTGCCCTTCCATCCCCATATGGATTTGATTTTTGCGTCATATCCAAATAGGCCTCTTTATTTACCATCAATTCTCGCACCTCTTGCACAATGGCTTCTCTCAGAGTACCAATAAGTTTAACCGTCCCCGCTTCCACCGCCTCCTGCCTTTCGGTTTGCTCTCGAAGTACCAACACTGGCTTATTCAATGATGGAGCCTCCTCCTGCACACCACCACTATCGCTAATAATCAAAAATGACTTCGACATCAACCAGACAAAAGCTTCATAACCTAACGATTCGATCAAGAAAATTCCCTCTGTACTTCCCAAAGCATCTATCATGGGTTCTCGTACAGCAGGGTTCATATGAAGTGGATAAATCACATGTACTAATGGATCAGAGGCTAATTCGCGCAAAGCCTCAATTAATTCTGAAAAGCCGACTCCCATATTTTCTCTGCGGTGACCTGTTACTAAGAGCAGTTTTTTTTCAGGATCAAGGATGCGCCTGATCTTCTGAATCTCGGGATTGGATTCAGGAGCTACATTTTTTTGGCACATCATCAAAACGTCTATAACGGTATTCCCAGTTACCAAAATATCTTTTTCAGCAATACCCTCCATGAGTAAAGTCTGCTTATTTTTTTCTGTGGGCGCAAAATGAATATCGGCAATTCGGCTTACCATTTGTCTGTTCAACTCCTCAGGAAAAGGAGCTGTTTTATCATAGGTTCTGAGTCCAGCCTCCACATGATACACTGGGATTTCACGATGAAATGCTGCTAGTGCTCCAGCTAAGCAACTGCTGGTGTCTCCCTGAACTACCACACAGTCGGGGTTCACATCGCTCAGGACCTTATCCAGTTGCCGAAGTAATTTGGATAACAGCTGGTTTAAACCCTGTCCAGATTCCATCACCGCAAGCTCAATATCCGGCACTATATCCCACTGCTCAAATGCGCTATCCAATAACTCCTTATGCTGCCCAGTCGAACATACTATTACATCAAAACTACCTCTTTGTTGGCATTCCAATATAATTGGAGCTAGCTTAATGGCCTCAGGTCGGGTTCCTATTACAAACAACACATTCATTTCAGCTAATTTTAAGGTAAACTTTCTTTTATTTACCCTATAAACTAGCTATTTTTGCACACTTAAAGAACGCCACCGAAAACTATCTCCCAAGATTGTTTCGAACCGGGCTTATTTCAATGTTACTAATCGTCTACCAAACACTGTTCCTATGAAAATTCATGAGTATCAAGCCAAAGAAATTTTAGCCTCTTTCGGAGTTCCCGTTCCCAAAGGAATTTCCACGACTACTGTCGAAGGCGCCGTTGAGGCTGCTGAAGAGCTGGAAGCAGAAGGAACGTCACTATTTGTGGTTAAAGCACAAATACACGCGGGTGGTAGAGGAAAGGGCCGAACAAAAAAGAACAATGCCAAAGGAGTTGTTCTTTGCAAAAGTGTAGAAGAAGTACTGCAAGCCGCAGAATCTCTTCTGGATGATGTATTAGTGACTATTCAAACAGGTCCATCTGGACAGTTAGTCCAACGATTGTATGTAACAGACGGAGTTGATATTGAACAAGAGTTTTATTTGGGCATTTTATTGGATCGTGCTGTATCCAAAAATGTGATCATGGTGTCTACAGAAGGTGGGGTTGAAATTGAACAAGTAGCCGAGGAAACACCCGAGAAAATTATAAAAGCGTGGATAGAGCCTGGTATGCCACTACAAGTAAATCAGGCACGGATGCTAGCATTTAGCCTAGGTTTAGAGGGCGCTGCATTAAAAAAAGGCATCAAATTCATTATGGGGATCTATAATGCCTTTCTAAAAACAGATGCTGACATGATGGAAATAAACCCATTGATCCTAACGCCCGATCAAGAAATTATGGCACTCGATGCCAAAGTTACCTTCGACGGTAATGCATTATATCGCCATTCCGACATCGCCGAGTTGCGTGATGAATCCGAAGAAGATCCATTCGAATTAGAAGCCCAAAAATTCAACCTCAACTACATCAAACTAGATGGCAATGTAGGGTGTATGGTTAATGGTGCGGGCTTAGCAATGGCTACTATGGATATTATTAAATTATCTGGTGGTGAACCTGCGAATTTCCTAGATGTGGGTGGTGGAGCCAATGTAGAGACGGTTAAAAATGGTTTCCGAATTATCTTAGACGACCCAAATGTAAAAGCCATTTTAATCAATATTTTTGGTGGTATTGTACGCTGTGATCGGGTTGCAAACGGGGTTATTGAGGCTGTTAAAGATCCAGAGATTGCAGAAAAAGTAACCAACGTTCCTATTATTGTACGCCTTCAGGGCACCAATGCTGCAGAAGCCAAAGAAATCATTGATAATTCCGATTTAAATGTTATTTCTGCTGTACTGCTAAAAGAAGCCGCAGACGAGGTTTCAAGAGTTCTAGCCTAAAGATCTTTACTCTATAACGTAATCTCGAGCGATTTTCCTGTCATCCTAAGACTGTTATTCTAAGACTAGCTAGCAGGTTCATTTAGCTGGTTGATGGAGTTTAGATCCGCTTAATTGACCTTGCTAGAACCTGCTCGTAGAAATCTTCGTACTGGCGTACTACATAATCTTGATTAAAAAGCTCGGCTCGCTTCCTTGCATTTTTTGCTAAGGTAGCGTGCAAACTAGGCGTACTTAAAATCTGAGCAGCATAATCCGCCATACAGGTCACATCATCCAGGGAACAAGCATACCCCGTTTCTCCATGTATATTTACCTCGGGTAGCCCCCCAATATCTGAGCTAATCACTGGGACGGAACAACTCATAGCCTCCAGAGCTGCCAATCCAAAGGTTTCAGATCCCGATGGAATGAGGAACAGATCAGCAATTGAGAGAATATCTTCTACTCGTTTCCATTTCCCCATAAAATGAACATGTTCGCAGATACCGAGACTTCGGCATTGCTGCTCTACTACTTGCCTATCAGGTCCATCACCCGCTAAAACTAACTTAGCCGCCATACCTTTTTCCAAGGTTTTAGCAAAAATTTGTATCACAACTGGTACTCTTTTTACTTTTCTGAAGTTAGAGATATGAACAATTATTTTTTCTCCGTTTGGCGCCAATTCCTTTTTCAGTTCTGTCTGTTCAGTAGCTTTAAACCGTTCCAAATCGATGAAATTTGGAATGACCTTGATCTCTTGTTTAATATCAAAATTTTCATAGGTCTCCCGCTTTAAATATTCCGAAACCGCCGTCACACCATCACTTTTATCAATTGAAAACTCAACCACATGTTTATAACTAGGGTCTATCCCAACTAAAGTGATATCCGTTCCATGTAATGTAGTCACAATAGGTACATGTAGTCCTCGCTCTGCCATAATCTGCCTGGCCAAATAAGCACTCGTGGCGTGAGGCAAGGCATAATGTACATGTAACAAATCCAAATGCTCAAACTCGATCAAATTCACTATTTGTGAAGCCAAAGCTAAAGCATAGGGAGGATATTCAAATAGCGGATAAGAATTTATTGACACCTCATGGTAAAATATATTGGTGTTGCGTTCTTCCAGTCGGGCAGGTCGAGCATAACTCAAAATATGCAAGGTATGCCCTTGCTGTGCCAATATTTTAGCCAATTCAGTGGCTACGACTCCACTACCCCCAAAGGTAGGATAACAGACTATTCCAATATTCATAAAAAGTTTCTACTAGGTGAATCACAACTATTTATAGGTAAAGCACAAAAGCAAATAGATGACAAAGCTCAGCCAAATAGCGTTCCAAAATACCATTTCTTAGGATGACTTTTTTTCCTTAATGGTTGCTAATGAACCTGGATTTTTTTTCTCTGTAAAATTCATCTACTTGCTTGGGTGTTTTATAGCGCAGGACAAATCGCTATATTCAACCCACTAAACAACTTTGACGCTTCACTAAGTACATAACTCGTATGGCAGGACATTCTAAATGGGCAAATATTCGCCACAAAAAAGCAAAAGAAGATGCAAAACGCTCTAAGGTGTTCACAAAAATTATCAAGGAACTTACCGTAGCAGCTAAGGAAGGGGGAGGTGATTCAGCCGGAAACCCAAGACTTGCTTTGGCTATAGAAAATGCCAAAAGTTGTAACCTTCCAAAAGATAACATGGAACGCGCGATTAAACGTGGCACTGGTGAGCTAGATGACGGTTCCAGCTTTGAAGAAGTAAGTTTTGAAGGATACGGGCCTGGGGGTATTGCCTATTACATCGAGGCAACCACCGATAATAATAATAGGACGGTAAGTGAAGTTCGGCATATTTTCACTAAACATGGTGGGAACATGGGTACCAATGGCTCTGTTTCTTTTTTATTTGAGCAAAAAGGGATGATTGGTGTGCCTTCTGAAGGACTAGATGAAGAAAACTTCCTCCTAGAAGCAATTGAAGCAGGCGCTGAAGATGTAATCGTAGAAGAAGGAGCCACTCTCTTTATGGTAATGACAGAGCGTACTCAACTCTTTCATGTCCGAAATAACTTAGAGGCTGTTGGGTATACGATAGAACAAGCAGAGCTCGTTAGGGAGGCTATGACAGAGACAAAAGTAGACGCCGAACTAGCTCGTGCTAACTTTAGTATGATTGAAAAATTTGAAGAAAATGATGACGTAACCAATGTGTTTACAAATCTACTCATGGATGATGAAACCATGAATGCACTTGAAGAGTAGGTAATTTTACCAAACGCATGATAAATTAGACGAAAAAACGAACCATGGCGACATTTATTTGGACTATACTACTATCATTAGGATTAAACATTAGCAATCCAGACGCTCGTAAGGGAAATAAATCTTATGAAAATGGAGACTATGAGAGCGCAAAAACTTGGTTTTATTCTGCCTTAGATCAAGACCCCAATAACGCCCAAATTTTGTTCAACTTAGGTAATACTTTAACTAAACTGGGTGAAATCGAGGAAGCCATCAAGGTGTTCATGCAAGCAAAAAGTTACACGGATGACACCCACCTGAAAGCTTTGGCAGACTACAACATCGGAACAGTTTTAGCTGAAAATGAGCAATGGAAGCCGGCAATGAAACACTTGCGAGCTTCTTTACAAAAACTTCCGTCCGATAGCGAAGGCCAGTTTAATTACGAATATGCTTTGATGAAAGCTTCTGAAGAAGAAGACAATAGTGAGCAGAATCAAGATCAAAATAAAAACCAGGAACCTCCACCTGAACCAAGCCTGTACGCTAAAGCGGTAAAAGAACAAGCCGATGCCCTCGTAAATGAATCCCGATATGCTTCCGCTTTTAATCTAATGCAAGAGGCTTTAGGAGTCGATGAAACGGTTAGATATTATGAGTCGTTTATGAATCGTATTGGTGCTGTGAACCAGATAGAACAAACTGACAATTAAGCTAGTTAATTATTATACGGCCATACACACTCATATCCATGAATTCTATGTTTAATCCCTCTTTTTTGCTCACATTCGTTTTCAATAACACAGGAAGAAGGTTCACCTATGCTGTTTACACCTTCGTGCTAGTTTTAGTGGTCTGCTCCATGCCTCAATCTCTTTTTGGACAAACTCAAGCTAACATCCCTCCTGCAGAAAGTTACTTTCATCAAGGTGCGCAACAATTCATCTACAACAACTTAGAGGCGGCTATTAGTGCTGTAGAGACTGGATTAGAACGTTATCCGGATGACCTGAAGCTCCAAAGTCTATATGAGCAGCTGAAAGAACAGCAGCAGCAGCAGAATCAGGATAGCCAGAATGAACAAGATAACGGGGATCAAAACGAAGAAAATTCTGAGCAAAATTCAGAACAGCAAATGAACGAAGAAAACTCAGAGCAAAACTCAGAAAGTGAAGAACAAGAGTCAGAAAATGACGATCAGAGTCAAAGCCAAGATGAACAGGCTCCAAACGATTCCGATCCAAGGGAGCGTACTGAAGCAGAAGAACTAAAAGATTTAAGCAAAGAAGAGGCCCAAAAAATCCTACAGGCATTAGCTCAAAAAGAAAAAGAATTGTTAAAGGAATTCAAAAAAGCTAAAACCAAAGGCGGAAAGACACATGAAAAAGATTGGTAAATCTATACCGTATCTACTTCTCTTTTTTCTTGCGAGTATTCCCAGCTTTATTTGGGCACAAAACTCTCCTATTCAGGTACAGGCCAAACTGTCTGAAACCAATATATACAATGGAGAATCGGTACTCCTAGAGTTCATTATCTCCGGTAGAAGTTTAAACAGCATTGATCGCCCAACTATACTTGATGTACCTGGACTCCGGTGGATAAGCGGTTCAAATAGACAAGGACAGAGTATTCAATATGTAAATGGTCGCCCTAGTGTTACCTATACCTATGGGTATCAATTTGTTGCAACTCAGGTTGGCAACTATACCCTTCCTTCCTTTGATATTACCGTTAACGGTGAAGTTTACCGTACGGAACCTATTTCATTTCGGGTATTGGATCCAGCGAATTCACAACAAAATGGTGGGGCTAGTCCAGATATTTTTGTCCGGTTAGAGCCCAACAAAACCACTGCTTTCTTAGGTGAACAAATCGTAATAGATGTCGTATTGTATTTCAAAAATTCCATTGAAGTTCGGTCATATCAAGCAAGTCCAGGCTGGAAAGCAGAAGGCTTTTGGAAAGAAGAACTTGAAAATACCCAACAGACTCGTGCTACATCCACCTTAGTTGAGGGAGAGCGATATCAACGAGCTAAACTTTTGCAGTACGCCCTTTTTCCAAGTAAAAGAGGTAAGCTAATTCTAAGCCCATTTGAAATTACTGTCTTAATTCAACAGCGCAACAGACGTCAAGATATATTTAGCTTCGGTTTGGGTCAGGAGCGTAAAAATATTCAAACACCCCCCACCGAAATAACCATTAACCCACTCCCCACTCATCAGAGTACAGAAAACAACCTCTTCCTTTCAGCTGTTGGGACATTCCAAATAGAGCGCAGCATCGAACCCACCGAAGCCCTAGTTGGAGAAAGTATTGAAATTACCACTCGCATATCCGGAACCGGAAATCTTCCTCTAATTCAATCTCCAGATTATGCCTACCCTGCTGAATTTGAACAGTACAATCCACAAGAAATCAGTACCATCCAACGATCCGGTTCGACCATTTCCGGAACAAAAACCTTTACCGATATTGTAATTGCACGTAACGAAGGAAGCTACACTATTCCGGCAACTCAGCTTCTATACTTCGACCCACTAGCAGAAGAGTATAAAGCAATTGGTCTTCCAGCTCAAAGTATTCGAGTTATCCGAGATGCTAACGCCGTACGCTCTACCACTGAAATGCTACGATTCGACATTGAACCCGTGGCTGGATTAGTGGCCTGGAAAAAAGACTCAAAGAAAAGGATAGCTGAACAGCCCCTTTTGCTACTTTTCTTACTTCTTCCCTTGACTGGCCTGGTCATAGGATTATTTGTTAAAAAATATCAGGATCGCCTACAAAATGATCATAATTTTGCTCGTAAGCGGGGAGCTCTAAAGACGGCAAAAAGTGCTTTTAATGAGCTTCGTACTAAGGCTGAACGACAAAAAAGAGACGACAAGAGTACTGTAAAAGACCGCTATCACGAGCTCTATCACATCCTTAGCACCTACATAACCAGTCGTTGTGGAATGCATGCTGCAGGCTGGTCAACCCAGGAATTGCTAACAAGACTAGAAAAGCAGCTTAAAAGTATGTCACCTAAAGCACTAGAGCGTTGCAAGGAGATCCTAACGAAATGTGATACCATATCCTATGCACCCATTAGTTCTACCTCGGATGTGTTAACGGATATTCAACTTGCTGAAGAGACTATTCTCGAACTTGAACGGGAGCTGAAATAATGCTAAAGAACAAATCATTACTGAATAGCGAAGCAATACATTCTTTTCTCAAGGATATCTTGGTGCCAAATACATGGTGGTATGTGGCATTACTGCTGATTTTCTTTGTGTTTTCTTCAACATCCGAAGCAAACTCGACTTCAGGAGTAACGCCAGTGTCGCTCGAAGCAACCATAGCACTACAGACAACTCCATCACTAGTTAAAAATACTGGCACTCAGGGGTTAACACAAAATCTAAAAGGCTCCATACTCTCGGCGTCTCAGGCGCAATCCAGCTTTGAGGAGGCTACCTTTGATTTAGAACAGGCTCAATACAAAATAGCTTTGCAGAAATTTAAGCTTATTGAACAAGGTGGATTTTATTCAGGGGAATTATTTTTAAATATGGCTATTGCTGCGGTTGAATTAGATTCCTTAGGCCTGGCAAAATTTTATCTCCAAAAAGCGGTAAAAGAACCCACCACAAAGGCCGCAGCCACTGAAGCATTGGCGTATGTAGAAAGTCAATTCAGCCGGCAAGCCGCTACCTTACCACCACTACCATGGGAAACAGCTTTAGATTATATGGAACATAATTGGGGAAGTCTGTGGTTATTCTGGTTAGCCTTTGCTTTCTTAAGTCTATCGGTAGTTTTATTGTTGCTTCACTGGTTTGGAAATGCACCTAACAGCAGCAAGAAATCAACTGCGAAGCGGCATACACGGACGATTATCAAAGGTTCTTGGACTTCCTTGTTCTTCTTTGTTACCAGTTTAAGTTTAGCCATTGGTACAGATTACCGCTCTGCAAAGTACAGCGAAGCCGTTATTATTGCTGAGGAAGTGGAGGTAAGAGATTCCCCTTCAGCATCGGGGGAATTACTGGTCATGGGTTATGAAGGATATAACTGCCGGGTAGACTTTTCCGTTGACGCTATTCAAGATTGGCGCTTTATTCGACTCAGTAATGGCCAAACAGGATGGGTACTGGACCAAACTCTACGAATTCATTAACTTTAAAGACTTTAATTAGAGAATAAAGTCACATTAAACTACCTTTATACAGTGGCAATATAAGGTACGTTAGACATAACGTATACCATTCACAACCTCTATTAATTCAGCTAAAAATGACGACTAACGAATTTATTGAGCAGCATAAGGAGCACTTCCTAGATGAACTATTCACCTTTCTAAGGATACCGAGTGTAAGTACCGATTCGTCCCGAAAAATAGAGGTAGAACAGGCAGCAGATTTTTTGCTAAACCAACTAATTTCGTTGAAGCTTTCAAAAGTAGAACGCTATGAAACCCAAGGGCACCCCATCGTGTATGGAGAACATTGTCCTTTTGATGACCAGCCCACAGTGTTAATTTATGGCCACTATGACGTTCAACCTTCCGATCCAGATCACCTATGGGATACCCCACCCTTTGAACCCACCATTAAAGATGGTAAGATTTATGCTAGAGGTGCTAGTGATGATAAGGGACAATCGTTTACCCACGTAAAAGCACTTCAATCTTTGATCGAAGCAGACGGTGGTGTTCCGGTGAATATCAAGATTCTAGTGGAAGGTGAAGAGGAAATTGGATCACCCAATTTGGTCCCCTTTATTGAATCGCATAAGGACATGCTACAGTGTGATATGGTTCTAATTTCTGACACTTCCATGTTTGGACTCGATCAACCATCCATTACTTTTGGCCTTCGAGGATTAGCTTACATGGAAGTTGAAGTTGTGGGGCCAAATAGAGATTTACACTCTGGGGTCTATGGAGGAGCGGTGGAAAATCCTCTGAATGTACTCTGTGAAATCATTGCTCAGCTGAAGGACAAAGATGGCGTTGTTCAAATTCCCGGATTTTATGACAAAGTGGAAGCCTTAACACTAGAAGACCGACAAGCAATGGCTGATTTACCCTTTGACGAAATAGCTTATAAATCTTCCTTAGACGTGGATGCTCTTCACGGTGAAAAAGGGTACAATACACTTGAACGGGCTTCTGCTAGACCTACCCTCGATGTCAATGGCATATGGGGCGGTTATCAAGGAGAGGGGGCTAAAACTGTACTTCCCTCTAAAGCTAATGCCAAGATTAGTATGCGGCTAGTACCCAACCAAGACCCTCATGAAATTGCCCGTTTATTTGAACAACAAGTTTTGTCCTTAGCTCCTGATACCGTAAAAGTAAGGGTGACGGAACATCATGGTGGATATGCTTCACGCACTGACTTGAATTTTTACGGCTTAAAAGCAGCAGCGTCAGCGTTTGAGGAGGTCTACCAGAACCCGGTTCTTTTTTCCATGGAAGGTGGATCTATTCCCATTGTTGCCGATTTTAAACGGGTGTTAGGAGCTGAATCCATACTTATGGGATTTGGCGTAACCAGCGATGCTATTCATTCGCCCAATGAATCGTTTCATGTGAAAGATTTTTATAGGGGGATAAAAACCTCTGCTCGGTTTTTCCAATTGTTAGCAGAGGATGCTAAGGCTTAATTTTATTCAGAAAAGGAACCTGTATTTTCCGTTACATCAACCAGTTACATCAACCAGAAAAGGCTGTCATGAAAAAAATTCTACTTCTATTATGCTCACTATTACCAATGGTATTGCATGCGCAAATGCCAGATGCACCCGAACGAAGCGAAGGTGGCGGTCCATATGATCGACTCATCATTCGTGGAGTTCATCTTATTGATGGCACGGGTTCCCCCGCAACTGGCCCGGTAGATGTAGTGGTGGAAGGAAATGTAATAAGTAGTATCCGAACGGTTGGTTACCCAGGCTTACCGATTAATGACCGGCGCCGCCCAGAGGCCGATGAAAATACTGAGGTAATTGATGCAACTGGGATGTATATGCTACCCGGATTTTTTGATATGCATGCTCATACTGGTGGTGGTGCTCAGGGTACCACACCGGAATATGTGTACAAGCTTTGGTTGGCACATGGCATTACCTCTATTCGGGAACCTGGCTCAGGTAATGGAATGGAATGGACACTGCGGCATAAGGAGCTTAGCGAAAAGAACGAGATTACAGCTCCGCGTATTTTTGCTTGGATTGGTTTTGGAAATGGTTTTGGACGGCCCATTATAACCCCAGACGATGCTCGCAAATGGGTAAAAATGATTGCTGATGCAGGAGCGGATGGGATTAAATTTTTTGGCGCCAGTCCTGAGGTGTACGCCGCGGCCATTGATGAAGCAAACCAACGAGGGCTAGGAACCATGACCCATCACGCTCAAACTCGAGTGGTGTACAACAATGCCCTTCGTTCTGCCCAACTGGGTTTGACGAGCATGACCCATTGGTATGGACTTCCTGAGGCGCTTTTCGAAGATCGTATCATTCAAGATTATCCGCTCGATTATAATTATAACAATGAGCAACATCGGTTTGAAGAAGCAGGGAAATTGTGGGCTCAAGCAGCTGAACCGTATTCGGAGAAGTGGAATGCCGTGATGAATGAAATGCTTGAGTTAGATTTTACACTGAATCCTACCTTCACTATTTATGAAGCCAATCGAAGTTTAATGACTCAGCGCCGCGCAGAATGGCATGAACGATATACTCTTCCGTCTCTATGGCGTTTTTACGAGCCCAGCCGGATTTCTCATGGTTCGTACTGGCTTGATTGGGGGACTGAACAAGAAATTGCATGGAAAGAAAACTTTCGACTATGGATGGAATTTGTCAACGAATATAAGAACAGAGGTGGCCGTGTGACACTTGGTTCGGATGCAGGATATATCTATAAATTGTATGGATTTGGATACATACAGGAAATGGAGCTTATGCGAGAGGCTGGTTTTCATCCATTGGAGATATTCCAATCAGCTTCGTTAAAGGGAGCAGAAGTACTTGGAGTTGATGATCAACTTGGTACTATTGAGTTGGGAAAGTTAGCTGACATGGTCATCTTAGATGCCAACCCTATGGCTAATTTAAAGGTACTTTTTGGTACCGGTTCTATTTTGGTGAATGAAGATAATGAGGTTACTCGACATGGTGGAGTAGTCTACACTATCAAAGATGGTATTGTCTTCGACGCTAAAGCACTATTAAAGGATGTAGAAGAGATGGTGAAGTCGGCTAAAGACGACGAAGATACGGATATTACTCAACCAGGATTGGATTATTAAGGATTCGCTTGCAGCGTAAATCAAAATTCGATTATATATAATATGGGCTCATTTTGTTCGAAATCGTACAGGGTGAGCCTTCTTAAATTATAATACCCAGTCCAATACGAACGTAAGGCTTGAATGTAGTTTCGCCGGGCACCATCTTTTTCATTCTGCGCAATAAAAAGATTGGTTACATCTATTCGACCTATCAAATACCTATTTTTAGATACATCATAACGGCGAGTGGCTATTTCGTCGGATATTCTGGCTAATTCGACCTGATCTCGAAGTTGTGGAAATTCTCTCACCGTACTTTTTATGCTAAGTTCAAACTGCCTTTTCTGGTAGGCAATTGTATTGGCTGTTTCCATTTGGTCATTACGGGCCGATTTAATTTCAGCCATATTTTTACCCCAATTAAAAATCGGAACTTCAAAACCCAAGCTGAAAAATTGCCGATTTTGTGGGTCTTCATATAGCTGGTCAAAATCTTGAGAGGTTTGATTTAATCCGAAACTAGCTTGCAGAGTAGCCGAAAGACCCGTGCTTTTTCTAGCTTGATCGTAGGTTTGATCGGCTAGTAATTCATTTAACTCGAATTGAAGCGCGGTTGAATTATTTTCACGGGCCAGGTCGTAAGCCTGCTCAACAACCAAATCAAATGAAGGGGCAACACTTGGGAGAACAATTTCCAAAATCTCGTCATCATCTAAACCTAGTAATGCTTTAAACTCTTCTTCTATACGTAGATAATTGATTCCAGCGGTAGTCAAAGAATTTCGGGCATTTCGAAATTCTAGCTCACTTTGCAAGAGTTCGTTTTCTGCAATGCTACCTACTTGAAAGCGCCCTTGCGAAATATTGTATATAGAATCATTCACCGTTACATTGAACTCTGCGACTTCGACATTTATTTTAGCAAGAAGGAGATCAAAAAAGCTTTGAGTAACGGTAAAGGCTAGATTCTCAAGATCCTCTACATATTGTTTTTGGGCAATACGATATCGGAGGGGCTCAGTAATTGCCCTCCATTTGAGCGAATTAAACTGGTTTAAAGGCTGTCGATAGCTAGCAACGAGAGGTGTACTTTGCCATAAGTAGGTATTTTCACTTTGAAAAATCCCTAATCGAGTCAGTCCCGAAGATAAAGACAGGCGACCCCCTGTAGGCATTATATTCTGATCTATAGAAACTCCTAGAGACGCCTCTGACTGGGTCCGTGAAGAAAAAGTCACAGTACCATCGTCCAGAGTATTGGAAAAAATAGACTTGTTGTAATTAGGGGCATCACCAGTCAGGCTAATACTAGGCAGTAAATCTGCTCGAAAACTTCGGAATCTCCACTTTGCTGATAATAGTGCGTAGCGAGCCGCCCTAGACAAAGGGCTGTTCAACTTGGCATATTCAATACTTTGTTCCAACCCAAAAACTCGGGTAGGTGATGCGTTATTAGCTATTGCTTGTTCTTGTGCGTGTATTATTGGGGAAAATGTATGAGAAGTAGCCAACATACATCCAAAAAGAAAAAGGGCAACTATTCGTTTATTCATGGCGTAATGCGTGTACAGGATCTTGTTGGGCAGCTCTTCGGGCGGGCATATATCCAAATATTACCCCTATAACCAAGGCTACTCCAAATGAAATGATTATGGAAAACGGACTTACAATGGTTGCGATATCAGCAGTCCATTCAATGGCAAAGCTAAAAACCACTCCTAGAAAAATCCCTACCAAGCCCCCACCTACACTTAAGGCTAGAGATTCGGTTAAAAACTGTAATTCAATGTCTTTCTTTTGAGCGCCTACAGCCAATCGAAGACCAATTTCTTTGTAACGCTCCACCACCGATGCCAGCATAATGTTCATAATACCAATCCCACCAACAATGAGAGAAATAGAGGCGATGGAAGACAGCACTATATTGAAAATACGCTTGGTTCTTTGCTCTTGTTGAAGCAGCTGTTCTGGAACAATAATTTCATAATCTACTACTCCATTGTGACGACGCTTTAGCATTCTAGATAAGACTTCTGCAATGGAGACACTATACTCGGAGTCACTCACCCGAACAATGACCTTATCGAGTTGATGGTAATTGATTCTGACTGCATCTTCCTCTTCCTCATCAGAACTAGTTCCTCCTGAAGAAATCACCAATCTACCTCCCCTAAATCCACCACCACCACCACCTGCATCTATATCGTCCTTAGTAACCAATGCCCTATTTTTAAAGCGTAATAGTACGGTTGTAACTGGGGCAAAAATATCTAGATTATAATTTCGGATACCTAAACGTTCGATATTTTCAGTGCTCAACTTTTTTTTCTGCAATACTCCAACAACGGTAAGCCAAAGGTTTCCTACTTTTATTTTTTTACCAATTGGATTTTCACCTGGGAAAAACTTGGTTTTAACATCGTATCCAATAACACAAACAGGTTCTGCTCGTTCGATTTGAGAACGATTGAATTTATTTCCTTCAACCACATCAAAACTATTAATGTTAAAATACTCCTCACTAACTCCAACGATTTTCCCACTTCGCATTCTGGCTTTTCGTATGAAATTAGATTCGAATACAATTTCGGGACTTATGTATTCAACCTCGGGAACCAACTCACGAATACTTTCAATGTCGTGCAGTGTTAGCCCGGGGGAATACTTATTGGACTCTCCTTCCCCATTATCTTGACCAAGCTGCCCTTCTGTTTGCTCGAGTGTAGGCTGAATAATTACATTATTCGTGCCTAAGAGTTCCATTTGACTTAACACCTCTTGTTGTGCACCACTACCTATAGCCAACATAGCTATGACCGAAGCAACTCCAAAAATAATCCCTAATGAGGTTAATAGGGCTCGCAGCTTGTTTCGTTGTATGGCCTCTAGTGCAATATCTAGATTGTATAAAAGCTTTTGGCTGTTAATGTTGCTCATGGGACTTATTTCACCCCATCCAGTGAAATACGGATTCGCTTTATACCGGTTGTATCCGAGGGTAAACTCAAATACAACTCATCATACTCGCTTATGCCTTTTTTAATGATAGCTTCGTTTTCATTCACCAATCCTAATTCTACTTCTTGTAACACAACATCCAAACCATCTCTTTTATAAACGAAGGTTAATGAGTCCTGTGCATGAATGGTTTCTAAAGGAACCGCTAAGGCATTCTCCACAGAGGCTATTTTTATTTGGTTACTCGTGGTCATTGCAGGGCGTAATAAGCTATCCGATTCGTTAATCTCAATGACTACTTCAAATACCTTTGAATCATAATTCTTACGTTGTTCTCCAATATTTGCCACATCGGTAACAATACCAGTGAGTATTTTATCGGGCACCGCATCCAATCCAACCTGTACTAATTGACCTAACTCAATTTTTTGGATATCTACTTCATTCACATAGGTCACTGATTCCATTACCGTAAAATCCGGTAACTCAGCTACAACAGGGCTCCACGCGCTTATTTGTTCACCCTCGGTGATCTTAGAGCCATCCCAATTTCGCCTATAGATAATCATTCCTTGATCAGGTGCATATACAGTAAATTGAGACATAAGCTCCCGAATTTTCACTATTTCATTTCGTTTTTTCTGAAGCTCTGTTTCCACTTCTCGTAACTGAGCATCTGACTGCTTCACCTTAGTTTGATAGTTTTTAGTTTCCTGAGCTAGTTGCCGGCGTGCTCTGTCTAATTCGATTTCAGCCTGTCGTTGTACAGCGGGTGACTCATATTTAGATTGGTCTACCTCAATTTGCCGTTCTTCCAAAGCAAATCGCAGATTGATAAGATTATCTCTATCTTGAGATAAAGTTAAGGTGGTATCCAATTGTGCTTGGATAACCTGAGATTCTGCAGACTGCACATCTAACTGAGCGTCTTGTAGTTTACCCATGATTTCGGAACGATCTAATTCAGCTACAAAATCTCCTTCCTTGACTACGCTTCCCTCGGGAATAAGTCGCTGAATACGCATGTTGTTCACCCGAAAATCTCGCGCACCTTGTGGGCCTTTAATTTCAACGGAGTTTTTTGCTCGAAGTTCACCAGTAGTAGTTACGTCTACCTCAAAGCTTCCCACTCTAGGTGTAGTATATAAATCAACAAAATTAGTTGCTTCGCTTCGGTTAAAGAGCCAAAGTGCTAGTAAAAGTACTATAAAAGCACCTGGTATGAGTATTCTTTTTTTCATGGAAAGAGGAATATGTTATGAATCAGTTATTTATCGAATTCCTTTTTGAATCGGCTAAGCTTTTTTAACAGGTCCACTTTTCTAACAAGAAGTAGGGAATTCTGCCTGCACACTATAGTTTATTGAGCTACATGGCTAAACGTTTAAATATACGATAGACTAGTTCTAACGGTTACATCCTATATATTATTTTACATTTAAGCCCGTTTCTTGGCTGAAACTGGTAGCAGGTTCCGAATAATTCAACACTGTTTTTGGGTTGTTGTATTCATCAACAACCACAACATGAGGTTTATGAGTTTGCGCTTCCTCTGGCGTCATTTCTGCGTAGGCAATGACGATAATTCGATCCCCAATCTGGGTAAGTCTAGCGGCAGCGCCATTTAAACAGCAAACTCTCGAGCCTCTTTCTCCCGGGATTGTATAGGTTTCTAAACGCTGCCCATTGTTGATATTTAGTACTTGTACCTTTTCGTAGGGAAGTAACTGAGCTTGGTCCAATAAATCTTGATCTATGGTAATACTTCCTTCGTACATCAGATTAGCCTCAGTGACCACCATTTGATGTAATTTAGATTTAAACATAGTTACTTTCATCACGATTCTCCTTTGATCAATGTTTTGTTCGTGAAGATCACATTATCAATTAAACGAGCCTTACCAAGATAGGCAGCTACGGCTATTAGATAGCGCTGTCCCTCGACTATTTTATCGACTGGATGTAATTTTTCTGTGTCAAAGATACCAAAATAATCATTTCGAAAGCCTGCTTCTAACAACTCTTGCTGTAAATTTAAAAACATGGTGGCCCAATCTTTCATTCCCTGCTCAATCTGCACCTTAGCAGACAACAAACATTGGTACAATAATGGAGCCACTTCCCTTTGGTCGGTAGTCAAATAGGCATTTCGACTGCTGAGTGCTAAGCCATCTGAGGCTCGTTCAATAGGTGCCATTAGTAGCTCTATCCCGTGGTTAAATTCCTCAACCAATGCTTCAATAACTTTATATTGTTGATAATCTTTTTGACCAAATATGGCTATATCAGGCTCTATAATGTTGAACAACTTGTTTACAACTAGAGCAATCCCCTGAAAATATCCTTGACGACTCGCTCCGTCTAAGCATTCGTTAAGCGTGTGTATATCTATACTAAAAAATAGCTCTTGATTGTACATTACCTCGGTATCAGGTGTGAATATCAAGGACACACCCTCTTGTTCACAAAAGTTCAAATCCTGTTCTAAGGTGCTTGGATAGGAAGCGAAGTCTTCGTTAGGAGCAAATTGTTTTGGATTCACATAAATGGACACGACTACCACATCGGAATGCTTCTTAGCTAGTCGTATGAGGGATAAATGACCATCATGTAAGGCCCCCATTGTAGGGACAAACGATACCCTTTTTCCTTCTACTTTAAAGCCCCGAATAATATTTCGGAGCTCAGTGATATGCCCAGTTACCTGCATCTCTATATATCTCGATGCGTATCAAACTGTTCTAAAATCTCCTTAACCCGACTCACAAATGCTCCACCATGCGCTCCATCTATAATTCGATGATCGTAACTCATGGACAGGTACATCATATGACGGACCGCAATTACATCACCCTGTTCGGTTTCCATAACCATCGGTCGTTTTACAATTGCTCCAGTACCTATGATGGCGACTTGGGGTTGGTTTATAATTGGCGTGCCCATTAAATTTCCTACACTTCCATAGTTGGTCAAGGTAATGGTACCCCCTGCCAAATCATCTGGACTTAATTTTTTACTTCGTGCCTTCTTGGCTACATTATTTACTTCCTCTGCTAATCCTACCAAGTTCATCTGCTGTGCTTTTTTCATCACAGGCACTATTAAACCACCTTCACCCCCATTACCTAAGGCAACAGCAATGCCAAAATTAATGTCTTTTTTGACATGAATTTCATCACCTACAACCGAGCTATTCATCATGGGATACTCAAGCATCCCTTTGATTATTGCTTCCACAAACAATGGGGTAAAGGTTAATTTAATTCCGGTTTTTTGTTGGAATGCTACTTTATGCTTATTTCTCCATTGTACCAGCCCAGATACATCTACCTCCGCAAAGGTGGTAACATGGGCAGAAGTCTGCTTAGAACGAACCATGTGCTCGGAGATCATTTTTCGCATTCGGTCCATTTTAATAATTTCAACCTCACCTTTAGGACTTCTAGAAACATCGAGTTGACCCGCTTGTATAGAGTCTCTGCTGTCCTCGGAAGGAACATTAGCAGGACTAGATGCCTGACTACCAGGACGAGTTAGTGATATTGCAGGGGTTGGCGAATTGCTTGCTGCTGAGGAAGTAGTTCGATTGGCTATATAGCTTAAAATGTCTTTTTTGGTCACTCGACCACCTTGTCCAGTACCTTGAATTTGCTCTAACTCCTGTACACTTACCCCCTCTTCTTTAGCGATTGACCGGACAAGTGGGGAGAAGAATTGACCATCGCTTCCTTCCCTTGGTATGTCGGTAGCCGGTGCTCCTGAGGATGGAGCTAGCTGTGCAGATAGTTCCTCTGGCTTCATTGCCGCTATTTGCTCTTTGGTAAGTTGAGTGACTGGAGGAGCGGCACTACCAGTATCAACAGATCTAGTTGATGTAGATGACGTAGATGAACTGGGTAATGCATATGCTCCTGCAGAAGCCCCTTCACCAACAGCTATAACAGCAATTACTTGCCCAACCTCAATGATATCATCGGCTTGAGCTCGAATTTCCACCAAGGTACCCTTGGCTGGAGAAGGAACTTCAGAATCTACTTTATCGGTAGAAATTTCAAGAATGGTCTCATCTTCTTCTACCGTATCTCCTACCTCTTTCATCCAACCTATTACCGTGGCCTCTACAACCGATTCCCCCATTTGGGGCATTATCACATCAATGGTCTCCATTGAACCCTGAACATCTTGTTCGGCTGCTTTCGGTTGTGGCTCTGCGCTGCCAGGTAACGCCACCGAAGCTGTTTCAGTTAAATCACTTTCAGGTGACGGACTTAACTCACTCTCTACAGACTCAGGGCTAGTTTCAGGGGCTTTTTTTAGGGCTGCATCTGTTGTAACAGATGCTTTTTCCGCGTTCGTTTCTATTCTAGCAATTGGCTTACCCACCTCAATGGTTTCCCCTTCTTCTACTAAAATTTCAACCAAAATACCGGCCTCAGGAGAAGGAACCTCACTATCCACTTTATCGGTAGCAATTTCCAATAGGGTTTCATCCACTTCAACAGTATCACCTATTTGTTTGATCCATTCAATTACCGTTCCTTCCATTACCGATTCACCCATTTGGGGCATCATTACATCGACCTTAGCCATAATCTAATTAATTGTGTTTATCGTAGATTTATTTTAGTCTGTCCCTTTAGATTTTTTTAGATATGGACATACTAAAATTCTCTATTATTTTTAAGACATCAAATCATAAAATAGCTTGAAAGCAGACAAAAAAACCTCTTTAGGTACTTACTATATAGTAAGTATTGCGCATCAAGCCCACGTAACTGACTATGTAGTAAGTGGCGATTCTAGCGCCTGCTGAAGATCCACTTTTAAATCCTCGATGTGCTCTAAGCCCACACTTAATCGAATTAGATTATTCGGTGTTTGAGATAAAGGACCCTCCGTAGACTTTCTGTGCTCCCATATACTTTCAATACCACCCAGACTCGTAGCGGCCTTAATTATTCGGGATGATGCGACCATTTTTTTAGCCGCGGGCTCTCCAGCAGAGACCAGAAAAGATATCATCCCGCCAAAAGCTCGCATCTGTGCTTTGGCAATTTTGTGCCCTGGATGTGAGACTAAACCAGGGTAAAATACCTCTTCAATGCCAGGTAAACTGGTCATAAACGCTGCTAATTGGGAGGCATTTTCGTTGTGTGCTCTCATACGGTAAGGGAAACTACGAATACTTCGGCACAGCATCCAAGCGTCGAAAGGAGAGGGTACACCTCCCTGAACAACCTGTACACTTCTCACCCTATCCATTAAGGGTCCGGACTCTTTGGCTATCACCGCTCCGCCTATTAGATCCGAATGCCCACCTAAATACTTGGTAGTAGAGTGAATAACTAAGTCGACCCCAAAGTCTATAGGGTTCATATTGAAGGGCGTAGGCCAAGTATTATCTACGGCAACCACTACGTTTCGATCAACCGCCCATTTCACCATAGCCTCAACATCGGTAATAAACATCTGAGGATTAGACGGGGTTTCAATCCATATCATTCGGGTATTCTTCTTTGTAGCGGCCTCTATGACTTCCAAATTTGTCATATCCACAAAATCAATTTCCAGCCCCCATCGATCCGAAAACTCCCACATTAATTTTCGGGTGCCGAAGTAAACATCATTGGGTATGAGTACATGATCACCATGAGAGAGGGTTTGAAAAACCGAATTAATAGCGGCAATCCCAGAGGAAAAAGCGGCAGCCTCTGCACCCTTTTCCAAATCACATAACACAGATTCTAGTTCTAAACGATTAGGGTTTTGCAGACGGCTATACTTCAAATCTCCTTCTCTGTGTCCATCTTTCGCATGCTCGTAAATGGTAGATAGTTCAATACCCGGCACAATAGGACTATTTTCTGCTTTTTGGGCTCTCATACTACCATGTATAGCTACGGTCTCGATGTGGGTGCTTTTCATAGATTTGGGGAAATAAGATGAGTAACTAACGCGCTTAAAACAATATATGTAATGCTTAAAAGTTAAACGACTCTATAGTCTAAAAAGTCGGCAATAATCGCCGGATGCATCAGCCAAATATTTGTTAATCTTGGCATTCTTCCTCCGTTTAAAATTTTATATTATATACTTAAATTACGGCTTATGTCTATTCAAAGCATTTCAAAGAACAAAACAGCCCTTTATTTGGAGACCTTTTTAAGCTTTTTACCATCCTTATGGTTTATGAGTATGAAGCCTAAAATTTGGGTACTGGGGCTTATTCTGGTCTGTTTAGGTGGATGTACCCTTGAATCAAGCCCTAGTAATGGAGGTGAAACCGAGGAGCAGAATACAGATTTTGAGGTCGCTAATAATCCTTGTGAAAATAATCTGGCTGCTGATTTATACCCCTGCTCAAACCTTAGTTTGTATGCTCATCTAACCCCAACAGACTTGGGTGGACAACAGGTTAATGATATTTGGGGTTGGTTTGATATTGACACATCTAAAGAGTATGCTTTAGTTGGGCTAAACGATGGTGTTAGTTTTGTAGATGTAACTAACCCAAATCAGCCAATAGTTGTTGGAAAATTGGTTGAATCAGATTTACCTTCGAAATATAATTCATTTAATCTGAATGATTTCCCAGCATGCAATATAGGACTAGGAACTAGTACCACAGCTAAGATGGTAACTCAAGGTTCTACTTGGAGGGATATGAAAGTTTTTAATAACCACATGTTTGTCGTTTCTGATGGACAGATTCATGGCATGCAAGTTTTCGATTTAACTAGACTACGGGCCTACGAAGGTGATATTATGCAATTCAAAGAAGACGCGCTCTACAATGTACTGGGTAATGCCCACAATATAGCCATTAACGAAGCTACAGGATTTGGATATGCTGTTGGTGTAACTCAAGCAGATACCTGCGGTTCTAGGAATAAAACAGGTTTACACATAATCGACCTAAATAAACCAAAAAATCCCACTTTTGCTGGTTGTTATAGTGACCCAGCTACCGAAGTGTATTCACTCTTCAGCGCAGGGATTGGATATATACATGACACACAATGTATAATATATAACGGACCTGACGACCAACACAAAGATAAAGAATTGTGCTTTAGTTCTGCTGAAGGAGCTGTTGTAATTACCGACGTTGATAACAAAAATAATCCTAAAACTTTATCAACAACTTCACACCCAGATATGAGGTATTCTCATCAAGGTTGGCTTACAGAAGATCATCGATACTTTTTAATGAATGATGAATTAGATGAGCTCAATTTTGGACGTAATACCAAGACTTATATTTGGGATGTATCCATCATCAATGAACCCACTTTTTTAGGGTATCACACGCACAATACCAACTCTATTGATCACAACCTATTTGTAAGAGGTGATTACTTAATACAATCTAATTACAGTAGCGGCCTTCGGGTTTTCGATTTATTTGATGTACATAATGCAAGTCTTAACAAAGTAGCCTATTTTGATACTGAGCCAAGCCATAATGATGCAAACTGGAATGGCTCATGGGGTAATTATCCTTATTTACCCAGTAGTATTATTTTAATTAGTGACATACGCAATGGTCTATTTATCGTTCGTCCTGATTTTTTAGATAAATAATTGCTCATTTTTTTAGTTATACACAAACTTTCTTAAATTTAATATTAATTATTACTTAAATTTACAATTCTGCGTAACTCATTATTCATCACTATTTTTAGTTTTTATTTCAAAGATTGAATTTTGGCCTTTGCCGCAGACACAAAATTAAAAATATACTTCGGTATAACCCTTATTTAACTACTATTCTAGCTAATGGATTTATTTGATAAGCTGGCAAACCGACCCAGCCCCCTTGGACCCTTCACATCAGCCGGATATGGCTACTACACTTTTCCTAAATTAGAAGGACCTCTTGGACCTGAGATGAAATTTAATGGAAAAGATATGGTCGTTTGGAGCATTAACGACTATCTAGGTGTAGGTAGTAACGAAAAAATTAAACAAGTTGACGCTGAGGCTACAGCAAAATACAGCTTGAGTGCACCAATGGGAGCTCGGTTGATGACAGGTAACTCTGACGAGCATGAAGCTCTTGAAAAAGAACTTGCTGCTTTTGTGCATAAAGAAGATGCACAGCTACTAAATTATGGTTACCAAGGAATCATGAGTGTAGTTCATGCCTTAGTTGACCGAAATGATTATCTAATTTATGATGAGTTAAGCCATGCATGTATTGTAGACGGTAAACAATTAGCAATGGCGGATAAATCTGTATTCAAACATAACGACATAGAAAGTTTCAAAAAGCAGTTATATCGGGCAGCAGCAAAGAAAAAAGACAATTCTTCTATACTTGTAGTTACGGAAGGAGTATTCGGAATGACTGGTGATCTTGGTATTCTCCCTGAAATTATCAAGTTGAAAGAAGAAGTACCATTCCGCTTACTCGTCGATGATGCTCATGGGTTTGGAACCTTAGGACATGATGGGTCAGGAACAGGCACTCAACTTAAATGTCAAGATGGAATTGATGTCTACTTTGGCACATTCGCTAAGGCAGTTGCCTTAGTTGGCGCTTTTATTGCTTCAGAACCTAGAGTCATTCAGTTTTTAAAGGCAAATGTACGAAGCCAGATATTTGCTAAATCACTACCCTTGCCAATTGTAGTTACTGCTAGAGAACGACTCAAAATGATTCGCCAACATCCAGAGTGGAGAGAAAAACTTTGGTCAAACACATTAAAATTACGTGAGGGACTCATCAATATCGGATATAATGTGTTGCCTTCTGAAAGTCCTGTAACCCCTGTCTTAACCCAAGGTAGTACAGATCTATGTCAGGACATTATGCGAATTATGCGTGAAGAGCACGGTATTTTTGTTAGTGGTGTTGCGTATCCAGTGGTTCCGAAGGGAGTGGTATTAATCCGACTTATCCCAACGGCCGCTCATAATGATGCACATATTGAAAAAACACTCACTGCTTTTGAAGCGATCAAAGATTTTGTTGAGGCAGAAGCCTCTAAAATAAGTGCTTAAGAAAACGTTTGACATGATTCTCTGAAAAGCTCATTTTTCGGAGATCCTGTTTTTTTGTAGCTCACATGCTTGGATGTACTTTAAAGCTTTCAAAAATCAATACTTCGCCTCTTCTCCTTCTCTACACTTATACTATTCTAGTACTACATATCTAGTGATTCAAACTGTTCACTAGGCTATTTAACCTTTAAAAGATTGCTGAGCAGTTACTAGTATATTAAAATATCAGATAAGTCCATCTCTTTTATCAGGATTTAACCAATTACTATGAATGCTTTGATGCGTGGAATATTTTTGTAAAAAAATAAGAATCAGCAATAAAGACAAAAACATGGCAATTACCCCAGATATACCGGCTTCAGGACCAAATAACCCTCCAGTCCACCAATCTGGTCCGGTTGATTGAACGTATAAAATGGATTCCGACCAAGGTAGCCCACTTACCTTAAACCCAAATACCCCTCCTAAAATAAAATTCCATGCACTATGTAGACCTATAGAAAGGGCTAGGTTACCTGTCCAAATGAAAGGAAAAGCCAATAAAATACCTGCCAAACTAATCGTTATAAAGGTGATATAAGACGCATTTGGATTTAGTAGATGAGCCGAAGAAAATATTAGAGAGGATAGCATCACGGCAATAACGAGCGCTGTCCTATCAGAAATACACTTCCACCGAATCCCTTCCTTAAGATTAATAAGTACATACCCCCTCAGCATAAGTTCTTCATAGAACCCGACTGCCATCATTTGGACAAGAAAAAGAAAAATTAAATAATACCATGAGGAAGTTATACGTACTAATTGAGTGCGATCATCAATTACCATACTTTCGGTTGCATATTGCGTCACATATTCGGCTAGTTCAACACTAAAAAAACCTAACAAACAACCAATGCTAACCATCAAACTTAATGCTAACAAACCAATTACCCAACCAGCTATATAATGGGTTAATGATATTGAATTCCAATACAATCCACCTTGGTACCATGGATTATCTTTAGTAATTCGATGATCCGTTAAAAATAAGTTTAATCGGTACCAGATGTAGGCAATGGGTGGAACAAACATCCATTGCCAACCTGCCATAGGGATATACTGTATAAACCCAACCAAGAATATCATAATTACACTAAAGAATATAATTCGTAGACCTGAACGAAATCTTCTTTCTTTATAATTAAATAGCGGATTTATCATCTAAAGAATCACCATATCAATTAACTTTTATATTTATTGATAATTCAGAAAACACCCTCGTGAGAGCTTAGGGAAAGTTTAGTATTAACATTAAAATCATTCATTAATATTAAGTTAAAACTTGTTTCTTATTATACCTAGGAAACTTGGTTTTAGATTGTTTCTACCTGTTCGATAAGCATTGGTATACAAGACAATTATTGATATATTCTTCATAATCTAAAAACTATTTACAAGATAATTAATGTCATTATGCTATATACAATTCTAATCATTACTATTGCCATTATTTGCGCGTTACTAATTGTTGTTGTATTACTTCAGAACGGGACTGGGCAAGGTCTTTCAGGAATCGGTGCAACATCAATGGGGGGGAGTTCTGGACTTGGCGCAAGAAGAACGGCTGATTTATTATCAAAGGCGACATCTTACTTGGGAGGCGCTTTTCTCATTTTATGTGTACTTGCTAATTTTGTAATTGATAAACCGGAAACAGAAAATAGCATTCTGCAAGGTGGAGCTCCACTAATGCAAGACAATGCTGTGCCAGCAATGCAATCTTTTGATGACGGCATATTACCAAATGACGAAAATCAACCAATTGACTAACCGTAAATAATTAGTTTTAAAATGAAAGTACTTAAAATTCTTGCACTGACATTTAGTGTTGCATTATATACAGCCACAATATTTGCTCAAGAGACTAAATTGATACCTCTAACTACTAATTCTGAAAAAGCCTTAGAATTAATGAGGACAGTAATGGCTAATGCTGAAGAATTCAGAGGTAATGATAACCCGCCTCTATTGGAAGAAATATTAAGACTTGATCCCAACTTCTATTTTGCAAAAACCTATAATTCAATATTAATTGAAAATAATACTTATAGAACAAATCTGAATAATGCTTACGAAAATAGAAGTAATGTCTCTGAAATTGAAGAAAAAATAATTGAGGCTACTTACCAACAGTATATTAATTTAAATATTGTACTAGCAGATAAAATAATTGATGACTTAATTTCTAAATATCCAGAATATTACCAAATACGCTTAGTATCTGCCGATTTAAAAAATGATTTGAAGGACCCTTATGCTAAGGATTTAAGATATGCAGAAATCTTGGAGCAAAATCCCAATTCATTTCCAGCATTATTTCTAAGAGCACAATTACATTTTCCAGTTGACAATGACATAGTTAATTTTCCAATTGAAGATAGAGATTTAGACATAGCGGCTAGTTATTTAATGAAAGCTGCAAGTATACAGCCAAAAAATCCAGGGCCACAACGATTTTTAGGCAATGTATACAGAGGGCAGAATAACTTGAGTATGGCAAAGCAGGCATATGAAAGTTCTAGATTATTGATGGGCGAACCAGACGAAATAGATTCTAGGTATTCAAATATTTTATTAATGCTTGGGCATGTTGAAACTTTTGGCGGGAATTATAAAGAGGCGAGAAAATTATATGATGAGAGTCTTGAATTTTTAGATTTCAAACAAAAACCAAATCTCTACCAATATCCTGTATTTACATACTTTTATGAAAGAGATTACGATCAAGCTATAATTGCTTTCACAAAAATGCGCAGTGAAATTCTCAACTCAAATGAAGATGCACAATGGAAAACTGTTAACAGTATACTTATGGAAGAGAATATATTTGTTTCACATTTACATAATCAGGATG
Organism: uncultured Balneola sp.; assembly: GCA_902529365.1. Taxonomy (GTDB): domain Bacteria; phylum Bacteroidota; class Rhodothermia; order Balneolales; family Balneolaceae; genus UBA1275. The sequence goes on from CABZWK010000003.1 coordinate 67,240, forward strand.
AGCAAGGAGCAAATAAATCGTTGCAGCAAATATCTACATTCAAAAGAAACGATTTGAATTCATATTTAACTTCTGGAGCAAGCCGCGAACAACTTTTGACAATAAAGAACAACAATGATATAGATTTGCAAGAGCTAAGGCTTTGGAAAGATATTATTTTTGGTGCACCTAATGTAGAACAACAGCTCAATAGATTGAAATCATTACTTGAAAAAAATCTTGCTCAAGATCCAAATGCAATGACTTTATATCACAAATATAGTGGCTATGCTGCATTAATGGCTGGGGATAATCAAGCAGCAATTAGACATTACTCTACAGTATCAGATATTGAAATGGACGATGATAATTATCATAGTTATTTCTATGCTTTAGCACTGAGAGGAAGTGGTGATACGGAAAGAAGTTCTGCTATTTTAAAAAGGGTGGCTGAAAATACATTTGCAACTCGCGGCGCCGCATTGGTTCAAATGCTTGCTAAACGCCAACTCTAAGAATCGATAAGAGTAAATAATGATCTTCCAAAATAAGTACTTATCGTTACTAATTGTCTTTTTAACCTTTCATCCATTTTTAGATGCTCAAATATCTCAATCAATAAATGGATTATCATCTAATTATATTGAATCAGTTAAATCTGATGAATTTGGTATTATATGGATTGGAACAAATGAAGGTTTAAATGCCCTTATTGACGGACGAATTTATCAGTATCAATCAGATCTAAGTGATCCCAGCTCTCTACTAAATACTCAAATTAATGATATTTATGTAACGGATAATAATACAGTCATTGCACTATCTAATGAAGGGCTAAATATTTTTCAAAGATCAAATAACTCATTTAAGCAAATACTTACAGAAACAAGGCCAATATCTTTGTACGAAGACCCTTTTTCAAATAATATATACATAGCTACAGAGAATAGTGGTTTAATTATCTTAAATAGTGAATTAGAAATAAGTCAATCTTATAAATTTGATGTGTTTGATCCTTCAACAATATCAACGAATAATTTGACTTCGCTATTAGACAATAGTGGTATCCATTTCGAACAGAATAAGATATGGGTTGCAACAGATCGAGGTTTAAATATTATAAATCGCGTTGACAGTAGTGTGAGTAGACGGTTAGAGAATGCTAAAGGAAGTCTATCTTCAAATGCTATAAATGGCTTTTCGAATTTAAAAACTGCTAGTTCAATAAGTGGCGCTGGGGTTGATTATATTCTCATTGGTACCAACAGAGGACTAGATATTTATGATAAAAAAAATAACAACATTATTAACGTAGAGCAATTTAATAATAATGATATAGAGTATCTGACTAATCTAAATTCTAATCTTTTTGCGATGTTAGTTAATTCAAAACTAACATTACTAGAATATGATACAATCAATCAAAAATTTGAATCAAAAATAATCGTAAATGAAAAAAATAATTCTACTTTTGAAAGCATATACCAATATGAAAATTATCTAGTAGCAACAGGTGAAGATTACTTATATATCTATGATGAAGATTTTAGAGTTATTTTTGAAAAAACAACAGACTATCCCATATCTGAAGTGAATATTAAAGAAAATGTTTTATGGGTTGGTACTCAAAATGGTTTAACAAAATATAATTTAAAGGGATCTTTAATTAAAAGATTAGGAGATGGTACCGATTATTATTCTCGTAATGAGTATTACGAAATTCAGTTAAAAGATAACATGTTTTTTGTAAATGATATTTTAAATGAAAATACTTATGAAATTGAAGTATCAGAAGATTTCGTAAATGATAACAACAAAAAGATTATCCTAGAAAGCAACTATCTGCTAGCATTAGCCAATAGCACGCTTTATTTTTATAATTTAGATTTTAGTTTCTTTGCATTACAATTTAGTAACAATTTTGAGTTAGAATTAGGTGAAGTTCATAATATTGAGCTTAATGAAGAGTCTTTTTATGTAACTACTAGTAACGCAACCTATGAATTTGAATCAGATTTAAATAGTTTTTCAGAATTCACATTTATTTTTCCAAAAAATGAGTATGTCTATGATGAATTAATAAGTCCAAATGTACCGCCGAAGTTTATTGATATTGAAAGAATTGACAACAATCTGTGGATTTCAAGTGATATCAAGACTCTTTCCATTCACCATATAGAAAATTTAGACGACACATTAAATTTTGACTTCACAGATAATGGATCTAATGCTCTAAGTACATTAAATAAAATCGATAATCTTTATTATGATAAAGAGAATAACACAATGTACGGTGGAACCAGCGGAAGAGGGTTATATACATTTGATCTAGAATCAAAAACTATTAATAGAATTACAAAAGAAGACGGATTATTATCCAATAATATATCTGATATTTACAATCAAGATGGTATTCTATTTGTTCAAAGTGGGCAAGGTATAAATTTAATTAAGGATGGAAAAATCCGCTCAATAACAGAAGAAGACGGACTTTTTATGACATCTTTCAATAAAAAGTCTATTCACCAAATTGACAGCACAAATATTGTACTAAGTGGAACAGATGGGCTTTATCAATTTGATTATGGAGATTTGTATGAAATTGATGCTTCAAATGAAATAAAATTATTCAAAGTTATAGGCTATGATAAATTCAATAATCCTTATCCTATCCAAATTGTTGATAACAAAATACAGATAGATTATCAACTAACATCACTGTTGTTTGACGTTTATATTGGTAACCACTACAAATCAGACAATAATAGGTTCTATTATAGTATTAATAATGCTCCTTATAATGCAAACATTAATGGAAGCCAAATTGTTATCTCCTCACTACCATATTATGGATCAGAATTAAGTATATACCTTGTTGATGCAAATGGAAATCGATCTCTTAATGAAATAGAGATAGCTATAACCAATAAACCTCCCTTTTGGTTTAGTTACCAAGCATTCCTTCTATATGTTATCGCTCTAATCGGTATTTATTGGTTAATCCAGAAAAGGCGAGTTGAAAAAGCAAAAGATGAGTTTGAAAAAGAAAGACGAGAAAAGGAATTAAATGAAGCCAGAGATTTACAACAAAGCTTACTACCCAAAATAACACCAACAACAAATATTTTCGATATTAGCACATATCTACAATCTGCTAATGAAATGGGTGGTGATTACTTCGATTTCATTGAGTTTGAAGACAAACTTTACAGTATATGTGGTGATGCAACAGGCCATGGTGTAACTTCAGGAATTATGGTTTCCGTTACTAAGGCTGGTTTAAATGGTGTTGAATTAGATTCTCCATCCACCATGCTAAGTAAATTAAATACTATTGTTAAAAAAGTGAATTTTGGTAGAATTCGTATGAGTTTATCAGTAGTTAAACTTGAAGAGAATTCAATAGAAATAAGTTCAGCTGCAATGCCACCTTATTTTATATACAGTGCAAAGAACAATAAACTAAACGAGGTGTTAATTCCTAATTTGCCTTTGGGTGGATTAAGTCTAACTCAATATGAGTCTAAAAAACATGATTTTGAAGTTGGTGATATTCTAGTAATGATGTCAGACGGATTACCAGAATTACCTAATGATTCAAATGAGTTATTGGATTATGAAGCTATATATGATGAAATATTTGATAATATTGATAAAAGTGCTAAACAAATTTCAAATGCACTATTAGGATTAGGTAAGAAATGGCGTTCTCATCTAGATGACTTACCAGATGATATAACACTAGTTGTTATAAAGAAAGTTGCTTAAATCGAGGAATGAGTAAATTTTCTGACGGGTATTGGATTATTTTTACCCTTTACATTGATCAAAATACTTTCACTAAATAGGCTCTGATCTGAAACTTTTTTATAAACATCCTCTGATATTACAATCTCATTTGGACTAGCATTTGAGCAGAATCTAGCTGCTTGATTAACATTATCTCCTATAACAGTGTAGTTCATCTGTTTATCTGATCCTATATTTCCAGCAACTACTTCACCATAGTGAATGCCTATGCCTATCTTCAATTTATGATTGTGTGATTTTTCTAGTTTTTCATTGAATTCGTCGAGTCTTTTAAACATAGTAATTGCACAATCGACTGCATTTTGACAATCATGCTCAGTATTATTTGGGACTCCAAATAAAACCATTAATTCATCACCAATAATTTTATCTAAGGTGCCATTGTATTCATATACAATGTCAATCATTTCGGTAAAATATTGATTTAATATTGAGACTAATTCTGATGCTGATGTTTTTTCTGAAAAGGCCGTAAAACCTCTAATATCAGCAAACAATACACAAGCGTCTGATAAAGTGCCTCCCAAATCACTTTTCGAATTATCATCCAAGATTTCATCTACAATATTCCCAGAAACATATTTTTTAAAAGTCGTCTTAACTTTTTGCATATCTGAAATATCATCAAATGACAATATATATCCAGATCTGTCTTTGTTTTTATCGTAAACAGGTGTTATTGTAGTATCCAAGGTATGGATAGTACCGTTTATACTTTTAAAAGGTACATTTTTGACTACTTGTGCTTGGTTGTCAGATTCAGCTAACTCGTAATTACTAATAACTTCCAGAAATGATTCATTATCGGCGAAAATTATTCCATAATGTTGGTTCTGAATTAGATCTCGTTCTATTCCAATTATTTCAATTGCTTTCTTGTTTACGTATTCAATTTCGCCAAATTCTGTGAACTTTATGATTCCAGCTTCTATTGATGTCATTATATTGTCAATCAGACTATTTGATGATTGAAGATCATCAATAAGCTTGAGATTATTGATTGTTAAACTAATCTCTTTAGTCAGACTATCAAAAAGATTGGCATCTAAATCTGAAAAGTGTATAAACCCCTTTCTACTTTCTTTATCAGCTAAAATTATACAGCCAAGCAAGTTACCTCTGAAATAAATTGGGCTACAAATTGAATTATACTCAACAAATTTGACCAAATTAAATTTATCAGATTCTACAAGAAACGTTTTCTTTGTATTTTTCAATTCAGCGAGTAGGCCTTTATTATCTGTCAACATTCGTCTAGGCATATCCTCTCCCCGTATTTCAAAAGTAGCCCGAACTTCATAAATATTAGTGTTCGAATCTCTAAGGATGAACATACCTTTTGACGCTGCATAAAGCGATACTAAATGTATCAGTATATATTCTAAAGTTTCGTTAGATAAATTATCGCAAAAACTCAGCATATTAGTGAGCTGGACTATTGATTCGAACTCTAAATCTTTAATATTAGCTCTTGACTCAAGACTCTTTATTTTTTTCGTGAAAAATTCTTTTGTAATAAATCTTGATAGCTGAATACCGATACTATTGATAATATTTGGTTTAATTTTGGATTTTCGACCCAATGCAATACCAATGATTTCATCATTACAAAAGATAGGAACATTGATAGAGTCGTTTATTTCGTTAATGAAATAAAGATTTTCTGAATCTAAAGACTTATTTGTGTCTAATTTATCTTTGAGAAAAGTTAGCGACTCTTCATAATAAGGTATTTGTCTACCCTCGAGTAGATACTTTGCACCACCGATACTTTTAATTAATTCTTTTTGCTTGTGAAATGAACAATCAATATCTAAGTCAGGGTATTTACTGTTATAATCTGAAATTATTTTTGATACCAAAAGTAAACCTTTCCTCAAATAATTTTACTGCGCAAGTGCTTGATCTAATGTAGCAAAGGTATTGCAATATTTTGTAAGACCCATTATAGAAAATGTTTTTTCAATTATGGGAGCCATATGGCATAAAGATAAAGTTCCATCTTTATCTTGAAGTATCTCGATAACCTCAATAAGGATGGAAGCGCCAATACTATTAACAATTTTTGATTGCTCGAGATCTAAAATAAAATGAAACTTATCTTCTTGAACTTTTTCTTCCACAACTGATATCACGAGTTCACCAAGATCTTTATTGAAATAGCCTTCAGTTTTGACTATTACATACTTATTTTGTTCTTCGGTATTAATTATTTTACTCATTTTTCTTTTTCTTAGTCATTGTCAATGTGGTTCCATCATTACTTGATTCATAATCGACTGAGTCCATCAATTCCTTAATAAGCATTACACCCCATCCTCTCTTTCTTTCTTGTTTCTTTAATTTTGAGTCAATATCTGGTATTTGTATGCCTTTACTATCAAACCCTTTACCTTGATCTATAACCTTTATTGTTAGTTCATCATCCGAAATTGTAAAGTTTATAAAGATATCTTTTTGTGACTCAGAATGTTCAAAAGCGTTGATTGTTGCTTCAATCAATGCCATGGATATTTCACCCGATTCTTCTTCACTCAATTGCATGTATTTTGCTATCACATCAGCTGTATTGGTTGCTACTAATTCCATATCTTTAAGTATGGGTATACGTAGTTCAACTGATGGTTTGGTTTCATTTGACATGTCTAGCCCTCTAGAATTTATTTATAAATCTGCGAAACTAATTTTTAATAATAGCGTAATACCTTCTAAGTATCAATAATATATTTAATAAATAATAACATAATCATGTTTAATCAACTTCTAAAAATAACTTTATTAATAACCATATTAACAACGAGTATGCTTCATTTGAAAGCTCAAACAAGTATGATTGAAGAAATTAATTTAACAGAGAAATATGACGGAGTTATAATACCATTCAAAAAGTTTGTTCTTGACAATGGGCTTACGATCATTATACATGAGGATGATTCAGATCCTTTGGTTCATGTCGACATCACCTACCATGTAGGCTCTGCTAGAGAAGAGCTCTATAAGTCTGGATTTGCTCACTTTTTTGAGCATATGATGTTTCAAGGTTCTGAAAATGTCGCCGATGAAGAACACTTCAAAATTATCAGTGATGCGGGTGGAACCTTAAATGGATCCACCAACCGAGATCGAACCAATTACTATCAAACCGTGCCTAGTAACCAACTAGAAGTGGTGCTTTGGTTAGAAGCTGATCGAATGGGATTTTTCTTAGATGCAGTAACCCAGAAAAAGTTTGAGATTCAGCGAGAAACCGTGAAAAATGAAAAAGGCCAAAACTACGACAATGCTGCATACGGCAGATGGAGTGAACTCACCGCTGAAACCTTGTACCCTTTTGGCCATCCATATTCTTGGCTTACCATTGGGAAATTGGAAGATCTTGACCGAGTCGATGTGAACGATCTAAAAAAATTCTTTATGCGGTGGTATGGTCCAAATAATGCCACCCTTACCATCGGTGGAAATATAACCGCAGAGGAAGTCATTCCCATGGTTGAAAAATATTTTGGGGTCATCCCAAGAGGGCCTGAAGTTGACAATATGACTTTAGAGCCTGTTCAACTCGACGCAGACCGCTATGTCTCTTATGTAGATAACAATATCCGGTTTCCAGCACTTTTAGCAACCTACCCAACGGTATCCCGCTTCCATCCAGATGAAGCGCCTCTTGACTTCTTAGCCCAAATTCTTGGTACTGGTAGAAGTTCCTACTTGTTCAAGAAATTTATCCTCACCCAAAAAGCCATTCAAGCCTCTGTATTTCATCCAGTAAGTGAATTAGCTGGTGAGTTTACTATGTTTGTATTGCCATTTCCAGGCCAAACTCTAGCCGATTTTGAGCAAGAAATGAGAGTCATTTTAGATGAATTTGCAACGGAAGGAGTAAGTGATAATGACTTAACAAAGATTAAGGCTAGCTTCGAATCTAGCTTTATTAATGGCCTTACTTCTGTTAGTGGTAAGGTTTCTCAATTAGCTGATTATCAGACTATTGCTGGAAATGCTAATTATATAGAGGAGGACTTAAACCGTTATTTGGCCGTGACTAAAGAAGATATCATGCGGGTATTTAACGAATACATTTACAACAAACCAGGAGTTTTACTTAGTGTGCTACCAAATGATGGAGGAGCAACTGCGCCTGCAGCACCCGATAACTATGTTGCACAAAAAGATGGAGATAACCCATTTCCTACCACGGACTATTCCGGGCTTTCCTACTCACGTCCAGAAGGAGATAGCTTTGATCGTAGCGTAAAACCGACACCCGGCACCGCTCCTTTAGTTCAGATACCAGATTACTGGAGAACCAGCTTTAGTAACGGAATTCAACTTATTGGGACCGAATCAAACGAAGTACCCACCGTTAATGTACAATTATACATTAAGGGTGGGCATGAATTGGATGCAAAGGACCCACAAAAAGCTGGTCTTGCATCCTTAACCGCTGCGTTGATGAATGAAAGTACCCAGAATTACAGTTCTGAGGAGATTTCCGAAGAATTACGCCTAGTGGCCAGTTCCATTTCTGTATCAGGTGGCAGAAGTGAAACAGTGGTCGGGGTAAGTACTCTAAGCAAGAATTTGACCCGTACTATGGAACTTTTGGAAGAAATCCTCTACCGCCCAGCCTTTACTGAGGATGACTTTAATAGAGTTAAACAGCAACAACTAGAAAGTATTCGTGCTTCGTATCAGAATCCTGCTGCAGTAGCTAGCCAAATCTACAGCCGCTTACTCTATGGAGATGAACATATTTACTCGGTCCCAACATCTGGTCTCGAAGAAACAGTGAGTCGAATTACCGTTGAAGATGTTCGAACTTTCTATGAAACCTATATGTCGCCAGAAATTACGGAAGTAGTTGTGGTTGGTGATATTTCCGAAGAAGAAGTATTCTCTAGCTTAGCGTTCTTAAACAATTGGGAAACCAAAAATGTCGAGATACCTGACTTACCCGAACCAAAGCCCGGAGACTATACCAAAGTGTATCTTATGGATAAAGTGGGTGCTCCACAATCTGAAATACGCATCGGCTACCTCTCTGATATGACCTATGATGCTACCGGTGAGTACTTCAAAACCAGCTTAATGAACTATAGCTTAGGGGGGGCATTTAATAGCCGAATTAATCTAAACCTACGGGAAGACAAAGGTTGGACGTATGGCGCTCGCTCTGGGTTTAGTGGAAATGATCGAGGGAGTCAGTTTACGGCCTCAGCAGGTATCAAAGCCAGTGCTACTGATAGTGCTGTAGTAGAGTTTATAAAAGAGATCAAAGGCTTCCAAGAAAATGGGATTACCGATGATGAACTCAATTTTATGAGAAACTCTATTGGCCAGCGAGATGCACGTCGTTATGAAACGCCCTTTCAAAAAGCCGGCTTCTTGGGTAACATAATCCGATATGATTTAGACGGTTCCTATGTAGACAAGCAAGCTGAAATCATTCAGAGTATCTCGCAAGAAGATATAAATGCGCTAGCCAGAAAGTACCTAAACACTGATAGCGCATACATTTTGGTGGTAGGTGATGGAGCGAGTAATCGCGATAAACTAAAAGCCCTAGGTTATGAGGTCGTGGATATAACCGAGAAAGGAGACATCATAGAGCCCGTTCAGGAAGGGAATGAGTAAGCCATCAATTGAACAGTTCCGAGCTATTTAGGGATTTATAACAAGAATTTAAAACCATTATTTGATTTATTATACCCATCCACATTAACGTGTGCGATGGGTATGTTTTTTTAGAATCCTTTGGTTCTCTTGCCTGACCAGTATGGATTCTCTGTAGCTCCAAATCTTTTTTCTAGCTACCGATGCCGCGTGCGCAACATCCACGATTGGATCTGGATATCCTACGCTGTTCGAAGTAGGTAAACAGGCTTTTTCAATGGGAGTGATGGTCCATGGTTCATGTATGTATGCTGTGGGATAATGCTTTAACTCAGGAACCCATTGCCGAATAAACTCCCCTTCCGGATCGTGGTCTTTTGATTGTTTCACTGGATTATACATACGAATGGTGTTTACACCCGTAGTGCCGGCTTGCATTTGAAACTGAGGGTAATGAATACCCGGTTCATAATCTAAAAATAGTCTAGCCAAGTGATATATACCAAGTCTCCAATCACAATCCAAATGATGACACAAAAAAGAAACTAGCATAGCTCTCATGCGAAAATTGATCCATCCCGTTGCCTTTAAACAACGCATACACGCATCAACCAGAGGTACGCCAGTACTACCGTACTTCCAAGCCTCCAAAAAACTAGTTCTGCTCGAATAGGTCATGAGTTCATATCCCCGGTTCACACACTGTAACTCATATTCTGGTTCCATTTCAAACTTTTGAATGAAATGGCAATTCCACCTAAGGCGCGTCAAAAATGAAGAGTAGGCACGGGAGTTTTCCTTCCTTACGGGGTGTTCCCTCACGTAACCATGTACTTGCCTCACGCTTAAATTGCCCCAGGCCAAATGTGGCGACATACGGCTACAGCTCTCTCTCGATAAAAGTGGCTTTGAGATATGCCGCTGATAATTCCGCCCTCGAGCTCCCATAAAACTCTCCAAACGCTTCCACCCTTGGCTCTCTCCCGCGGGTAGATGCATCTGCGGGTAGCGCTCTAGCTCTTTCCTTCGCTCCACCGAAATGGGGAAAGGATGCTGATTGGACATATCTCTCAGGAACGATTTTACATATTCACTTGGCGATGAATAAGCTGGGGTAAATAAAGGCCGGCTCATACTCTCCTTCCAGGCTTTATTCCAACTATCCCGGGTATCTATTCCACGAAGTACCCCGTCGCGCTGGCATTGTTTCCACTGCACACCCTGTTGAGTGAAAAAAGCAGCCATTTGCTTGTCTCGATCCCACGTTCTAAATGTACCAGATTCCTGATATGAAAAAACCTGTTCAATAGTGAAGGTATCTGCCAAAAATTGAAATACACTTAAGGTATCTCCCCAAGTGATCATCAGCTGTCTTTCTATCACTTCTAATTGTCTATTCATATCCTTGAGAGAGTGATACACAAACTGTCGATGGCGCAGGGATGAGTCAGACCCAGACAACTCAACCGGATCGAATATATAAAGTGAGATATAATCGTTTTTAGCCTGCTCAGCTAAGTAAAACCCTTCATGGTCGGCTAATCGAATATCTCTTTTTAACCATACTATATTAATAGGTGGCTTAGACTCTTTCTTGAAGGATTTTGTACTCATCAATACGTCTGTCTACAGGTGAAATAATTCGAAAGTACACGCGGATCAGCTAATTACTTCCCAATACAAAACCTTGAAAATATAGAATCCAAGATATCTTCATTGGTGATTTCACCGGTTATAGTTCCTAGATTATGTAAGGCTGCATGAAGATCAATCGCCAGAAAATCACCGGTAAGCCCCCCTTTTAATCCAGTTAGAGCAGCTTCTACATGACTCATCGTTTTCTCAAGGGCATCTCTGTGACGAGAAGACGTCACAAGTAGCGAGGCTCCATCATAATGAGTCTGTCTCAATGCCTCTTCCTTTATGCGATCCTTTAATTCCGGCAGACCTAATCCTGTAGATGCTGATATCCGCAGATCTTCGATTGCACTCCAATCGCTTTCCTTAATGATGGTATGCTGGTCGTTTACAAGTGGTTGAGTCGGGCTAAGTCGATCAAATTGCGTTCCTATAACGATAAAAGGAGTGTCTGACGCCGATGCTTGTAAGCGATCTATTTCATCTTTTTCTTCAGAGGTAAAGTACTCATTCAAATCCCTCAAATAAACTATTACATCCGCTTCTTTCACGGCAGTTTGACTGCGCCGGACTCCCTCGGCCTCGACGCGATTCTTTGTTTCACGTAAACCTGCTGTATCAATAAGCCTAAATAACAACCCTCCGTGATTCCATTCTACATCAACAGTGTCTCTAGTGGTCCCGGCTATATCGGTAACAATCGCTCGATCAGTTCCTACCAAAGCATTTAAAAGTGTTGATTTACCTGCATTGGGGCGACCAATGAGCACTGTTTTAATTCCGTCTTTCACCAATCTACCAGCCTCATAACTTTCTAATAACATATGAATGGCTTTCTTTACACCCTGTAACATCTGTTGCAACTGTTCCTTATTTGCAAACTCAACATCCTCCTCTATAAAATCCAATTCTAGTTCAATCATCGCGGTAGCATCAATAATTTGTTGTCTAAATTCTTTTACATAGGCTCCCAAACTACCAAATAACTGCTGATTCGCGGCGTCAACTGCTTTCACACTACGAGCATGAATCAGATCAGCTACAGCCTCAGCTTGTTCTAAGCCTAATTTGCCATTTAAAAAAGCACGTTGAGTAAACTCTCCGGCTTCCGCGGCCCTAATGCCTGTTGCCAACAAAGTTTCATACACACGCTGAGTCACCAGAATACCTCCATGACAAGAAATTTCTACGGTTTCTTCCCCTGTGTAGCTTCTAGGTGAATGAAATAAACTCACCAAAACCTCATCTACCAAGCGGCCTTGTTCATCTACAAGGCGCCCAAAATGAATGGTATGCGATGTGGCTTTATCTATATCTTTTCCCTTGAACCGTTCCTGCACCTTAGCAATAGCCCCCCTCCCCGAAATTCTAATCACCGCAATCCCACCTTCCCCTATGGGGGTAGCTATGGCAGCAATGGGTTCTTTATCTGTACTATTTGAAGACTCTGTCACGTGTTTTAATTGTTTTATCTGGATGATTATTAGTACAATAATCTACGTACTCTTTTTAACCAAACTCAACTATTATGCATTCCTATATACTCGCACTAGACCAGGGCACTACAAGTTCTCGCGCTATACTTTTTGACAAAAAAGGGGGTATTGTGGCTATGGCACAAAAAGAATTTACCCAAATTTTTCCACAATCCGGATGGGTGGAGCACGATGCAAACGAGATATGGTCAAGTCAAGTCAGTGTTGCAACGGAAGTGATGAGTGCCGCTCAAATCAAAGGAAACCAGATTGCTGCAATCGGAATTACCAATCAACGAGAAACCACGGTCGTCTGGGATAGAAGAACGGGGCAGCCCATTTACCATGCCATAGTCTGGCAAGATCGAAGAACATCGGAACGATGCAACCAACTAAAAGAGCAAGGACGACTCCAAGAGATTCAATCAAAAACGGGTCTGGTCATAGATGCCTATTTCTCCGCTACAAAAGTGGAGTGGATCTTAAGGCAGGTGCCTGGTGCACAAAAACTAGCAGAAGAAGGGCATCTTGCTTTTGGTACTATTGATAGTTGGCTTATTTCGAAATTTTCCGAAGGGCAATCCCATGTAACTGATGTAACCAATGCCTCTCGAACTATGCTCTATAACATACGCGACCAAAAGTGGGACAAAGAGTTATTAAAACTGTTTAGTATTCCTTCACCAATGCTTCCAAAAGTGATGGAATCAAGCGATGACTTTGGCAGAACAAGTGAGCAATTTTTTGGACATCGTATTCCTATAACAGGAGTTGCAGGAGATCAGCAAGCTGCTCTTTTCGGGCAGATGTGTACCGAGGTAGGAATGGTTAAAAATACCTACGGAACAGGATGCTTTATGCTCATGAACATTGGTCCTAAATTTGTACACTCCAAACACAACCTCTTAACTACAATTGCATGGAAAATTAATGGTAAACTACACTATGCCTTAGAAGGCAGTGTATTTATCGCAGGTGCGGTGGTTCAATGGCTCCGTGATGGCATGGAGATGATTCGTCATTCATCCGAAATAGAAAACTTAGCTAATCAATCCACCCATACCGATGGAGTATACTTTGTTCCAGCCTTTGCTGGGCTGGGTGCACCTTATTGGAACCAGGAAGCTCGAGGTATGTTGGTTGGTTTATCTCGTGGAACTACCAAATCACACATAGCACGTGCCGCCCTCGAATCAATGGCCTATCAAAGTTATAATGTACTAAAAGCTATGGAGGCGGACTCAAGAATATCCATTAAAGAACTCCGGGTAGATGGGGGAGCAACTACGAATAATCTATTGATGCAGTTTCAAGCCGACCTATTGGGTGCCAATGTGATTCGTCCAAAACATATTGAAACTACGGCACTAGGCGCCGCCTACTTAGCAGGTTTAAGGGTTGGATATTGGGAAAATATTGAAGAAATTCAGTCAATTTGGACAATCGATCAACGCTTTAAAGCTAGGGCAAATAGCACTCAAGTATCGGAAGCGATTGACGGTTGGAACAAGGCTATCCATGCGGTGCAAGCTTGGACAAATCACTCTTGATCTTAACCCTACAAAATTACTTTTTATGAACCCTATTATTGCTGAGTTTATCGCCACTTTTTTACTAGTACTCTTAGGTAATGGAGTAGTCGCAAATGTTGTATTGCCCAAAACAAAAGGACATGATTCAGGGTGGTTAGTCATCACTACTGGTTGGGGATTGGCCGTTTTTACCGGGGTTGTGGTTGCAGGTCCACATTCAGGGGCCCATCTAAACCCAGCAATTACCTTTGGGCTAGCTACAGCAGGCGAATTCCCTTGGGCAGAAGTTCCTAGCTATATTGGCGCCCAAATTCTTGGAGCTTTTTTAGGTGGGATTGTTGTCTGGATGATGTATAAAGACCACTATGAAGAAACGAGTGAATCTTCCGCAATTCTCTCAACTTTCAGTACTATACCAGCTATTCGGTCATCATTTAGTAATCTACTCGCAGAAATTATTGGCACCTTTGTACTAGTCTTTGTAGTCTTTTATATAAGTGATGGGCAGTTAATGAATGCCTCAAATACTCCCATTGGTTTAGGATCGGTTGGAGCGCTTCCTGTTGCTTTTGTTGTATGGTGTATAGGCTTGGGTTTAGGGGGAACTACTGGTTATGCGATTAACCCAGCAAGAGACTTTGGTCCACGATTAGCCCATGCCATTCTACCTATTTCAAACAAAGGTACCAGTGATTGGAGCTATGGATGGATTCCTATCCTAGGTCCTTTGGTTGGTGGTATCCTAGCGGCGGCAGTGTATCTTATTATTTGAACGGTTTGTATATGAACTCATAACTAGCCGTTATGATGTAACATGATTAGGTTCAGGATGAACTAATCAGTCAATATCTCCCATCAGTTTTTTCACCGATGGCGCTGCTAATATAGCAATTACTCCACCCCCGCCAACAAATAGTGCAACTGCTTGAAATAGACTAGCAGGGGCAAGATTTTCTAACTGTCCCGCTACCAAACCAGCAATCAAGTTTCCAAGTGCCGCTGCCACAAACCATATACCCATCATCTGACTTACCCGACTTTTAGGAGAAAGCTTAGTCATAGAAGAAAGTCCGACGGGCGACAAACAAAGCTCACCAACCGTATGTAAAAAATACATTACAATAAGCCACGCTGGTGAAACCAAATTCGTACTGGAGGCATTGGCAGATCCCCATGCAAGCACAAAGAAACCCGCAGATAGTCCTAGGAGGCCTAAAGCAAATTTCATAGGTATAGACGGATTGGCATTTTTACTAGCTAACCATGTCCACATAAAACCAAAGATAGGGGCAAATATCACAATGAAAGACGGGTTAATTAGCTGTAGCGTACTAGCAGGGATTTCCCAACCTTTACCCACTTGGCTCAGCATCCAATAAACTAACCCTAGCAGGCCTACACTGGTAAACATGACAGCAATTTTGGCTACCGACCAAATATCCTCTCGAACCCAAGTTTTGTACGTGTAGTATCCAAGTGGAACAGCTAACAAAGCCGTTAACACAAGGGCACCAATACCCCCCAAGAACACACTAGGCCCTGCAGAACGATTCACTAATTCGGAGGCTAATATGTTAAATGAAGAACCAGCCTGCTCAAAACCGCTCCAGAAAATAGCCGCTAAGATGAATAACCAAAAAATGACACCCAGACGCTTTTTTTCCTCTCCTGTATGCCCCCCAAAAAATATGATATACCCAAAAAACGCGACCGTGATTACCACGGCAACCAGTCCTAAATTACCTGCTAATGATTCCAAAGCAAGTTCAATAGCACCAGAACTAACTAAAAAGCCTAGTAGTACAATAAGCGCGCCAATGATGGAAACTACTGTGTAAAAAATCTTGCTTCGCTTGGCAAGGGTATCAGGATTAACATCTACTTTAAGATCACCAGCTGTTCCTAAATATTTTCCTCCAATTCTATAAGAAATAAGACCAAGAATCATACCAAAACCAGCTAACGTAAATCCATAATGCCAGTTATACCCTTCACCAAGAAGGCCACATAATAATGGTCCTAATATAGCACCAAAGTTAATCCCCATATAAAATATAGAAAAGCCCGCATCGCGCTTTGCACCGCCCTCGGGATATAAATCGCCCACCATTGAACTTACATTTGGTTTTAGCAATCCCGTGCCAATGACAATAAGTGCTAATCCAATAAAGAAAAATGTGGTGGTCGGGACTGCCATGCTAAAATGCCCCATGGCAATGATAATACCCCCGATAAGGACCGCCTTACGTTGCCCCCAAATATTATCAGCTATCCAACCACCAGGCAGTGATAACATATAAACAAAAAAGGTGTACAGGCCATAAATTGCGGTAGCCTCACCAACTGACAAACCTAAGCCGGGATTATTACCAACAGCCTCTGCCGTCATAAAAAGTACGAGTAGCGCTCGCATACCATAGTAACTAAAGCGCTCCCACAATTCGGTAAAAAAGAGGGTGGATAAACCCCTTGGATGCCCAAAAAAGTCGTGCTTTTGGGCGTCTAAAGTGGCCACTGAGGATGTACTCATACTCATAATGTCAAAATTAGGTTAGTTTTATTTATGAAGATATAGCAATAGCTTAGATTATAGCTAAACCTAACTTCGACCGCAAGCCCAATGCAACCTTTGGGTAAGTAAATCGTTAGTGAAGGTAAGGTATAAAACCCCTGTTCATATGGAATTACTCTTACTCATCCTTGGCGCTTTATTAATCCTATTCGGATTTATTGGATCTTTTTTACCAATAGTACCTGGCTTACCGATTAGTTTATTGGGAATTTTAATTATGCAGTGGGCCGTTGCGCCCTTTTCTTCTGCATTTATTTGGGGATGGGCCATTGCTATTGTGTTATTCTCTGTGCTCGACAATTTTATACCTGCTTGGACCAGCCAAAAAACCGGTGGGACTCGCTATGGGTTTTGGGGTAGCCTTCTCGGGATCATAGTCGGTATTGGCTTCCCTCCAATAGGCTTTATTATCGGACCACTTATAGGCGCATTTCTGGGTGAAATGATGGGGGGCCAAGGTCAAGAGCAAGCCCTTAAGGCAGCATGGGGTTCGTTTTTAGGATTTATGGCAGCCACCGGTATTAAAGTGATGGCTGCCTTAATCCTTTGCTGGTATTACGGAACCGAACTTATCAGATGGATGGCTAGTTCGTTTTAATTACCCCGAGAACTTAGTGACGCCGCATGATACGCAGCACCCACAATACTGGCATTGTTTTGAAATTCCGCCGCTTTTAACCTTGTGCTAATTTTCATGTAGGGGAATGTTTTATCGGCTTTTTTACTAAGCTGACCACCGATGATAAAAAGTTCGGGATGAAAAAGCTTTTCGTAATATTGTAAGGCAAACTGGAGTCGTTTTGCCCATGTTTTTCGCTGAATTCCCTCTTCCTTTCTTGCCCTATTCGATGCTCGTTCTTCTATGCTAACACCTTTTAATTCAATAAGACCCAGCTCTGTATTTGGCACGAGTATATTATCAACGAAAATTGATGACCCAATCCCTGTCCCTACTGTTAATACGATGACCGTTCCTCTGAAGCCTTTGCCAACTCCAAAGGTCATTTCGGCCATACCCGTTGCGTCAGTATCATTAATAAGGTGTACTGGACACCCGGTAATTTCACTGAATAAGTGTTCGGCGTCGGCATCAATCCAAGCAGCATCTATTCGGGATGCAGATAATACTCGACCTCGGTGAATAGCTGCAGGAAAGGCACAACCAATAGGGCCTTTCCAGTCAAATTTCTTAACAAGTTTATGTACTTTAGAAATAATTTTATGAGGACGGGTATCTTCTAATTTATCGGTAGATTTTTTCCCTGATATAATCTCTCCCTTAACTGTATCTACAACAGCGCCTTTGATACCATAGCTGCCGATATCGATGCCTAGTACCTTCACTTTAGTTTATCTTATTGTTCGACAATGACCCATCCTTCTTGCTCAACTTTTTTCTTGGCAAATTTCCACTTCATATTTTCAGTAACACCCGTAGCTATATTTTGTATGGTAACAAGATCATTCCTTCCAGGCTCAACTTCAACTTCAACTGGCTTTCGCTTAACATTTGGACCCATCGGGGGTTGTCCTTGTCCTACACTGGGTGCAGCGGGTGCCTGAAGACCCATGCCTGTTGAATCGGCATGTTGTGTTTGCATACGTTGAGTATCGTATGATGACTTTTGCTGCTGAGCCTGCTGTACGGTATTGGGTGACGCTTGTGCCTCTGGTACCGCTTTCCAGATCAATGAAATTACCTCTCGGTTAATCATTTCTATAAGCTGTTTAAACATCTCAAAGGCTTCTTTTTTGTATTCTAGTAAGGGGTCTTTTTGTGCAAAAGAACGTAGTCCAATACCTTCTTTTACCGAATCTAATTCCCTTAAATGCTGCATCCATTTATCATCAATCACAGACAGTACAGCCGATCTTTCGAGAGCTCTAACTACTTCTTTACCCTCATTTTCAAGCGCCGCATCTACTCCAACCACAACTCGCATTCGCCGAGACCCGTCAGTAAAAACAACCTGTACTTTATCCGGTCTTCGATCCGCCTCTGTTTCACTTATCCGTTTCATTACCTCATACAGGGGTTTACTGACCATATCTTCTTTTCTTTTATAGACCTCTAGTGCTCGACGAACAATCATATCAACCAGTTCATCTTCGCCCATTGATCTCCACTCATCTTCATCAAAGGGTACATCTACAGCAAGGTTTCTCAGAAGTGTTGAATGGAGGCCTTGATAGTCACCCATGGCCACATATTCAGCTACCCATTCTTCAGTGAGTGATTCTAGCATACCCAATAAATCGGTGCGTAGTTGATCACCCAATAGTGCGTGCTTTCGACGAGCATATACCACATTTCGTTGATTATTAAGCACATCATCATATTCTAATTGGCGCTTACGGATGCTAAAGTTGTTTTGCTCGACTTTTCCCTGGGCACGTTCTAGGGCCTTAGTTATCATACGATGCGTAATCACTTCGCCCTCATCAAAGGTTAATTTATCCATTACACCCGCTACCCGGTCGCTCATGAATAGAGCCATTAACTTATCCTCTAGGGAAACATAGAATTGAGAAAAACCTGGATCACCTTGACGGCCTGCACGCCCACGCAGCTGCAGGTCAATACGCCTGGATTCGTGGCGTTCAGTGCCTAAAATTGCGAGTCCGCCTTTTTCTTTAATTCCTGGAGCAAGCTTAATGTCGGTACCCCTACCTGCCATATTGGTCGCCACAGTAACTGCCCCTGGTTGCCCTGCCTGCTTTACAATATCACTTTCTCTGGCATGCTGCTTGGCATTTAAAACGTTGTGTGGAATACCCGCCTGCTTAAGCATACGACTCATCGACTCGGACACATCTACACTGGTCGTACCCACTAGCACAGGCTGTCCACTGATATGAAATTCATTAATCATCTTAATGATAGCCTTATATTTCTCTCTCTTCGTTCGAAAAACCAAATCCTCATGATCTTCTCTTGCAATGGGACGATTAGTCGGGATTACCATCACATCTAAATCATAAATCTCATTAAATTCGCCTTCCTCCGTTTCCGCAGTACCGGTCATTCCAGAAATTTTATGATACATTCGGAAGTAATTTTGCAAAGTAATAGTTGCATAGGTTTGTGTGGAAGCTTCAACTTTTACTTGCTCTTTTGCTTCAATTGCCTGATGCAATCCATCTGAATATCGGCGACCTGACAATACTCGACCGGTATGCTCATCTACAATTTGTACTTTACCATCCTGTACAATGTATTCTTCCTCACGTTCGAAATTGGTATAGGCCTTTAACAACTGATTTACCGTGTGAATTCGGTCTCCCCGCTCAGCAAACAGCCGGTGAAGTTCCGAGAATTTCTGCTCACGCTCTTGCAAAAGTTCCAATTTCGCTGATTCTAGCTTCTTATCCTTATACTCTTGACTAAATTCATCATTCACTTCTATTTGATGAATTCGCTCAGATTCCATGTCAGCAAATTCTACTTCAATCTTAGATGTTTCTTCCCCTAAATCTGGAATAACAAAGAATTCGGTATCCTCTCCTTTCTTGGTAATGAATTCACGGCCTTTATCGGTCATTTCTATTGAATTCATTTTTTGATCCACCGCATAGAATAAATACTCATCTACAATCGGCATATTTTTCGCATTGTCCTGTAAATACAATGCTTCAGTGCGTTGAATTAGTTTTTGAATACTTGGCTCCTGTAGTATTTTCTTGAAGCGGGTATTCTTTGGGAATCCTCTCTGAACTCTAAATAAAGCAAGGCCTGCGTCATCTTCGTTGCCTTCATCCAAATGTTTTTGAGCTTCCTGGACCAGGCTGGCTACCAACTTCTTCTGAGCCAACACCAGTGACTCTACTCGAGGCTTCATCTCTATGTATTTATCGGATTTGTTGTCATTTGGAACGGGTCCTGAAATGATGAGTGGTGTTCTGGCTTCATCAATAAGAATAGAATCCACCTCATCAATGATGGTGTAATGATGATCTTTTTGAACTAGTTGATCCGGGTTAATGACCATGTTATCCCTAAGATAATCAAAGCCAAATTCATTGTTCGTGCCGTAGGTTATATCTGCCCGATAAGCCTGTCTACGTTGGTCAGTGTTGGGTTCGAATCGATCAATACAATCAACCTTGAGTCCATGAAAATTAAATATAGGCTCGTTCCATTCAGCATCTCGCTTTGCTAAGTAATTATTCACCGTGATAACATGCACTCCTTTGCCTGCTAGAGCATTTAAATAGGCAGGGAATATAGATACTAAGGTTTTCCCTTCACCTGTTTTCATCTCTGCTACTTTACCCTGATGAAGTGCTATTGCACCAACTAGCTGAACATCATATGGTATCATATTCCATTCGATTGCGTCACCGGCTACTTTCCAAGACTTGCCTACAAATCGACGACATGTATCCTTTAGTACCGCATAAGCTTCGGTCATAATGCTATCTAGGGACTGTTCAATGAGCTCCAATTCCCGATTCTCTAACTCCTCGAGTTCATCGGTAAGTTGCCGATGATCTGCGTCCTTGAGTTCCTCGATATGCTCTAATTTTTCCTTTAACTCGGTGATTTCACACCTTATCTCTTCCGTTGCTTCTGAAATAAGGTGCTTAAAATGAGCTGTTTTTGCTCGTAATTCATCGTCAGTAAGTTTTTCTAAAACAGAGCTGAAAGATTTAATCTCTTCAATTAGTGGTTGAATGAATTTAATATCTTTTTCGCTTTTTGAGCCAAAAATCTTGGTAATTAGCTTGCCTACCTTATCAATCATGGGTATGAAATAGTCTATTAAAACGTGTTAAAATGGCACATAATTCAGTTTTCGTTAGTTAGTATAACTAAATTTTTGCTACATCAAATGTAACCTTTCAAACGAGGCCGTTCAATACATGTTGCAGATAAGTTTAATTTCCTTGGATAATTGTTCGATTTATAGAAATTAATGCCTATATTTGTTGCTCTTTTGGATACTGAAAAACTTTAAGAAATCTAATCCATGAAACGCACATTCCAACCTAGTAATCGAAAGCGCAAAAATAAGCACGGTTTCCGTGACCGCATGTCTACACATAGCGGAAGAAAAGTTATTGCTGGTCGACGAGCAAAAGGCCGTCATAAGCTAACGGTTAGTGATGAGCGAAAAGGAGCCAAATAATTTATTAGCTCCTCTCTCGACTGATGCACAAACGCATCAGCTACCCAAGCTGTCTATATTGAGAGGGAAATCTGCTTTTGAAAGACTTTTCAAAGCCTCCAACACTTTTCGCTCCGGCAGTATTTTATTTCGATACTGCATTGTTCCTATAAATGAACACACTTTTACTCCTAAAAATAGCCTCCAAATCGCTTTCATTGCTCCGAAACGTTTAGGTAATGCGGTTATAAGAAATAGAACAAAACGTTTATTCAAGGAATCTTTTCGCACTTCTAACACAGATTTGCATCATTTTTTAAAGAAAAACTCAATTTATTTGCATTTGGCACTTATTGCCCGTTATCCTAGTCCTAATTTTGAGTACGTAAAAAATCATATGCGCATAGGACTGAATAATCTCATAGAGAATTTAGCCCATGATATTGATACATTACAACACTTAGAGGAGTACAAGGAAGTGCAGCAGTCTCCAAAGAGTCGGATTTGATATCTATCACCCGAATACTAACCCAATAATATTTAGCTGTTTTGGATAAGAATACTGTAGTTGGATTTACCCTCATTTTTGTGCTCATGCTGGGCTGGTTTTATTTCACCTTACCAAGTGAAGAACAATTAGCCGAGCAACAACGTCAAAGAGCTATTAGAGACAATTTAGCTCAGGTTGAATTAAACCAAGACCTAAACCCTGACTTACAAACAGATAATCGAGTCACAGGTAATCTACAAAACCAACGTACAAGTACCGATGGACAGAATACTATGTACTCTAGTCAGATTACCGATGGTGATGAATCCAGAGTACAGAATGTTGGAATGTTTGGAGCTATGCAAGATACTGTACAACGATTTACTACCATAGACACCCCTCTATATAAAGCTATTTTTACAAATAAAGGGGCAGGACCTGCGCAATTCACGTTGAAAGAGCATGTCAACTGGGCGGGTACACCCGTACAAATGATAGGAGATACTTCTCTTGCTGCCTATAATTTAGGCTTTTTAAGTACTGAAAACTATAATGTTGAAACCCAAGAACTACTTTTCGAAGCAGAAAATCTAGCTTCGAACATCCGTGTATTGGCAGGTGAAAGCAGGATTATTAGCTACCGATTAAATGTTCCCAATGGGGGTGCACTTCGTTACACCTACACTTTTTTTTCTGACAGCTATGAGATAGACCTACGTGTAGAATATATTGGTATTCAAGAATATATCTTAGGCCGATCCGTTGATTTTAGTTTTAACAGCCCATTAAATTTCACCGAACGTGATCGAGTGCAAGAGGCTCTTGCGACTTCTGCATACTTATATGCAGGGGGAGAACTCGAAAGACTTAAAGTCGACAACCCAGACGAAAACAATGGCTACAACGAATTAAACGTAAACGGCGCGGTGGAATGGGTTGCCACCAAAACCAAATTCTTTGCTCAACTTATACAACCGGGGCATGGTACAGAAGGAGCCTTACTTGCGGGTCAAATCAATGGTAAAGTGGATCAAGCAACTACCGATCACGCATATCAGGCTATGGTCAATTCTGACATACCTAGTAATGGAACCCAAGAATACCGACTCTACATTGGCCCAACTAAATATGCCGACATGAAAAGCTATAATGAGCATGCTTTTGATATGGTAGAAGTTGGTTATGGATGGCTACGATGGTTTTCTGATCCATTTGTACGGTTTATTGTCATTCCATTCTTTAATGTTATGGGTGGGTTTATCTCCAACTATGGGGTATTGGTCATTATATTTGCGGTCACCGTTAAACTTGTTCTATCTCCACTCACGTTTAAAAGTTACAAAAGTATGGCGGCCATGAAAGAAATACAGCCGCAGATGAAAGAAATACAAGAAAAATATAAGAGTGACCCTCAGAAGCAGCAAAAAGCGACCATGAATTTGTATCGCAAAAATAAAGTGAATCCATTAGGAGGGTGTTTGCCCATGTTACTTCAGTTTCCTATCCTAATCACTCTCTGGCTATTTTTTCAAAACTCTATTTTACTAAGGCAAGAATCTTTCCTTTGGGCTAATGACTTATCCGCGCCAGATTTTATTATCAATTTACCTTTTGGCATCCCGTTTTTAGGGGATCAAATAGGTGGATTTGTAATATTAATGTCTATTTCGATGGGGCTACAAAGTCGACTCACAGGGGGTGCTAGCGGCGGCGGTGCAGCAGGCGGTGCGATGGCTCAAAACATGAAAATAATGCAGTATTTACTCCCAATTATGATGCTGTTCATATTTAACCGTTTTGCTTCTGGATTGAGTCTTTACTATCTCATTTTCAATGTGTTGTCGATTGTTCAGCAATACTACATCAATCGTAGTACCCATAAAGCAGCTCTGGCAAAGTCTTAAGTTTTTCTTTCTTTGGTCGATGATTTTTAAGTGAATACGTCGAAACTTTATAATGTTTTGGTGAGCATTATTCAGCTTTGGCTATCGCTAAGCTTAAACCAAAAGAAAAAATAACATTGCCCTGCAGTATTTAAGGAACCTATATTTGTTAAGCACCGCCTTATACCACTATCCAATTGTTCGTTATCGATCCAATGAAGTGGAGCTATGGAATCCCATTCACAAGCAATGGTTTAAAAACAGGCCAGAAGAACGTATTCGACTCCGAGTAGTTGAGTACTTCCTACAAGAGTGCCAAATGTCGCCCAACAAAATTGGTCCTGAGTTCTCTGTTGACCTAGCTAATGAAATGAAAGGTCGCATCGATCTAGTCTGTTTTGATGCTAATTATCAAGCTCATTGCCTTGTAGAATGTAAGCAGGTACATGTTCCTTTGAATGAACAGGTTGCGCAGCAAATTGCAAAATACCATCTGAGCCTACCCAGTCCCTATTTACTTATTACCAATGGCAGAGTTGATGCCTGGTTTCAACGTACATCAAGGGGTATTGAATATCTTGAATCCCTGCCGGATGAGTACAAATCGACCCGAGAGGCTGATCGTGACCTACCATATTGGGTAGATCGTGGGTTTGTATATCCTTACATCCCAGACTCATTGCATGAAATAGTGCGTAATATATGTATGCGCTTGTATGTAGATTTGCAGTCTCCACCCATTTATTTGGATTTTGAGGATATTCCCACTGAATTTATGCTAGAAAACTATTATCTCATTACTAATTTTGGGGAAGAAGAAACTCGCACTCGGATTGCGTTTGCAATGAATGGCAAGGGAAATACACAAAGCTTAGATGTGATTTTAAGCGAAAATGGAGTTAGTACAAAATTATTAAAGATTGATATGCTGGCTTTATATAATTATGAAAGCGCGCATGCCGCCTTATACACGGAAATGGGACAACAACAGGTGGATGTGTCATCTATGTCGCCACTGGATAACGAAGAATGGATGGTTAAACTAAGCCTATTCTTAGCAAAGGCCTAAATTACTATCATAGCTGAGATTAATGGAGAGAAGACTGATTACTTTGATCCCCAATCGAAAGAGTTTTATTCCATTGTAGCCAACCCATTACGGCTAACAGTGTAAAAACAAAAAACTGCCCGCTGGTCAATATCAACCCTTTATAATAATACAGTGGAATAGAAACTAGGTTGGTAACAATCCAAAATAACCAGTGTTCGACTTTTTTTTCAGCCATAAGCCACATTCCCACAATGGCCAGCGATGTAGTTAAGGAATCCCAAAGCGGAATTTCACTATCAGTGAATCTTTGAAGAAGAATAAAAAGTGCAAGCCAGGAAAGTAGTAACAAAACGATGGATAAGATCCATTCATTTCTACTACTACGAGTAATTTCTTTAACTGCGCTACTCCCTGAGGGCTGCAGCCACCTATACCAACCATATATACTCATAATAACATAGTATATATTGATGCCCATATCAGCGTAAATCCCAAATACGTAGGATAGGTAAACATAGATACCGACACTAACCAATCCAATAGGATATACCCATATGCGCTCTTTGACCGAAAACCAGACACTGGCTAAGCCAGTTCCCACAGCTAATCCCTCAAGACTGAATAAATAATCTATCATACTTTTGTTTTTAATACGCCCATCAAGTTCAAGGTATGTATGGGTATTAAATAGTTGATAAGAATTTCATCCTTATGTATGCCTAATAGCCCTGTGCCTCTAAAATCAACTACACATACGTTCTCTTCTCTTTGAACAATTTCACCAATCCCGTAAAATTCCGGACTTGGGCCGTAGTAAACTAAATCACCCAGCATAAGTTCGTTCTTTGCGCGCCGATGGAAGGGCATAATCACCGGCAATAAATCTAATCGGTATGAAAGTCTTTTTTTACTGTCTAGCGACATAGGTCTGTTTTTTTTGTATATGAATCGCTCGACTCTCTGGCCCATTATTCGAGCGTCCAATATCCACCACCCACGAATCGTCTGAGACTAAAGATAGGGCTAGTTCAGGCCACTCTATAATGCAAATACCCTCGTTATATAGATATTCTTCAAATCCAATTTCTTGAAGCTCGCTTGGCGATTTCAAACGATATAAGTCAAAATGATAAAGAGTTATTTGCCCCACATATTCATGCACCACCGCATATGTTGGTGACTTTACTTGCTCTTGTTTGATATCGAAATAAGCTGCCAATCCTTTTGTAAAATGAGTTTTACCTACTCCTAACCCTCCCTGAATTATTACCACATCATTTGGCTGTAGTCTCTGGGCAAATTCTTTGGCTATGGCAATTGTTTGTTCTACCGATGAAGAAAAAAAGTTATGACCTAGGCTGCTATCCATCTTTTGATTTAGGTTCTAAGAGTGCCAGAGGTAAAATCATTTCTTCCATAGAAGCACCCCCATGTTGAAAGGTGTCCTTGTAGCGGTTTTGATATTTATGGTAGTTGGTAGGATAAACAAAATAATAATTTTCTTTTGCTATCAGATAGTCTTTAATGTTGGCATATTCAGGTAAACCACACGCTTGAGCTTCTTTGAACACAATGACTGAGTCTTCTTCTTCAGCATTTAAATTTCGTCCATACTTATATCTCAAGCCCGTTGCAGTATCCTTGTCACCGAACACTTTGGTATCCCGAAGGGCTCTTACTGAACCATGATCGGTCGTAATTATAAGATGGACCCCCTCCTCCGACAATTCTTTGAACATCTGAAACAGGGACGAATGCTGAAACCATGCCTCTGTGATAGCTCTAAATCCTGCTTCATCGGGTGCTAATTCTTTAATAACATCAGAATCGGAACGAGAGTGGACTAAGGTATCTACAAAATTAAATACAAAAGCTGATAGTGGACTTTGGGCGTAGCTTTTTATTTTTTGCGCAATCTGACGCCCTTCCTGTGCATTAAGTATTTTCTCATATTTCGTTTTAATCCCAAGTCCTCTTCTTGAAACATAAGAATTGAGCAGCTCGTGTTCATGTCTATTCCAAGACTGCTCATCCTGACCCTGCTCCCATAATGCTGGATATTGTTTTGAAATTTGTAACGGCGTTAACCCGGAAAATATAGCATTTCGAGAATAGGGGGTTGCGGTAGGTAATAGCGAGAGATAAAATTCGGTTTGAATATCATAATACTGATTTAAATATCTCTCAAAAACTAACCATTGGTCATATCGCATACAGTCAATAACAAAAAACATGACATGCTTTCCTTGCTTTATCAAGGGTTCTACGTAGGTAGATAGTATCCCCGGCGACAATAGTGGAGATTCATTTTCTTCTTGATTTCGGTCAAAGGCGTCTACTAGTTCGTACTTTTTTATCCATTGCTGGTAGTTTTGCTCCACCATTTTACCAAACTCCCGATTGGCCGATTGAAATTGATCGTCCAACACCTGCTTTAAGGTTTCATCTCCTTGACCCAAATCCATTTGCCACTGGGTTAGCTTTTTATATACCTCAATCCAGCTTTGCCAGGTAGTACGATGATGGAGTAAGGCATCCATTTCGGGGAAGGAACGCAAGTAACTTTGGGCCGATTTTTCGTTTTCTAAACGATCTCTATCCAATAATTTTTTAACCGTTATAAGTATCTGTGATGGACTTACCGGTTTGATAAGATAGTCAGATATCTTAGCTCCAATGGCCTCTTCCATAATTAATTCCTCTTCACTTTTCGTAATCATGACTACAGGAACCAATGGGAATTTGGATTTAATTTGTTCCAAGGCTTGCAATCCCCCCATCCCTGGCATCTGTTCGTCTAAAAAAACCACATCAAACAGCTGCTTATCCATCATTGCTACAGCGTCTCTACCGTTGGTCACCGCTATGACTTCAAAGCCCTTTCTTTGTAGGAAAAGTATGTTGGATTGCAGTTGATCTATCTCATCATCTGCCCATAATATACTTGGCATAGTACATCGGATTCATGAATGGTTATTATGCTTATAGAATATACTAAAACCCTAGAAGGCTATGCAGTCTAATAATTTGAATTCAATAGCATGCCTAATCATTCTATAGCAGATTCAATGTATAGGTGTATTTTTAATTTTTCCCACCATTTTTGACCAATGCCTTTCACTTCCATTAAATCCTCTAAACGGGTAAAATCTCCATGTGTATTTCGATGTTCGAGTATTCTTTGGGCATAAACCTCACCAATTCCGAGGAGTTGAACCCATTCTTTAAGTGTGGCTGTATTCATATTTATTGTAAGGGTATCTCCTGAATCTGATCGTAGTATGTTAGATCTTAGTGACAGTGAATCAGAGACGGACCCAACTATTTTTTCATACGATTGCTCAAAAGCCTGAGATCTTTCTACAAATTCGTGGTACTGTTCATCATACGAAGGGGTAGCTGTTGATGTAGTTCTTAGGCTCACAATCTGAAAAAAACCAACCAGACTTACTGTTACTAATAGGCTGCTGATGTGTATAATTTCTTAAAGATCAGCTCCCAAATACTGACTCCAATAAAACAAAATCCTGTTGATGTGCATACGAATCCTTTCATATTTAATGATGGAATAACTCAAAACTTCTGTATAGTAAGAGCTCTCTTGTTTTGTATACTTACAAAATATTTTGGGCTGCCTTTGTTTTTTTGGAACTTAATTTTTTATCCAACTAGCACTATATTTGATTATGTCACTATTCACTACTGGGGATAACCCTACCATACAAGCCCATCGCTTTGATTATAATGGAACCATGTTGGCTTGGGAACATATACGTATGGATCATTCCACTGGTTCAGCTAGTGATTCATCGCATAATTCAACTGCTGATTTACCTAATGGTTCATCGCGTCCACTCATCATTCTACATGGATGGGGTGCAAGTAAAAAAATAATGCAACCTCTTGGTCGGATGTTAGCTTTTCATCATGATTGTTACGTGATAGATTTGGCTGGATTTGGGGAATCTTCTGAGCCCCCTTTTGCCTGGAAAATTGATGATTATGCCGATAGTATTCAAGCTTGGGCGGACCATATAGGGCTTCTAAAATTCGATATTTTAGCCCATTCTTTTGGTGGGCGTATTACGTTGAAATTACTCACTCGGCTGTGGTCCAAGGAGCATGTTCAAAACGTATTAATTACTGGTGGTGCCGGGATGAAGCCTCGACGCAGTGCGAGTTTTTATGCTAAAAAATATGCAGCTAAGATTCTTAAAGCGCCCTTTAATCTACTCTCAGAGCCCTTTAAGTCTCGAGGTCTAAATTGGCTTAGGACAACATCAACCTGGAAATCCCTCGGTTCTCGTGAGTATGCTGTCTTATCCGGTGTTATGCGTGAAACCTTTGTTCATTCGGTGACTGAATATTTAGAACCTACTCTTCCAAAAATTTCCCATTCCGTACTATTATTGTGGGGCGAAAATGACGATGCTACTCCTCTATATCAAGCGCAACGAATGGAAAAGGGACTAGCTGAGGCTGCTTTAGTTGTAATGGATGAGTGCGGGCATTATGCTTTTTTGGATAAACCTAAACAATTCGTTGCTATTGCCGAAGCGTATCTAAAACCAACTGATTAGGAAGACTAAAATTAAGTCCAAGAGTCGGAAATTCTAGGCTCTTACTTACAAGAGCTATACCTTGATTTTGTAAGCGAACGCCTGAGTTGTCTCCGTTTGGGCCGTAAATGGGATCATTATAAATTGGATGCCCCCAATAGGATAGATGCAGGCGGATTTGATGGGTTCTTCCAGTAATTGGACGGCATTGAATCAAAGATTCTGGTCCATCTTTACGTAATAAAGTGCAGGAGGTCTGGGCGGCAAGTGCTCCATCTAAACCATCCCCACATTCAAATACAAATCCTTTCTTTCTGCGGATAGGAGCGTTGATTAGGTATTCTCCTTTTTCAGTAGGATTTCCTTGAACCCGCGCCCAATAGATTTTTTTTACCCAGGACTGTTCAAAAGCTTTGGTACATTCACGTGCCGTTTCTTTATTTTTTGCCAGAATAACGAGACCCGATGTTACCGCATCGAGCCTGTGTACAATTCGCAATCCCTCGTAGCCTTTTTCTTGTAAAATATAATGCAGACTGTTTTTATAGTATCGACCTCCTGCATGCATGGGCATAGGCGTGGGCTTAAATACCGCCACTATATCAGATGACTCCTCCAATATGATGACTTCATCGGGAACACTGGGTTCTATCATTTTAGGTACAAGATGAACAATAGTATCACCAGCCAGTAAGCCTGATTCATTCAATTTGAGGGCCTCTACAGGTTTTCCATCCCTCAAAACATGAATTAGGCCCTCACATTCTCGATGACGCCATGCTTTTTCTCCTACATGAGGAAAGCGCTCAACTAAATAGTGGTGGAGTTGTTTACCAAGCCCATCACTTCGAACCGCTGTTTGATGAGTATAGGGGTAGGGTGAAACCAATCGTATCTTACGCGACAAAGTCATGTCTTATGCGAACCTGGGCTTATTCATAATCGCTTAGACTATCTTAGTAGGAGTTTAGATTAATCAAGACAGGCAGCCGTTAGGTTCTTCGGCTTCCGCTTTTTTGATCCACTCTTTATTTCGTTCTTTAAAATCTTCATCAAAGTAATTATACCACTTTCTAAAGGGTTGAAAAGCTTGACCTGGATCAAACGGCCTTCGATATTCACTTTTTTTACATTCCTCACTACAGCAACCCTTCATCAATTGTGCTCCCTCTTCAGTACAAATAAACAACTTATTGCACTCCATATTAGCACAATTAACATAACTATCGGCTGGCTTCCCCGTAATTTCACAATGGGCAATCGGAGCTAAATCATTAGGATTGACCGGCACTACAAGTCGATCATCAAAGACAAAACACTTCCCTTTGAAATGTACTCCTCCTTCTTTGTACGCATAGTTTAAAATTCCACCATGCAACTGATTGACATCCTCCCAGCCTTCTTTTTTCATAAGTACCGAAAACTTCTCACAACGAATACCCCCAGTACAATACATAAGTACTTTTTTATCCTTTGGTATATCCGCTGTTTTTAACCAATCTGGAAATTCATAAAAATTTTTAACATTGGGTTTTATTGCTCTTTTAAAGTGACCTACTTTAGATTCGTAGTTATTCCGCACATCTATGATCACATGCTCTTCATCGGATTCTAGAACTTCACGCCATTCATGTGGTTTTAGGTGCCTACCTCCCTCTTTAGGGTTCATCCCATCGACATGTAAGGAGACGATTTCCTTTCTCACTTTACAAATCAACTTTGCAAATGGTACCTCATCATAGGATTCCTGCTTAAATTCCGTTTGATCAAAACCAGGTAGAGCCCATACATACTGTTTATATGCTTCTATTTGTTCGGAGCTCCCGGAGGCGGTACCATTAAGGCCTTCTTCTGAAATATAAATACGACCTTTAAGGCCTAATTCTTTACATTTAGTCCTGTGTGCCTTGCAAAACTCTTCGGGCGACACAATTTCATGAAAATGGTAATAGAGTATAACTTCGTACATAGTTTGTAACTTAGATAATTCCTTTATAGACATTAAGATAACCATAATTTAGAAGGAAGTACCACGTTGGGACACAGTAAGACCCACACTTTTTTTATTTGTCCGCTTTCCCTTTTTTATCTTATAGGATTCGTTGGATTTAGTGTACCCATCGCTGCCCAGACTATAACAGAATCTGTCTCACCCATCGAGTCCTCTAACATCACAGTATCATCTAAATTAAGTCCAACGGAGGCGTTCACCAAATGTCTAACCCCTTTTCTTAAAGACGATTCATTAGCAATGGAACGCTTTGGCCATCTAATTCATCAAGGACCAACCCTTATGGCTACTTCAAAACTCCTAAATGAGCGTCAACAATACCTCTCTGAATCTGGGAAATTTACCATTCATTATGTTATTGAGGGTATTGACGCAGTACCCAATGAAGATGCGAATGCCAATGGGATTCCTGATTTTGTCGAATGGACGGCTGAAGCTGCGGATTCCTCCTATCAACTCCAAATCCATAAATTAGGGTATCCAAATCCTATTCCAATCGGAACTAGCTACGATATTTATCTAAAAGATTTGTCATCCTATGGGGCTTATGGGCTCACCAACACGTCGAGAAGCGGTATTTTTGCCTGCGGAATTAATTCGACGAGTACCTGTATCTATAGCGAAAATGATTTTGTTGGGTACCCAGCAAACGATCATCCAGAAAATCAGGCGAAAGGAGCTCTTCAGGTCACCATTGCCCATGAATTCAAGCATGCTATTCAATACATACAAAATAATTGGCAAGGTGAAACAGACCAATGGGCCGAAATGGACGCAACGCTCATGGAGGAAGTGGTTTTTGATAATGTGAATGATTATTACAACTATATCGATGATTTTTCAACTGATCTTTTTACACAAGCGCATATAAGTTTGATTCCAGGTTCCTATGAAGACGTTAGCTTTGCTCTTTATTTCCATAAAACAATTGGTGCTGATTTCTGGCCTTTATCTTGGGAATTAATTGCTGAGCACCCACAGATTACTTTCCTCCAGGCCACGAAACAAGTCCTAAAAACAAAAAATAGATCATGGAAATCCACATTATTGCAGGCTTATGCATTCCACTATGCCTCAGGATATAACTCCATATATCCCTCATTTGGTTTCGAAGAAAGTGCCTTTTATCCTGATCCTTTTATTACCAATACCTTAACCGAGTTTGCAATTGATTTGGGTTCATCAGTACCTGATCCCATACTAGATTCTCAAGTAGAAGGGAAAATCACAGGTGATTTAAGCCGAATGTCTAGCCGATATTACGAGGTCATTGTTGATGATGTCCCTGGGAGTTTTGTTCGCATTCATTCTATAGTTGATGAGGCGGCCATAACCGTCGGTGTACTTACCTATCTGAATGATGGAACTCCCTTATATCAACAATTAAATAACGAATCGACCGTTGGTTCATGGATTGAATACCGACTCAATAATAACTGGGAAGATGTACAAAAACTAGGGATTATCGTGACTAATACCAATGAACAGGTAAATGGATATTTTGAACTTGTGCTTAGTGACTATACACTGGTAGAGGATATTGTAGTTCAGCAGAATTATCCCAATCCCGCCTCCGATCGAACTACCATCGAACTCATGCTACCAAGCAGAACCGACCTGAGCATCGATATATTTGATCTATTAGGTCGCCATACCTTGACCGTGTTTAGGGGTCGCGCTAATGCGGGATTGCAGCAATTCTCCATTAACCTTAGCAATTTATCATCAGGCACTTATATATATAGAATTAGCGCAGCTAATCAAGTTTCTTCTAAATTGATGACCGTGATTCGATGAATTGAGGTGGTATCATGGCCTTTTTTAAGGGCTTTGTTTCATTTTTAAATTAAATAAAGTATAATTCTAGTACTACCATCTAGTTGTATAACAATCGTATCATCGTAAATATCATTAAACGATGAATCAAGAATAAACTTGCACTACTATGAACAAGGCACGCCTGGTCAATGAATTAAGTACGCAACTATCGCTCACAAAAAATGAAACAGAAGAACGATTAGTTCATCTTATTGATCTAATGTGTCAGGAATTAAAGCAGCAAAATACCATCCAAATTCCTGGCTTAGGGCAATTCGAAACTCGTGAACGAGCATCCTACGTTGCTTATAATCCGCATTACAAGAAAAAAATGCGTATACCATCAAAAGTGGTTATACAATTTACTCCTACCAAAGCTGTTAAGGATGAGTTAAAGGGAGCAGGATTATGAGTATAAAAAGAAATAGAAGCGAATTCATTGAGTTATTCTCTCTAAAAGCCGGGATTAGTAATACCGAGGCTAAATTATTTATTCATGCCTTATCCGAAACAGTTACTGAAGTGGCGATTAGTGAGGGTAAATCATCTATTTCTGGCTTTGGTCGATTTACTATTAAAGAGGTAGCTGATCGAGAAGGAACTCAGCCAGGTACAGGCGAAAGAATTATTATTCCAGCTCACAAGCGAATATACTTTACTCCATATAAAAGGCTGGCCGATTTGGTTAATAACAACAATATTACCAATAAAAATGAAAATTTAAATGACAAACCAAGAAATAGTATAGATACTGCCACGCTTTTAAGTACAAGTGACAAGTTGCAAATATCTGATGAGCTTAATCAAATTCCAATTTCAAACGAATCAAACATACTTATAAATAAAGAGATGGAAAAAAATAATGACTCTTTTTCTGAGGATCTAGACGGAATAAAATCTCAGGAAAAAGCTAAAACAGTTGAATTTAAAATACCTAAGCTTTCCACGACACCAGCAAATGATCCTGAAACAAATGATGTGCAATTAGAGAACTCAGAAACAACCGCTTTATTGGATGAATTAGAATTATTAATTCTGCAAAAGAAGAAACATATGATGAGTAGTTCCTTAGATATTCGGGTTGATGATGAAGACTTTACCGAACAAAATGCACCAAATCAGGAAGAAGAAAAAGAGAATGTATTCCCAAATAATATCATCTCGGTAGATCGTACATCTGCTATTGATCCTAAACCTCCACAAATTACAAAAGAAAGTACCCTTCACAATATTGAAAGCTCAATTAATCCGAAAAAATATATACCTGTCGAAGAGGATTTACTTAAAGATTTTATAGGGTCAATGGATGAACTCAAAACAGCCATAAAAAACATTAGTGCAAAATCAGACCGAATAAAACCTACATCGAATGATACAATTAGCATTGATAAAAAAATATTTATCTCAAGTAGTTTAATAACAATCTTTGTGATCTTTATAATTGGATTATTGATTGGGTCCACAGTGGACCGATTCTTTGGACGAGGATCCACAGATAGTATGAGTACTTCAAGTCAACAATCAATTCAAACTAAGTTAACTGGTAATACTCAAGAGCAAACCATCCAAACCAATACTATTGATCGTACTGAATTAACTCTTGATGCCACACAAAGTACCAATAGGTCAAACACCAACACATCGAAAAACTTGAGTAATATTACAGCATCTAGTTCCACATCATCAAGACTCTCTACAACAAGAAGTGTACGTTTCAGGAGTGAAATCGGACTCTATAATATGGCTAAAGAAATATATGGCAACCCACGACTCTGGGTGCTACTATTTGAGGAAAATTTTAGCACCAATCAAAACCCTGATGACATTGCAGAGGGAACTCCATTAACCATCCCTGATGTGGCTGCACCAGGTTCATTCAGTGAACTTGAAAAAGAACGACTGCGTATTGCCCTACTACATGTAGCCCAAGCTTATGAAAATGCTGGTAAAAGAGACTTAGCGCAAAGCTACCGTAGTGCCTCGGTGTATTATCCAAACGCCATGTAATAACTGGATCGAGTACAATTAGCTCAGCAAATCTAAGGCTATATAATCGGCTAATCGTATACCTTCTCGAGTAAGGCTAAAACACTCACCATCCTGGCTTATTTTTCCATCATTAACCAAGTTCTCTAATCGATTTTGTTGTTTCGCGTTGCACTCATAGTTATACCGCTCAGATAATACTCCACGATCGAATCCCCGACTGGTTCGCAGTCCAAGCCATATATATTCTTCCGCCAAACTAAGCTCGCTAGTTGATTCAACAAGACTGTACAATCTCTGTTGGTATTCATTTTTCTTATGAATATATCCCATAAGGTCTTTAGGGTTAGACCATCGCAACGCTGTTGCTTGTTCAGATGATAAACCCCTAAAAAACCCCACATCATAGCCCATTAATTTCTCTTTCTCAATGGGTGATTTTGGCCACCAAAAGGAATGTGATCCTGGTCCAAGGCCTAAATAATTTCCATGACTCCAATATATTTGGTTATGCTTCGCCTGAAATCCCGCTTTTGCAAAACTACTCACTTCGTATCGCTCGAGACCATAATTCACCAGAAATGTAGCCAACAGATCCATTTGATCAGCCACCTCATCATCATCTGCTGGCTTTATCCTTCCTAGCTCAACTTGCTTTGCTAAACGAGTGTTATGCTCGATAGTAAGGGCATATGCTGAAATATGGGGAGGATTAAATACCATGAGTTGATCAATATCCTCTTGTAACTCGGTACTCGTTTGATCGGGTTGGCCATAAATCAGATCAACGGTATAGTTTTCAAACGATGATGTCACAATATCTTGTAATGCCTGCAAGGCTTGAGTTCGATCGTGCGCCCGATTCATAAATATCAGACTTTTCTCAGAAAAACTCTGAACACCCATACTTATACGATCAAATCCGACATCCTTTAAGGCCTCAAGATAATCAGAAGTCACATTATCGGGATTCATTTCAATGGTCAGTTCATCCAGTTCCAAGCTAAATACCCGTTCCAATTCGGATATAATACGCCCTAATTGATCTGCACTTAACAATGAAGGCGTACCTCCACCAAAATATACGCTTCTAACCACTTCCTTTGTAAACACCTGTCCTTCAAGAGCAGCAATTTCTGCTATTAAGGCCAGAACAAAGTTTTCCTTCTGATCCGATTTAGTAACAAAATAGAAATCACAATACGAACAGGCTTGCTTACAAAATGGGATATGAACATAAATCCCGCTCAAAGGTCGCGGCGATAGAATGGATTTTCCGAATATGAATGCTCTCCCCTATACACGCGGCTATATCGGACATAATTTCGGGCATAATCACCAATAGATGCCCGCTCTTGCTCACTCAATTTACGCACCTTTTTTGCAGGTGAGCCCATATACAAATAACCCCCTTCCAACACCTTGTCCGGAGGAACCAAGGTACCTGCCGCGACTATAACATCCGATTCCACCACACAACTATCGAGCAAGGTGGCATTCATTCCCACTAATACTCGACTTTGGATCGTGCACCCATGAACCACCGCTCCGTGACCAATGGTTACCTCGTCGGCAATTTGCGTTGGACCAGTTTGGTTCATTACATGAATACACACATTATCCTGAATATTCGAACGATTCCCAATTCGAATCTTATTTACATCACCCCGAATGGTAACATTAAACCACACGCTCGACATCTCTCCTATATGAACATCACCAATGATGTCAGCGCTATGGGCAATAAAGGCTGTAGGATTAATAATCGGCTCAACACCTAAAAATGGTTGTATCATCGAGTTTTATCGGATTAATATGACCAGAAGTGGATAAAAAGCCTAAAACCTTAATCCAATTCCCGATCAATTAAGACTTTAAATCCCATGTAGGTCTGGGGATTGTTTTCTACTTTTATCCCATTGATGTAAAATGTAGGTGTTGCATTTACGCCCATCCGAACCCCCTCTTTACGCTGCTCCATCACAATTTGATTCATTTCAGCAGAATTCATATCGGCGGTAAATACTTCGGTATCTAAACCAATTTCCTCAGCGTAGCCGATAAATAAGCGTTCGGCATTGCCTTTGGACCAGACTTCTTGTCCTTCAAATATTTTATCGTGCATTTCCTTGTACTTACCCTGTTTTCTAGCTGCTTCTGCAGAACGAGAGGCAACATGGGCGTATGGATGCATGGACAATGGAAAATGTTTCGTAACAATACTTACTTGATCGCTGTAATCCTCTTTTATTTTTTGTTCAATTGGAACAAAAAACTTACAAGCAGGACACTGATAGTCGCTAAATTTTACAATTTGAACAGGTGCATCTGGATTAGGGTTAATTTCAGGAGTATATCCAGAAGAAGTGATAATTTGATTGTTACTTTGTTGCGCTTCGGAGGGACTACAAGCCATTATTAATAGGACAACAAAACTTAGGATCGAAAGTCGATTAAAAAACATAATGGAATTACATTTAAATGAACATTAAAAAATTGAAATATGAGAATAATGTCGTTCTATAATAGTACGAATTTTCTCAATAATATGAGGTACTTCCTCAACATTATGGCCCTTACCAAAAGAAATACGAACAAATTCTCTAGCCTCTTGCTCGCTTCTACCTAAAGCTTTCATACTAATATTAGGTTCATCCGTTCCAGATTGACAGGCACTTCCTGTGGATATACCCACACCCGCCTGATCGCACTCGAGCATTAAAAATTGCCCTTCCATACCAGGAAAACGAAGCCCTAAAATGAACGGACTTTGATGGGCTGAGCCCTTAGCTCCCTCAATTATTGGAGGGTTTAGCATACCACCCAACGCCTCCAGCCAAACTTCCCTTAGATGTTGTACCCGCACAAATTCGGCCTCCATTTCTTCGATCATTCCTTTAGTGGCAGCGGCAAAAGCGGCAATAGATGGAACGTCCAATGTACCTGGTCTAAATTTCTTAGAGGTAGAGCTTGGAAAAAATCCGTCCCATTCCGCTTTTGGGTCTAACCATATGGCCCCAATACCCTGAGGTCCGTAAATTTTATGCGCAGAAATACTTAGCGAATGCACTCCCAATGCCTGTACATCTATAGGTATTTTTCCAAATGCCTGAACAGCATCACAATGCACTTTTATATCCATTTTCCGTGCAATTTCAGCAATTTCTTCTACGGGTTGATGCGTTCCCAA
Organism: uncultured Balneola sp.; assembly: GCA_902529365.1. Lineage (GTDB taxonomy): Bacteria > Bacteroidota > Rhodothermia > Balneolales > Balneolaceae > UBA1275. The sequence goes on from CABZWK010000003.1 coordinate 105,955, forward strand.
CTCGGAATTAACGAGCTGCAAAGCGATTAAAGCCGTTGACTCGGTACAACATTCTTTGAGTTGATCAACGCATACTCTTCCATTGTCTAAAAGCGGCATATACTCTACATCCCACCCCTCAGCTACCAGCCTATTCATTACCCGAAGAACCGAATCATGTTCAATTGGAGAACATAAAATATGATTCTTGCTGGGATCTTGCTGATTTGCCGATTCTAACAATGCATAAATTGCCAAAAAATTTCCTTCTGTTGCCCCACTTACAAAGTGTAGATGCCGCCCAGATGCTCCTAAAGCTATGGCAATTAATTGCTTAGATGCTGTAACAATCTGTTGAGCTCGAGTGCCTTCTTCGTGCAAACTACTAGCATTCCCATAATATTCCCTCGCTACCTTAGTATAGGTATTTAAGGCCTGCTCGCTCATGGGTGTGGTTGCTGCGTAATCCAAATAGATCATTAGCGCTTATTTTGCTTCAAAGAGACTAAGAAAAGTGTTTTAGTGATGGTATCTGCGTACCTTATACCTGTCTTATAGTGGTTAAAACGACCATCAGTAAATTATTAAAAAAGTACCACTCAAACCCACTTAGTTCTTATGAACTCAATAAGCTTAGATCATCTTATTAAAAAAGCCCTGGAAGAAGACCTTGGAATGGGTGACTGGTCTAGCCAATGGCTTTTTAATACATCAACCCGAAAAAGTGGTCGCTTCGTGGCCAAGCAGTCAGGAATTTTTGCGGGTATGCAGGTAGTGGAGCGGGTATATAACGCATTGGGTGGAGGCATTGAGCTTTCCTGGTTGGTTGAAGATGGTAAGGGTTTTGAAGAAGGGTCGATTCTTGTCCATGTGAATGGACCGATTGGCATCTTGCTGAGCGGCGAACGGGTCATTTTGAATCTGTTGCAACACCTCTCAGGAATTGCCAGTTCAACTCAGGATCTAGTTTGGCGCTTAAATGATCCAAGCATCAAAGTCGCCGATACGCGAAAAACTTTGCCAGGTTTGCGAATGATACAAAAATACGCCGTGCGATGTGGTGGTGGTTTTAATCACCGATTTCGACTAGATGATGGGGTTATGATTAAGGATAATCACATTACGGCGGCTGGAAGTATAGAAAAGGCAGTAGAACTGGTTCGAAAACAGCAAGGGCATATGATAAAAATTGAGGTAGAGGTTGAGACGCTAGATCAAGTGCAACAAGCGGTGAATGCCGAAGTGGATGTTATAATGTTGGACAACCAGACTCCTGATCTAGTAAAAGAACTTCGACAACACATTCCGAGATCGATCATAGTTGAACTATCAGGCGGAATAAACCCTGATAACATAGCTTCCTACAAAGGCTGCGGGGCAGATGTAATTTCTGTAGGGTGGATTACCCATTCTGTAAAGGCATGTGATATTAGCTTTTACATTGATTAAAAGTGCCTGAAAGGGAGCCCTGAAGATGGTTATGGTGGTATAATGTATTATTGATAAAAATGCTATCTTAAGCGTATTCACGTATAATCATAGAGTTCACACACAATCAAAACCGTGAATGCCGAATCGTTGTAAATGATTCGATTAAAGATAACTTCAACTTAGCTTAAACCGATTATTTTTTGTTCTATGGAGCTAACCGACTTATTAGGTGTAGAAACCGATCTAAGAATTCCCAATCACTATTATGAATTAAGTAGTGATGAAATGGCACATCGTGTATCAGAAATTAAAAGCCGTTTGGGTGCTCGTCTGTTTATTCCGGGCCATCATTATCAAAAAGACGAAGTCATTGATTTTGCTGACGCTCGAGGTGATTCATTAAAATTAGCTCAGATTTGTGCTGAGATGCCAGAGGCAGAGTACATTGTTTTTTGTGGGGTTCATTTTATGGCGGAGACAGCTGACATGCTGACCAAAGAAGATGTAAAGGTAATTTTACCCGACATGAGAGCGGGATGTTCCATGGCAGATATGGCCGATATTGAACAGACCGAGCGGGGTTGGGAGCGTATGCAAAAAATTTGGGGGGATACCATACTTCCTCTCACCTACGTAAATTCGACTGCAACAATTAAAGGATTTGTGGGGAAATATGGAGGTGCATGTGTAACCTCAGGCAATGTTCATACTATGTTAACATGGGCTTTTGAGCAAAAAGAACGAATACTCTTTTTACCTGATCAGCATTTAGGACGAAACACGGCCTTCGAACTTGGCATTGCTCTCGAGCATATGTGTGTATATGATCCTATAGCGAATGAATTTGAATTTGATGGCGTATGGGAAGATGTTCGAGTTATTCTTTGGAAGGGACATTGCTCTGTACATGAAAAATTCACCATTCAACATATTGAACACGCAAAAATGCGCGATTCTGAAATACAGGTTATTGTGCATCCTGAATGTACCTTCGATGTCGTTCAACATTCTGACTATGCCGGTTCCACTAATTATATTATCAATACCGTCGAAGCTGCTCCATCAGGGTCTAAGTGGGCCATTGGAACAGAAATGAATTTAGTCAATCGCATCATCGCCGAACATCCCGACAAACAAATTGAATCCCTTAATCCATTTATGTGCCCCTGTTTAACAATGAATCGAATTGACCTATCTCATCTATTATGGTCATTGGAAGAAATTGAAGCGGGTAAAGTGGTGAACCGTATTGAAGTAGATCCAGAGGTTGCAAAATATGCCGTTATATCCTTGGAACGCATGTTAGAACTTAGTTAAGGTATTGACTTGAGTGTCAGCAATCGCTTGTAGATTTGAGTTTTTTTGCTGAGATTACTGATGATAAGCGACGGTTAGATTTTTCTACAAACTATCCTTCTCGGCTTCATTAGATTTATTTACAACCTTTGAAACCCCAAGCAAAAACCATGAAAATCGCACCATTTTATAGAATAATAGTTCTTCTTCTGTTTTCCTCTTGTCTGACTGTACTTATGATGGGAAGTAGCCCTACCTATGTACAAGCTCAAAATCTAAAAACACTCATCGATAGTCGTTCAGCTGATGTAGAGGATCGCGTGATAGAGTGGCGGCGTCATATACACCAAAACCCCGAGTTATCTAATCGTGAGTACAAAACGGCTGAATATATCACCGAACACCTTACAGAGTTGGGTCTAGACGTTCAGACTGGAGTAGCTCATACGGGGGTAGTCGCTATTTTGGAAGGTGCAGCCCCAGGGCCTGTGGTGGCACTTAGGGCCGACATGGATGCTTTGCCGGTGACTGAACGTACACCTGTCTCTTTTAAATCTACCGCCATAGGAGAGTATCAAGGAAACCAAGTTGGTGTCATGCATGCATGTGGCCATGATACCCACGTAGCTATTTTAATGGGCGTTGCTGAAATACTTACTGAATTTAAAAGTGAACTCAAAGGAACAGTTAAATTTATATTTCAACCAGCTGAAGAGGGAGCGCCTAAAGGCGAAGAAGGTGGAGCAGAACTTATGGTTAAAGAGGGTGTTTTAAATAACCCAGATGTCGATGCTATTTTTGGTTTACATATATCTGACGCGACTCCTGTGGGTATGATTACCTACAAAGAAGGTGGTATCATGGCTAGCTCTAATTCTTTTCAAATAACTGTTAAAGGTAAACAAGCTCATGGTTCAGCCCCATGGAGTGGAGTTGACCCAATTGTAACATCAGCACAAATTATTAACAACCTGCAAACCATTATTAGTAGAAATATGGAACTAACCAATGAAGCGGCTGTAGTCACAATTGGGCAAATACATGGCGGAGTAAGAAGTAATATTATACCAGAAGAGGTATTTATGGAGGGAACTATTCGTGCGCTTAACAATGATATGCGTGATGCAATTTTTGAGCGAATCAAAACAATTGCAACAAAAACAGCCGAAGCAAATAACGCTGCCGCTGAAGTAGTTATTTCAAATGGATACCCTATCACCTTCAACGATCCTGAACTAACTCAGGCGATGGTTCCAACGTTAAAAGAAACAGCTGGTGAAAATATGGTGGTTACCATGCCAGCCATCACCGGTGCTGAAGACTTTTCATTTTTTCAACAGCAAATACCTGGACTTTATTTTTTCTTAGGCGGACTACCCGCTGGCGGCACCCCTGCTGGACACCATACGCCTGACTTTTACATCGATGAAAGTGGTCTTGAATTAGGTGTTAGAAGCTTAAGTCACTTAGTCGTAGATTATTTCGAAAGCGCAGCAAATTAATAGTTTTAGCCTATACAAAAATTATACTAACCAATTATTCATCATGACGCGTTATCTATATCTCGTTGTATTCAGTGTATGTTCAAGTTTAGGACTCACCTTTAATGTAAATGCCCAAATCGAAAAAATAGATCCACCTTTTTGGTGGATTGATATGCCTGTTGAGCAGGTGCAGATTCAGTTATATGGCCCTAACCTAGGACTTCATCGAGCGGTAATTGACTATCCAGGTGTTGAGCTAGTAAAACAAATAGCAGTGGACTCGCCGAACTATCTGTTTATTTACCTAAATATCAGTTCTTCAGCCCCAGCTGGAACTATTCCGATTCGCTTGAGACATGAATCCACCACCCTAACGGTTGACTTTGAGCTCAAACCACGCGAAAATCGAACTAACAAAAACCAAGGATTTGATGCATCTGATGTTATTTATCTAATGATGCCCGATCGCTTTGCCAACGGTAACCCAGATAATGACACCATTGAAGGGATGCTTGAATCTGCAGATCGATCGAATCCAGAACGTCGTCAAGGGGGTGACTTAGCCGGGGTTGCTAAGCATTTAGACTACTTGGATGACTTGGGTATGACTGCTATTTGGTTTACACCCATCATTGAAAACGATATGAAACCTGAGTATGGAGCCTATCATGGATATGCCGCAACAGACTTGTACAAAGTCGACCGACGATACGGTTCTAACGTCGAGTACAAGGCTCTCATAGATGCCGCTCATGAGCGTGATATGCGAGTAATTATGGATATGATTCACAACCATATTGGTGACCAGCATTGGTGGATGCGAGACCTACCCACTCAAGACTGGGTGCACAATATAGATGAATACATGCAAACCAATTATCAGGGATCCATCGTCGCAGACCCATATTCTTCTGATTACGACATGGAAAAATTGGTTGATGGCTGGTTTGTTCCAGAAATGCCCGATTTAAATCAGGATGAACCTTTACTCACTGACTATCTTATTATAAACACACTTTGGTGGATCGAATATTCTGGGGTGGATGGAATTCGTATGGACACCTATTTATATCCAGATAAAGAATATATGGCGGAATGGGTAGAGGCCGTTCTAACCGCATACCCATACTTTAACATCGTTGGTGAAGCGTGGGCGGTAAATCCTCCAGCCGCTGCATATTGGCAGTATGACCTACCTGGTCAAGGAGACGGATATGATTCCAAACTACCTAGTATCACCGATTTCCCCTGGTCATTTGCAGTAAGAGATGGAATGGCTGAAAAATTTGGCTGGGAGAATGGTCTTATGAAAGTTTACTATATGCTCGGACAAGATCATTTATATGCGGATGCCATGAAAAATGTCATTTTCCTCGATAATCACGATATGTCTCGCGTCTATGAGCATGTAAATAAAGATGAGGCCTCCTTTAAAATGGCTATTACCCTACTACTCACTCAGAGAGGTATCCCACAAATCTATTACGGTACCGAATTTATGTTTGGCCATGAATATAGAGGAGGCGATGACGAAGCCTGGAGACAAACCTTACCAGGTGGATGGCCCGATGATTCACGAAATGTATTTAGCAAGGAAGGCAGAACGGAGAGTGAAAACGATGCTTTTGATTACATTCGAACACTCTCAAATTGGAGGAAGACGGCTATAGCAATACATGAGGGTAGTATGAAGCATTTTATTCCCGAAAATGACACCTATGTTTATTTTCGACTTCATGAGCAACAAACGGTCATGGTATTAGTCAACACATCTGATGAAGAAAAAACCTTAGATGCTGCACGTTTTAAGGAGGTCTTAGATAATTTTACCACCGCTGAAAATGTGGTTACCAATGCCGGTAAAGAGCTAGGCCAAACCCTAGTTCTACCCCCTAAGGAAGCTAGTGTGTGGGAGCTAAAAGCCGAGCTCTAGAAGCTAGAATACCAATTATTACTGTAACGGCGGCTATAAATAAAAAACCTCCAGCTAGCTCAAAGGTTTCTACCACCCAACCCATAATGGGTTGGGATACCATCCCGCCTACATAACCAAAACTCGCAACGGTTGTTAACGCAATAGCACCTTCTTTTCCTGCAGCGCTAAACAACATGGGAAAGCTCAATGCAACCCCTGATCCTGTAGCTATCATCCCGATAATAGCTACCACAAAATTCGGTGCATAGACCGCTATAAGAAGTCCGCTAACCGTGGATACCGCTCCTCCGACCAATAGATTGCGGGCACCAAAGCTCATCTTTAAACGATCACCGATTAATCGCATGATCAATAATGATCCAGCAAAGACCGCATATCCCAATGGAACCCAGTTTTCGGACGCTTGAACGTGATCGGTAAAAAATAAACTAACCCAATTCATAATGGAGGTTTCTATGGTCGCCGCTAAAAAGGTAATGATACCCAGCACAACTAGTCCACCATTAGGCCATTTGAATTTTGGAGTAGTGACTTTCCTTTCGGGTTTATCCTCTGGTAAGTTTCGAGCAACCAATGCCAAAACCAATACAATCATCAGGGATACCAAACCAAAATGAATGTGTACCGAATAAGATAACCGGGTAGTTAAGGTGCCGATTAGGGCCCCAACCACGGTCCCCACACCAAACCAGGAGTGAATTTTGGACATGTGCGATTGCCCAGTTTCGGTTTCTATGACCGAGCCCAATGCATTTAACGAGATATTGAACCCACTACTGCACATTCCCACCGTCATCATCAACAAGGCTAAACTGAGCCAATGGTGCATGAGCGAGATAGGGAATAAAGTTATAGCAACCATGCTCCCCATAAAAAGAGCCACTCGTTTCGCTCTAAAATTTAGTAAAGCCCAAGCAATTATGGGCATCATTATTACCGTACCCAATCCCCTAAATAACAGAACATAGCCTAATGTGGTCGCAGTAAGTAACGCCGCATCTCGCACATCGGGGACTCGTGACGCCCATGTTGCAAAAGCCAAACCTAAATTGAAAAGGGCAAAGCTAACTGCCAATATCGATTTTTGGTGCATTTCCAAAGAAATTATCTAAATTGAGGTGATTTAAATTGGGTAATCTATAGAGGGTTTAAGAGCGCGCCATTCGGATTCATGTGAAGTCTAACATATATACTACTTGCAAACATCCATAATTTCTTCTTTATCTCTTGATTTGCTAAGTTCATAAGATTCTCGTTTTAAATAATGATAAATATTCTAATCACAGATGTATTATTGAACTTGTACCAGTAGTTAAATCCTTTTTGGGTAAAAGTGATACAACTAAAAATACATTCTATTATCGTTTCCTAAAATCAAATGTGTGAGTAGTTACATAGCCGCAGCCATAAAGGTACCATCTTAAATTTTCAATAAACCCTTTATAATCAATTTTTGTAGTAAAATTTTGACCAAGATGTACAAAATGGAACTCTATTAATATGAAAAAAACGCCATTACATACGATCTACGAACAACAAAAAACGTTCTTTGAATCCGGAAAAACGCTACACTATCCCTTTCGATTAGCCGCCCTTTTGCGCTTAGAAGATGCTCTAAATACCTATGAAAACGCCTTAATAGAGGCATTGAATGAGGATTTAAAAAAATCCGCTTTTGAATCTTATAGCGCAGAAATTGGCCTAATTAAATCAGAGATTCGTTTTATAAAGCGTCATTTAAAAAAGTGGATGCGTCCGAAAAAGCAACGGGATGTACTTATAAATTTTCCTTCGAAAAACTACCACGTTCCCATTCCATATGGGCTTAGTCTGATCATTGGACCCTGGAATTATCCAGTACAATTGTGTTTAAATCCTCTCATTGGAGCCATTGCTGCTGGAAATACAGTGATCCTAAAGCCCTCCGAATGGGCGCCTCAGGTGGGTGAGGTACTCCAACGCATGATAGCTGATTTTTTTGACCCTGCTCATATATCCGCGTTAACGGGGGATGAAACCTTCAGCGCTGAATTAGTTAAGCTAGATGTAGATTATATTTTTTTTACAGGGAGTACACAGGTTGGACGTCTCGTTGCACAATCGGCTGGATCACGACTAATTCCCTGTACTCTAGAACTTGGTGGTAAAAGCCCTTGCATCGTTGACCAAACCGCAGATCTTAAAATAACTGCACGACGGATTGCCTGGGGCAAGTTCATGAATGCAGGACAAACCTGTGTAGCCCCAGATTATGTATTAGTGGATGAACGAGTTGAATCTGAATTATTAATGCACTTAAAAGATGCCATCAACGAATTTTATGGAGCGGATGCATCAACCAGTCCGGATTATCCTCGCATTATTTCTGATAAACATTATAATAGGTTAATGAGTTTATTTGAAGACAAGTTGACCACCGATTCTTCTGATTTAGCGAAGGGTGCAAAACTGTATATGGGCGGAGAAACGAAGGCTGAAGAACGATACATTAGTCCTACTATTCTTACCGATCTAAGCTTGAATCATTCGCTCATGAAAGAAGAAATATTTGGGCCTATTCTCCCTGTTTTTAGGTATCGCAGTGTAGATGAAATACCTAAAATTATTAACAAAAATGCCCATCCCCTTGCATGCTACCTGTTTTCGAAAGATCCCAACATGCATTCCCTCTTTACACATACACTTAGCTTTGGAGGTGGGGCCATAAACGACACCGTCGCTCATTTAGGAAATCCACATTTAGCTTTTGGAGGAGTTGGTCCAAGTGGGATTGGCTCCTATCATGGTCGGCATTCGTTTGAAACCTTTTCTCACATGAAGAGTATAATGAAGAAAAGTTTTTTTATGGATATCCCTCTTCGATACCCACCCTATACCGGTAAATTGAAGTGGCTAAGAAAACTCTTTTGAATAAAAAAAGACAGCTATGAAAAGCTGCCTTAAAAAAACGACGTGGTTTTCACACCACATCATTTCGGGTTATGGTATCAATAAAAAAACTTGATAAACTAATTATACTGTCTATTGAGCTTATTTTGAGAATTTAATGCTTACTTTAGAAAAAGATAAGCATATGTACATTTGTTAGAAATTTATATAAATGAAAGCGCTAACAACTATGTAAAAATATATTAAGTATTTAATTATTAGACTACAAGAAATAAATTAGAATTCCTAAATAAAACTAATTTTCAAATTTCCTTTGAGATAAATTCAATTATTTCAATAGTAACATTCTTTTAGTAATAATCTTATTACCCATTTGTAACTGATAAATGTAAACCCCACTTGATAAGCTATTTGCTTCAAAAGTTACACTATAATATCCTGGCGCCATACGCTCATTCTTAAGTGTTTGTACTTTTTGACCTAATATATTATAAATCTGTAATTGAACGTTTGCAGTTTCAGGAACAATAAAATCGATCTGAGTATTAGGGTTAAAGGGATTAGGATAGTTTTGATATAATTCAAATATCTTAGGTATAAGATCCAAATTATACGGTTCCATAGATATTCTTGATTGTTCATTTACTCGAATTGTACCCGTAAAATTTACATTCGGTTTTAATTCTAAGATTTCAAAATGTAATTCTAGTACAATATCATCGCGTAACTCATCTATACCATACATAGCTATACTTAGAAATTGATCTGAAGTATGTTCAAGTATTTCCCAGTTCTCTGGTTTTTGAGAAATTGAACTTAACCGAATACTATTTTTATGCGGTATTTGAATTTCAATAGAATTTATACCACTTTTGATATTCGATATGTTGATGGGCACAGTTAATATATCTTGACCATCTGAAATATTTGGTGACCATGTAATCAAGGGTTTCTGCATATCCTTTAATGCATCATTATTCCCACCACAATTTAACGTAACAGGTAATCCAACTATGTATTTTAAAATTGTTGCTGCATCATATGCTGATACAAAACCATTACCCGTAACATCAGCAGCTGTTGAATCCCTACCTATAAGAGGATACTGTGGAGCCATTCTTACCGAATGACGTAAAATGAATGAGCCATCTAATGCAGAAACAAAATAATCTCCTGTTACATCACCGCATACAAGCGAAGGAGTGCCGTCTTTATCATCGAGCCATCCAGAGTAATTCACAAAGCCTTTTGACGCATCGTCATATTCATCATAAATCTCATCAATATTCTTTGGATTCTTTCCTTCATTCATCTGGGCAGTAGCCTCATCACCCCACCAATTAAACCGAGCATTAATCTCATTAGTGTGATCTGCTTGATTACTAAACTCAGGACCTCCGTTACCATACAAATTATTGTAATTAGCGATCACCTGGCCATACTCTCTTAATATTATTCCATCCCCATTATTACTAGTAATCGTAGAATGCTCTATAACCGTCATCTTCGAAGCATTATCAAAATTTGAGGACACAGTTAGGCCTGTATTATTATTCCCTATAATACTGCTGCTATCTATTTTTACAGCTGAAGAATATACATTAACTCCTGCATCATACCCTGTTACATATGACCGGCTAATTTTAGCCTTCGATACATGATCTAGTGACCAGCCTGTCCAATTCTCAGCTCCTTCATCCCATACTAAACTATCTCTTGTAGAACTAAAATCTCCTACATTATAAATATTATAGCGCCCACCTATGTCATTGTCTTTACTTGTAACTTGCTCTGCATGATTAACCTGAGTCGTCCATAAATTTCTGTTTTCTTGGAGTACTATCTCATAGTCATTGTGCTGATCATTGTCATGTGTATTTATATAAATACGGTCGTTCTTAAAATCATTGTTGGTAATACTTACCAAGATTAATTCATCAGAATCCCAATCATCATGCATCCCCTCTATTTGTATACCACCATCTAACACATTATGACTAATATCTATGTTTATATTCAAATATCCCCACTCTGTACGAAGTGCATAGTCAGCTATATTTTCAAAAATATTATACCGTATATACATAGTGTCTGTTTTAGATCCTCCTAATTCTTGTATATACAACCCATTATAACTCCCTGTTACCTCAGCATGTTCTAGCTGAACTTTTGAATGGTCTCTTGCAATAATCCCCCACCAATCTCTATATACATTTTCTTGATTTTCTCTGCTTGACTTAAACACAATTTTCTCTTGAGGTGTCCCTACCGCATGTAATGTAGATCCATTAAGAATTCGTAATTCTGAGCGGGTTTCGTCTCGACCCGACGCGCGGTCATCACCAGTAACTCCAAAAGTTGGAGCTGTAAAAAACACTCCAACACCTGGCTCTATCGTCAAACGAGCCCCATCTGTAACGTCTATGTCTCCTGTCACCAAATAGGGGCTATTATCCTTTGTCCACGTATGATCACTATCATATACTCCACTTACCAACGTCATCCCATAGTACGCATGGTCTTCTACCCGCTTAGGGTTTCCAAAACTATCCGACTCATCATCATAAATTACCCTAAGCAAAGAGCCGCGCCTAGCTTGAAGAATATTATCTCCAAGATCAACACTTCCTGACGCGTACTCCTGCACCGTAACCGTTCCAGTATATTCACCAGGAGAAATCCGAGTCATAGCTACCATAACTGTATCATCCGGTGAACCTATACGGAAGTGAACATCATTTGGGTTATCAGCATCTGCTAATCCAACATAAATTGTTGTTTGATCTAATGAATAATTTAAAACTTCTTCTCCCTGATTATCGACCAAATATATCTCACCTGTGTTACCTAAATCTTGTGATGGTGTACCGTTTTCAGCGTCCAACCAATCTGAATAGTTCACAAAGCCTTTTGACGCATCGTCATATTCATCATAAATCTCATCAATATTCTTTGGATGTCCTTCTTCATTCATCTGGGCAGTAGCCTCATCACCCCACCAATTAAACCGAGCATTAATCTCATTAGTGTGATCTGCTTGATTACTAAACTCAGGACCTCCGTTACCATACAAATTATTGTAATTAGCGATCACCTGGCCATACTCTCTTAATATTATTCCATCCCCATTATTACTAGTAATCGTAGAATGCTCTATAACCGTCATCTTCGAAGCATTATCAAAATTTGAGGACACAGTTAGGCCTGTATTATTATTCCCTATAATACTGCTGCTATCTATTTTTACAGCTGAAGAATATACATTAACTCCTGCATCATACCCTGTTACATATGACCGGCTAATTTTAGCCTTCGATACATGATCTAGTGACCAGCCTGTCCAATTCTCAGCTCCTTCATCCCATACTAAACTATCTCTTGTAGAACTAAAATCTCCTACATTATAAATATTATAGCGCCCACCTATGTCATTGTCTTTACTTGTAACTTGCTCTGCATGATTAACCTGAGTCGTCCATAAATTTCTGTTTTCTTGGAGTACTATCTCATAGTCATTGTGCTGATCATTGTCATGTGTATTTATATAAATACGGTCGTTCTTAAAATCATTGTTGGTAATACTTACCAAGATTAATTCATCAGAATCCCAATCATCATGCATCCCCTCTATTTGTATACCACCATCTAACACATTATGACTAATATCTATGTTTATATTCAAATATCCCCACTCTGTACGAAGTGCATAGTCAGCTATATTTTCAAAAATATTATACCGTATATACATAGTGTCTGTTTTAGATCCTCCTAATTCTTGTATATACAACCCATTATAACTCCCTGTTACCTCAGCATGTTCTAGCTGAACTTTTGAATGGTCTCTTGCAATAATCCCCCACCAATCTCTATATACATTTTCTTGATTTTCTCTGCTTGACTTAAACACAATTTTCTCTTGAGGTGTCCCTACCGCATGTAATGTAGATCCATTAAGAATTCGTAATTCTGAGCGGGTTTCGTCTCGACCCGACGCGCGGTCATCACCAGTAACTCCAAAAGTTGGAGCTGTAAAAAACACTCCAACACCTGGCTCTATCGTCAAACGAGCCCCATCTGTAACGTCTATGTCTCCTGTCACCAAATAGGGGCTATTATCCTTTGTCCACGTATGATCACTATCATATACTCCACTTACCAACGTCATCCCATAGTACGCATGGTCTTCTACCCGCTTAGGGTTTCCAAAACTATCCGACTCATCATCATAAATTACCCTAAGCAAAGAGCCGCGCCTAGCTTGAAGAATATTATCTCCAAGATCAACACTTCCTGACGCGTACTCCTGCACCGTAACCGTTCCAGTATATTCACCAGGAGAAATCCGAGTCATAGCTACCATAACTGTATCATCCGGTGAACCTATACGGAAGTGAACATCATTTGGGTTATCAGCATCCGTCAACCCTAGATAAACAACTACCTGGCCCGATGGATAGTTCAACACCTCTTCACCCTGGTCATTTAATAAGTAGACTACTCCAGAATTTTGAGCAATTATGGTTTTGGGAATAACCATAATCAAAAATAAAAGACTTTTTATGTATAATGGCATATCAAACACCGTTGGAGATACAAGTGTTAATTCTTATTTAATCAATAGCATTCTATTTATTTGTGAGAACTCTCCAGCAGTTAATCTATACAAATAAACACCCGTTGTTAAATCGAAAGCTTCGAACGTCACACTATAATTTCCAGCAGGCATTTTTTCATTCTTAAGTGTCTGAACTCTTTGACCTAATGTATTAAATACTTCTAGTTTGACTAAAGAAGCCTCAGGTATCGCAAATTCAATCTGAGTACTTGGATTAAAAGGATTTGGATAATTTTGCAACAATTGAAATTCAGTAGGTATTGATTCAAAGCTCTCACTTGAAGTAGAAACACTCATATCTACGTTTCCACTTCTACGATAATTTCCTTGATAAGTCGCCCATTGAGCGTGTTTTTTATCCCATTCTGGACCAAACTTTTTTTCAAGTGAACCATCGTATCGCCAACCATCTCTAATACTAACTAGCTTTCCGCCTTGAGTAGCAACAAATACGCTACCATTAACATAATTAATAGTATTCATAACTGATAAACTACTGGTTTCATCACCAGCTTGAATTTGATAATCCCAAATTAAATTCCCAGCGTCATCTACAGCATACACTCTACCAGAGGCATCACCAAAATAAATAACCCCATATTCATTTATTGAAGCTGTAGATGTTATTGATCCAAAGGTTCGAAAAGCCCATTCAACTTGACCATTTGCACCATTAATTCCATAAAAAGTTGAATCCGCTCCACCAACTAGAATCAAACCATTTTCAGCAATTACAGGTGTTGTTTGAAAAGTAGTGGCTAAATCAGTCTCCCATAAAATTTGATCTGTACTTTCACTAGATAAATTTGGATTCCACTTTCTAATTGTACCAGAGGAAAAAGCAGCCACTAATTCACTATTATTGGTAACCGATAATGCACCCATTAAACCTTCACCAAAAACAGTTTTGCCTAATGGTGACATCTCTTTAAAAGAGATTGAAGCATCCAAATCAAAATAAGTGATATCTCCCAATTTATTAGGTTGAGCTAAGTACTTTTCAGACAAAATAACACCAGGGTGTATTCCTGGAGCTCCTATATTAGAACGCCATTGCTGAAGTCCTTCTCTTACTCCAATTCCAAAAATTTGATTATCCTCAGACACTAAATAAAGGCGTTTTCTTTTTTCATCAATGACAGGACTGGAAGAATGAAATCCACCTGTTGAAGTAGACCAGTAGGGTAGCGTTATTTTATGTTTCCACCAATTAAATAAACTATACTTATTCAGTTTTTGAGTCCCTGAAATCAAGTAAAATGTTGAATCAGTTGCTATAGCAACAGGTGCTTGTAGAGGAGCAATTAAACGAAATTCATTTGATTCTTCAGGTGTCATTAAGCTTAAATTACCTCTGCCATCAGGTTGGAAACTAAAATTATTACCAAACAAAGATAAACCGCTAGTAGGCAGTAAATTAGCGCCTAAATCAATAAAACCAGCATCCATATAAACAGAAAAACTAGAACTATCACGGCCTCCATCATTATCTATTGCCACCAAAGTAATATGAGTGGAACCTTGCTTAATATCTATGCTGGGCACTCTATCTATCGAGTAAAGTTCGTTGTCGACAATCCAAAGTGTTGAATCTATTTCACCATCATTATCAAATCCTTGGAAAGTAAAAGATAGGCCAAATTGATCTCTCTCTTGATCATGAATATATATGTCATCATAAGCAGCTACAGATGGCGGAATATTAAATGGTGTTCCAATAACAATATCTGATAATTCCCCTTCATTTGATGATGTATCCACACCACTTATATAATAATAGTAGAGTATTCCATTTTTTACAGTTGAATCACTATAAAATGAATCCAGAGCATATGTATTATCAATAATTTCAACAGTATCAGGATGTGAACCCCTGTAAATATTATAATACTCTAAATCGGGATCTAAAATTGGAGCCCAATCAATTTGGACCAAAGAATTAGCACTATATACCGATTCAATAATTGGTTTAGAAGGACCCGTTAAATCAAAATTGTAT
Source organism: uncultured Balneola sp. (assembly GCA_902529365.1). GTDB lineage: Bacteria > Bacteroidota > Rhodothermia > Balneolales > Balneolaceae > UBA1275. Next base: position 121,584 of record CABZWK010000003.1, read on the forward strand.
CCAAGTGTAGATTTAGAGAGCCCACCTTCGAGGGCAGGGTCAAAAGAATATATCGGGTTTGATATTGCCGAATCCACAGCGCTAATTCGATAGAACACTTGGACACTTAAGTCATCTATTGTATCAATAAATGTTCTTGTATCCACATTGATACTATCATATAAAGATACTAATGTAGAATCTAATCCTTTGTAAATCTTGTACCATTCCACATCTTGTTCAGGACTAGGGTCCCACTCTAAAGTCAATTGATCATCTTGTATTGTTTGAATAATATTTATTGGCGGGTTAGGTGGTGTATCATCTCCTGTCTGGATCTCTATGAATCGCGCATCACCTTCATTACCTGCCAAATCAACTGATGTTACCCAGTAGGTATAAACTGTTTGATTTAACAAATCTTTATTATCAACCCAATTAAATATTAAATCACTTGAATCATTTTGCGCCTGCTCAAATAATCCTTTGGGAACTATTAGTGAGTCGAATAGCTCAATAGAATTGGCATATAATGCATCTAATGGAAATTCACCCCCTGTCCACAACCAAGTAGTGTCGATAGTATCTTCATAAGCTTCTACCAAACCCTTGATCGATATAACTTTATAAATATTAAAGTGAGATAATTCATCAAAAGCATCTACTTCCCATTCAAGCTCAAAAGTTCTAGCATTTAATCGTTTCGCAGTTAAATAATTAGCAGGAATAGGTGGAATAATATCAATAGGCGGAGATAACTCTTCAATAAATATAGTCTCTCTTTCTGAAGTTTTTCCTAAGTATAGATTATGTAATTTCGCTTGTGCAGAATACTTATATGTATTTCCTATATAAGTGTCAAAGTCAATAAAACTTCCTCTATTTAATGTATCTATTCGAATTAATTCATTTTCGGCAGACCATTTTGACAAATATATCGCATCTAAGTAGAGGCTTAGTGAGTCAGGATACTTGATTTCAATCTCCACTGCAGATTTTAGATTATCAGAGAAAGTAGTATCAATCCTTGTTAGACTAATTACAGGAGAGGGAAAAAGTACTGGAGTATCGTTGGGGTGTTCAATTGCGCCCAAATCTACTTTATCTGAGATTCTTTTTTGACCTAGAAAATCATCTGTTAGATTCCCAACAGGATTTCCACTCCCTATAGCTTTAGATTCTGCTTGTAATCTATAGTTAGATAAATCTTCATTATGTGTTTGTGATTGAAATAGAACCTGATCAATACTGTTGAAATGAATTACCCTAGAATGTTCTGTATTTTGTACATAATCATTCAATTTTTCAATAATATCATGATTAGACCGAATTTTATTTGTATCTAATGCAACATTAATAAAGCTAACTCCAAGTCCAATAAATTTATCTTCACTATTTTTCAATTCTAACTTGTCAACTAGAATACTGTTCACGAAAGCTAATGAAATCCCACCTTCTAAGTCCGTTATAGCCTCTCTAGTGTTTAACACATTTACATGCACAAATCGAACTGTATCTTCTTGGGATGTACCAGCATATAAGTGACTTCTATGGTAGGAAATTGTCCTATTATTAGATAAAATTGAGTTGGATATAGAGAAAGAACTATGATTGGCATTTATGACATTATCAAAATGCGCAAAATGAGATTTATTTATCTTAATTGAAGTTCCATAGTCTAATCTAATTCCGGTTCCAAGTTCATTGGGCTCTTCTGAACCTAAAAATTTAACATTTTGGATTGATAAACTTTGCTTATTAGGCCATTTTAAATCGTTATATATTTTAGCATTTACATCTAATATCACATCCGAAATCTCCGGCTTTATAAACTTTACATCGCCTTGCCCATGAATACTAACTGGGTGAGTTAGTTCTATAGATTCACGATATATCCCATCCCGTATAACAATGTGATCAAATGGTCTAGAGTTATAAATAGTCTCTTGTACTGTCTCAAAATCACCCTCACCATTTAAATCAACCGTCCAGGTTACAGGTGGAGTCTCGATTATAGCTATTTCTGAAAATTCACTTCTATTGGCTGGATCAAAATTCTCAAAAAGAGCTCCTTCAGAGGAATCAATCGCAGCAATTTTATATGAATACCTTATAAGACTTAGGCTATCTATGTCAGTATCTATAAAACTAAATTGGTCAGCAGATAATACATCTAAAAGCTTAAAAAATGGCTCTGAGTCGTTAGCTTGATTAAATTCTAAAGTTGCACTTATAACATATAGATCGTTGCTACTTCTAAAAGCTTGTGTGTACTGCGATGATTGGATAGATAGGCCATTAATTTCAGAATAAATGTAATACGTAACCCATGAATTATCTTCCGATTCAAAAGACATATAATCATCATACAGATCATATAACTGTAGTTGATTTATTTCAGTAGGTGATATCCCATCTGGTAGTACAGATTTATTTATTAATATTTTATGCCTCTGTTTATCAGGCTCCCATGCAAATAAAACCATAAACTCAATTTCACCTAACTTGGTAGAAATTTTAGTATTTGGAGTATTAGGAATAGTTGTTAATTCTTCAAATATATCTACCCTATTTCTATATATAGCATAGTTTTCGACATCTAAACTTGGTGAAGCATTCCAGTTTAATGTTATTTTTTGATCTTCTAATACCGATGTCACATTCGGTGGTTTTTCAGGTGAAACTAAATCTCCTGTCCGTTGTCGGATATTTTCAGCATAGCTTTCAATTTCGTTTTGGTCTAATCCTGTAACCCAAAATGTGTAATATTCTAAACTTTCTAGTCCAGATATATCAAATTTCACCGTTGAATTGTTAGGAATATCAATACTTCTCAATAATGTATCTAATCGTTCTACTCCTTCAATTTGCCATGGTCTTTTTAATTGCTCCTGAGTTATATCATTTGGCAGAGGTCCTGCCAGTTGATAAATTTGATACCCAATAAACCCTATACTTGCGAAATTATTCCATTCTAAATTAATTGTCTCTGCATTTATTAGTTTACCCTTAAGTTGCAGAGGAACTGTTGGTCGAATAATATCAGGATCTTCTTCTATTATAATAGAACCGCCTAACACACTCGCCTTAGGCTTTCCTTCGTTTAATAACAACTCTTCGATATTGAGTTTAGTGGTACCTATACTCTTTGACATGAATTTGATATCCACAAAGATATCATCACTTAAAGAAGATTCCGCGGAAGCAGCCGTAAAATATATATGTCCTGGTATTGAATCATTGATAAAGTAAGTGAAATTTTGTGTCACTTCTTGACCAGGAATGAAAGATATAAGACTCAGTTTTGTTGTGTCATAGCGAAAACCAAATTGAATGCTATTTATAGGCTCAATAGAAGAACCCTGTAGCTTGATGCCAAATGATAATTCGTCACCTATAAAAATGGCCGTATCCGGAAGTGATATAATTACGCTATCAGATTGCTGAAATGCGACTCCTTGGTACGAATGAGCATAGTTTTGCACCAACATCAGTAATACAGATGTACATATTATCTTATACCATTTTGACCATTTTTTCACGGAGAAACTACCTCTACATAATTGTTCAGTTACCCTAAGAGTTATCGGTCTTAATAATTATGATATAACTAATAACTATTGTTTCTTCTTTCAAAACCTAGAGCACTTATATGTACGTATAATAATACTCTAAGTTTCTTAATTTTAGAAATCTTTCTTTACTCTGTGATATATAATTTTTGGTTAATGTAAAGTCTTAGTTGTTTGTAATTACTAACTCATCGAAATGAAAATCATCGTTTATAAATTGAATGAAATAAATAAGGTCGCTTTTATCATATTCCAAAAAAAAGAAACCAAGCAGCTATAGAATAGAAATCAATGAGGCAGTTTCTCCCTAATCATGCCGTAGGTCATAGTTCCAAGAAAGGCGAAGAACATCGGTACAAGGATGATCCAATAACCATTACCAACCAAAGCGTACATGGGCCCTGGGCAAGCGCCTACTAAAGCCCAACCTAGACCAAAGATGGAGCCACCAATAATGTAACGTTTGGGGGTCATTTCTTTGTTACCCACTGAAATTTGCTCTCCTTTCATATCTTTCATCTGGAACCGCTTGATAATCTGAATGGAAATAATGCCGATTACCACCGCACTTCCAATAATTCCATACATATGAAAGGAATCGAAGTGAAACATTTCTAATATGCGGAACCAGGAAACGACTTCCGACTTTACCGCTACAAAACCAAAGAATAAACCTGCTAATATATATTTCATGATAGTATCTCCTTAGGATAAAATGAGTGGTAAGATGAAGTAGGTCATTAGGAGACCCCCTGCGAAGAATCCAGTTACGGCGATTAGTGAGGGTAGCTGTAGATTGGATAAGCCCGATATGGCATGGCCCGATGTACAACCTCCGCCGTAATGTGCACCAAAGCCTACCAAAAAGCCGCCTAAAACCATCACAATGAATCCACCTGGTGTGGTAAGAAAGCTAAAATTAAAAATTTCAGTGGGAATTAACCCGCTAAAATCAGTGATTCCCCATTCCCCTAGGGCTAGTTTGGTTTGCTCTGAGATGACTACTGAGTACCCTTCAACCGAAGTCAATGAGGCAAGGTATCCTCCTAAAACAATGCCTATCACGAATAACAGGTTCCATTTTTGGGTTTTCCAGTCATAACTGAAAAAGGAAAATTTATCTTTAGGTAATATCGCTGCACACATATGACGGTAAGCTGAAGATATACCAAATTGTCGATTGTCCAATACTAGCAGTAATGGTACCATTAGACCTATTAAGGGCCCCGCTATGTACCAAGGCATGGGTTGTAGTGAAAACTCTGGCATCATGAAACTTCATGTGTTTATTGGTTAAGTAGAGATTCCGCAGAATACTCAATTGACTACTTGTGATAAATTGCCCGGTACTTTGTGCCCGACAGAGCTACGTCTCTGAGCACGAATTCAACAATAATACGAAGCTTTTCACACATTATATCTATGTCACCTGATATGACAACTACCAATTCTCTAAAAAAGCATTTTTCTTTTTGTGTAGAGCCATTACATTCTAGAGATTACTTAATAGTTAAACCGACGTTTAATTATTGTTGGCACGTATCGACATATAGCATTACGCGCCCAACGAACACCTAACCTAATACCAATAGACCATAGCTATGTTTCACCCATCTTCAATGAACCCGACAATATCTTTTTTTCTCTCAAGAACTAGCTCTTTTTTAGCCTCTCTGTTACTTTTTACAGGGCTTTTTTATACTCCTGTGAATGCCCAACAGCAAACAAGTGAATCCGTATGGATAGGCGAAGACAGCTTTGAGGGAACACATGGTCTGCAAATTACCCCCTCTCGAATTCTCCCCGCCGAATCGGCATCTGTAACCGAGCATATCGTTACCATCAACGGCAAAAAAGTCCCCTACCGAGCTACTGCCGGGACCCAACCTGTTTGGGATGATCATGGCGTTGTTCAGGCTGCTCTTTTTTATACTTTTTATGAACGTACCGATGTAGAATACACCGAACGAAGACCTTTGGTCATCTCGTTCAATGGAGGTCCTGGATCGGCTTCGGTTTGGATGCACTTAGCGTACACCGGTCCAAGTGTGTTGAATATTGATGACGAAGGGTACCCAATCCAACCTTATGGATTTCAAGATAACCCCTATTCAATCTTAGATGTGGCAGATATTGTGTTTGTAAATCCAGTGAACACAGGTTATTCCCGAATTCTACATCCAGAAGCAGATAGAAAACAATTTTTTGGGGTAAATCAGGATATTGACTATCTGGCTGAATGGATTAATACCTTCGTAAGCCGAATTGATCGATGGGCCTCCCCGAAATACCTCATAGGGGAAAGCTATGGAACTACCCGAGTATCCGGCTTAGCTAATGTGCTTCAAAACCGTCATTGGATGTACATTAATGGAGTCATTTTAGTATCACCTACCGGTTTGGGAATCGATCGATCCGGCCCCGTTAATCAAGCCAATCGATTGCCTTATTATACGGCGGCAGCCTGGTATCACAAGCAGCTTCCCGGAGAACTTCAATCGATGGATTTGCTCGATGCATTAGAAGCGTCTGAAAAGTTCACTCAAAACGAACTCATCCCCATTCTCGCCAAAGGAGCTTGGATGAACGAAGAAGAAAAAGAACATGCCATAGCACAATTTGCTCTGTATTCTGGGCTATCTGATGAAGTTATCCGACAACACAACCTAGATGTCCCAACTTCATTCTTTTGGAAGGATCTACTGCGTCATGAAGGACATACTGTTGGCCGATTGGATTCCCGTTATAAAGGGTTAGATCGTTCTGATGCCGGTGCCAGACCCGACTTCAACTCCGAACTTACCTCTTGGCTACACTCATTTACACCAGCCATCAACATGTACTTTAAGCAACATCTTAACTATGAAACCGATGTTAAATACAATATGTTTGGCCCCGTGAACCCATGGGATAGAAGCGGGGACCGCACCGGTGAGCAGTTACGCGGTGCAATGGCTCAAAATCCTTTCATGCATGTACTAATTCAAAGTGGATATTACGACGGCGCAACCACTTATTACGATGCTAAATATACGATGTGGCATTTAGATCCATCTGGAAAAATGAAAGATCGACTCGAGTTCAAAGGCTACCGTAGCGGCCACATGATGTACTTGCGCCGAGAGGATTTAAAAAATGCCAACGATGATATTCGTTCCTTTATCCAGAAAAGTCTCGCTCCTGCGGGAACCCCTGCTAAATATTAGAGTGTAAATCATGCGATTCCTTACATCTTTTGTCCTTCTTTTTTTTCTTTTACGGGTTTCAGCAAACGCTCAAAACCCTACCTCTACCAATCCCTACTTTCCGGGTAGTTGGGGGGAGTGGGAAATGCTGAGTCCAGCAGCTGCTGGCTTTGCTCCCATAAAATTACAAGCAGCCATTGACTATGCTATTTCTATGGAAAGCGACAACCCAAGAAATATGGAGATCAATCACTACGGCACATTTGGGCGTGAGCCTTTTGGTGATGGCATCGGACCTTTCAAGAATCGTGGAGACATGACAGGAATCATTATTAAAAATGGATACATCGTAGCCGAATGGGGCGAACCCTTTCGGGTCGATATGACCCACAGCGTAACCAAAAGTTTTCTGAGTTCAACCGTTGGCTTGGCTTGGGATGCGGGGCTAATTAAAGATGTTCAAGACAAGGTCGCCTCCTACATGGGACCTGTGTTGTTCATCGATGACATATACAATAGAGATAAAGGAGCCCAGGTTGGGGAAGCCCATTTTATAGAACCTTTTCAATCCGAGCATAACGCAACCATTACTTGGGAGCATTTACTCCAACAAACCTCCGACTGGGAAGGAACCCTATTCGGGAAGCCCGATTGGGCCGATCGTCCCTCCGGAGAACGAAGCGAATGGATCACTCGTGAACGTCATGCACCGGGAAGTGTTTGGGAATACAATGATGTTCGAGTCAATCTATTGGCTTTGGCTGCCTTGAATGTATGGCGAAAACCACTTCCGCAAGTACTCAAAGAACATCTCATGGACAAAATTGGAGCCTCACCCACTTGGCGTTGGCATGGATATGAAAATTCTTGGGTGCTATTTGATGGCAAGCAAATGCAAAGCGTTAGCGGAGGAGGGCATTGGGGTGGTGGCATGTTTATTAGTGCCAGGGATCAAGCTCGCTTTGGACTGCTGACGTTGCGCGAAGGTAACTGGAAAGGCGAGCAAGTAGTGTCCAAGGATTGGATAACCATGTCAAAAAATTCAACCCAGGCTCGGCCGAATTACGGATATATGAATTACTTTCTAAATCACGGCCAAGAGGCCATGCCTGCTGCTCCAGAAACTGCTTTCTGGCATCTCGGCGCCGGTAACAACATGGTTTATGTAGACCCTGAAAATGACCTAGTTATAGTAGCGCGATGGATTCAAGGCTCCGGTATGAACGGGTTAATTGAGCGGGTCATTGCCGCGATAGAAGAATAACACTACTCTTTCAGCGAATAAAAAGCCCGTCACATTTCTGGACGGGCTATCTACTTCAAACCTATTATTAGAGCCAAGGGAAAATAAACGGTGTAAAATTCTCGATTTTATCGTCAAAATTACCTACTCACCAACTAAGCTTTAAATTATTATCGGTAATTATTCAGTAATAATAAATACCTAATAACTATACTTTGTGATAGGTTATTCAGGTATAGTAGGCATCTTTATCTATTCGACTATTTTTTTACTTTGACTATAGATGTTTTTTTTTAATCAATTTTATTCCATCCAACGATATGAATGCTAAACTACCCATCCTTTTTATCGTCTTGTTCATATCCCTAAATGTACACTGTACCTTGAATGAAACTGGTTCACCTGCTAATTTAGGCGCTACAAACGGTTCTATTAGTAAGGCGGAATGGACCATTATCGATTCCATCGATTATGAAAAATTGAATGCCGATGTAGTCCCTGGTAAACCCACTATGGATGTGGGTGTTTATCTGCCTTCCAATTTTGATCCCGAGTTTAAAAAAGTTACTCTGGATCGCTTGTTAACAGGACTAGAGGCCGCCAAGGAAATCTATGCTCCAACTGGGGTGCAGATCAATGTACTCTGGATTAAAACAGGTGAGATTGACCCTTCCTTTTTATCTATCCAAGCAAACGAGGTTCCTGGCATTCCGAATACTGGCTACATCAACCTGTACAAACACAGTCAACGGCATCCAGCTCAGTTGACAGAGCATGCTTCGCAAGCCCTTGAACATATTATTGAAATAGAGGAAAACAGTCACCGCACTCTCTATTTTGTAGTGTTTCAAGATGTATTCTATCCGTTCCTCACGGTATCCGAGGGTCGAAATTGGACCATGAAAACCGTTCGAACGGGCGGCCTTTCGTTTCCGTCCTACTCCTATCCAGGCACCATTCCTAAGCCTTATCGAGGGGTTATCAGTCTATCCAATCTAGAACGACCCGATCGTCAAAGACATACCATAGCCCATGAAATAGGGCATAAAGTGATGAATGTAAGTCATGAATATATGGATATTAGTCCTGAGCATGAAGTGTATGCCGATGGAGGGTTAATGGTCTATGGAAGCGGAGAAGAAATTCCTTCTGGACAAGCCGGGAGGTGGCATGTAGAACGGCTTTTATTGTCTCCTTATTTGTATGTGTATGAAGCGGACGGAACCATAAGCTGGAATCCTGATTATAAGGAGAATGGACACTATTATGATCCTATCTACGGAAATTATAGTGTTGATTTCCCAGGAACCCCAGCCATTGCAGAGGATTGGTAATGAACAAGTTTGTCTTATTAGGATTGGTGCTTTGTTTGAGCTGCGGGGCGCCATCAATCCGAAAAAATTTGGACCTTACCTTACCTAAACACTATGTGGTTAACAAGGCAAAGAAAGCCTTAACCGTAGATGGACTAGCGAATGAAGAGGCTTGGGAGGATGCCGAATTGAGCGACCTATTTATGGATATTCAGGGTGCTGAACAAAGCACGCCTTACTATAATACACGGGTAAAAATGTTGTGGGATGACACCTATTTCTATGTATATGCCGAGATGGAAGAGCAGCATGTTTGGGGCGATATAAAAGAGCGAGATGCCGTGATTTTTTACAATAATGACTTTGAGGTGTTCATTAAGCCTAATGAGTTTCAGCCTTATTATGCTGAGTTCGAGGTCAATGCTTTGGGAACATTGTGGGATTTATTTTTGGCCCGGCCTTACAGGAGAAATGGTCCTGTACTGGACGAATGGGATGTAAATGGGACTAAAGTAGGTATCGATATACAAGGTACTTTAAATGATCCAACGGACATCGATAATGGATGGTCGGTTGAATTAGCCATCCCAATTGCGCCCATTAATGCGATCGACCGAGGACATTCGTTTGGCGAAGGGAGCATGTGGCGTGTTAATTTTTCGCGTGTCCAGTGGGAATATCAGCTCAATGGTAGTACCTACGAGAAGAAAACCGATAAGGAAGGTCGCCGATTACCCGAAAATAATTGGGTTTGGAGCCCACAAATGGCCATTGATATGCATAGACCCGAACATTGGGGGTATGTATTTTTTGTCGATAATCCAGTAGATAGCACCACCCGCACTCATTTGAATCAATCGACGGCCAGCGCATATCAGCTACTTTTTCACCTATACAGAAAACAAATAACTTTACAGAACAATACCTCTGAAAAGTCACGGTCATTTTTGGTTGATGAAGGTCCTGATTTTGAGGTAAATGGATATGTTTTTAACGCTGAATTTTCACCCACTAACCTAGGATTTGAAATCATACTAAAGGACAAATCGGATAATATATTGAGCATAAATCAAGATGGATACATAAGGAGTTCGCATGAAAAATAGCCTATTATTAATGATACTTAGCCTAAGTCTGCTGAGCTGTTCGACTCCGCAAGTAGATAAGCAGCCTGAGGTAGACTCATTTATGGTTGCGGCTTGGACTGGAAGTGGAATCGCCGAAACTGAAGCGGAGTGGAGAGAAGAATTGGCCAGATTTTCGAAACATGGGCTTAGCGACTTATTCTTGTCCGCGGGAATTGAAGAAACCGCTCAAGTAGTTAAGTGGGCACAAGATTATTCCATTAATATCCATGCGTGGGTATGGACTTTAAACCGTCCTGGTGATACTACGGCTGCCAAACATCCTGAATGGTACGCTGTGAATCGAAACGGTGATAATTCGTACGATTACCGAGCCTATGTAGACTACTACCAATGGCTATCTCCTTTTTCGCCAGGCGCTAGGGACTTTATTACTTCCACCATGGTCTCCTACGCTAATATTCCAGACCTCACTTCGGTTCATCTAGATTATGTACGCTATGTAGATGTAATTTTAGGGGCTGACCTTCAACCCAAATATGATTTGGTGCAAGACCGTCAGTTCCCCGAATATGACTACGGATACCACCCTATTGCCAGAGAAGGATTCAAAGAGATTTTTGGGGTAGATCCAATGGACTTAGAGCATCCCGAACTTAGTACCGAATGGCTTCAATATCGACTAAATGCGGTGACTAGTTTGGTGAATGAAATAGCCCAAGAGATACATGCACGCGGCAAACAACTTAGCGCCGCCGTATTTCCTTTTCCAGTGATGTCGCGGCAAATGGTTCGTCAAGATTGGGCCAGCTGGAATTTAGATGTCGCATTACCCATGTTGTACCACAATTTTTACCGACAAAATCTTGAATGGATTAAATTTTCAGCCGAACAAGGTGTCCGTGAATCACATGGGCGTTTCGATGTCGTAGCGGGTTTATATATTCCTGCACTAAGTCCCGAAGAGCTTCAAACCGCTGTGGAAAAAGCTAAAAATGGTGGAGCCAAAGGTATCTCGGTCTTTGACATTGGAGCCATGACACCCGATCATTGGGAGGTGTTAAAAAGTCTACCTAAACAGTAGTTCACCCCCCAATCTTATTCATTCTTAAATCACCTTAACTTTCTTCCAGGAGTGTACGGCGCCCCAGCCTTTTGTACCTGAATTTCGTATTTCTCTAGTTCAGACCAAAAATCCTGCAGCGATACTTTGAACTGATCAAATCCTTGCTTTGCTAAAGTCACATTTGTGCGATGCGTTTGCGTCGGGGGTAAACTGGTTTCAGAAAGTCCATAGAGTACCTGATTTAGACGGCCAGCTATAGCGGGTTCTACTGAAATATCTTTAGACCGGCGAATTCGATCACCATACAGCTGAGTGCTGAGTTCTGCTTGCTGCTTTGTAAGTGTGGCTAATAGCTCGAAGAGGTCTGGAGCCAGCGTTGACGTTTGGACCAATGCTGCTTCTATGTGGCGAAGACGGTTCGAGGCTTCCCCAAGTGACCTTCCAGCGCTATTCATTTCACGCGAGAGATCATTTAGCTCTTTTTGAAAAGCAAAGGTTTCCTCAAAATCTCGACCTTCTATGGCGGGTATCGGCTTAACCACAAAGTCCTGCACACTTCCCTGGGTTTCTAATTTGCCATTATGTAGCACGTATAGTTCTACACTATACTTTCCTGGCGCGGCCAGTGGTCCTTGTGGAGTTCCTGCCCATGGCGGTCGGAAACCAGGCGTAGCAAAACTGATAGGATCAGGGGGCGGTAAGCGTAGATCCCAGGTTGTACGATGAAAACCACGGCTTCGTCCACCTTCTAACCATCGTACTGGTTCCCCTGACGCGTCTTTTATAAGCAACAATGTTTTTGGGACGTCCTCGAGTGCATCGGCCCGGAGGGCTTCCCACCCCGGAAAGGGAATGTCTTTACCGTCCGCTTCTAGTGCTTTTACTTCCGATTGCCGCTGCTGCGCCGCTGTTTCTGGTAAGTCTGCTAGGTAGTAACTAATGGTAGTTCCAAAGGGTGGATTGGGCGCTCGGTAGGCTGCAGAGCCTTGAGAAGGCATGCCAAGGGCTTGCATGGGCGTTTGTTCGATATACCACCACGCATCACGAACCGGAAAAATGGTGTGGCTTTGGTTCTCAGCCAAATCGGGTATATGCCGAAGTGGAGAATAATTGTCCAGTATGTATATTCCTCGACCGAAGGTTCCCCCGATTAAATCGTGATCGCGCTCATGTAATTCAATATCACGATACGATATGGTTGGGGCAGAAGCAGCAAGCTTGATCCAATTTTCCCCAGCATTATATGAGAAATACATCCCATTCTCGGCGCCAATAAACAGTAAGTTTGACCGTACTGGATCTTGCTTAATGGACCAAGCAATTACCCCATCAGGAAGGTCGCCAGAGATTTTTTTCCAGGATTTACCCCGATTGGTGCTCCTATATATATAAGGTGTGTAATCCCCTTCTTTGTGCGCGTCAGCTGCCACAAATACGGTTTGGGCATCATGCGAAGAGGCTTCAATATCGTTGATGAAAGACAACGGGGGCATACCAGGGAAATCCGCCGCTTGGGTCCAGCTTTGCCCGTCATCCTCACTAGCATGTACAAGTCCATCATCCGACCCAGTATAAAGCATCCCCGCCTGTACCGGTGACTCCGCTATTGCCGTCAGGGTGGCGAATTTAGACATAGCCCCATTGTCATACAACGCATCAATTCCTGGGACCCGATCCTGCATAGGTAATTTAAAAGGATTGGTGTTAGTGGTTAAATCTCCACTAATAGGCGTCCAAGAGTCTCCACGATTCATGCTTTTCCACACCCGTTGAGAACCGAAATAGAGTGTTTTGTTATCATGAGGACTTATAACAATAGGTGCATCCCAATTGAACCGTTCGGCTGGATCTCCCGGAGAGGGCTGAGGCTGAATATCCATTAGTTCCTCGGTTCTTCTATCCAAACGATACAACACCCCTTGCTGAATTTCCATATACACAATGTTGGGATCCATTGGATCGAATGCCGCGTCATATCCATCGGCTCCCAGAGGTACATACCAATCCTGATTCCGAATGCCCTCTCCGTTCAAGGTGCGTGAAGGTCCAATGAGGGTTCCTAAATCCTGCGCTCCCACCACCACATTATAGAAAGGTTCGGCATTATCAACTCCAATTTTATAAAACTGGGCTATAGGTAAATTAGACAAAAACCTCCAGGTCTTTCCCTCATCAAAGGACTCATATAAACCACCATCTGAGCCTGCCAGCATATGCTCTGTATTCGATGGGTCTATCCATAAAGCATGATTATCGCTGTGCTTAGATCGACCCGTTTCTAAATAGTTAAAGGTTGCTCCCCCATCTCGAGTGACCTGATAAAACACATCCATTTGAACCACTACGTCTGGATTGGTTGGAGAAGCTTCAATCTCTTGATAATAATGCGGCCCCGTACCACCTGAGGTATAGTTGTTACGCTTTTCCCAGCTCTCTCCTTTATCCGTTGAGCGATAAAAACCCTTATTAACTGGATCCGATTCTATGGTGGCATATACCAAATTAGGATCTGCTGGGGTTACTGCTAAGCCAATTTTTCCCATATCCGCCTGTGGCAATCCACTCCTAAGCTCTGTCCATGAACGCCCATTATCCGTCGACTTATAAATCCCAGAACCCGGTCCACCTGCCAAAAAGGCCCAGGTTTTACGGCGACGCTCATAGGTTGCTGCGTAAATCACCTCCGGATTCGAAGGGTCAAACTCCAAATCAGTCGCGCCGGTTTGCTCGTCAATATCGAGCACCTGCACCCAGTTTTCACCGCCATCTGTTGTTCTAAAAACGCCTCTAAGGCCACCAGATGACCATAAAGGCCCCTCCGCCGCAACCAAAACCACCTCGCTATCTCGAGGATCAATCATAATTCGCCCAATATGGTCCGACCCGTCCAGTCCCATTTTCTTCCAACTTTTCCCTGCATCTTCACTTTTATACACCCCATCACCCCAAGCGACATGACGGCCACTCACATTCTCGCCGGTACCCACCCAAATCACCTTCGAGTTATTCGGATCAATCTCAATAGTTCCAATCGAATACGACGATTGATCATCAAAAATAGCTTCCCATGTCGTTCCACTGTTAACCGTCTTCCAAACGCCCCCCGAACCTACCGCCACATACCAGGTCGACGGATGATTCGGATCCACTTTAATATCCGAAATCCGCCCCCCCATCACCGCCGGCCCTATCTCTCTTAGTGCCATACTACGTGCCGCTGATTCATAGAGCTCTTGTATACTCCAACCCTTACTGGTTGATGGATTTTGAGCCATGATTGAAAATGAGATGGAAATAACGAACAAAAAGCTCAGACTAAAAAGGAGCTGTTTTTTTAGAATTGCGGTATGATTTGACATGGAATTAGCTAAAGGTTAAATGGATTTGGTGAGGTTTTGATATGATTTTGGTGATGGTTTGATGATTATTTGGTAGGATTAAGATATAGATCATACTATCATATATGCGGCTTTTCATCAAGATGAACGCTAAGGATCCAAAAATTAGACTCACACCAGTAATAACATATATCATAGTTTGACCCCTACTAAGTAAAGATATAGATTGCTAAATGGTAAATTATTTTCTCTATTTATACAATAAACCCTGTGATTCAACCACATACTAAAATATTCCTACTTTTAAGCATAATAGCATTATATGGGTGTATTACTCCCAATTATATCCCGTATGACAATAGTTCGCGAGAGCCTAAAGACGAAAACTTTGAGGTAAAGGTGTACACCCAAGAACAATTAAATAGTGATGAATATGAAATTATTGGTCAAATTTCTGTAGAAGGATGTAGCTGTGAAATAGAGAAGATGCTAAAAGAAATTAAAGACAAAGTAAGACAAGAAGGGGGCGATGCGATAATAGATCTGAGTTTAGGTGACGGAGTAGGCGGCAGGATAAGTACGGAAACCTATCTTATTTCAGGAAAGGTGATCGTGTTTGTCAAAAATAAGGTAGGCCAATGAGAGAGATTTTTATCCGATCTCAAAAAATACGGTGGTTCGGTTTTACCATACTACTTTTTACCTACGTACTCTTTAAACAGGATGATGTAGCGTATGTACTTTTAAGAGTCTTTTTCATGTGTGTAGTTGGTTATTATCTTGAAAGAATGATAACCGCTAGTTATGCTGAGGAATGATTTTGTCATAATAAGCTCTGGTTAAACTAATTAGTATTTTCTAATGTTATTTCAATTCCCCCAAATAAAAAAACCCTGGTAATCAATATGTCATTGACTATAGGGTTTTACAATGGTGGGACCGGGCGGAATTGAACCGCCGACACACGGATTTTCAGTCCGTTGCTCTACCAACTGAGCTACAGTCCCAACCGAAAGGATGGCAAATATACACCCTTTAGCTTGGAGAAACAATACAGAAGCCTAAGTTTCCTTAACATCACGCAAATGAATCTGTAAGGATGTGTTGCCATTCCAGGTGTTTTCTTCTAGTTCGTATGCAATGTCGAATTTTTTTCCGTCCCTCACAATGGGCATTAAATCATGCATATTAAACCCAATTGCATCAAATATAGGAGAACCCTTCTGCTTTATTCGAAGTTTCAAGTGCCCATTCCCAACTATAGTCGGTACTCCAACTGTGCTTAACCCCTTACTGGTAAACAGGGGTTTCGTATTGGCAGGGCCAAATGGTTGAAACTGATAAAGCAATTTCCAGAACTTCCCATCGATCTCTGCCATGTTTATTTCTGCATCAACCAGTAATTCGGCTTCAAAGGAGCTTCCTGAGAGTTCTTCTACGGCCTTGCTGTTCATTCGTTTTCGAAACTCTTTTAGTGCGCCATCCTTTAGAGTTAAACCAGCTGCGTATTCATGCCCACCAAATTGTTCCAGTAAATCTTCGCACTCCCGAATTGCCTCGTAAATGTTAAATCCACGGATACTTCTGGCCGAGCCTTTGATCTTTCCATCGACCTCACTTAGCATAATGGCTGGCCTATGGTATTGGTCCACCAAACGGGAAGCAACAATGCCTATAACCCCTAAGTGCCAATCTGGATTAAATAGCACCAGTGCGGATATATGATCCATATTCAGCTGCTCTTCAATCTGTTCTACCGCCTCATTCATGGTGGTAGTATCGGTATCGCGCCGCTTCGCATTAATTCCTTCCAATTCTCTGGCCATTAACTTGGCTTCGGGCTCATCCTTTGCAATCAGTAACTTCACTGCTGTGGACGCATCTCCCATGCGACCAGCGGCATTGATTCGAGGCCCGATAGAAAACACAATTTTTTGGGTATCCAATTCTGTTTGTGGTACTCGAATTAAGTCCATCAAAGCCTGAATTCCCACTCTAGGATTTGTTCTAAGTCGCTCTAAACCTGCCCACATTAGTATTCGATTTTCGTCGATTATAGGCACTATATCCGATGCTATGGACACAGCTAATAAATCCAAATAATCATAGGCGACCTTCGCAGGAAGTCCCAAACGAGCTAAGGTAGCTTGCATCAACTTGAAACCTACACCTGCCCCAGATAATCCATCAAAAGGATAGGAACAGTCTTCTCGTTTAGGGTCTAAGACGGCATAAGCATTGGGCAAGGAAGCCCCTACGGTGTGATGATCACAAATAATAAGATCCATGCCCAAGGCTTTGATTTCCTCAGCCTCTTCAATGGCAGTAATTCCACAATCCACCGATACAATGACCTGTGCGTCCATCTGATGAGCATACAGCACACCCTCGGGGTTAATCCCATATCCTTCTTTAAATCGATGTGGAATGTAATAATCGACTTCTACCCCAAATTCTTTTAAAAAGGAATAAACAATAGCTGTTGCGGTAGTACCATCAACATCATAATCCCCATATACCAGCACTTTTTCATTAGAACGAATAGCCAAGGACAGACGCTCGGATGCTCGGTCCATGTCTTTCATTAGAAAAGGATCGTAAAGTTCGTTTAAGGATGGTCTAAAAAATTGTTTTGCATCTTCAAAGCTTGATATACCCCGTATTGCCAATAGTCGAGCTATGGACTCCGGAACATTGAGCATATCCATTAAAGTGGATACAGCTTCCTCCTGTTCCGGCTGTGTAATTACCCAGCGGAATGACATAGTTATGATTTCCTTTATTTTTATTTTTATACATAAGAGGCACATTGGCTGTCACACCAATTGACCAGTTCAAACTATATTGTTTGAATTATACTTTATTCCACACTTAGATACTAAGTAAACCTCGAGGCTTTTTGGTATATTTATAAAAATACCACCTTCTAAGATCCATTCTTTATGAGCGACGCTTTTACACTGTTCGGAAAAGCTACCGAAATTTCGTCTGGGCTTTTTTATACCCCTGTGTGCACACCTGCTACAGCCGCACATGAACAAGTCGTTTATTTCAAGGATGAAAAAACAGGGCTTCAAGCTATCATCGCCATTCACAATACCACTTTTGGACCCTCTTTAGGTGGCACCAGAATGTGGCCATATCCTAATCTTGAAGCCGCTCTGGATGATGTACTCCGGCTTTCAAAAGGCATGACCTACAAAGCAGCTATTTCCGGACTTAATCAAGGAGGAGGAAAAGCAGTCATCATAGGAGATTCAAGAACCGATAAATCTGAAGAACTATTTAGAGCCTTTGGACGATGTGTAGATTTTCTAGCTGGGCAATACATCACCGCTGAGGATGTGGGCATGGACGAAGAGAATATGGCTTGGGTGCATCAAGAGACCCCTCACGTTACCGGACTACCAAAGCATTTGGGTGGCAGTGGTGATCCCTCTCCCTTTACTGCTCTTGGAGTTTACGTAAGCATGAAGGCCTCAATGCAATACGCAACAGGCCAAGATAGTTTGGAAGGAAAGAAAATCGCCATACAAGGAGCCGGACATGTGGCATCCTATTTAGCTAAGCACCTCCAAAAAGAAGGCGCAATACTATACATTTCTGACATATATCCCGAAAAATCCGAACAACTTGCTGCAGAAGTAGGGGCGGAGATCCTTGCCCCTGAACATATTCTTTCCCACCGAATCGACATACTAAGCCCCTGCGCACTTGGTGGGGTGATCAATGACGATACGCTGGACCATTTAGCTTGTGACTTTATCGTAGGTGGTGCAAATAATATCCTCCAGGAAGAAGTACACGGCCAACGATTGAGAGAAAGATACATCCTTTACGCGCCCGATTATGTGGTAAATGCAGGGGGTATCATTAATATTTCGAACGAAATAGATGGGTACAATCCCGAAAGAGCTACCGAACAAACCCGCGAAATTTATCACACCCTGCTAGAGGTCTTTGACTATGCAAAAACTCACAATCTTACCCCTAACATAGCGAGTAATCAAATTGTAGAACAGCGTTTAGCCAACGCTCAAAAATAATCATGGGTATTACTAAAGAAGACTTCCTATTCAAAGACCGAATGGTCAAAGGAATGACCAAAGATGGACATTTCAAACTCTCTGTTGTCAAAACAACAGCACTGGTTAAAGAAGCCAGAGACCGGCATGGTTTATCCCTGTTAGCCACCGTAATTCTGGGTAAAACACTAACAGCTGCGGCTTTATTAGCTTCCGAATTAAAAAAGGAAGAACGCATACAAATTCGACTAGACGGTAGTGGTCCCCTTCAATATGTGGTTGCAGAAGCCAACAGTTTAGGAGAGGTTCGAGGGTATGTAGGAAATCCTAGCGCCGAATTAGCCTATGATGACCCGGATGTATCGTTATCCGACGGTATAGGCTTAGGTGTGCTCATCTTAACCAAGGTGCTCTACAATGAGGCAGAACCCAGAACCAGTTCCATAGAATTATTTGCTGGGGATGTAACCCGAGATATTGCTCACTATTTAGCACAATCCGAGCAGATACCATCTGCGGTTATGCTGGATATTGGAATTACAGAGGACGGTGCCATATCCGAAGCTGGAGGCCTTCTTCTACAGCGACTTCCCGACGCACCAGATGGACAAATTGACATGCTCCAAGAGCGTTTAGCTTCATTTCAACCCATCGATCAATTACTCTCGGAAAAGATATACATTGATGATATTATGCACCGTTCCGTTTCACCTATACAGGTAAAAGAGCTTGGTCGGAATCCTGTCGATTTCTTTTGTCGATGCAGTCGTAAGCGATTTTTAGATGCATTGACAATGCTTAGTCTTGAAGATTTAGAAGATCTAAAAGATGAAGGGCAAGAAATCGTTTGTCATTTTTGTAACGACAAAGAGTACATCTCTACTCAGGAAATCCGAGGATTAATCACCAAGGCAAAAGCGCAGCGCAATTAAACGGCAAAGCTTTCACCGCATCCACATTTATCGGTAGCATTAGGATTGTTAAACACAAAGCCGCGAGCATCCAGCCCATCGGGATAATCAATACTAATCCCATCTAAATATATCAGATGTTCTTCTTTTACGATAATCTCTACATTAAAACTAGCGTATAGTCGATCCTCATCGGTTCGATGATCCAGGCCTAATTTGTAACTAAGACCTGAGCAGCCACCTCCTTCTACCGCAACACGCAAATAAAGCTCTGATTCCAAGCCTTCTTGCTCTACTATCTTTTTGACTTGTCGCGCAGCTCGTTCAGTAAGTACAATGGGTCGAGCGGTTTCTGGATCAAAATCATCTGCATTTTGTAACCCTTTATCCATGAGGCTTTGATCGGCGGAGGAACTCTCCGAAGCGTCCACTTCATCCAAGTCAATTAATGACGCAATTACATCATCCAGTGAGTCCTGTAATGATTCATCCGAAATGGGCCTGATTTCGCTGAAACGCCCAGGCTCTTTGGCTTTACTATTCTCTTGTTTCATAATTATAAAAATTACGTAGATTTTACGGAAAATGTGTAGTGTGCTTTGCCGTCTTTTTCAAAGAGGTCTAATACCCCTGCGCTTACCAAATTCAACAAAATTTTAGTCGCTCTATAGCTGTTTATATATGCAATATTGGAAAAATCTGACACAGTAATGACGCTATATTCCTTTAAATAGCGAAACAATATTTGCTCTTTCTCTCCATATTCAAATGTTACTCCATGAGGCGCTCCGCCCTGCTTGAGAAATTGGATATATTCATCGCTTGCCTCCACACTGGCATCCTCCACCCGAACAAATACTTTTCGTAGTTTATTGGACTTTCCTGCCTTCACCTGTACCGGCTTTTCAGGTGATTCAGGTACGCCTACAATAAGGATGTCCCGCTGTCCCATTTGAAATAATTCAAGGGTAATGTCTACTGGGGGAATACATTCTTCTTCGGCTGCTTTTTTTAGCCAAAACTCCTCTTCTAAGTACGTCTCTAATCCTATAAGTTCTCCCTTATCACTTACTCCAACCAATATGACTCCGCCTTCTGTATTAGCAAAAGCAGCAATTTCACGCGCCAATTTCTCGGGTGATGCAACTTTCTGCTTAAATTCCAAAAAACACGACTCCCCTCGCTGAACCAGATTGGTTAAGTCGGCTTTTGACATAGAACTAAGCGCGATTGTACCCGAATACTTCAGGTACTGTTCGTATTCCTTCATGAATAAATGTCTTGTAATCCTTCTTGCTTAGGATCTCGATTCATCAACTGAGTCATTGCGTCAATGGGATTCACCCCTTCGAAAAGAACCTCATATACCGCCGAGGTAATGGGCATTTCAACGGAGTTTTTTTGTGCCCAAAAGTATACTGCTTGGGTTGTTTTAACGCCTTCCGCTACCATTTCCATTCCATCTATAATCTCTTCAAGGCTCTTCCCTTCTCCGATGAGTTGCCCTAAACGGCGATTACGACTATGAGGAGAGGTACAGGTTACAATTAAATCCCCCATTCCTGTAAGCCCAGAAAAAGTATCGGTATGAGCCCCAAAATAAGTACCCATCCGCTTCATTTCATGCAACCCTCGTGTAATGAGTGCCGCTTTGGTGTTATCCCCCCAGCCCGCACCATCAATAACACCGGCAGCAATAGCCATAATATTTTTAACTGAGCCCCCTACTTCAACTCCCGCCACATCATTATTCACGTAAATACGGAACATCGGCGTCATACACGTATCCTGAATATAGGTAGCCGTCTGGGTAGAATAGGATGTTGCTACAACGGTTGTTGGTTTTTGATGAGCCACTTCTTCGGCATGACTCGGCCCGGATAAGACTCCAATCCGTTCAGAGCTAATCACCCCATCAAGTACATGGACCAGTAGCTGTGACATTGTTTTAAAGCTATCCTTTTCAATGCCTTTTGATACTGTTATAACGACTTCGTTGCCGCTGAGCAAGGGCTTTATGCGACTAGCCATGTCACCTAAGGTATGTGAGGGTGTGGCCAAGACCAATAAGTCTTTTTCTAGTACAAGTTCCGAAAGCTCCTCTACCGCATAAACCGAGTCGGGTAATACTAGATCCGACAAATAAATTGGATTTACGTGGTGGACGTTTATATGCGCAACAATTTCTGGCTCTCTTGCCCAAACATGAACTTGGTTCCCCGCCTCATAGAATACCTTTGCTAAAGCCGTTCCAAAACTACCTGCGCCAATAATCCCAATACGTTGTTTGCTCATAATTAGCTTTTAATTCACCTTCGCTGTGCTCGCTTCAGTCTTTGCTAGGGTCTTTGCCTTAGCACCAACTTTACTTTCTGTACCCGCAATTAACCGGCCAATATTGGCTTTGTGTTTATAAATGATTCCAAATGCTATAATGGCCGCAAATAAAATAATACTTCCATCCACATACCAATCCAAACCAAAGCGCATAATTAATAATGTGATGGGATAAATCCCTGTAGCAATGATAGAGGCTAATGAAACATACCGAGTGGACCACACAATAATTCCAAACAACGTAAAAGAAATCCCGATGGATATGGGTTCGATACCAAAAAGCATTCCACAGGCTGTTGCAGCGCCCTTTCCTCCCTTAAATCCAGCAAAAACCGGAAACATATGACCACCCACAGCTGCCATCCCACAAGATATAGCGAGAAATGCTTCAACATCCCAATTCGGGGGCGCCAAAGGTCCGCTAAACCAAAGAAAGGCTAAACCACTAATCCAAAATGAACTGACAAAGCCTTTGATGAAATCCAACACAAACACCGTCACCCCAAAAGATACTCCTAACACTCGAAATGTATTGGTTGTACCTGCATTTCCGCTTCCGTGTTCTCGTACATCGATTCCTTTAAAGCCCTTACCCACCCAAATTGCAGAGGGTATAGAGCCTAACAAATAACTTATAAAAAGTACCGTTACGGTTGCGGCCATTTCAATTCCGACTAATTAATAAACTCAGAAGCCTGTCACATTACACGTGACGCTCGGCATGATACGAAGAACGGACCAAAGGACCACTCTCTACATGTTCAATACCTAAGTACTCACCGATTTCTTTGTATTCGGCAAACTGATCCGGATGAATCCAATCTTTCACGGGATGATGCATTTTAGTCGGCTGCATATACTGCCCAATGGTAAGCACGTCTACTTGATAATTCGCGCAATCCTGCATGAGCTCGATGACCTGCTCTCTGGTTTCACCCAGACCCACCATAATACCTGTTTTTGAACGAACACCTGCTTCTTTTGTGCGCAACAATAAATCCAAAGACCGTTGATATTTGGCTTGTGGCCGTACTTTTCGATACAGCGCAGGAACGGTTTCTAAATTATGGCTCAACACATCGGGAGGAGTATCCAGGACAATTTGCAAAGTTTCCCAGTCACCCTTAAAGTCGGGAATAAGAGACTCAATGGTCACTCCAGGAATTATGCGTCGCAATTCGGTGTGGGTAGCGGCAAAAATAGGGGCTCCTCCATCCTTTCGATCGTCACGGTTTATGGAAGTTAAAACAACATGTTTTAAGCCCATTTTACGAGCAGCATCGGCTACTCTAAGCGGCTCTTCCCAATCCAATTCAGCCGGCGGTCTCCCTGTTTTGATCGCACAAAATGCGCACGAGCGGGTACATACATCACCCAGAAGCATAAAAGTAGCTGTTCCAGCTCCCCAGCACTCGCCCATATTAGGACAACGAGCCTCAGAACAAACCGTATTCAACTTATGCTCATTAATCGTATCGAGTACTTCTTTAAATTTTTCTCCGGAAGGAAGCTTTACGCGTAACCAGTCTGGTCTTCTTTGAGTAGTAGCTCGATCTACTACATTCAATTCTTTAATCATAATCTTGCTCCTTGCTGCTCTGTCCTGTTATGGATGGCAATTAATCCTACTAACGGCCCGCCATATGGCACATATAATGTTAAAAATACGAAATTTTATCGTCTAGTTCTTTGGTGGTACCTGCCCAGTGGGCCCGCACCTGAAACACCTCTTCAAAACATTGAACAATTTGTATTTTAACCGAATCAATGGAGACTTCCGTTCCTAACTCCACCTGCATGCTGGTAACCTGTTTGTCTTGGATGCCACAGGGGATGATATGGGAAAAGTAATCCAAATTAGTAGCTACATTTAAAGCGAAGCCATGCATGGTTACCCACCTGGAAGACCGAATACCCATAGCTGCAATTTTTCGGTCCTCTAGCCAAACTCCGGTTTGCCCTTCTGCCCTACCCGCTTTAAGTCCATAATGCGCTAATGCTCTAATAAGCACTTCCTCTAAATAACGAAGATACTTGTGTATGTCAGTAAAATGTCGATCCAAATCTAATACTGGGTAACCCACAATCTGCCCAGGGCCATGGTAGGTAATATCCCCTCCACGATCTACTGGAACAAATTCTGCTTCCAGATCATGAAGCTCCGTTACTGAAGGCAACAAATGCTCAGCATTCCCACTTTTGCCCAAGGTATACACATGGGGATGTTCGACAAAAAGCAGCATATCCGCCAAATCATCATCGGTATATTGGGTGTGTTCCGGCTTTCTCTTTTGCTGAATAAGCGCTTTTTGAAGTTGCTTCTGAAGATCCCAAACACTGCGATACGCAACTCGTTCCAGGTCATAAACCTCTAATATAGAACGAGCGTCCGCAGCTTCACCCTTCATGACATTGCCTTTGAGTTACCGACTTAATGTTTTACTGGGGTGCCCAAATGAACCCCTTCATTATACGCCTCAGCTACCGCTTCCATTACTGCCTCAGAAAGAGTTGGGTGTGGATGCACAGCGCTGATAATCTCATGACCGGTGGTTTCTAGGTCTCTAGCAACTACTGCCTCTGCAATCATTTCTGTAACACCAAAACCAATCATATGACAACCTAACCACTCGCCATACTTAGCGTCAAAAATTACTTTTACAAAACCTTCTTCGTGCCCAAGTGCCGTTGCTTTACCACTGGCCGACAATGGGAACTTACCTACTTTCACCTCATATCCTGCTTCCTTAGCAGCGGTTTCGGTCATCCCAACAGAAGCAACTTGTGGCTCACAGTACGTACAACCAGGAATATTTTCGTAATTAATGGCTATTGGATTTTTACCCGCCAATTGCTCAACAAGTACAATGGCTTCATGAGAGGCTTTATGAGCCAACCAAGGGGCACCGATAATATCACCCACTGCATAAATACCCTCCACTCCAGTTGAATAGGTAGAACGGTCTACAACTATGGCTCCTCGTTCGATTTTAACGCCAATTTCTTCTAAGCCCAATCCTTCCACATTACCAGTTACACCAACGGCCGAAAGCACCACATCCGCTTCTACTATCTGCTCGCCTTTTTTGGTATTAATAGTTACTTCAACGCCTTTTCCTTTTTTGGTAACTGATTCAACCGTACTCTCGGTAAGGATATTAATGCCTTTCTTCTTGTAGATTTTACCCAATTCTCGTCCAACATCAGCATCTTCGACAGGAACTAAGTTCTTTTGTAATTCTACTAGTGTAACCTCTGTGCCAATAGTATGGTAGAAATAGGCAAACTCTACCCCAATTGCACCAGCCCCAACAATAACCATTTTCTTCGGCTGCTTTTCCATTGTCATTGCGACTTCTGAATCGATGATCATTTTTCCATCAATGGGAAGATTAGGTAGCACACGTGGCCTTGCTCCCGTGGCAATGATAAAATGCTTTGCTTTAATTCGTTCGGTTTCTTTCCCCGAATCGTCCTGAACTTGTAATTCATTTTTAGAAGCAAAAACCCCTATACCCATAAATACTTGGATTTTGTTGGCCTTCATCAAGAACTGAACCCCTTTACTCATTTTGTTGGCCACACCGCGGCTACGCTTTACCATTCCGCCAAAATCAGCTTTAGATTCGCTCACCTCAATTCCATAATCCGAAGCATGCTGAATGGACTCGAGTACCTCAGCAGAGCGTAATAGAGCTTTGGTTGGAATACATCCAATATTTAAACAAACCCCACCGAGATGTCGTTTTTCTATAATTGCGGTAGAAAAGCCAAGTTGTGAAGCTCTAATTGCAGCTACATAACCACCAGGGCCTGAGCCGATTACACATACATCAAATTCTTTAGCCATGTTATTCTTTCTTCGATTATGTTTGTATTTACCTCATATGAGTGGTTTTGGGCTATCGGAATCACCTAAAGTAGATACCTATATGACCCGATTACCCCAAAATGACAAGGATTATTGAGAAACATTATTAAGATTTTAAATATAAGGTATTTCTAGTTGATAGTCATATGGGATTCCCACGAAAATCCTGAACCTACTGCTTAATATATTTGGTAAATTTTGGTATACTGAAACGCAGTATTTGAATGTGGAAAAATAGGCCAATGAACCCCCATCCCTTTTTGTCTGAGAGTTTATCACAGAAAAAACCACCCAGTTTTGCTAAACTAGCACGTTTAGGGCTTAGCGATTGTACATTTGTTTGGGAAATCCACCGTATGATTCGACAAAGTCTTCGGTATGGACTCACTATCGTATTTTTTTTTGCTTTCTTGGGAGGAAAGCCCGCGCAGGCACAATCCACAGAATCTTCTGCACAGACCTCTAAAATCAATGATCGTATGCCAGAAGACATTCAGCGCCGCATTGCGTTAATAGTTAGCCAATACAACGACATGGGATGGGACTTAAGTGAGTATCTTGCCGATGATAAGTTTCGGTACATCGAGGGTATTACCGAAAAATTTACCCGTTCCGCCGAGCGTCGAATCGAAAGCTTTGAGGATTATAAAGAAATACTAGCCTACGAAATAAAAAAAAATAAATTAGCCGAATTCTATTCCAAATACTCCGCTGAGCTACTTGCTGCGGAAAAAGAATTTGGTATCCCAAAAGAAATTATCATGGGTATTTTAGGGGTGGAATCTGAATTTGGCCGCTACAAAGGTAGTTATAATCCGCTTAATGCCTACATCTCCATGATGGCAGAAGATTATAGGTACAGTTTTGCCGAGGCGCAACTTATCGAATTGCTACGTTTTTGTAAGCGAACCGGTTTGGATGTTATGAGCTTACAATCCAGTTATGCAGGGGCTATGTCCTACGCCCAATTTATCCCGTATTCGTTGAACAGATGGTGGAAAAACAGCGAAGGACAAGGACTGTATCATATGCCCGACAACATTCGTTCAGTGGCAAATTATTTAGCTCACTTTACCGAGATAGAAGGGAATGTCAAAGATGCAATTTTACGCTACAATACGAGCTCACTGTATCAACAGGCGGTACTCTCTTTAGCTGAAGATGCTAAGCAGGTAATTCCTTAGTCATATACAACCACCGAGGCTCACCAAACCAACGGGTTGTTCGCCCTTAAAAGCCAAAAAAACCGAGGTAGTTGGATGCTTTCTTAACTCTTGACTGACATCTTTTTTTGTACCCTCTTCAAAGGGTTCATTTTGACCCATTTTATCTTAAATAAACAGGTCTAATAGGTTAATAATTGCTTGCGTATGTTTTTTTAGATCTAGATTAGCAAGCTCTATAGTAAGCGTGCTCATTTTTAGATCTTTAATTGAAGACATGTGTGTTTGTTCTTTTTGAGTTAACCTTGCTTAAATTTAAATAGGTACTGAACTCCGACTTTTTCTTCGGCCTGTTGAAGGGCGTATATAGAGTCAAAAAGAACAATTGGATTTTCTTCCATGTCCTTTGTTACATGGGTTGAGTAGGCCGATTCCAACTTCGAAATTATATCGGCTTTATCGTTAGGTAACCATCTAGCGCAGTGATAGGCAACGGGTGTTTTAACTAGATCTACATTGTACTCTTCTCTCATTCTATGTTCTACTACTTCGAACTGCAAAACTCCAACGGTACCTAATAGAAGTTCATTTCCCACTCCATTAGGTACTTCAAACACATGGACTACTCCTTCTTCAGAAAGCTGCAGTAAGCCTTCCCTTAATTGTTTCCGCTTGAAAGGATCTTTGGTAGCAACTTTTTGAAAATGTTCCGGAGTAAAAAGGGGAATAATGTCAAATTGAACAGGATTTTTAGCATAGACTGTTGTTCCAATACGAAAATCTCCAGGATTAAAAATGGACACAATATCACCCGGGTAAGCTTCTTCTAATAACTGCCGGTCATCCCCCATAAGGGTATGTGGCGTGGCCAATTTTAATTTCTTTCCTGTATGTGCGACAACTACATCCTGCCCTCTCACAAATTTGCCTGATGCGATGCGAATAAATGCCGCACAGTCCCTATGACCTGGATTCATATTAGCCTGCATCTTAAAAATAAAACCAGAAAATTCGTCTCCTAATCCTCGTTTCTCTCCCTTGGAGTACTCATAGCCTTGAGGTGGTGGGGCTAAGCGATGGAAATAATGCAAGAATACATCCAACCCAAAATTATTTAATGCACTCCCGAAGAAAACAGGAGTTACTTTACCTGCATTATAAAGATCCTGATCCATGCCTTCATACATGTCATCAATAAGCATTAGCTCTTCTAAAAATGCATCTTTCTCTAAATCTGATAAATTACTTCTATCCAATGCCTCTTCTGGGCTAACTAATTCCGTTATCGCCTTCTTGGCTCCATGATCGGCTTTTTCGTACACATGTACTTTTTTTGCCAGAACATCATAAATACCTTGAAATTTTTGCCCATAACCCATAGGCCAACTTGCGGGAACAGCCTCAATTTCAAGCTTATTCTCTATATTACTGAGTACTTCCAATGGTTCCATCCCGGGGCGATCACACTTGTTTACAAAAGTGATCACCGGAACTTCACGCAACTTACACACTTCAAACAGCTTTTCAGTTTGCTCCTCAACTCCTTTAGCTACATCGATGACCATTAGTCCAGAATCGGCGGCCATCAACGTGCGAAGTGTATCCTCAGAGAAGTCTTTGTGACCTGGAGTATCCAACAAATTATACTTTATACCATCTTTTTCGAAACGCATAACCGAAGAGGTTACAGAAATACCTCGCTCCTTCTCAATGGCCATCCAATCTGAAGCGGCATGATGGGAGGCCTTACGAGCACGCACAGAACCCGCTTCATGAATAGCTCCACCATACAACAACAGCTTTTCGGTGAGAGTCGTCTTACCTGCATCTGGGTGTGATATAATTGCAAACGTACGCCGCTTTAAGGCCTCGGTAGAAATACTTGTATCGGCGATAGCCGTTGTGCTCATGATGCTTTGATTAAATTAAAAAAGGTAAAATACGACCTTTTTCTACCTAATTCAGCAACATACGCTTAATTTTACTCATCAAAGCTATATACGCTACTAAACCGCTTCCCCTTCCACTAATCCCAGAAGACTTTTTAACTCCTGTACCCGGTCATGCTCCTCATTTCGCTCGTAACTATGCATTAAATTTCTAATACAACGAGCTAAAATGTCTATATCGGAAGCCATCTTAAAATGTTCTGGCTTTGGTATGACATTGTTCTTTTTTAAAAAGAAGTAGCACTGGTCATAGTTTACCTCAGCCCCCTGGTCATAAGGGTCGATAAGTTGTTCTTCTTTTTCACCCACAAAGGCCAACATGAAGTGAATAGGCATATTCACACCAAAAATAGGTAATTGAAGACGACGCGCAATAAACATTGCCACCAAACTCAAAGATATTGGTAGTCCCTTTCTTCGCTCAATTACCTGATCAATAAACCCGTTGGCTGGATTATGATAATCCTTATTATCACCCCTGAAATTCAAATCCTCGAAGATAAATTTCATTAGGAAGCGCATTTTTTCCCTCTCACTTCGTTTATACCGCAAGTTAGGACGAATCATATCTGCGAAATGATCCAGGGTTTTTACATACTCGGATTCTTGTAAGGTTGGGTGGCCAAACCGTGCAAGCGTGATAACCGCCCGTTCCAGTTGCGCACGGTTACCTACACCTTCTAGCAGAAGTTCTGCAAAATCTCCCTTAAGCGTAGAAAAAGTGAGTTTATGAAGTACGTCTTTCGCTCGCTTTTTTTCTTCTTTATCCTTGGTTTGGACACGTATCTGGTCTAGCAAGGGTACGGCACTATCCCCTAACTCCTTAAACCGAAGCTGGACTTGCTCCTGAACAAAAGGATCGGGATCCTCCAACAAAAACATAAGTGATTCTATTTCTGCACGGGTAGACATGGAATCAAAATACTAAATGGAGACATTCAATTCCGCTTAATAATGGCAATACTAAAGCGTATATTTGAAATGAACTGTGACATTATAACTAAACCAGCGTATGGCTCTCAACGTTTCTTCTGAAATTTACCATTTAAGCGGGGTTATTGTTCACACTCCTGGCCCTGAGTTGTCTTGGGTACAACCCGGGATGAAACACGAGTTACTTTTCGATGATATTATATTTGAAGTGCATGCCCGAGAAGAACACTTGGATATGCTTGCAGTCTTCAAAACTATCATGAAAGATCCAACCCAGGTTTATGAAATACGCGCCTTATTTAGACAATGTTTTGAACAAAAAGAAGCTAGAGAATACTTCATAGATGAACTGATCAAAACATTTCCCAGCCTGCCTTTGAGCCTTGTTCGGACAGAATTAGAGGCCTTAGAGCCATCTGATTTATTGCTCTGGACCATTGAAGGTTCTGATAGTTTTTCTAAACATATGTTCTCCTTATCCAGGCTAAGGAAACCTAGCGGCTTGGCTTCAGATAATAGGCTGCGAGCACTAGCCAACATTCCAATTCATCCCATTCCAAACCTTTTATTCACTCGCGATTTAGCTGCTGTAATTGGGAATCAAATTATCTTATCCAGGGCAGCTACACCAGCCCGATTGAGAGAATCCATACTTATGGATACCCTTGTCCATTACCATCCTTTATTTCATCCGGTCCGTAATTCAATCATACAGCTTCCGGCAGAGCAGTCTATCGAGGGTGGTGATATATTGGTGGCATCTGAAAAGTTAATTCTTGTCGGGATAAGCGAACGAAGCTCTTTTGCTGGGGTGCTAAAAGCTGCTGAATCCCTAATGACTGGAGGAGTTGAAACTATTTTAGCTATCGACATACCTAAACAACGATCCTCTATGCACCTGGACACCATCTTTACTTTTGCAAGCGAATATGAATGTGTGATTTACCCACCAGTTTTCCAGAACAAGGCAAATAATGTGGTGGCTTTAAGGAAGCAGGACGATCAGATCGTGGTGGAATCCCGCTATCATATAAAAGAGGCTTTGGAAGAATTTACTGGCAGGGAGTACACATTCATTTCCTGTGGTGGGAATGAGAGGGTGCAGCAAGAGCGGGAGCAGTGGACGGATGGAGCCAACGTTTTTGCATTAGCACCGGGAGTAATAATGGGTTACGACAGAAATACCTATACCTTTAAAGCCTTAGAAGAGCATGGTTATACCTATTTAAAAACTCATGAATTCCTAGAGGAGTATGGCAATAATAACTATGATTGGTCTAAGCATAAGAGTACAAACAATAAAATTGCTATAGGATTTGAGGGGCATGAATTATGTAGAGGTCGAGGCGGAGCCCGTTGTATGACCTTACCTATACAGAGAACCCCCTCACCTACATGAATCCCCATGATAAAGCAACCAAAAGATTCATAATCAATGTCTGAAACCCCATTCTCAAAACGCTCAGATAATACCTTTCAGGTTGATCGATCAAGTCAAGAGCACTGGAACAACGAAGCGCTTGAATGCAAGAATAACAGACCCACCCTTAAAGAACTTTTTATCCACAGTCTACTCTTCATTCTTACTTTTATTTCTGTCAGTATCGTAAGCACCTTACTAGTAGGTAAGGGGTTGCAAATTAAAACTCTTGCAGGTTTTAGCTTTCCGTTTCCAACGAACGAAGATCTTAAAGCTGGGGCGTTATTTGCCTCATTATTGCTTAGTTTTTTAACCATTCATGAATTTGGCCATTACTTTGCCGCAGTATATCATCGAGTTCGCGTTAGCTTACCTTATTATATACCCTTACCTGTAGGAATTGGAACATTAGGTGCCGTTATAAAAATTCGCCAACGGATTCAACGTACTCGAAGTCTATTCGATATTGGGGCAGCTGGTCCTCTTGCTGGTTTTATCGTTTCCTTAGCCATTCTCATCATTGGCTTTCTTACACTTCCTGGACCCAGTTTTTTAAATGAATTTGGGGATCATCAAATGCTCATTGATCACTTTAATGAGTTTGGGAACTATCCTCCTCTGCCATCATTAATGGAAGGACAAATGGTTTTTTTATTTGGCGAAACCCCTTTGTATAGTTTTATAGCCTCTTTTTTCCCTTCAGCACCACCTATGTATGAAATCATGCATTATCCTTTCTTGCTAGCGGGTTGGTTTGGATTATTTTTCACGGCTCTTAATTTAATGCCCGTTGGACAACTCGATGGTGGTCATATATTATATAGTCTAGTGGGCTACGAAAAACACCTAATTATCGCACGAATATTTTATGGAGGCTTAACCATTCTAGCCGGTATTGAGGCCATCCCTCTTTTTCAAAACTATTTAAACACCCGCGGCTTTGGTTCTATAGGATATGCTTGGGGGATTTGGACCATAATGCTTAGCCTGCTCATGAAAAAAGCCTACAAAGAACACTTGTATTGGATGGGAGCCATGATTCCTCTTTCTCTCTTAATGAGTGGCTTTTATTTGTATGTATGGACCCCCTCATTCGCACAAGAGGGATCTGTACTATGGCTTTTTTTGGTCTTTCTTCACTGCATATGTTGTGAAAATTGAGCATCCACCCGTACGATATGAAGAAACCTTGAGCACCGGGCGTACATTCTTAGGCTGGGTAAGTATGATTATTTTTATACTGTGTATTAGCCTTAATCCCTTAACCTTAATTAGTTAACACGATACAAAATATGTCTTATGTGAACGGACTTTTTGGGGTTAAAGTGCATCATATCAAGCACTTTTTGATCGATGATATACTAGTTATAGAACATTTTTCGTAAAGTATGAACCCGTTACATCACCGTGTATTTCGACTTTTCAACCATCTATTTCAACCAAAACAGTACCGTAAAAATTAATAATCACTGATTTAAGACCTATAATTATCACTTAAGCTTCTTATCATCCTCTAATTGTATTGACTAAAACTGTAACCCCTACTCCACATTCATGAACATTTCAAAAAGATTTTTATCCATCCTGGGCATATGCGTACTGAGTATTAATTTCATGTCTTGTTCGTCTAGTAGTGAAGAGCAAAACTCCACAGTATCCAGCACTGTTGAAATAGCCCTCCAAATTGACAAACTAGTAGCAGAAGACAAGTACACAGAAGCCTTAGAATTGTTAGCGGGACAACCTAACGGTCCCGAAATTCTAACGTTAAAAGAAATGACTCACTTGAATTACGGTTTATTTTTGGAATATAGGGATTCAAACGTGACCAATATGAGGGATAAGATGAATAATGCGCTACGTGAGTACGTAAAGGTTCTTCGTATTAATCCAGACAACGAAAAAGCCATTTCTGAGATTGAACAAATACTAGGTATCTACGCTACTTTTAGGAACCGCGCACCCGCGGAAGATGTGGTCGCCGATCTTGAAGAATTTGGCTTTACACTATAAATAAATTTGGACTATCACTCTTTTGAGAGAAAAAAAAAATAACACACCTACAATAAGCAATCGAAAAGCTTTCCATGAATACACTATCGTGGAAACTTTTGAGGCAGGTATTTCGCTTCAGGGAACCGAAGTAAAATCGCTCCGTGCTGGTAAAGCTAATTTTACCGATGCTTTTGCCTTTGTTCAAGGAGAAGAAGTTTGGCTAAAAGAGTTCCATATTTCACCCTATGATCATGGCTCTTACATGAATCATGAGCCTAAACGGGATCGAAAGCTCCTTCTACACAAAAAAGAAATACGAGCTCTTGATAAAGGGGTGCAACAAAAGGGAAATACCATTGTACCTCTGAAGCTATACTTTGTACGGGGTAAGGCAAAACTACAGATTGGATTAGCAAAGGGTAAGAAACTTTACGACAAACGCGATAGCATAAAAGAAAAAGATGTTAAACGTCAAATGAAACGAAGCATCAAAGAAGCTGTTCGGTTCAACCCTTAACCAATAGTACAGTATCATATTTACAGTACAAAGTCTCCAGTATCTAGTTTTGAGTACTTAGTTTATCAAAAATTGAACTTTCTAAGTTTGGCTCTAATAAAAGAAAGAGCTCTCGACCTTTCGGACGAGAGCTCCATATTTGGCTGAATACATCTATAAGCCGGATTCTGTATTTCGAATTAGCACTTTAGCATTCGAAACGACAATCATTTATCTAATGCGTTCCACCCGGCAACATTATGACAAGTGGCACGTATTGCCTGCGTGAACTTGCACCCCGTGAGGTTTACCAAGCCCTCTGTCTCACGACAAGAGGCGGTGAGCTCTTACCTCACCTTTTCACCCTTACTCCCAAAGAAGCGGTTTATTTTCTGTTGCACTTTCTGTATTTGCCGAAGCAAACCCTCAGCTACGCCTGTTGGATCGCTGAGCACGGTACTTGTTGGTGTCCGGACTTTCCTCCCTAGGCGCCGAAGCGACACAGGGCGATTGTCCAATGCATCTAATCAAAGATACAAGTATTTTTAGTGAATCAGAAACTTAGCTGTTCTTTGGCTTTGTCGAAAAAAGCCTTATCAACTACGATACGCCCACTACTTTCATCGAAAATGATTTTGTTCATCCGGCGCACTTCTACCTGAGTTTGAGGAGGAAGGCTCATACCAAATGCGGCTCCTCTATCCATTGCAACTACAGCAATACCGTTATTTAGACCATCTCGCAATCGATTGTAATTGCGAAGATATCGTGGATTTATGTTCTTGAGTACTTCTTCTCTCTTAACAATGAGCTGATCTTCTTCATCCTGTGTACTACTCATGACCGTATCCAGGTTAGCTTTCATTTTGTCAAGATCGGCGCGTACATCATCCAGTTTTTCGTCAATTAACGCTTTTTCTGGGGCAACTAACTCTTTACGTTTTTTGGCTTCTTCTATTCGAAGATGAGCTTTTTCAATAACCTGTTTTTGGACCTCTATTTCTTTAGTGAGGGCATCATACTCTCGATTATTTCTAACTGTTAGTTGCTGTTCCTCGTACTTTGATGCTTTTTCTGTGGAAC
This sequence comes from uncultured Balneola sp., assembly GCA_902529365.1. GTDB lineage: Bacteria > Bacteroidota > Rhodothermia > Balneolales > Balneolaceae > UBA1275. The sequence goes on from CABZWK010000003.1 coordinate 156,548, forward strand.
TAGTTATATCCAATTCAAGCTGATTCAATTCAACAGATAAGTCTTTGTCTTCTTGCTCTAACTTGGCTTGTTTAGCCTCTAGACGCGCAATGTCGGTTTCAACATCCAAAATATCTTCTGGAAGATCTCCTCTTAGCTGTTTTAGTTCATCAATTCTACTATCGATATACTGGAGATTAGCGAGTTGCTGCAGTACTTCTTTCATGTATGTTATTCGGGTGTTTGATGGGTTTTTAATTCTTGGTCGGGCAGATATACGTTCATGGGATTGGTAATTCGCTGAGTCATTAGCACATCAACCTGCTCAAATGCTTCATTGAGTTCATTCTTAAGTGCCTCTACTATTGGGTACTCGCTTTCATAATGCCCCACATCCAACAGCATAAAATTCTCTTTTTCCAGAAAATAGTCATGATATTTAATGTCGGACGTAACAAATGCTTGTATTCCTGCTGCTATAGCTTCTTTTTTTAGCATACTACCTGAGCCTCCACAAACCGCTACCTTTTTTATGCGATCTACAGAACCTGAATATCTGATTGCTTTCAAATTGAGTGCTTTAGATACCAGGTGTAGAAATTCATTCATCCCAACGCCCTCTTCTGGATAGTGCCCAATGACTCCATAGCCATAATTTTTTGAGGGAGATGCTAACTGAGTTACTTGAAATTTTCCTTCTTTCAGTAATCCTTCTTTTTTTAGCCCAGCTTTTAATTCCTTTAGCAAATGCTGATCAATAGTGGCTTCAAAACATACAATATCGTCAAATCTGTTTTCTACATTGAAAAAGTGTGCATCCTCGGCCGAATAATAGTTTAACAGTTTTAGAACCGCCCCAGGTTCTTCGTGCGTAGTAACCAGCCTTATTTTTCTTGAAATTGGCTCACTAGCCTTTAAAAAACGTAGACCATCTAATCCAAGCGTATTTGCCAAAGCAAATGAAACTCCATCTAGTGCTGCATCTAAGTTAGTGTGAGCAACCAGTAGGGCTATATCATTTTTAATAAGTGAGTAAATAATTCGACCTTGTGAGTGCGTTGGGTTTATGCGTCCAATTTTACTGAATATAAGGGGATGATGAGCGACAATTAGATTGCATCCCTTTTGAATCGCTTCTTCAACAATTTCTTCGGTCACATCTAAGCAGGTAAGTATTCTAGTAACCGGGGTGTCTGGATTTCCAACCAATAATCCAACATTATCATAATCCATTTTGACGCTTGGAGGAGCCCACTGATTCAAAAAGGTTGATATTTGTCGGATATGTAGACTCACTTACCTTCCTGAACTATTAGAGTAAGGAATTAGAAAATGACTCGAAGAATAGGTGCCTGAGCATGATAAGCACGTATAGAAAGATATGTACATCTTAAATTTCAGTACCAAAAATTGGTTAACTTCAATTAATAGTGAGTTTAAAAAATAAGGCTAATAACACTAAGTTAAAAGTAATAACATTTATTTATCCTACTCTATGTCTGTATTAACAGAACAACTAGCTAAAATAGAAGAATCAATTACGCAAGAATGTCTTAAGGGCGGGAGAAACAGAGAAGGGATAACCTTAGTAGCGGTGAGTAAGACCAAGCCATTGTATATGATCGAAGAAGCCTATGCCGCAGGACAGCGTCATTTTGGCGAGAATAGAATGCAAGAACTACAAGAGAAAGCCGAATCCTTAGATCACGATGACCTGCAGTGGCATATGATTGGCACACTTCAAACCAACAAAATAAAGTTTATTGCGGCGCATGTACACTGGATTCATTCGGTGTTCAAAGTAAAACAGTTATACGAAATTAATAAGCGAGCAGCGCAACATAACCGAGTTATCAACGTACTGATTCAAGTTAATATAAGTGAAGAACCACAAAAAGGTGGTTGTGAACCTGATGAATTAGACGAATTGCTTACCCATGCACGAACACTTGACCATATTCTTGTTCGTGGACTTATGGGTATGGCTAAATTTACCGAAGATGAGACTGCAATTTCAGACTCTTTTGAGTTACTCCGAAATCTTCAGCAGCGCCATAATACTAATTATCCTGAGTTAACCGAACTCTCGATGGGAATGAGTAACGACTATGCTTTAGCTTTGGACAAGGGTAGTACCATGCTCCGAATTGGGAGCTCTATTTTTGGAAGTAGAACCTAGATTTATTTAGGTTAGCTTTTAACCTTTTCATGCTTTTTTCGTATTGTATTGAAAAAATTTCTGGAATAATGTATAAGTTTAATTAATCCCTCTAATTATGTTATTTGGTTTACCCTGGTTTGCTGTTATTGCGATTGTTGCCATTGGTGGCGGAATGATTTTTTCGTACAAAGAAAAAGAACTGGCCCTTGAAGAAAAAAGGCTTTTTAGTGCAAGGGAGGCCAATGATTTACGTGGGCATATCGAACACCTGCAACATCGAATAGAACAGTTAGAACGCAGGGTCAACGATGAGCCTTTTGTTGGACAGCTGGATGATGATCAAATTCTAAAAAGAACGAAGGAATAAACAGTATGAAATTAACACCGCTCGAAATTAAACAGCATCAATTTGATAAATCTCTTCGTGGTTATGATGTTGGAGAGGTTCAATCCTTTTTAGCCTTAGTGGCCAGCGAAGTGGAACAGCTTCAACAAAAGAACAGTGAGTTACAAGAACAAGTACAAGGGCTCAACAAGAGAATAACTCACTATGAGAAAGTGGAAGAGGCCATTCACGAAACCCTACAAACGACAAAGGAGTCGGTAGCTCAAAAAATGGAGCAGGCTAGAAATGAAGCTAAAACTGTTATAGACCGGGCTCATATGGAAGCCGATCGGATGATTCAAGAAGCGCAACAACAGCGCTCGACCATACGGCAGGACACGATGCGATTACTCGAACGCCGAGATGAGATGATTCAAAGCTTTAAACAATTTTTAGACAACAATATGGGTATGATCGAAAAATTTGCGGTCAACGAATTCCATATTTTTAATCTCATCGATGAGTCGGATGCTTCTCCATCTGTTTCAACCAAGCCTAGCCTAGATCAAACTAATAGTTCCTCGATATCCAACACGAATGGTGAAACAGGGGATATTACCATAAACCCAGAGGCCGATGATATGTTAGCCGGTGACCAAGACGTAGAATCAGAACCAAATACCCCTGAAAAAAAGAAGGAACCATCCAGCTTAAATCTCGATGAAGATGACTTCATGAATACCTTCTTAGACGAATTAGACTAACAAGATTACCATATGTCAACCAATCCATTACAACTAGCTAGAATTCAGCGAGCCGAGGCTGTTGCATTCATTAAAGAACGCCTACCCATTGACCCAGAATACTTGCTCATATTGGGAACTGGCTTAGGTCAATTAGCGGAAGAAATGACTGTTGAATTAGAATTGCCTTACGAGGAGATACCTCACTTTCCTGTGTCCACAGTAAAAAGCCATGCCGGTAGACTATTAATAGGATATCTAGGCGGTAAATCCATAATGGCAATGCAAGGGCGGTTTCACTATTACGAGGGCTACTCCATGAACCAAATTGCCTTCCCAGTTCGAGTAGCTAAGATGTTGGGAATACAAACATTGTTAATAAGCAACGCCTGTGGCGGATTGAACCCCAATTTTGAACGTGGAGATATCATGCTCATTAACGACCATATAAATTTCTTAGGGGATAACCCTCTAATTGGCCCCAATGATCCTGATTTAGGTCCTCGATTTCCAGATATGTCCCAACCTTACACCAAGCGTTTATTGGCCACAGCTGAGCAAGCGGCCCTCGATGCGGGAATAAAAATACATGAAGGAGTATATTTAGCCGTATCTGGACCAATGATGGAAACCAAGGCGGAATATAGATATATGCGACAATTAGGCGCCGATGTGGTGGGCATGTCCACAGTACCAGAAGTGATTGCAGCAGTACACATGAGTATGGAGGTACTCGGGATTTCGGTAATCACCGATGAATGTTTCCCCGATGCTCTTGAACCCGTAAGCCTGGATGATGTGTTAGCAGCAGCCGCTATGGCAGAACCGCAATTAACACGTGTAGTAGTGGGTGTACTGGAACGACTTTAGTCTTTTTCTGTTGATTTAATGATTGGATCTTTTTTTCTGCTGACACACTTATTTATCCACAAAAACCCGTATTTTTCCACTTGCTCTTGACTAAGGGTGCCAAATTCAGCTTTTTTAATAAACCTTAACTTTCATTGCTCCATTTATATGCAATACAGCCATTCCGACGATGAACTTTGGGATGAACACCAATGGGATGCTCATATTTCAGAAGTAGAGAAAAAAAGTGATCAATTAAGGAAATTCATCACCACAAATCCTAGTGGTGGCTCTACCCCTCGCTGGATTACTTTACTCGAGGAAAGTGTTAGTGAAGATGACGCTTTCGAAGCCTATGTAGAAGAAGAATTACTCTTAGACGAGGCCTATTTCCCAGATGACGAAGATTGGGAAGACGAAGATGAATTTGATGAAGATGAATTTCCATTTAACGCTCTAGAAGAATATGGCGAAGAAACGGAAACGGAATTTGACGAAGGAGAAGAATGGAAAGCCTTAAGCGAGGATTTTGCGTACTCGAACTACGGAAGTTTAGATAATTTACGAATATACTTGCGGTCAAAAAACCTGGCTGTTGACGTCTTACGATGGGCACTATCAATCGATGAAAAATACCAAAGTCCCGAAATTAACAACTTTGTTGAAGAAGCCCTAAAAGTAGGGGCCAAATTAGCCGGGGGATACTCATTTGGATTTGACCATGAATACATGGGGGCTAATATTGCTTACACCAAGCGATCTTTGTTGTATGCAAATAATGGTTTAAATCGATTAGTGCAACTAAAGGAAAAGGGGTTATTCAAAAAATCCGAATATCTAAGCCTTCATGAACGCTTCCATGAATTGCGAAACGATATTGGTGTCTATGTCCAAGAATTACGTGATCGCTTTCATCGCGGATAAAGGAATTACTTCCAAATGGCTAAGGTTTTCTCTTCACCTTCACTTTGAGATGCGCGAAACATAGAACCCGTGTTCGTTTCCATTGAGATATTACCCTCTCGATCTACAGCGATAAATCCAGCCTCTCCTTCATTCAGTAATTCGTATACCAAATAATCCATCGATTCATTTAAACTAGCACCTGTATACCGCATATGACTAGCCAAGCGATGAGCAGAAACATTAAGCATAATACGTTCTCCCCAACCGGTTGCGGACACCGCTATATGATCATCGGCATAGGTTCCTGATCCAATTATAGGCACATCACCTACTCGACCATATCGCTTATTTGTCATTCCACCTGTTGATGTGCCTGCTACTAAGCGGCCCGTTTTATCTACAGCTACGCAACCAACTGTTCCCATTTTCCACCCATTATCAGGTTGTGATTTTAAATATCCCTGGTTTTCATTGGCACGCTTCCAAGCTTCATATCGAGCCGGTACTTTAAAATATTCTGGATCTACTCGTTCTACGATGGTTTGATCTGCAAATTGTTCCGCACCATCACCTGCAAATAAAATGTGTCGTGACTCTTCCATGATAATACGGGCCAACGATATTGGATGTTTTACCGTTGTTAAGCCAGTTGCAGCACCTGCATTCATCTGCGAACCGTCCATAATTGCCGCGTCTAACTCATTCTTTCCTTCACTGGTAAATACTGCACCACGACCTGCATTGAATAATGGGTTGTCCTCTAAATAACGAACGGTCTGTTCAACGGCGTCTAGCGATGAACCCCCTTGTTCTAAAATATCTACCCCTATCGCCAAAGCGGAATCTAAAGCAGCCATATAACGAGCTTTTCTTTCATCTGACATATCGGGTGAGACATAACCTGCTCCACCGTGCAATGCAATAGCCCATTTTTGTTCATGAGCCTTTTCTACTGTTGTGTTTCCAGACATTTGAGCAGTTACCGTCGGCAATTCAAAAGTAAAAAAACCAAATAAAGTCACTAAAAATAAAATTGGTAAAAAAGAAAAAGTTCGTTTATACATGAATTAAAATATTCGTTTATAGCCTAATTGTGATTGATTATACAAGAAAAGTCTACTCATCGAAACTTTTTTTTAAAAAAGATTTAAGTATTTCAAAAAGGCCACTTCAAGAGAGTGGCCTTTTTTTGACCAATATATTTTTTTCATCGGCAACTGCTGTACCAGTGAAATCGGCTTTTGAAGCTTTAAGTCTTTTATATACATAAATACCACCCGCTGCAGGTAAAAAACGCCGGAAGCCTCACTGCTCGCATTCCATTCAGCATGGTATTCACCTGTTTCAATGAAACCCGTCTTCTAACACCGTGACCAAACGCCCTAGAGTATCGAGTACCTTTAATTGCACATGGGTTGCCTTAGATACACGATAGTTTATGGTCGTGCTTGGGTTAAATGGATTCGGGTAATTGAGCTCTAAACTAACAACCCTGCCTAACTCAGCGTCTAGAGCGCTCGAATCCTCCATACTCGTGGAAACATCGGCATTGTTATGTAGCAGCAGGATAAACCGGTGAAACTCAGTTAAGTTTTTGCGATAATTGTAAGTGATTACTCACTTTGTTATATTGAAGCTATGATTGATCGTAAAGAAAAAATCGCGCAAGCTTCCATGCAATTATTTGTTGAGCGAGGCTTTCATAACACATCAACCCGAATAATTGCTGAAGAAGCAGGAGTTTCGGAGGGGTTAATATTTCGGCATTTTCGCTCGAAAGATACTTTGCTTGATTTCTTGTTACAGCAAGGTGCCGATGAAATGTATCAGGCGGTAGCTGAGGTCATATCAGAGCATGAACCCAAGGTGTTTTTTTCAAAATTAGTGGACAGCTTTTTTGATATTCCATCAGATAGATTTGACTATTGGCGGTTAAGGAGTCAAATTCAGTCGATTCGAACCGAATGGGAACCCGAAGAATGGGAGCGATACTTACGTGAAGGGGTGCTTCGAATGTTTAAGAAAATGGGGTTTTCTAAATTCGAACATGAAGCAGAGCTGTTATATCAATCCTTGTCTGGAATACGGGACGGGATTGTTCGAGGTCAGATTTATGAGCCAGAAGCTCTGCGTGAATTGGTAAAAAAGAAGTATCGTTTATAAGTTGCGCTGATGTGGAGGTAAATTATGATGCAATTTTATATAATGTGAGTACTCACTTACTATCTAAAGACTATACTATAGGGTAATCCGAGTGTTAAGGCTTAAACAACCAAATTGTTGGTTTGTTTTGAAAAATTTGAGGTGACTACATTTTCCAAATAAATGAAGCTACTGCTATGTCTCAAATGAAATAATAACCGTTTTATTTGTACTTTAAAGCCCTTCCAAGCGGTGAGTTTTTTATTTCCATCCCCCTTTTATAGGTTTTGTAGTAAAAAATTATAATGATAGTGGCTCAAAAGAATATCTTTTTGGGACAAAATTATGTTCTTTAAACATTTGTTGGGTAGATGGTTTAGTCAACCACTCTTTAAGTTTCGAAGGATTTACATCAAAAAATAGTTCTAAAACATTTTGATTATCAATTTTACAAAAAATACATTTTGAAGAATCACACCAATCAGAAAACTCAGACTTTACTTTTTCATAGCCATTTATTTTAAAATCATCGGCATCATTACAGCTTGCAGTTAGCATTAAGTTCATAGAATTACATTTAAGTTATTTATCAATCTTATATATAATATTATCACTATTAAGGTAATAGTCAGCAATATTATCTACAAATTCTTTTCCCAACTCTTATATACATTCGTAATAAGAAAAATACAGAATCAGATTAAACTGTACTTCACTTGATTTAGTGTTAAAACACTCTTAACTATATATAAGTTGTACAAAACTTGTACAGTTCCTACAAAATATAAAGCTAAGAAAATGTGCAGAACAAAGCAGCTCAAACTTTGTATGTTTTAATATGGTAAAGAACACAATATCGCATTGGTTTATTATCACAAGTACCCTCTTACTCGTTTCCCTTTTTAATTTGGATTATGGGTATACGCAAAGCTCAGGCGAAGTGCAAAGCCATCATCAATGGTCGTTCAAGTTAGGTATGTATGAAGTCAATTTAAGACACTATTCTCAAGAAGGTAATATCGCAGCATTTAAAAGGGATTTAGACAGAATTGATTCCTTAGGGCCTGGTATAATATGGTTCATGCCAATTCATCCAATTGGGACATTTAATCGGTTAGGAAGCTTGGGAAGTCCTTACTCTGTAAAAGATTATTATCAGGTTAATCCTGACTATGGAAGCTTAGTAGAATTTAAAGATCTTGTTTCAGAGATTCAGAGTAGAAATAAGTATGTATTAATAGATTGGGTTGCCAATCATACCTCTTGGGACAATGTACTTACCCAAACCAACCCAGAATGGTATGTCACCAATAGTGAGGGTGATTTTATACCACCACCAGGAACCAACTGGTCCGATGTTATCGAACTGGATTACGAGAAACAAGGTCTTAGAGAGTACATGATTGAAGCTATGAAATTTTGGGTCGATTCTGTTGGAGTCAATGGATTTCGCTTTGATGCGGTCGACTTTGTCCCGGACGATTTTTGGGAAGAGGCCATTGCCGTGTTAAAACAAACCAGATCAGACCTATTACTACTTGCAGAAGGCTCTGGAGAGCATCTTATAGATTTAGGCTTCGATATGAATTATAGTTGGGATTTTTATGGATTTGGAGGCGGTGTCTTGCCGCGTATTACCCAAGGAGTGGCTGATGCCAATATCCTTCGAAGTTTTGTAAACAAAGAACAAAACAACTACTCAAATGGCGCGTATCGCCTATATTTCGTTTCCAACCATGACGAAAATGCTTGGGAAGGAACACCTGCTCAATTATTTGGCCCCAGAGCGGTTAATTTTTCAGTACTTAGTCATGTAATAAACGGTATGCCTCTAGTCTATAACGGTGAGGAGACTGGGATGAATAAGCAGCTATCTTTTTTCGATAAGGATCTAATACCTTGGCGTGATTATCCTCTATTTGACTACTATCGTAGGTTATTCGATCTCAAGAAAAGAAATGCGTCTTTGTGGAATGGATTTGATGAAAATGAAGCAATTCGAATAAAAACGACTCAGAATTCTCCAATTTATGCGTTTAAACGGGAAAAAGATGGTGAGAGGGTTCTTTGCTTCTTTAATCTAAGTACCCAAGCAGTGAGTTTTCAAGCGATCGATGTCTTACCACAGGGTACCTATCGAAATGTGTTTACCGACAAGCTAATTGGATTATCGCAGGACTACGAATTTAGTCTGGATGATTGGGAATTTTTAGTCTTGGAATTAGTGAATCAAAACTCATTAGACATTACAGGTGAGATACAAATGATATCACAAGGGTACAAATTATCCCAAAACTATCCTAACCCCTTCAACCCATCTACCCAAATTAAATATGCTTTACCAACTGCGAATCAAGTAACCCTTGATGTGTTTAATAGTGTGGGTCAAAAGGTGATGGAACTAGTGAATGGACAGCAGTCGGCTGGGTATCACACTGCTACCTTTGATGCATCAGGATTATCAAGTGGAGTGTACCTGTATAAACTAACCACTCCAACGTTTACGCAGACTAAGAAGATGCTTTTGATTAAGTAGATCAGCTTCTAGTCAGTCTTTATATAGTCTCAAGATATACTACATCTTGGGGCTTTTTTATTTACTCACCCCACTCCATGTACTATGTATAAATACTGAGTTAGTGGATTTATTCCGTGTACTTTACGTTCTTTTTAAGCGGTGCAATAGTGGTGTACTTTAATATTAATTTTGCTGCTTCAGGCAAAGTAGATCCTTATTAATAATTGTACATCATGAAATCAAACCCTGCATGTGCATTGCCTTCAAAATCAAATAAAGTATTATTTTCCCAAGATGACCCGGTGCCCCATAAATCTTTCATATTTGAAGTGATCCAAGCTGGCTCCCAATAAAATACACCGCTTCCACCCCCATCTAGAACTTCTTTAACCAAATCAATCATAAATTGTCTTTGACCTTCAACAGTTGCTTCATATCCTTCAATCAAATAATCAGCACCTAAAATATTTCTATAATTGTCGGCATATGATAGAGTCCATGGATATGCAGTTTCCAGAATCATCACTTCACGTTGGTAAGTAGTTTTAAAGTTTGCTACAAAATTTGATATTCTATCTAAAGATACATCAGACCATTTTGGATAGTAGGAAAAACCAATAACATCGAAATCTGAAACCCCACCAATACTAATTATTTTTTGAAACCAAGTATCAACGTTTTCCGGTTGAGCGACATGCAATACTATTTTTATTTGATGTCCCGTATCTGTCTCTACTTTCCTAACTGCATTAATGCCTTGATTAAGTAATACACCAAGTTTTTCCCAATTGTTGGCTTCACATACATTGGCATAAGGATGAACCAGTCCACAGTTATTTTCATTGCCAATTTGTACCATTTCAGGTAATGCCTCTTCTTTGTACAGATGAATTAAAGTTTGGTAGGTATATTGATATATAGAATCTGCGATCTCCTCAAAAGACAGATTTTCCCATGATTTAGGTACTTCCTGCTTTCCCGGGTCTGCCCAAATATCTGAATAATGATAGTCCAGAAGTATATCCATATCGTATTGTTTAGCGCGTTTTATGGCAAGAGTGACATCTAAAAGATCATTGTAAAGCTGAGCGCCAGATTCACCATAGATCTCTTTGGTCCAAATTGGATCTTTAAATAATCTGAACCGTACTGTTTTTGTACCTAACTCTGAAAAAATTGAGTAAGGGTCTGTGATTACATTATTAAATTTATAAATACCACCGTAATCTAAAATCTGGTTAACATAGGACAAATCGGCACCGAACATAAACTCTTCTGATATTTGAGAAAAAATCACAGTAATATTTTTTTTTTCTAATACTTCAATTATAATGCTGTTATCAGTGCCACTCGCGTCACCGTTCCATTCAACAAATATCCAACCTTCGTCTGGTTCTGCGGTGAGTTTTACAATTGTTCCATGTACATACTCATCAGCTTTAGGTAGAGCAATTATTTCCTCACTTACTGTACCATGACCATTGACTTCAATAGCTAGAGGGTAAGATTTTGCACTAAAATTGGCAATTATAGTTTTGTCACTATCTAATGACAAACTTAATGGATTTACAGTAGATGATATATCACCACTCCAACTATTAAAAATCCAACCTTCATTTGCAAATGCTTTTAATGAAAATGAAGTCCCTTTGTCTACAACAGTTTGATTAGGATTGGAAACAACAGTGCCTGCAAAGGGTGGATCAATAGAAATTGAAATTTCATATGTAATAGTATTTTCTGTACCACAACTCAAAATAAGAATAGCTGCAAAACTAATTTTGATATACTTCATATATATTTCGGTTTTTATCAACTTATGATTAATAATAAATAATAGGACATAAATAGTTATACCAATAGTA